>JAKSDA010000584.1 GCA_022360315.1 Pseudomonadota bacterium
CACTCCTCTGTTTCCCCTCCAAGGCCCAGGCCATCCCCATCGCATTCTTCACCGGCTGCCTGGTTTACGATGCCGTCGCCGCATACCGCCAACGTGCAGTCCGCGTCGCACTGCTCGGTCGGACCCGGGGTGCCGGCCCCATCACCGTCGCATTGCTCGGTTCCCGCATGCACAAACCCGTCGCCACAGGTGGCGATCTGGCACGTGTTCAGGCATCCGTCATTGTTGTTGCCATTGCTGTCGTCACACTGTTCGCCGGCACTCGTGTTGACCACACCGTCGCTGCATTCGGCTCGAGTACAGTCGACATCGCATTCGGCGGTCTCCCCTGGAACGCCTTCCCCATCACCGTCGCACTCCTCGGTACCCGACTGCTGATCGTGCACGAAACCGTCACCGCACCGAGCCGCCAAACACAGGAAGTGGCCAAAGCCGCCCGCCCCTGCGTCCGTACTGGGATCCATCACCCCGCCGTCGGTAACGTCGCTATCCGGACTCGGAATGATCACGCAATCGTCGTTGTTGTTGCCATTACTGTCGTCGCACTGTTCGAAGGGATCGACGACGTTATTTCCGCACACCGCCGATCCGGAACAGGCGTTATTGCAGGCGTCAAGATCGTTGTCGTTGCCATCATCGCAGCTCTCTCCCGGATCCGTGCGATTGTTGCCGCAGATGGCCAGCAGGCAATCGATGCATACAGCGGAGTCGCCGTCGCATTCTTCCTCCGGGTCGATCGTGCCGTTGCCGCACCTCTCGAACTTGCAAGCGTCGCTGCAGCCGTTCCCGGGCGGATCGCACTGCTCGTTGGGGTCGACGGTCCCGTTGCCGCACTCCTCTTTCTGGCAAATGCTACTGCAGCCATCGCCGGGCAGTACATTGCCGTCGTCACACCCTTCGTCGCGTTCCTGAAACCCGTTGCCACAGTCACCCTCGATACAGGTCAACTGATTCGCTGCACACTGGGTACCCGGCGGACAAATCAGTCCATCAGGGCAATCTGTGCTCTGGCTACCGCTACATCCGCCACTGAATAACACTGGTGCGGTCAGGACGAGAAACAACACTCCACACGTTGCAAGATACCTGAACATGGTTTCTCCTACTGCATCTGCAAACAAACTCATCTTCACTCCAACTACGGTATGCGCGGTGCAGATCGAGCTCAGCCGTCAACTCGCTCAAAAGGGCTACATGGCCCGGGCCGTTACCAACTCAATGCTTTCATATATCTGTACTGGCGGACTACCGCATACGGCTCCTCGGTCCATGGTATCGCTGCGCGCAACAAATGAGGCTGTCTTGATTTATTCGAATTCCCCACACATGGATGGCCCCGATCATTAACTCCGCTGTCGAACGCTTCCACACGCTATACTGGCAGGCACAGCAAAACAAGTCAATTACACGCCCTTACATCACGTCCGCCGGCGTTCACTCTCTTCGCAAGGTTCTATTGCAAAGATCGGAGATGGGGAAAATTTGCCCTCATGCTCGCCACGCCAGAGCTGGAGGTCCCGCCAGTGTCGGCAGGCGGGGCCACGCTTGCGGCGCGTCCACCAGGAATCTGAGAGATCTCGTTGTTTCCACCCGAAATCCGGCTCGGGGCACCCGGCGACCGGGCTCAGTCCCGTGGGAGTTGTGCTCGGGCCCACTGGAACGAACACAAAGCGCAAGGGTGGTAGCGTAGCGAAGGCGACGAAGCAAAGCGGGATGGGAAACGAGAAGCTGGAACTCCTTGATAGTTCCGAGGGTCGGTCTATTGGAACAGTTGGAGGGACAATGACGGATTTCACCCACTCGCCAATCAGCTAACGCGGCGGCAGGCACAGCTCCGAACGCGTTCAAGCGGCCGTGCAGAGTGCCGCGGCCTGTGTCTTGTGGCGTCGTCGGCCCTCTTCGGGCAACGCGCAGGTACTTGAAGTCCTCAACGACGCCCCGATAGCCCGATGGCCCGACGGATGGAGCGTTGTCTCGTGCAACTGCAAGCGTTGCCACCCCCTGACTGAATCCCTCGCGCCATGGGTGGCAGCCGCTTCTCTTGAGGGCACGCTCAATTCTGTGCGGCCCCGATTCCCGGGGCGCGCGTCGAACTGCGTACGATCAATGTGCAGGGCATAGTAATATGCTTCGGTGGCAAATCTTTGTTGTGGATATGTTCAAAAAGCGCGTCCACGGTGGTGTTTACCATGTCGCTAAATGGCTGGCGGATGGTGGTCAGGTTGTAAGCGCGGCTCGAGGCGAGACGAATATCGTCCACACCAATAATGCCAACATCTTCTGGAACCCGGAGGCCAAGCTCATAGCGAATGGCGTCCATGCCTCCGCAGGCCATGATATCGTCAGCATAGAATATCGCATCAGGGCGATCCCGGGCGCGAAATAATTTGCAGGTCGCTTCAAACCCGGCGTCATAACTGTGGCGACCACCTTCGCAGACTGTCCAATGATCGCAACCGCGCTGGATCAAGCGATTGATAAATCCGCGCTGCCGGTCGGTGGTTGTCGAGACCCCGATCGGCCCGCCGACAAAGGCGGGATAGTGGTAGCCCGCGTCCAGCAGCAAATCTGCTGCCATTCGCCCGTTGATGACGTTGTCGCAGCAAACCACGGTGGCCAGGTTTTCCCGGGAGCGGCGGCCGAAAATCACCACCGGGGTATTCTGCTTTTGACACGCTTCGACCAGTCTCTGCGGGAGGGTGGTGGACGTGACGATCAGCCCGTCGACCTGGTACTGCATGACCAATTCAACCGCCTCGGCAATGTTGAGCTGCTGACTGGCATTGATCAGCAGGCTGTGGCAGTTCCTCTTTTGGATCGCAGAAGTGAAGTCGCTCAGGATGGCCAGGTAGGCCGGGTTATCAAAATCGGTCACCAAGATGCCGATCAGACTGGAACGGGACTTGAGCCCCCGAGCGAGCCGATTGGGCTTGTAACCGATCTTCTCCGCGGCCTTGAATACCTTCTTGCGCATCTTGTCCGAGCAACTGCCATTCGGATTAAACGCGCGAGATACGGCTGAAACAGATACGCCGGCTTCGGCGGCCACTTCGATTACTGTGACCTTGCCGTTGGTTCTGGCCGGTCGGTTTGCGGCTGGATTGGTCGGGCTCAACGAGGGTTACCTCGGCATCGAATGGACGTGTGTTGTCCCCGTTTGCGGCTGGGAGGCCGCTGTCTCTGGCATGAGCCTGTCCCGAATAAAGGCCAGACTTTCCCGGGCATTGTCCAGCGAACTGTAGCTCAGGTTGGGATCGACATCCTGCTCGACAGTAACCCAGCCGTCGTAGCCGATCTCCTGCAGGGCCTGGCGCAGTCCGGCAAAATCGACACAGCCGCTGCCGATGGGGCAAAAAACCCCTTCACCGATAGCGCTGTAAAAATCGATGCCTTCCGTTTTGACTCTGTTGTGTATCGGTCCGTTGATGTCCTTGAAATGTAGATACTCGACGCGATCTCCATAGGTACTGATCAGCTCGGACGGGTTGATGCCAGCATAGACACTGTGCCCGGAATCCACACAGAGCTTGACCAGCTCCGGGTCCAAATCATCCATAGCCCGATCCACCTCGTCTCGGTACTCAATGTAGGTTCCAGCATGGGGATGGAGTACCGACGTGATGCCGTACTCCCGGCAGATCAGCGACACTTCTGTGATGGTCTTCATCATCTCCTTCCACTGGGAAGGAGCAAGCCGGTCCGCGGTATCGACCTGTCCGGCCTGAGCGGTTCGCGGTGCGCAGACACGATCGATTACCACCATATACGTGGCGCCTTGTGGCTGCAGCACGCGACAGGTAGCGTGGGTGTAATCGCAAATCGCCCGACGCTGCGACACATCGTGCAGGTGCTTGAAGATCGTGCCTGCAATCAATTGCAAATGGGTCTCGGCCAGCGCTTTCTCGAGCACTTCGCGTTCGGTGGGAAGGTAACCCAGCGGACCGAGCTCTGTGGCCTCGTATCCAGCCTGTGATATTTCGCCGAGTACCTGCACCCATGGCGGATTGCTGGAATTGTCAGCAACTTCAATCCCCCAGGAACAAGGGGCGTTGGATAGGCGGAGCCTCATGAGTTTCCTGTATTGGTTCCGATGATCTCATCGACTATCTGAAAACGTTTGCATCATGTCAACAGGAAAGACTCCCCAACCGGCAGATTCGCGGGGTTGGATGCAAATTTTGTGGCGATTCAATGAAAACGTTTGCAAGTCTCACGGCGAGTATCTTATGGTGCCCGGGTTGTGGCATCCCTGTCCTGCACGAGCTGCCCCGCCAGCTCCGATGAAAGAAATGCAAGGTAACGCGTATGAAAACCGTTCGCTTGACGCTCGCTGAAGCGCTCGTGAGGTACCTGGTAGCGCAGAAAATAGCGATCGGCGATCAGATCGAACATCTGTTCGGGGGTTCGTTTGCGATCTTTGGCCATGGCAATGTCACGTGTCTGGGCCAGCAGCTCAAAAACGTCGAGGATCAGCTCCCTGCATGGCGCGGACAAAACCAGCAGTCCATGGCGATGGCAGCCATTGCATATGCCAGGGCCAACAGGCGCCGCCGTATCGGCATCGCCACCACCTCGATCGGTCCCGGTGCGCTCAGCGAGAAACTGACCAGCATGGCGGAGTTCGATGCGGCGTTTGCACGTGCCAAGGCGGCGGACCGCACCTACGTGATCGTGGTCGACATCGACCCGACCCAGTGGTCCACCTGTGATTGCTGGTGCGAAGTGGGATTGCCGGACGTGACACGGGACGAGCGGACCAAAAACGCAATCGGTGATTTTGGTGAAGGTCGGAAGCATCAGCGTCGTGGTGTATAGGGGGTAGAGAACGTGTTTTCCGAAGAGCGGCGTTTTGCAAAGCCCATCTGCTGGGCCATGGTCGGCGGCGGGCGCGGCAGTGAAATCGGTTACGCTCACCGTGCCGGAGCAGCCCGCGATGGTTTATTTCAACTGATGGCGGGTGCCTTTGACATCGATCCAGATCGGGGAGTCGATTTCGGTCGTTCACTGGGGGTGGCGCCTGAGCGCTGTTACGCCGATTACAGGGCCCTATTCGAATCCGAGGCCAGGCGCGCAGACGGTATTGAGGCGGTTTCCATCGCCACTCCCAACAGCACTCATTATGAAATCTCCAAGGCGGCGCTGCTCGCGGAGCTCCATGTGGTCTGTGAAAAGCCGGTGACCTTTACCGTGGCACAAGCCGAGGAGCTCAAGCGATTGGCCGCGGAGCGCGGGCAGGTTTTCGGAGTGATGTACGGCTATACCGGCTTTCCGATGGTGCATCAGGCCCGGGCGATGATCCGTCGCGGAGATATCGGCGAAGTACGTGTGGTCAATATGCAATTCGCCCACGGCTTTCATAGCACGGCAGTGGAGACGCACAGCCCAGGCGCTCGATGGCGAATGAATCCCCAGATATCCGGTCCGACATATGTACTGGGTGATATTGGGACCCACGCTTTTTACCTGGCTCAGGTGATGACCGGGCTCGAGGTCGAGGAGCTTCTCTGTACCCGGCAGAGCTTTGTCAAGTCCCGAGCGCCGTTGGAGGACAATGCCCATGTGCTGATGCATTTCTCCAATGGCGCGGTCGGTACTCTGTGGGCTAGCAGCATCAATGCCGGCTCCATGCACCAGCAAAAAATCCGCATCGTCGGCGAAAGAGCCAGTCTCGAATGGTGGGATGAATACCCCAATCAACTGCGCTATGAAGTGCAGGGAGAGCCGGCTCGGATCCTGGAGCGGGGCATGAGCTATCTGTATCAGGATGATCCTGCGATCGCCTGTCACCGCATCGGTGGCGGCCATGCCGAGGGTTTCTTTGAATCCTGGGCCAACCTGTACACGAGATTTGCCATTGCCATGAAGGCGGCCGACCAGGACGATCAGGCGACACTGGCGCAGACCTGGTATCCCGATATCGATGCTGGAATCGATGGGGTTCGCCTGCTGGAGCGCTGTGTAGAATCAGCCGATAACGGGGCCACCTGGGTGAAATTCTGATGAGCGAGCTGAACATTCCAACCAACCGACCCATTGATGCGATCTGTTTGGGCCGGGCGGGCGTGGATCTATACGCCCACGAAGCGAACACCGATATGGCGGATGTGTCCGGCTTCGCCAAATATGTCGGAGGCGCATCGGCCAATATCGCCGTGGCATTGGCCAAACTGGGCGCAAAACCGGGCTTGATAAGCTGCGTATCCGACGATGGCCTGGGGCGCTACGTATGCAGCTACCTCGACCGCATGGGGGTCGATCTGCAGGGAATAAAGGTGGACAGCTCCGGCTCCAGGACCAGTCTGGCCATCACCGAGATGAAACCCAGCTGCTGTGAAGTGGTCATCTACCGCAACAACGCAGCGGATCTGACGCTGAAAGGGAGCCAGATCGATCCCGATTATATTGCCGCAGCCAAGGTGCTGATCGTGACCGGAACAGCGCTTTCGGCCAGCCCATCGCGAGAGGCGACGCTGCTGGCGATCGACTATGCCCGCGGTGCCGGCACCCCGGTGATACTGGATCTCGATTACCGGGCCTATTCCTGGAACTCCCCGGAAGATTCGGCCCTCTATTACCAGCTGGCCGCGAGCCGGTCGGACATCGTGCTCGGTAACCGGGAAGAGTTCGATGTAGTGGAGTATCTGGTGGATCGGGGCAATCGGGACGACGATAAGACCGCCGTTCGCTATCTGCAGGGCGCAACCCAGGTGCTGATAATCAAGGCCGGCGAGCTGGGTTGCAAGATTTATCGCCGAAATGGCGAGTGCTTTGCGCACGGAATCTTCCCGGTCACCAGCAAGAAGCCGTTTGGCGCCGGCGATTCCTTCATCGCGGCGCTGGTCTACGCTTTGTTGTATGGTCATGGCCTCCACAAGGGGGTAACGATGGGCTCGGCAGCAGCGGCGATCAACGTTCCCGCGACAGTTGTACCGAGGCGGCGCCGACTCTCGCAGAGCTCACAGCGTTTCTCGCCGAGCGAGAAGTGCCCGAGCGAAAACCGATAATCATCCACAACAGGGATGAGCGTCTGCACGACGCCCAACGAGCAGGCTCGGCACATACGACACTCGCTCACGATCCACAGCTCAAGGATAGATACGATGGGTAAGCATATTCCTGGTTATGACAACAACAATGAGCCAATCATCGATGTGAACGACGACACTACTCCGTTGCTCTATTTTAACCAGGTCTTTTTACAGAGGGGACAAAGCCATCGGTACCGGCTGGACGGCTATGAGTCGGCGGTGGTACTGGCCGGTGGTACTTGCAACATCACCGTGGGAGATCAGGTGTTCGAGAACGTGGGCGTGCGCAAAAACGTCTGGGATGGCAACCCTGCTGCAGTGTATGTGCCGGTCGGCATGGAGGTGCAAATCACCGGTAGTTGTGAAAGAGCCGATGTACTGATCGCCGGTGGTCGATATGAAGAACAGCTCAGGCCTTTTGAAGTCAAGCCTGAACACAGCGATCAGGTACAATACGGCAGCGACGACACCAAAACCCACCGCAAGATCAAACATATTCTCGGCCAGGCCAACGCCGATAATCGCGGGCGGTTGTTGGTCAGTGAACTCTTTACCGTGGGGGCCGGCGGTTGGTCGGGCTTTCCCCCGCATAAACATGATGCCGAGCGCCCCCCGCAGGAGACTCGCTACGAGGAAGTCTACCAGTTTCGCTTTAACCCGGATCAGGGTTTTGGAGCCCAGTTCCTGTACGAACATGAAGACGACTTTGGCCCCATCTATCACATCAAGAACCGGAGCACGATCGCCATTGACAAGGGCTATCATCCGTGTGTTGCAGCACCCGGCTACGAGATGTACTATTTTACCATCATTGCTGGCGAGCGCTCCAAATCATTGATCCAGTACTTTGATCCCCATCATGAGTATCAAGTGCATACGATCCCCGGCATCAAGGACATGATCGCCAAGTTCAAGTAAAGGGGTATCTCGTGCTGGTTAGCTTAAACTTCCTCTTCGACGATGTTATTGCCATGCGGGTGAGCATGGGCTAGCGCAGCTGTTTTTTCAGGGCCAGGGCCGCGGCGTTTTCGGGCTCGATAGCGAGTGCTTTTTTGACCTCGGCGCGGGCTTTGCGGCGCTGTTTTTTGGCCAAAAAAGCCCGGGCGCGGCCGATGTGGGCCAGGGCGGGACGACGCAACCGGGGCGTGACGAGAAGCGCGCTGTCAAAGGCAAAAAGCGCCCTGTCCGGCGCGCCAGTCTCGAGATATCCGGTGCCCAGGGCGAGAAATAACGCCGCATCCGTCAGGTTGATGTTGACCGCCAGCTCGCCGTACGCGCGCACCTCGGCCCAGCGCTTTTTGGCCGCGTAGGCGTCGACCAACTGCTTGATCGGGCCGTACTGCATCTGCTCGATCATCACATAGGTCTCGAGCTCGGCCAGGGCTTCGTCGTCGCGACCGGCCGCACTGTAGATCTCGAAAAGCTCCATATACGGATAGGCCCGCTCTGGATCCAGCTTCTTGGCTGCACAGAGCTGGGCCTCGGCCTCGGCAACATCGCCTCGCTGGCGCGCGATCATGGCCAGACGACCACGCACGTCGTAGCTGTCGCCGCCCGCATCGATGAGCTCGCGATAGCGCTTCTCGGCAGTATCGGCATCGCGCGCGCGCAGGGCGATCTCGGCGCTCACGTAGAGCGCGATCTTGTTCCCGGCATCCACAGCCAGAACGTCGTCCGCCGCAGCCCGGGCCGCGGCAGCATTGCCGTCGTAGTAATGCCCCAGCGCCAACGCCGCCCGGGCCGCCACATCATCGGGCCTGGCACTGGCCGCTGTAGCCAGTTTTTTGACATCATCATAGCCGTCGGTCGGCAACCGAAACGTGCCCCGATACGGAGCCAGACGCGTTTCGAGCTGAGCCCGAAACGCAGCGTCGAATTCGGCCACGGTCTGACCGGTGATACGCTCGATCACCTGGGCAGTCTCGACACCCTGGCCGAATAATTTGAGCCCCTCGACAACCCGGGCAAAACCGTGGTTCTGGACGATGTACTCGATGGTAAGCGCCGATAAATAGTAGGCCACGACAACCTGCTGCATGCTCGGCTTCATGAAATAGTAGTTGAGCTCGGCAACCGAAGGCAGCTTGCCAGCCTGAAGCGCAGCATACACATCGGCATCGTGCTCACGCCGCCATTCGGGTCGGGCAATGATCGTCTCGTACTCGGACAGACCTTCGGTGTACCAGCGCGGCACGCGCGAGTTGGATAACTGAATGGCAAAGACGTGGGCCAGCTCGTGCCACAAGACCATGGACCAGTTGATGTCGCCAACCGTGGGCGACATGGCCGTGATGACCTGGCCAAAGCACACGCCGAGCGCACCGAGGTTGGGCAGACCAACTGTGCGCACGCTGTAGTGCTGCGGGTCGCGAAACAGCTCGATGACGATCGGTGTCCTGGGCCGGAAGCCGTAGCGCGCAACCATGTCTTCAAAGGCGCGCTCGAGCAAAGGCTCGATATAACGGCGCAAAATCGCCTTTTCTTGGTTGGGATAGCGGAACTTGAAGTATTTGCTCTGGACAAAGCTGTACTGCTTGGGGATCTCCTCTTCAAACAGATTGAGCGTGTTGTAGGTGCGGACGTTGTACTCGTCGCCCTCCCACGACTTGCGCAGCCACTCCAGGCCTCGTTTCTCCTCGCCCAGCCGCAGATATCCAGTGCCCACAGCCCCCATCGCCTCGTAGTACTTGGGATCGACTTTGATCGCCTCGTGCTCGAGGGCTATGGCCTCCTTGTAGCGATGCTCGCGCACTGCGCTGCGGGCCACGATGTGAAAGAACTCGGCAAACGCCGGATTGGCAGCCAGTACCCGGCGGCGTTCGGCCTCGTAGGCGGCGAGATCGTCGCGCAGCCAGTGGATGGTGGCCAGTAGAGCACGGCCGCGAAAGTCCGAGGGATTGACCGCAAATACCTCGGCAAGCGTCGCCTTGGCAGCATCCCACTGGTTCTGGTCGATCTCCACACTGGCCCGGGTGCGCAGCGACGGGATGTGTTTGGGATTTACCGCCAGGGCTTTCCCCAGATGGTGCAACGCCGCGGCCAGATCGTAGTTCTGCTCGAGTTTGACCCGCGCCATGCCGTTGTGGGCGTCGGGATGATGGGCGTCGATCTTGAGGACCTCGTCGAAACTCTGCTCGGCCAGCCCCACCGCATACTTCTCCAGGCCAAAATCGCCCCAGCGCAAGTTGGCCTCGAGTAAATTGCCGTCGAGGCGGACCGCGTCGCGGAAACTGTTGTTGGCGTCCTCGAAGGCGGATAGATAGCGCGCTGCCTCGGCAACGTAAAACAATGCTTCGGCGTCGTCTTCTTTGATCTTGCCGGCGTTCCAGTCGGAAAAAAACATCTCGAAAAGCGGCTCGGAACGCTTGATCTGGCCCAGGTCGCGATAGACTAGGCCCAGGATGTACCGGGCCCGCAACTGGTCGGACTGGGCCGCAACCATGGGTTCGAGCTCGCGGCGCGCCGCCTGGTAGCGCCCGGTCGTGCGGTAGATCTCGGCGAGCAAGACCCGCGCTGCTCCGGCCACTCCGACATCGCTCGCTGCAGTCAGTGATTGGGCCTGTTTTTCGGCCGCCTCGTACCGGCCGACACGAACATCGATCCGGGCCAGAAAGAGCTCGGCCTCGGGCCGATCCTTGCCACGCACCCGACTGAACTCGGCCCGGGCACCACTGTAGTCGCCGCGAATGAACTTGCTCTTGCCGCCGGCCAAACTCGCATCCGCGTCGCGGACCAGCAAGACTACTAGGGCCGCCGCCACAAGCGACGCGTAGTTCCTCATGCCTTTGACTGTGTGCGACGACCTTTCCGATGTCAACGAAGGCCTTTTTGGTCCTGGCAATCCCGACGAATCTATTGAAAAATCAAGCGATTAGCTATTTTGGGCCGGTCGGCCCGGCCGACCGGCTCAGGCTGCTCGCAAGAGCAATTCTCGTCGATCCGGGCTACACTGCCATCGATGAGCACAGAACGGACCTCCGGCCAGGCAGACCAGCGCGATGGGCACAGCGGAATCAGCATCTACGACGACTTCGACTCGTTTTTGAAGGTCGGTATCCGCGAGTATTACGATCGGGGCTGGACCAAGCGGCGGGGCAATTTTATCGCCCTGTTGATCGCCAGCGGACAGACCACCCTGGCCCTGGCCAAGGACTCGATGATCGAGGGCTCGGGCACCAAGAAAGTGGCCATCGGCGCAGCTGCCGTGCTCGCCCTACGCGTGGGTCTGAAGTACGCCATCGGCGGACCACTCGGCATGGTGCTCACGGTCGCAGCCGGAGCCTCGATGGTGTCGTACTTCTTTCGCAACCAAAAAGACATCATCCGCAAGGTGAGCCTGTACAAGACGATCATCAGGGAAACCGAGGCAAGCTACAACAGCACCGTGTCCGGCTGGCGCGATGCCAAATACGATGAAAATCAGCGCAATCTCATGATCGATGGCCTGATGAAGCGTTTCCTCGAACAAATCGACGAAGACTAGAGCCCTCGACCCCGGATAAAAAAGGTCATACATCTTACGATGGTCGGATGACCGGTCTTTTCGCTGGTCTTGACCGGCTGGGCGCGGGTATTCTGGCCCGATGGCAAATCACAGGGGGAACTTGACCATGCCTGGAACCGCCATGCGCGTACGTGACTGGTTGGCTCTTCTGTCGGTGTTGGCCGTGGCTGGCTGTACAGCCAGCGAGACAGATGGGGCTACGCAGGCCCTTTTTGACCTGCCGCGAGCAGGCGCGTCATCGGAATCGGGTTTTTACGCCCTGCCATTTCCCAATGACGTGCGTCTCGCCGACCGGACACTCGGAACCATCGATCTGTCCGATTATCCCCGGCCCAATGCGCTTCTCGAGATCTATATCGACAGCATTCAAGGCCATCTGCGCGGTTTCAGCGTATCGGCGGCCAGCCATGTGCGGTTCAGCGATCCGATCGACCCGCGATCGTTGCCCGAGAGTCCAGACGATTCGCTGGCCGGGGAGGCGTCGGTATACATGGTGAACGTCGATGGCGAGTCGCCGCGTTTTGGCGAGCGCATCCCGCTGTTATTTCGCTTTGAGGAGCGCCACGGCGAGGCGATCGGCCGAAATTGGCTCGCCGCGCTGCCCTATCCCGGCTTTGTACTGGCCGAAAAAACCACCTATGCCCTGGTGGTGACCCGCCGGCTGCGAGCCCGAGATGGTTCTGCGATCAGTGCAGCGCCCGACATGCTCGCCGTGCTCGACGAGTTGCCGTCCGACGACCCCGCGGTGGCCGGGGCCCGGGATGTGTACGCCCCGCTGTTATCGTGGCTGGACGAGCCGGGCGGCGATGGGCGCAGCGACGTGATCTCGGCCTCGGTGTTCACCACACAAGACGCCACGTCGCTGGCCGGCCAACTGCGCCAGGTCATTCACGAAGGACAGCCGCGCCAGCCTCGCGACATCACCCTGGTCTCAAATTTCGATACCCATCGCTGGTACGATGGCCAGTTCGACAATGCCAATTTTCAGCGCGGGTCACCGCCGCACCGCCGGGTCGAGGACGGCGGTGACATCGAGATCGATGCGGCTACCGGCAAACCCATCGTTCAACGCATCGAGGACCTGCGGTTTTCGTTCACCGTGCCCGAGGGCCCGATCCCGCCAGCCGGCTGGCCAGTCGTCTTGTATTCTCACGGCACAGGCGGCGACTATCACTCGTTTCAGAGGAGCGGAGTGGCCGCGCGACTGGCCGAGCAAGGACTGGCCGTGATGTCGACCGACCAGGTCATGCACGAGCCCAGAATCCCCGCGGGCAGCTCGCCCGAGCTTCTCTTCTTCAACTTTCTGAACCCGCTGGCAGCCCGCGACAACACGTTGCAGGGCGCCGCCGATCTGTTTCAGATGGTCCGCCTCGTGCGCAATTTCGGCAACAGGACTGCACCGGACGGCACCGCGATCCAGTTCGATCCCGATCGGGTCTATTTCTTCGGCCACTCCCAAGGCGGTCTCACCGGTCCGCCATTTCTGGCCCACGAGCCGCACGTCCGCGGTGCCGTGCTGAGCGGAGCCGGCGGTCTCCTCTACCTGTCGATGACTCTCAAAACCGAGCCATTTGATATCGCAGGATTGGTGTCCACGATCATTCGCGACGATCCGGTCGATGAGTTCAACCCGGTCCTGGCCATGTTGCAGGCGTTTGTGGACCGCGCCGATCCGGTGGTCTACGGCCCGTATTTCGTGCGCGAGCCCTACCCGGGAATCGCACCCAAGCACATTTTTCAAAGCGAGGGGTTTACCGATCGCTTTACCCCGCTGCGCAGCATCGAGGCTCTGGCCACCTCGATAGGCGCCGATCTGGTCCAGCCCGTGGTGGCAGGCGTCGCCGGGCTGGAGCTGCGCGGGCAATCGACTGTGCAGGCGCCGGTCAGCGCCAATCGCGGCGAGGTGACTGCTGTGCTGACCCAGTACCAGCAGCTCGAGGATTCGGATGGCCACTTCGTGGTGTTCGACGTCCCCGCAGCGCAGAGCCAGTCGTCGCACTTTCTCGGCTCGCTGGCCCGCACCGGCGTCGCCGAGCTGATCGCGCCGTAGGCCTTGCGTGGAATAAGAGAGCTACTCGAGGCCCAGACCGTACTTGAGCTCCATGGACTCGACGTAGAGCTCGGCTTTGCAGCGCTTGATCTGCTCGGCCTTGGCTTCGCTCTTCTCGATGGCCAGGCTGTTGATGCCGACGTTTTTCAGGTCGACAGTGAAAATGGGCAGCTTGCCGCCGGCCGGATCGAGAAATTCGATGGACCCCTGTTTCTCATGCTCGTTGTCCCGCGCACCCATAACCACGAATTTCTGGTGCCAGGTGATGAAGTCATCGGCAAACGCTGCGGGCAGGGTCAAAACCAGATTGGGAAACTCGATGCCAGTGGGTTCGAGCTCGGGGTACCGGTTGTTGCCGATGTACATCTCCTTGATCTTCTGCTTCACCGTGAACGACTCGACCTTGTTCACCCGCGTGCAGTCGATACCGTCGATGTTGACCCGGAACATCGACGGCAACCACATTTTCTGTTTGTTGGAACCCTCGACCCCGGTGACGACCTCGCCTCCAGATTTCTTGATCTCGAGGTATTCGGGCTTCAACTTGACGCTGAGATAGGCCGGGCTCTTGTCGCTGGCGTCGAGAGTGGGAAACACCGTCTCCACAATGAGCGCGCCGGTGAACCACTGCTCCAGAGTCGATTCGAGGCGGAAATTGGCGTGCACGATCGAGCCGTTGCGGCGCGAAAACTGCCGCTTCCACGAATCTTGGATCCAGCGAAACATCGGTGAGCTGGCCGACATGCCAACCTCTACGCTCAGCGGCTCGATCTCCACTGTGGTGATGTGTTTGAAATGCAGCGTGTCAGGTCCGACGTTTTCGGTGACGACGTTGCCCTTTACCACCCCGCCGTCGACCGACTTGAGCCAGCTCCAGGCCGGCGAGTCATCAATGTTGAAGAGAAAATGTCCCGAGGTATACGAACGTTTGTCTGTAGGCGCCATGAATGGGAACTCCAGGGTCGCGCGATCCGCACTTCCACAATCCTACTCTTATACGTCGAGTTGCCGACCGATCCTTCCCCCACACGCTCAAGTCTCACTCGTTTCTCGGCTACACAGCCCCTACACGGCAATCCCCCGGAGCTTGTGTAGGTGGGGGAAAAACCCCATGTCAAGCCGCAACAGACCACAAAATTACTTATAAATTTCAACTAGTTTCAGCTGGTGGGGGCGGGCTCCTCGGGGGCTGCGAGCCGCATACTATTTTTCCGCGATCTATGATTTCAATAAGTTATCATTTCGGCATACTGGTTGTAATGATCTGGTGAGGAAGCAACCATGAGCAAGGTCAAAACCCGAAATATCCTGACGGCCACTGCCGGGGTCTTCTTGCTTGTTGGTGCCTTGCAGGCCACTCCAGCAAACGCCGAGACAAGAACCACCACCAAGAAGACCAAAGTTTATAAAAGGCAGGGCGAGAGTTCCCCCGTGCTGGTGCAGGTACCAGCCAGGGTCGCCGTGAAGATCATCAAATCCGACGGGCGATGGGTCAAGGTCCGCTACAAGGGACGCACTGGCTGGATGACGCGAACCTCGCTCACAGCCACTCGAAGTGCGCGGACAAGGACGCGAGTGAACCGCCGCAGCCCATTTGTCACCGGTCGCTCCAAGCGGCGCGGCTGGGCCACGGCAGCGCCACGCGACCGCGTCGGTGGCGATGTCGTCGACATGGAAGAGGACGAGGATGACAGCGACTTCCTCGAAGAGGAAGACGCCGACGCCGAAGCTGAAGAGCTGGACGAGGAGGGCGACGATGAAGAACTGCTCGAAGAAGACGATGGGGATATGCTCGAGGAAGATGACGGCGAAGTCCGGACCGCGGCCAAGTCCAAGCGCAAGAAGAAGAAGCGCAAGAACGATGACGACTTCGACGATGACGACGACGGCGACACCAAGAAGAAAAAGAACAAAGCCAATACCGTGCAGGTGATCGTCGAGGAGGCCGGTGTCTACAAGAAGAAATCGCGCCGGTCCGGGACTGTGATGAGGGTCGATGAGGGCATGGAACTCACGGTTCTGCGCACGAGCAAGTCGGGCAAGTGGTTGCGGGTCAGAGGCTCGAGCGGCGGGGTCGGCTGGATTCACGTCTCCAAGGTCAGCAAACCGGCCTATCAGTATCCCAAGATGCTGCGCCGGGGCATTGCGCGGCTCGGATATACTCTGCTCTCGCAGGAGTATCGCCCCCAAGGCCAGCAGGGCTATAACATCTCATCCCCTGCCGCTACTCTCCTGGTCGGCGGTGAGCTGCTCTACCGCTACAAACCCAAGTACATGGTCGGGGTCGATCTCTCGTACCGCGGCAGTCGCGCCAGCCCCGGGATCCGCGTCGAACAGCAGGGACAGGCGGCTGTCGACATCGGCTTCACCACTCACGAGATCAACCTGGGCGTTTTGGGCGGCTACAACTTCCAACACCCGACCGGTCTGGTGGTATACGGCCGACTCGGCTACCACTACGGTTTCTTCGGCGTACACGATGTGGAAGACACGGCCCAAAATCCTGTCGGTCTTCCATCGGAGGCTCTGCAGGGACTCACTCTTGGAGTACGAGCTGACGTCCCACAGATCAGAGAAAAGATGGGTTTCGACGTCGGGCTAAACTTGATCGCACTCGCGGCCAGCCGGAAACAGACCGAGATGCTCGAATACGGCGCGTTCGATGGTACTCTCGTGGTCTGGTTGACGGGCAACTTTGTCTACCGCTGGAAGCCCAACCTGGACATCGAGGCGGGCTATCGCCTCAACTATGCCAATAGCGATTGGAATGGCCTCAACGGGCAGCAGGGCAGTTCAAAACGGAAAGACACAGTCCACCTGGTCACGGTAGGGGTTGGCAGAAATTTTTAGTACACTGTCATGGTTCAACTCGACCGCCATGAGCGACGAACTGCTCACAGAGTACGAAAGCTATCTCGAGCGCTTCGAAGAGAAGATCGGTGCAATCGATATAGGTTCGTTTGTCAAGTACAATAGCCAGTTAATCTGGAAACTCGATTACCAACAATTTGGCGAGTACTTCCGCGATTACACTGAACTAAGCCATTCCTACTTCGAGAGCCTGAGGCGCGGCGACACTATCAACGACCTTCTGGTCAGGAAGCTGCGCGAACTGGCGACCAAGTTGGTTCTGGATAGCCCGGCGTAGCAGCATTCGAGAAACTTATGTGCCGTCAAATATCGCGCCACATCCCCTGCCATGTCCCGACTGTCACGGTTCCGGGCAATGAGGGCGGCTGGCGGCTTTGCGGCATCGATCGCCAGTGAGACGGGTCGATCTGCAGTCAGCCGGGATGTCCGGGCAAGCGATGCGAAGCGACGTTCATACAGAGTGAGAGCGGCCGACTTTTCGATCGGTCACGGCTGGCGCGAGGTTTGCGTGGTAGTCGTCAGTCCGCTGGGCAGTGAGAGCGGCCGACTTTTCGATCGGTCACGGCTGGTCTCGAGCCCCCGGGCTTGTCCGGGGCCGACTACACGTGAGAGCGGCCGACTTTTCGATCGGTCACGGCTGGGGCAGGGACAGTTTATCCAGATCGACCTGGTTGAGTGCCATGCGGATCAGCTGGGATTTGTTGGCCTTGGTATGGCCGCGGCGCTTGAGCTCGGCGACCTTGGCCTCGAGATTCTCGATATCTTTGATGTACATTGAGATGCAAATCACCTTGTAGTGAGTCGGTTTTGGTTTGGTCGAGCGTCGCTGGCGCTTTGGTTTCGCATGCTCGTCCTGGCCCCGGCCGTAGAAATCTTCCGAAAGAATAGCGTCGCTTTCGCTGAGCGGATTGTGTCTGAGACTCTTGCTGTCGTTCATGGTACCTCTGGCGTCACGCTGCTGCAGTGGTTCGCGCCGATGTCTCCTGATTGGCAGTTGTCGCGAGCAACCAGTCGACGACGCGGTTGTAGTCCTGGGCGCCATGGGATTGGGGTGCGTATTCGAAGATGGTCTTGCGGTGGCTGGGTGCTTCGGCGAGCCGGGTGTTGAGCCGGATCGGTTCGAGGCATTTGCTTTTGAAGTGGCCCTGGAGAGTGCCGAGCACCTCGCGGGCCAGCCGGGTGCGGCCGTCGTAGAATGTCGGCAGGACGGCTGAAATGCGGACTGCATGGTGCAGGTGTCGCTCGATATCTTTGATCGTGTGCAGAACCTGCTTGACTCCGACTAGGGCCAGGTAATCGCAGGTCACGGGAATCACTACCTCGTCGGCATAGCTCAGGGCATTCTGATTGAGCAGATTGAGCGACGGGCCACAGTCCAGGACGACGTAATCGTAGCGGCGGGATACCTGCATCCGATTGAGACGCCTGGTCAATACGCGTGACCGCTGCTCGGGGTTTGGTCTGGCCAGCCATATCTCGGAGGCGGCAAGGGTGCAATCACTGGTGATGACGTCCAGGCAAGAGCGCACTGGAATGGCCGCTTCCACCGGGTCGGTTCCTTCGACCAACACGTGGTAGAGGGATTTCTCCCCTGCGATGCCCAGCGAGACCCCGACGTTGCCCTGAGCATCGGTATCGATCAGAATGGCCTTGTGACCCCGCTCCGCCACTCCAGCGGCCAGGTTTACTGCTGTCGTGGTCTTGCCAGTTCCTCCTTTTTGATTGAGGATGGCGATACGCCGGGCGCGGCGGGTTCGGAATGCTTCATCCCCCAGGCCGGCCTTGCGGCAATCCAGAGAGCAGAAGTGCTGCCGCCGCTTATCGGCTGTAACTGCGAGTTGATAGACGTAGGATGGGGTGAACGTCGCCCCGCAGATGGAGCAGATTTTTTCCATGTACCTATAGAACTACCGGGATGACAGACCGGGCAACTTTTCGGCGTGCCGAGCGCGAGGTGAGGCGTATAGTAAGGAACGCGCCGCAGGATTCGGAAGCGATGGCAGAGCGTACGCGGATGCAAAAGAGGCCCCCTGCGACGGTATCGTCTGTATCGCAGTCCAAGCCCGGCAAAGCCGGTGAGGCGAATCGTAAGCCGGCGACTACCCTGGCCCAGGCGCGCAAGCGCATAGCCGAGCTGGAAGCCGACCTGGCCGCTGCCAATACCACGATCAGCGCGTTGCTCGACAAGGCCGAACTCCGGACTCAGGCGCTGTCGAGTCGACCTGGAAGCGTGCCGGGCAAGCGCGTCGAGCCGATCGGCAGCGAGGCCGAAGCCACGTCGCCAGGAGACAAGAAGGAGACACTGAGCGGCGACAATTCGACGTTGCTCACCGCGACCAACAAGCTCGACCAGATGGTTCGGCATCGCACGCGCGCGCTGAACGAATCCGAGAAGCAGCTGAAGCGCAAGAACAACGAGCTCCGGCGCCTCAACGAGGTGAGAATCGAGTTCATTTCGATCGCCACCCACGAGTTGCGCACTCCGCTCACCAGTATCGTGGGTTACCTCGATCTGATGGCGGAGGGGAGGTTCGGCAGAATGCCTGAGACGATGAAGAAGCCGATCGCATCACTGCGTCGTAACGCCCATCGGCTCAAGCACCTGGTGGACGAGATGCTCGACGTGAGCCGCATCGACTCGGGTCGTATCACCTTGTATCGCCGACCGTGCGATCTCTGCGAGATCGTCAAGCACGCGGCGTCGGCGCTCGAGTCGGTGTTGGACAGCAAGGGCCTCGAGATGAATATCGAGCTCGGTACAACGCCGCGCATCCACGCCGATGCCGACAAGATTCGGCGAGCCACTTCGAAGCTCATCTCCAATGCGATCCGGCACACGCCCGAGGGTGGCAAGCTCCTGATCGCAGTCGATACGACCAAGGACGGCAATTCTGGCAGCGATTGGGTCAGGCTGCGGGTCAAGGGCGATGGCCGGGGCATCCCGATGCACCTGCATAACGCCATCTTCGAGCCATTTACCGACGTGGAGACAGCCAAGCATCACACCTCGACGGGACCGGATTCAGCCGGGCTTGGGTTGTATATCGCGCGCGGTCTCATCGATCTGCACGGCGGAACGGTCAGCGTGAACTCGGAAGAAGGAACGTATACCGAATTCACGGTTCTGTTGCCCCAGGCCAATAAGTCCTGACCTCGGTTGCCGCGCCGGCCTCGAGGGTTTGGCCAGATACGACTGAAGTCGATGGCCTACAAGTGATCGGGGGAGTCGACATGGCCGGCTTTCGGCAAGGCCTGGAATGTCTCACTTTCGATCACAGCAAGCCCGGCTAGCCGGGCTTGCTGCCGAGCTTGCGTTTTTTTTGCATATGGCGCAAATGGCGGGTAACCAGCATGGCCATCTCGAGGGCTTGCTCGTAGTTGAGTCGAGGATCGACCTGGCTGCGATAGGCCCGTTTCAGGTCGCTTTCGTTCAGTCCTCGCGCTCCTCCGATGCATTCGGTCACATCGTCGCCGGTCATTTCGAAATGCACCCCGCCCAGAATGGTACCCATTTCCTCGTGGACCTCGAATGACTGTTCGACTTCGCGCAAGATGTTGTCGAAGCGACGCGTCTTGATGCCATCGGCCGTGGTCTCGGTATTGCCGTGCATGGGATCGACAGTCCACAGCACGGTCTTGCCGGTTTTCCGCACTGTTTCGATCAGCTCGGGCAGCTTGTCCTTGACCTTAAACGCGCCCAGTCGGTGGATGAGCGTGAGCCGTCCGGGCTCGTTGTCGGGGTGCAGGATATCGAGCAGTTCAGCGAGCCACTCAGGGGTCATGGCGGGACCGACCTTGACCCCGACCGGGTTGCGGATGCCGCGGAAATACTCGACGTGGGCGCTGTCGATTTGCGCTGTGCGCATACCGATCCACGGCATGTGTGTCGACAGGTTGTACCAGCCGTCTCGCCGCGGCACCTGGCGGGTCTGCGCCTGTTCATAGGGCAGCGCCAGACCTTCGTGGCTGGTGAAGAAATCGATCGTATCGAGGCGGTCGATATGGACGCCGCCCACAGCTTCCATGAAGTCGATGGAGGCGCGGATGGATTCGACAATGCGTTCGTACTCGTCCGAGAATGACGAGTGTTTGACAAACGATAGATCCCAGTACTCGGGATGATGCAAGTCGGCAAAGCCGCCGTCGGACAGGGCTCGGATGAAGTTCAGGGTCAATGCGGCGCGTTCGTACCCGCGCAGCATGAGCTCGGGGTCGGGGGTGCGATCTTCGGAGGTGAACCCGGAGCGGTTGACCAGGTCGCCGCGATAGCTCGGCAGAGTGACGTCGCCCCGGCTTTCGACATTGGCCGAGCGGGGTTTGGCGTACTGCCCAGCCATGCGTCCGACCCGGATGATCTTCTTGCGGGTGCCGTACACCAAAATCAGGCTCATCTGCAGGAGGATTTTGAGTTTGGACGTAATCGCGTCGGGCTGACACTCGTCGAATCTCTCGGCGCAATCGCCGCCCTGGAGCAAAAACGACTCACCGCGGGAAGCCCTGGCGAGCTTTTGCTTGAGGGTCTCGACCTCCCACGAGGTGACCAGCGGCGGCAGCTGGTAGATCTGTTCAACCACGCCCTCGACCGCGTCGGCATCGGGATACTGCGCTTGTTGCGTCGCAGTCTTGGACTTCCACGAAGCAGGTGACCACTGTCTGGCATTTTTATTGGTAGATTCCACGGCTGGCCATCGTACACCACTGGCTGCGTGGTCGCGAGGCTGGTGGACACGGGCTTCGGGCCAACCAATTCGCTCGAACAATGGGGTGTGTTATGGCATCGAGTGGTACTCGCCAGCAGCGGAGTTCTTGGCGATGTATTGCGCGGGTTATCTGTTCGATCGGAAAGAAACCCGCGCGGACTGATAGCGAGTTTCGAGCGGCGTCGGCTTCATCGAGAATATGAGGCGCAGCGGGTCGCTCGGAGAAGCGTTCGAGCTCCTCGCCATGGCTCGTTGCGAGTCGGATTACGCGGCGGAGGAACTCCGTCTGCGCGAGAGTCGTGCACAGCTCCAGCAATCGATCATCAAGTGACTGCGGTGGCCAATCGATGCGAGATCGAGCTGATGTGAACCAGAGCGGGCGAGATCTGGCCAATCTCACTCACCTGGCCTGCTTGACATCGATCGCGCCCTCGCCCAAGATCCGCCGCGAGCCGGACCTGAAAACAGCATCGATACCTAGTTCGTACCCCTGTAGATGATTCACGGTACTCGATCAGTTGCATCGTCGTGAATGCAGTTCTCAGGTCTACCAGACGATATCGGAGAAGATCATGCGCAAGTTCGCATTTGTCACCGCACTCTTTCTTATCCTGCCGGTCGCTTGTGGGCAGAAAAGCGTCGTTCAGCCCCCGGTGACCCAACCGCTCGGTGATCCCGAGGTGGTGTCGGAGGAAGTCACCTACGAGGCCGGTGGCCTATCCATGAAGGGTTACCTGGCCTATGACAAGAACCGCCTGGACAGCCGTCCCGGCATCCTGGTGGTCCACGAGTGGTGGGGTCACGGCGAGTATGTCCGCAAGCGGGCCCGCATGTTGGCCGAACTCGGATATACCGCGCTGGCCGTGGACATGTACGGTGACGGCAAAGTGGCCGACCATCCCACCGACGCTGGCAGATTTGCCAGTGAGGTCATGAGCAACATGAGCGGAGCAAAACAGCGTTTCGAGGCGGCTCTCGACCTGCTGCGGACCCACGAGACAGTGGATTCCGATCGAATGGCGGCGATCGGGTACTGCTTCGGTGGCGGCGTGGTCTTACACATGGCGCGCATGGGCATCGACCTCGACGGCGTGGTGAGTTTTCACGGCAGCCTGGCCACCAGCGCGCCGGCCCAGCCGAATCAGGTCAAAGCCAAGGTGCTGGTCTGTCACGGCGCCGACGACCCGATGGTCAAACCCGAGCACATCGATTCATTCAAGAAAGAAATGGCAGCGGCCCAGGTCGATTACCGATTCGAGTCCTATCCCGGAGCCACGCACGCTTTTACCAACCAGGGCGCAGACGAATACGCCGCCAAGTTCAACCTGCCGATAGCATACAACGCCGAAGCAGACAGCAAATCATGGCAGCACATGCAGGAGTTCTTCGCCGCGATCTTTCGATGAGTGGTTTTGTCGCAAACCTTGCTGCGAGTCGGAATGAGGTCCGGTAACGTTTGGCTGCGTCCCGTACAAGGTAGGCCCGCCCACCTCAAAGCCGAGGTTTCGCGCCATATAGCGGTGTAAATTCACTGCTTTTCACAGATTGCGCAGGCGGATCGATGATGATTGTTTGATAAAATGATCATATCATCTTGATAGAATAATCATATCCTCTTGATTTTCTGCGGCAATCCGATGCTGTCGGCGGACTTGCGTAAAAACTGTAGTACGGCCGCCAAATCGCGTTTCGCAATCAGCAGAAAATCGATGGTATTCACTGTTTGTCGACGGTACAATACAGACATTTTCACTGCACCTTACCCTTGATGTAGATTTCATGTAATCGCCAGCTGGTGCCTACTGGCCGCTTGTGAGTGCGGACTTTAGTTCGGCCAGCATCTGTATCGCGCATGGAGAGCTGCGACAAAGCCCGATTGAGTCGTGTTTCGGCGGAATCGCGTAACCAGGCCGCCGTCCGGGGCATCAGTTTTAAACATCCCAAATCGGTGCCGTCAATACGTCGTGGTGCTTTCTGGTCTGGCTCTATGAACCAGCAGAAATCATGAAACAACAGCAATACCACATACAATCGGGCGACCTATTCGAACGCGTCTACGACAAGTTGCACGCTCTGGCAAAGAGACATTTCCGGCGCCAATCGTCTGCGTCCACGCTGCAGCCCACCGCATTGCTCCACGAGGTTTTCTTGCGCCTGGCACGGTACGAAGCGGCCCAATTCGCGGATCGCGAGCACTATCTTGCCATTGCTGCCACCGCGATGCGGCAGATCTTGATCGATCGCGAACGCCGACGCCGGGCGGCAAAGCGCGGCGCTGGATTCACTCGGATTCCGCTCGAAGATGTCGAGAATATCGATGATGTCAATTCGCGCCATCGCACGGCCATGGTGAACGCACTCGCCCTCGATGGCATCATCACCCATCTGGCCGAGCTCAACCCCCGGCAGGCCCGCGTCGTCGAGCTACGGGTGTTTGCCGGCATGACGGTTCCCGAAGTGGCGAGCGTGCTTTCGGTTGGGGTGTCGACGATCGAGAAAGACTGGCGCCAGGCTCGGGCCTGGATGCGGGCCCAGCTCCGGCGAGCCAATGCGGTATGACCCCGGCGCGCTACCAGCATCTGATGGACCTCTTCGACCAGGCGTGTGTTCTGCCCGATGAACAGCGATTCCTGCTGGTCGCTCGGGTCCGTGCCCAGGATCCGGCGCTCGCGGACGAGCTGACCGAGATGCTCCACTGTGACCGCGAGACCGATGACCTCTTCGGTGGCAGCGGAGGACACGGCGACCTGGCCGCGCTGATGGACGACACCCCCACGAGCACGAGGCTCGGTGTGCAAGCCACCAATGCCGTGGCCAGGAAAAAGAGTGAGCCACCTCCTCAACTCGACAGCAAGCGGTTCAGGATCGTTCGTGAGCTCGGTTCTGGCGGCATGGGCACGGTCTACGAGGCCTGGGATGAAGAGGCTCGAACGCCGGTCGCCCTCAAGGTGCTCCGGTCACAAAACCCCAAGGCGCGGGACTGGTTCAAAAAGGAGTTTCGCTGCTTGGCTGGTATTGAGCATGCCAACCTCGTCATGCTCGGCGAGCTCGGCGAGGCCGGAGGCCGCTGGTTTTTCACCATGGAACTGGTCGACGGCGTCGACTTCCTGCGTTATCTGAACGCGGCTCCCGGGGACCAGAATCGCTTGCGCGACGTTCTAGCACAGGTCGTTCGCGGGCTTGCTGCCCTGCACCGGCTCAACAAGGTGCATCGCGACATCAAGCCTTCCAACGTTCTTGTCACGCGCGACGGCCGCGCAGTCATTCTCGACTTCGGGGTCGTCGTCGACACCGCCGAGCCGGATCCTCTATCCGAAAACGACGTCGTCGGTACTCTCGCATACATGGCACCGGAGCAGTTTCGACGCGGCGAGGCCGGCCCGGCCAGCGATTACTACGCGGTCGGCGTCATGCTCTATCAAGCCCTCACCGGGCGACTTCCGTTCGCGAGAGAGCTGGCCGACATCATGCTGCAACGGGACATCGTGCTGCGACGGGACGATACGGCGCCGCCTGCCCCGCGCGAGTGTACCTCCGGCGTATCCGCGGATCTGGACGCGCTGTGCATGGAGCTCTTGCACTGCGAGCCGGCCAGGCGACCCTGCGGTGAAGACATCCTGCGACGTTTGGAACGGGGGGACGCCTGCCAGACCATCACCGGATCCGCGGCATCGCAGAGCTCGGGCCGG
Organism: Pseudomonadota bacterium; assembly: GCA_022360315.1. Lineage (GTDB taxonomy): Bacteria > Myxococcota_A > Polyangia > Haliangiales > Haliangiaceae > JAKSDA01. The sequence continues at coordinate 24,843 of JAKSDA010000584.1, forward strand.
TTTCCCGCCGACCAGCTCTTCGTCGGCCGCACCGACGAACTCGCTCGGCTCGGCGCGGCCATGGACGAACGGCCGGTCACGTGCGTGATCCGCGGCGGTTCGGGGGTGGGCAAGACAGCGCTCGCCGAGAGTTTCATCGCCACGGCCGACGCCCTGGTCCTGCGCGGCCGCTGCTACGAGCGGGAGAGTGTCCCGTTCAAGGGCGCCGACGGCGTGGTCGACTCTCTGGCTCGATACCTGGCCCGCTTACCCGATGCAGAGGTCGCCGAGCTGGTGCCGAAGTCGGCCGGGTTGCTTGTGCAACCGTTCCCAGTGCTGGGCCGGATCAAGGCCCTGAAGGGGGCCGAAGCCTGGGACGGGGTCAATGTTCAGGAGATGCGCGAGCGCGTGTTCGACGCCCTGCGCATCCTCGTGGCCCGCATCGCCGAGCGCACCCGGCTGATCGTTTTCATCGACGACATGCAGTGGGCGGGAGCCGACACCTGGCTGCTCCTCCGCCATTTGACCCAGCCCCCGGCAGCGCCGAAGCTGTTGCTCTTGTTGCTGATGCGACCGGAGCCGGGATCACCGAGCCCCGAGTCCCTGCCCGGCCGGCCCGTGCTCACCGACCTCGATGTCCTGCCGGCGGCGGACGCGGTCGCGCTTAGCCGCGAACTCCTGCACCGCGCCGGCGCTCCCGACACCACGTCCAATCACCAGGCCTCGCACGCGGCCATCGCCGGCCAGCTGGCTCGCGAATCCGGAGGGCACCCCCTGTTCATACGCGAACTGGTCGACTACGTGAGTGAGGCCGGCGCCAGCGCCATCCGACAAACCCGACTCGAAGACGCGTTGATCGCTCGTATCCGACGATTGCCCGCGGCCTCGCGTGATCTCATCGAACTCGTCGCCGCTGCCGGCGCTCCCATCGCGCAGACCGCAATGGCCCGAGCCGCGGGGCTTGATTTCACCGGGTATCAACGCGTCGTTGCCCCGCTGCGCGATGCTCGCCTGGTGCACAGTCCGGGGTTTCGACCCAGCGATCCCATCGAGTACCACCACGACCGCATCAGAGTGGCCGTGCTCGCCAGCTTGACCACTCAGGAGCGGCGCGGACTCCACGCCCGGCTGGCCCGGTCCTTCGAGGATGAGGGCCTGTTCGAGCGCAGCCCCGAGCTGGCTCTCGTCCACCTGGCTGCTGCCGGACACGAGCGGCGCGCCGCCGACTACGCCGATCTGGCCGGAAAACGGGCCATGGAAGCGCTCGCATTCGACCACGCGGCGTCGCTCTACCGGACCGCCCTCGAGCTCGGCGAGCACGACCCCGCCCGGGCTCTGCGCCTCACCTTGGCGCACGCCGGGGCCCTCGCCAACTGCGGCCGCAACGCCGAGGCCGCCGAGCGCTATCTGGCCGCTGCCGACCTCGCCCGGGATCGCGATACCCGCCTCGAGTGCCAGCGCCTGGCCGCCGAAAAGCAACTGTTCTCGGGTCACCTGGCCACCGGCGTAGAGGCCGTCGATCGCGTGCTCGGCGAGATCGGACAGCGCCTGGCCCCGACCCCGCGGCGGGCCCTGATCGCGCTGGCCTGGCAGCGCGTGCGCCTGCGCTTGCGCGGCATGCGCTACGCCGAGCGCAGCGCCAGCGAACTCAGCGCTCGCGATCTGAGCCGCCTGGAACTCTACAAGACGGTGACCATGGGCCTCAATCTGGTCGACTACCTGCGCGCCAGTGAGTATCAGGCCCGCCACGTCCGCCTCTCGCTCGATCTCGGCGAACCCACCCGGATCGCCCGCGCCCTGTCGCTGGAGGCGTTTTTTCTGGCCTCGCAGATGTCCGGGCGCAGCCGCACAGTGGCCGACCGGGCCCAGCAGCTGGCCGCTCGCTCCGACGTTCCGCTGTCCCGCGCCTACTCCCTCTTCGCCCGGGCTGGCGTGCACTACTTCATGGACAACGATTGGGCGGCGACGCTGGAATGCCTGCGCGAAGGCGAACACCTCCTGCTTGCCCACACCCAATCCGCCGGGTTCGAGACCGACACGGTACGGCTATTTCGCTGCTTTTGCCTGATGCAGGCCGGGGACCTGCGCGATCTGGCCCGCTGGCTTCCCGACTACATCCGCGGCGCCCAGCGCCGCGGCGACCGCTATCTCCAGGTCAGCTTGCGCAGCCGTTTGATTGTCCCCTGGTTGGTCGCTGATGACCCCGAAGGCGCGCAGCACGAGCTCGACGAAGCGTTTGCGGCCTGGGTGCCCTGGACCGAGATCTACACGGTGCAGCACTTCTACGGTTTGCACTCGCTGTGCGAGGTCGCCCTGTATCGCGACCGGCCCGAGGTCGGCGTCGCGCATATGGCCGAGCAATATCCAGCGCTCAAACGTTCGTTCTTGCTCCGCGTCCCTCTGGTTCGAGCCGAGATCGACTACGCTCGCGTCCGCCTGGCGATCGCTCAGGCGATGATGTCTGCTGACCGGGATGCCCGGGCTGGGCACCTGCGATCGGCCCGTCAGATCGCTCGCGCTCTGGACAAAAATCCCGCCCCGCTGGCCCGCGCTCTGGCTGCTCTGGGCCGGGCCGGGATCGCCCGCCTGGCCGATGACGAGGCGTCCGCTGTGGGTCTGCTCGACCAGGCCATCGCCGAGCTCGGGCGCCGTGATTCGGCGCTGCTGGTGCAGGCTGCGCGCTGGCATCGCGGCAAGCTCACCGGTGGCGACGCCGGCGACAGAGAACGTTCTGAGGCCCGCCGCTGGCTCGATACCCAGGGCGTGGCCGATCCCGATCGGTTGTGCCGCACGTTGGTGCCGGGATTCGGCCGAGCGCGACGCTGATTCGCAGGTGACCGGTACCGGAGAGGCGCCCAAAAAGCGGCGCTCGGCGCTCCGGCAGGGTGGCCCTGGCCCATCTCGGCCCGCCGTAAAATGTGATCGATTGGCGATCTGATCGGTGAGGGGTGTGGCGCCGGTTTGCGTGGACCTAAGTAAGAGCAGCGAAATACACGCTGCAACCCTCGGAACTGGTGCCTCAGTAGACGGCTTTGTCCACCTGACTACTCACCGCTACTCAGTACCGACCTGGTTAACAAAACCTCAAACCACAACAGGAGCGAATACCATGAAACAGATCGTTCGTCGCTGTGCCTCAACGCATGGCCCATCCACCATCCCCCGATTCGGCCTGCTCATAGCAGTGATCGTCACCATGTCCGCTGCGTGCGCACCCGATGAATTTACCCATATAGAGGATAGCCAAAGTTCGTCGTCCTGGCCCATAGATTGTCGATTTACCTATAAAGGACACCGGATTACAAGACACCTCAATGCAAGTGCACCCTCTTTAGGTTGCAGGAGGGGAGACCGAAATAAGCACTTCTATACCTTTAACGTGATAAACGCGGGTACTGTAACGATCAATGTGGCACCCCTGGCACACCTGCCATCTCACGGGCCTGCGCCCTGGATTCAGCTGCTTGACAAAAATAACACGGTGCTGGCCGAGCGTAAAGATAACACATATGCAAACATCACAATGCAACTTGAACCAGGAGATTACCAGGTCATGGTGACCTGGTCAGTCCCAACAATGAACACCACGTATACTATTTTCATTGAAGGACAGGGAGTGCCAACCCATTTCATGTCAGCAGCAGATACTCAATATGGTTATTTTTATAGCAGAAATTACCATGTACAAACCAATGAAACCATGGCGAATGTACTGAATCGGATGCTTATCAACCACATACCATTGTTGACCGTTTCTGGCGATCTCAATATGGATAATTTAGGGCGTACCCAGTACGGTAATATGTTTAAAACGTTTGTAGACAAACACAACATGACTGTGGTCGATGCGCGCGGAAATCACGATAAGTTCGGGACAGCCCCTGATGAACGCACCTATTTTTGGGAATCCCGGGTGCACAAGAATAAAAAGACAAGGCAAGTCGACTATACCGAGTGGCTCGCCGATGGATCAATCGACATGCTGTACTATGCTCACCGAATCTACCACGTATCCATAGGATCGTTTTATCTGGTCTCGTTAGGGGAAAGCGCGGCAGCCTCGGCTAACTTTCTGGCGCACTTTATGAACCCCGATGAACAAATTGGCAGTTTTGGTGGATATCGATGGCGTAACGCAAAATATGATCCTGAATTGCCGATTGTCGTGATCAAGCATCGTGAAAACCGATTAAATTGGAACAATATTGTCGATGGTTCTTCGATCATTGGTGTTATCTACGGGCATTGGCACTGTGCCAATGACGCAAGACGTGTATCTAATGACTGCAAAGGCGATTTGTATACGGACAATTATTCTTGTGCTAATAAGCATGAGTTAGTACATGAGCCAACTAGTTACGGTTGGGGTTTCAAACAGATAAATAATGTGCGCAATCGTTGGAATGGAGAAATCCGATTTTTTAACGTAGCAGCAGCATTCGCCGGTGCCTATTTTGACATGCGAATCGTGAAAAATGCCACAGGTTATGAACTGCAAGGAAAACGACAATACTCAACTTATCGCTGTTATCATCGCGGCGACACACAACCTGCCAAATCTGACTGTCCCAATGGCAGTGCTTTTGGTAATTCTATATAGTAGCTCAATTTAATACAACTAGCACCATGTCTAGCCACCACAACAATCACCGAGAGTAATAAAGGGAGCGATACGAGAATGAACCCGGAGAAAACGATCAAATGGAGCGTATTTCTGCTCACTGCACTCATGGCTTTTTTCCTCGTGAGCAGCCAGGCTGCGGCCGATACCGAAGGAACAACAACAATAGATCTTGAGCGCACCGACACCTGCATGAGGGTGACTTACCAAACGACTGGAAAGCCCAACGATGATCGGGACTGGATCGGCATCTACGAGGGAACAACTGTCCCAGCCTATGAAGACCTCGGCAAATGGAAAGCGTGGGATTACGTCAAGCAGAATGCCACAAACGGTGTCCAGACCATAGTTATGCCATCGGGCCACAGAAACAAAGACTATGTGGTCGTCTATTTTAAGTGGGAGTGGACGGTGGCGGCTTCGGCGCTCAGCCCAAAGTAATCCACAAGAGCAATTCGCGGGCAAGCGAATATCGGTCGAGCGGGCGGCGTGCTGGCCAGAATGGCGATGATTGTCGAGATCGATTTACCCTGCAGCCAGAGCTGTGGCGATGGCCAGGGCAACGAGCAACACCGCGCTCGAGATCCACAGAGCGACACGTCTGCGCCGGTGTGACATCCCGGGCGACAATGCGCTGTGCGGATCGCGGGCGATTGTCGCGCAGCCGGCGGGTGGTAGCGCTGTGCGGGTACTAGCGCCCATCATGCGATCGACCTCGCTCTTGCCGGAACTCATGACCTGGGATGGCAATAGCGGCACCGAGCGATTGCTCAAAAACACTGCCCTGTTGGCGACGACCTGGGGGGCTTGTTCGGGACAGCGACAGCGCAGAAATTTGCCGAGAGCCGCGCTGCCACATGCATCGGCGTGTGTATTGAGGTCAGACTGTGCCATGACTTCAACGAGTGCATCGAGAGTGCACCGAGCGCTGGCCGGCCGTGCCCGGCGATCGCGGGCCAGCATGCGCATACAAAGCGCGACCAATCCGATCGGGATGCCGGGACGATAGATCTCGGGTGGTGCGATCTTTTTGCGCAAGAGCTGAGCCAGCACCTCGACGCGATCGCGACCGACAAAGAGCCGGCGCCCGGTCAGCAGCTCGTAAAAAACCACTCCGGTCGAGAACAGGTCGGCGCGGCCGTCGAGTTCCACGCCGTGGGCCTGTTCCGGGCTCATATAATTCAGCTTGCCCAGCGGCGAGGCACCGGCCCGGCTATCGAGCCCACTGGTAAGATCGCTGGCCAGCCCATCGGGGCAATCCGACCCGGGCGGGATGGACCAGTGCGCTCGAGCCAGGGCCCGAGCAATCCCGAAGTCGACGATCTTGACCGCGCCATCCCAGGTGATCATCGTGTTATGAGGCGACACATCGCAGTGCACAATGCCGAGAAAACGGCCCTTGTATTGGAACTCGTGGGCATGGGCGAGGCCGCGCAACATGGATGCGACGATGTGCACTGCCAGTTCGATAGGGACGGGGCCCGTGCGCATCAATCGGGCCAGATCGATCCCGGACACATACTCCATGACCAGAAACAAAGAGCCCTGTGGGTCGCGGTCGAAATCGAGGACCGAAACAATATTGGCGTGGTGCAGCAGTGACGCGAGCCGGGCTTCGCGGACAAACATCTGGCCAAACAACGGGTCGCGCGACAGCTCGAGCTTCATGCGCTTGATCGCAACCGGCCGGGCAAATCCCTCGGCGCCGACCACACGTCCCTCAAATACGTCGGCCATTCCGCCACTGGCGATTTGCACTCCGAACCGATACTGACTGCCTGCCCGGGCCATGTTGGTTTCGCTTGCGATCCTATCCCGGAATGTACCCATACAGCATCGGTCGTACCAGGTTTTCGACCGGCCAATCGACGGGGTAACCGCAGCCTCGGAGCAACCTGATGCGATGCCGAAAATCGCCCTCGTACGATGGCATAAAGGTAGCGTAACCATCTAAAATTTCACATGTTTATGTGTTTGTCGGACCCTTCGGGTAGATTTCTCAGGTTGCAGCGCAAGGAGGGTGTACCATGGGCAGGCCGCGACTGTATCGAGAGCCAATTCATCTTGCAGATCCGGACCGAGCGGCTGCTTGTGCAAGATGGGTTCAACCCGGCGCAGCAGTTTGGTCATCTCATGCAACGCCTCATTGATCATCCGGAGTTTCAGAGACTGCGCCACATCCGTCAGACCGGGCTTAATTAACACCTGACCAGAGATACGAAGCACGAGGGGAACCATGGAACAATCGACAATGCTCGCCGCGATACGAGGAGTGCTGGCTCTGATACAGGCCAGTGATGGCCGGATCGAAACTCGCATACGAATGCAAAAGGAGGCTTATCTGTTGAAATGGTTGGGCTGCCCGGCGTTCGAAAACATTCACTTTGCCTATCGCTTTTACGGTCCGTACAGTCGTCAACTCTCCGATGGTCTACGCGACACGGTGACCACGGGAGTGGTTGTTGAAACCACCGAGGATTGGGACGACGGCAACAAATACTGTTACGAACTTGGCGAGGTGCCGGACGACTTGTTCGGCGAGGAGCTCAGTCCGGCCTATCGAGCCGCGGTTGCGCGAATGGCGGACATGCATTGGCGTGCTCTCGAGCTCAGCGCGACCATCGCATTCCTGACCGCCAATGGGCGCACGCGCGCTGAGGCAACTGCCCAGGCGCTCGAACTCAAACCCGATTGCGCGCCGTGGAAGGTCGCGGCGGCCGAATTGATGGACGACCTGCAGCAGATGGTCTCCGCGGCGAACTAACCGGGATCATTCACCGAGCGCTGGCAGCGTGATCGTGGGTAGCTGGCACCTGGCCGAGAGCGATCGGCCTTGAGAGCCCGCGCCGCCGCCGTGGTGCGAAACTGCCGGCACAAACTTGAGATCGTCCCATGGCAGCATGAAGAACGGTCTCGTTCGAGCCACGACGAATGCCTTTCTGTTCAGTGCCCTTTACAGGGCAAATTGCTCTCGGCCGGCGGGCAGTGGCCGAGAGCGAGCACATCCATCGTGACCGCGACACCGATGTGAATGACAACTCCACCCCACATCGACCGGGTCCGCATGGCCAGCGTGCCCAGGATGATCCCGGCAAAGATCGCGCCCAGGGTCTCGGCCAGTGGCTTGCCAAAATGGATCATGCAATAGGGCACGATCATCACAAAAATGGCTTTTGAACCCATGGCCCGGCCGAGTCCGCGCAGCATGAAGCCGCGGAAGAAAAACTCCAGGGACAAAAACTGCAACGCGTACAATCCCTGCCAGGCCAAAAAATCGAAGGAAGAGCGATTTGACCACTTGTAGAATGGATAGGTGCGGTAAAACGATTCGTTCTGAGCAGCGATGACCACCACCGGAAATACCAGTACAAACAGCAAGAGGTAGATGCGAAAGTGGCGCCAGAATTCTCGTCCACTCAGATAATAGTCGCGCACTCGCTCGCCCGGCATGAGCCAGATGGCCACCATCGGGATGATCACATAGCCGAAAAATCGCCAACCCGACCACCAGGCAAAGCCCTTGAGAGTCCAGTACGGATCATCTCGGTCATAGGGAAATACCTCGCGATAGACGCCCCGATCACCGTAGTACTCCTGAAGTGCTAACGACACCGCAACCACGACGAGCACCACGATGACCCGCCAGTCATACCAGGTGGCGTCGGGCGCTCGAGACGTCCGCGGCGCAGGCGTTTTGGCCCTGCGCCTGCCACTGCGCTTGCCGCCGCGCCTGTCGGACTGGTCGGCCGCTTGTGCACCGGCCAGACGCGCTCGCTCTTCCTCGGCCGCCTCAGCGGCACACTCGCGGTCGATGTGCCGCCACGAGTCGAGCAAAAACCGCCGGTACAGGCGAGCCAGAACTCTGACGATGATCACGACGCCGGCCCGCGATGGGATGCGATGAACTGGGCGCCGAGGCGCAGCCGCCGTCGCGTGAGGTCCTTGCCGACAACTGCCATGGTGTCGAAAAGAGGCGGCGAGGCCTTGCGCCCGGTGACCAGGAGGCGGAGCAACATGAATACATGCTTGGTCTTGTAGCCGGTTTCTTCACAGTAGGCGCGCGACGTCTGCTCGAGGTTCTCAGCGGTCCAGGCCGGCATGGCCTCATACCGCTCGATCAAGGTCAAGATCGCCTTGCTCACGTCTTTTTTGGCCACATCACCGATTTTCAGCTTGTCGGCCACCGAACTGTAGTCGAGGTCGCCGGAAAAAAAGTACTCGGTGGCCGGGATGAATTCGTCGAGCCTCTTCATCCGCTGCCGCATCAGCGGAGCGATGCGCAGAAGATGCTCGCGACCGAGCCGCCAGGATAAAAGAGCGTCGACCAGCTCCTGGTCTGATAGGTCGTGAAGGTATTTCTCGTTGAGCCAGCGCAATTTGCCCGGATCGAAAACCGGCCCGCCCAGAGACACTCGGTCCCACGAAAAGACATCGATCATCTCCTCGAGGGTGAATTTTTCCCGATCGCCGCCAAACGACCAGCCCATGATGGCCAAAAAGTTGAGCAGAGCATGGGGCAAGATGCCGGCATCGCGGTAGTAGTCGATCGAGACTGGATACTTGCGCTTGGAGATCTTGGATTTGTCGGGATTGCGCAAGAGCGGCATGTGGATCCATACCGGCGGATCCCAGCCGAATGCGTCGTACAACATGACGTGTTTGGGCGTCGACGAAATCCATTCCTCGGCCCGAATCACATGGCTGATCTCCATGAGACGATCGTCGACTACATTGGCCAGGTGATAGGTCGGAAAACCATCTGACTTGAGGAGAACTTGATCGTCGATCTGGCTGTTGGCGATGTCGACCTCGCCGCGCAGTCGGTCGACGAATACGGTGGAGCCTTCCGAGGGAGTGGCCAGGCGCACAGTGTGGGGCTCGCCACTGGCGGCGCGCCGCTTGGCCTCGGCCGGATCGATGTCGCGACAATGGCCGTCATAGCCGGGTTTTGCCTTCTCGGCTCGCTGCTTGGCGCGCAGGTTGTCGAGGCGCTCCGGGGTGCAAAAACAGCGGTATGCGCGGCCGCGTTCAATCAACGTCTCAGTGTGTTGGCGATAGATCGCGGCGCGCTCGGACTGACGATACGGTCCAAACCGACCGCCCACATCGGGACCTTCGTCCCACGACAGGCCGATCCAGCGCAGAGCGCGCAGGATCGCCTCCTCGCTGGCGGCGCGCGAGCGAGAGCGATCGGTGTCCTCGATGCGCAACAGGAACGTTCCACCCTCTTTGCGGGCAAACGCGTAATTGAAGAGTGCGATATACGCCGTGCCGACATGGGGGTCTCCAGTGGGAGATGGTGCAATCCGCACACGTACCCCATTGCTGGCCGGAGCGTCCGTACGATTCTCAACAGATGGCGATGCCATGGTGGGCAGCTTGTATCACGCTGTGCTAGGCTGGGAAAGTGCGCTATTCATCGATCCTAGTTCTTGTTGTCGGGTCGGTCGCAGGCTGGGTCATCCACTCGCCCGAGGTCCGCGCCGAACCCAATCGCCAGGTTCCGGCTGACACTGTGTCTGCTGGCCAACCACAAAAAGCAGCGCCGGTCAGTATCGCCAGTACGCTCAAGGGAGAGGTGGTTTCCAGCCGCTCCTACTGGTCTGGCGGCCGGATCGTCACTGAATCGGTCGTCCGCAACCGCGGTGGCGGCGACGTGACAGTGAGCCAGATGGGCGGCACGGTGGACGGAATCGGCATGGTCCAATTCCCTGGCCAGCCAGTTCTGGCCCCGGGCGATATCGCTGAATTGACCGTTGCGGCGAGCCGCTCTGGACTCACCGAAAAGCGAGCCAGCGCTCTTGCCAGGCCGGTATTGCAGGTACTTGCTCTCAATCGGGCCAACCCGGGGCCAGCGGCAAAGAACCTCTCTTTGCCGGGCGACGAAACGCCGCCTCTCGATTTTGTACGCACCACCAATGATAATGGCGCGCCGCTGCGCTGGTCATCGGGATGTGTGTTCTTGACCCTGGACAGCGCAGGCACTAGCCAGATTGCCGGCGACAACGAGTTCGCCATCATAGACGACGTATTCTCCACCTGGCAGGACAGCTTCGACAGTTGTTCATATTTCGAGTTCCGGCTCGAGGGGAAAAAGAGCGGTGAGGTCGGTTTTGATGGCACGAACATCATCAAATTTCGCGATCGCAGATGGTGTCGACCGGCCACCGATGAAGACCAAGAGCAATGTTATAGTCGGGACGCAGCTGCCCTCACCACGCTGCACTTTGTCAACGACGCCGAAAGCGATCGCAATGGCGAAATCCTCGATGCGGACATCGAGATCAACGGGGTCCACTTTGCCGTCTCGGCGAATGGATCGAGTGGCGGCAATGCCAATTGTCTGGCTGATCTGGCCAACACGCTCACCCACGAAGTCGGCCATCTGATGGGTCTGGATCACACATGTCGTGCCCCTGCCGAGCCTTTCCGCCTCGATCACAAGGGCAACCCGGTGCCCTCCTGTAGCCAGAGCAACGCGCTGACTCCGGCGATCAGAGACGCCACGATGTTCAACTTTCAGGAGTGTGGAGAGACAAAGAAGACATCTCCCGCAGCGGATGACATCGACGGTATCTGCACCATTTATCCCCAGGCCTCGGATCCCGGCGATTGCAAGAAGGCAGCACTGTCGAAAAGCGGTGGCTGCTCCGTGGCCCCGCCAGGCGATCCGTCTGCGGGTGGCTGGTGGGCATTCTGGCAACTCGCTGCGATTTTCGCCGCCGCTTTTTTGTTGCGCCGGCGCCGCGCATGACCGATTGCCCGAGCGCCAATCTGCCCGCAGCGCGCATGACCGAGCCGCTTTCACGGACGCTCCAGCAAGGAGTCGCGGTCGTTGTATTGGCCTTGCTCGGCAGCGGGTGTGGTCCGGATCGGCGATCTGTGCCGCCCGGCTGTGTCCTCGACATCGGGCCGGACGATCAGAGCCGTCTGGCCCTGGCATTTCTCATTGCCAATCCCACTGCCAGCACAGAAACAGGGCAGTACAACCACCCATTCACCGACTTTCGTCTGGCCATCTCAACCGCTGGCAATCCGCTCGCAGTGAGCCAGCCAGCCGCCGATACGTCGACAGAAACGCGTACACTGGTGCTCGGCCCCGGAGCCGGAGTGCGCCTGGTGCCGCCGATTCGGCTGCAGTTCGGGCACCATGGCCCGAAACACCGGCCGGCCAGCAAGAGCCGAGAAATCGTCCGCAACGACAACCGACAACTGTCGATCTGGACCATAGACCACCGGCCAGCCCCGATCACCATCGGCGCCGACATCGACATTCAAGGACTTGCCCCGCGCCGCTGCCAGGCCGACTATCGGCCACCCGGAACCTGAAAAGGCTCGCGCAATCGGGCGCGGCATCGGCACCTCGCTCATTGCAGAGCTGGCTACAAAAAACTGGCAAGAAGAACGGTGACTCCCATGCCAACGCCCACGCATACGAAAAAAATCACCGTCAAGAGCCAAACCGGCATGCTCGTGGGCGGCGGAGCAAGCCGGTTCATCAGATGCAGATGCGTGTTTGTATGCATCTGTCTGGCCTGCGCAGGCATTGGGTAGGGCATCTGCACATCCCGGTCGAGAACGCCGCCATACCCGGGCATGACACCGGCGCCGACCGCTCCCGGGTCTACACCGGGCGGGCCACCTGGGCCAACATTCTGGCCTAGAGACTGATTCTGCATGTCGGCCGGGCCGGGAAACTGGCTCCCGTAGGGCGAGGGGATAGGGTCCGGCGGTCTGTCTTGCCCGGCGATCTGAGTCCGCAGCTCGGCGGGACCGACAAAAGCACCCGCCGGGCCGGACGGCGAGGCCACCTGCCCGGCAGGGGGATGCGACGCCGGCGCGATCTGCGTGCGCATGTCCGACAGATCGGGAACCTGGCCCGCCGGCATTGCCGGGGCGGGTTGGCCACCCTGGTGGTCAGATACCGGGCCGGTCTCACCGGCGATAATGGTCTTGGCCTCGGCCGACTCGTCATCCAACTCGGGACCGTGCCCGGATGACGGACCGATCGATCCGATCGCAACCATCCCTGCGGCGACCGATTGTCGGTCGGACTGGGCGGTGTGAGGTGCAACCGCAGGCGGTCGCCCGGCCGAGGCCGGTGCACTGCTGGACGGGGATGACGAAACTGTTCTCACCGGCACCCCGGGTCCCCGGGCAGTGTCTATCCGCCCCGACGCTCCGCGCACAAGGTCGGCCGGCGCCGGAATATTCACCTCGACCGAGCCCGAGACTCCATTGGCAGCCGATTTTTTGCCAGGGGCATTCACGGCTGCGCGCTCCTGTTGGCCAGTGAGCTCTCTGTGCATTTGCTGAACCCGATCGAGAGGATTGAGCTCGATTCGAGTGGCCCCATCGTCGTCATCTCGCTCTACGTCATCGCCCGTATCGGCCGCCTCTGCCCCGTTCGCAGCGACTCCGGGCAGCTTCGGTAGCGCTTTGGCAGACTGCAGCGCCTCTTCTTCCGCGGCGGGCTGGGATTCATCCTCGTCGTCCCATTGCTGCTCGTCCACAGTGGTTTTCCGGCCCGCTATCAGCGCTCGCATACGCTCGCCGTGCTCGTCGATCTCGGTCGCAAAGTGCTTTTCGAAGAACTGCGCCACGGCACCGTGACTCACCGATTTGCCCCGCTTGTGGAGAACCGCGGTCAGCGCCTCGCCGAACGCCTCTGCACTGGGGTAGCGATCGTCTCGATTCTTGGCCAAAGCCCCGAGCACGATCGGATCAAATGCGGCGTCGAGCTGGGAATTGACCCCGGAGGGCGGCGGAACCCTGCACTCGAGAATGGCGTGATAGGTGTCGTAGGTGGTTTCGCGCTTAAAGAGCCGCTTTCCGGTCAAAAGCTCGTGGGCAATGATGCCCAGCGCAAACACGTCGGTGCGGCGATCGATGTCCTCGCCGAGGCATTGCTCGGGCGACATATAGGCAAATTTGCCCTTGATAGTGCCGCTTTGCGTGCGGGTATCCCGTACCGCAGCCTTGGCGATGCCGAAATCGACCACCTTGAGCACACCCTCGAACGATATGACCAGATTCTGTGGCGAAACATCGCGATGGACAACGCGCAGCGGATTGCCGTCCGAATCGCGCCGCTGATGGGCGTAATGCAACCCGGCACAGGCCTGGATGAGCAGGTCGAGACTGACATCGACCGGCAACCGCCCGCCCGGCAATCGCTCGGCCGCCTTGCGGATAACGAACGATAGGGACATGCCGGCCAAATACTCCATGACCATGTAATAGCGGTCTTTTTGCGAGCCCAGCGCGGTGGTCTGAACGATGTTGGAATGGTTGAGATACGCGCCGAGACGAGCCTCGTCGAGAAACATCTTGACGAACTCGGCGTCGTCGGCGAGATGGTCGTGCAAACACTTGACCACCACGTACCTCTCGAATCCCGCCACACCAGCGTGACGGGCCAGGTAGATTTCCGCGGTTCCACCAAGCGCTAACAGCGCCACGAGTTCGTACTCGTCCAGCCGCTGTCCAACAAGGCTACCGGCATTGCTCGGCGGTTGTGCCATGACAGTGCAGAGTAAACGCCGACTCGGCCGACAGCAACAACCTCAGACGCTAATTGGACCAATATTGGACCAAACTCACACTTCGAGGATTTCTTTTTCCTTGTTGGCAGAAATCTCGTCGACCGATTTGACGTACTTGTCGGTGAGTTCCTGAATTTTTTTCTGTCCGACCTTGGATTCGTCCTCGGACAGCTCTTTACTTTTCTCCGCTTCTTTGAGCAGGTCGTTGCCATCACGCCTGGCCGCGCGCACTGCCACGCGGGCGTCTTCGGCCATTTTCTTGATGCGTTTGACCATCTCCTTGCGGCGTTCCTGAGTGAGCGGCGGGATGGGCAGGCGCAGCATCTCGGCGTCGACCACGGGGTTGATGCCCATATCGGCGGCGCGCACGGCTTTCTCGATCACCGGGATCATGTTTTTGTCCCACGGCTTGACCGTGATGAGCCGGGCATCGGCCACGTTGAGTGTGGCCACCTGGCTCAGCGGTGTGGGCGTGCCGTAGTATTCGACATTGATGCCATCGAGCAGCGCCAGGTTGGCGCGACCAGTGCGCACCTTGGACAGGTCGCGCTTGAACGCCTCGATGGCTTTCGTCATGCCTGCTTCGGTTTCGAGGATCACTTCTTCGACCATGTCAAACCTCTGCGAATCGAGTTTGTTTGTTGTCCTTGATGATCGTCGTACCGACATCGGCACCGCGCACCACCGCGCGGATATTTCCCTTCTTGGCCATGTCGAAGACCACGATCGGCATCTCGTTGTCGCGGCACAGGGCGAACGCTGTGGCATCCATGATGCGCAGGTCGTTTTTGAGCGCGTCGTCGAACGAGACTCGATGGTAGCGGCGTGCGTCGGCATATACACTGGGGTCCTTGTCGTAGACTCCATCCACCTTGGTGGCCTTGAGCAATACCTCGGCGCCGATTTCCACAGCGCGCAGAGCTGCCGCAGTGTCGGTGGTGAAAAACGGGTTGCCCGTGCCGGCGGCAAAAATGCAGATCCGGCCCTTTTCGAGGTGCCGGATGGCGCGCTGGCGAATGTACGGCTCGGCCAGCTGCTTGATGTCAATGGCGCTGAGCACCCGGGTGACGAGATCGCGCTTCTCCAGCGCATCGCGCAGCGCCACTGCATTCATGACCGTTGCCAGCATGCCCACGTAGTCGGCAGAGGCGCGATCCATGCCCCGAGCCGAGGCCGAGAGACCGCGAAAAATATTGCCGCCACCGACCACGATGCCGAGATCGACGCCCAGCGCCGCGGCCGCGGCGATCTCGTCGGCTACCAGGTCGAGAACCTCGGGATCGATTCCATACCCGCCCTTTCCGACCAGTGCCTCGCCCGATAGCTTGAGCAGGACCCGGCGGCAGACCTGCCCGCCCGCAACGGCGGTCTGGCCTGAGTCCCGATCTCGCGCCGGGTTGGGCGGAATACCTGCCGAGGTGGTATGGGCGGGACGAGCCGGGGAGCTGGGCGCTTTTGACATGGGCGAGACGGAGATTACGTGAGACCGGCCTGCTTGGCCACCTCGGCGGCGAAATCGTCCGGTTTTTTCTCCAGGCCCTCGCCCAGCTCGTAGCGCGTGAAGCGCCGGATGCGAATGTTCTCACCGATCTTGGCGATGAGCTCCTGGTTGAGCGTGCCGATCGTCTTCTTGTCGTCTTTGACCCACATCTGTTCGAGAAGACAGATCTCTTTCTTCCACTTGGCGAGCTGACCATCGACGATCTTTTCGATCACCTTGTCGGGCTTGCCGCTCTGCCTGGCCGTCTCCATGCGAATCGACCGCTCTTTGTCGACCACCTCGGCAGGGATTTCCTCGGCCGAGACGTATTGCGGATTCATCGCGGCGATCTGCATCGCGACATCCTTGGCAAATTGCTGGAAGTCATCGTTGCGGCCGACAAAATCGGTCTCGCAGTTGATCTCGACGAGCACCCCGATACGGCCCTTGCCGTGGATGTACGAGACGATCAACCCCTCGGTAGCAGCGCGTCCGGCCTTTTTGGCCGCCTTGGCCAGACCTTTCTTGCGCAGATATTCAATCGCTTTTTCAACGTTTCCGTCGCATTCGACGAGGGCCTTTTTGCAGTCGGCCATGCCCGAGCTAGTACGCTCGCGCAGCTCCTTGATCATCGCAGCTGTAACAGCGGCCATTTCTCTCTCCTTGCGCAGATTGAGCTCTTACCCGACCAGCACCCGCCGCTCGGCCAGCACCGCTCGGGTAGTAAAATCAGTGGAGTGAACCGTACGAGTCTCGGTCGCCACGCCAGATCACTCCTCGTCGGGCGAGGCAGAGGCCTCGGGCGTGAGATGGCTGCCACCCTGGGCGATCTCCACCTTGGGCCCGTCGCCGCCCGAGCTCACGTGGATGACTTGTTCGTACTCTTCTTCTTGTTTGCCCCGGCCCGCGGCCCGCTCCTTGTGCAGCCGCGTGCCGATGATCGCAGCGTCGGCGACCCGACCGGCAAATAGGCGGATCGCCCGGATGGCGTCGTCGTTGCCGGGAATGACGTAGTCGATCAGATCGGGATTGCAGTTGGTGTCGGTAACCGCGACAACCGGAATCTCGAGCTTGCGCGCCTCGGCCACGGCGATGTGTTCCTTGTTCGGATCGATGACGAACATCATGCCGGGCAGCTTGCTCATGCCCTTGATGCCACCCAGCGATTTGAGAAGCTTTTCTCGCTGCCGGCGAATACCGATCTGCTCTTTTTTGCTGAGCTGGAACAGAATGCCATCCTCTTCCATCTTTTCGAGATTGTGCAGCCTTTCCAGCGATAGCTTGACCGTCTTGAAATTGGTCAGAGTTCCGCCCAGCCAGCGCTGGGTCACGTGGAGCTGACTCGAACGGTCGGCTTCCTCGCGCATCACGTCGGCAGCCTGCTTTTTGGTTCCGACAAAAATGACTTGCTCACCTCGGGCACAGACATCGATGACAGCCTGAAAAGCCTGGCGGAACATCCGCACTGTGTGCTGCAGATCAATGATGTGGATGCCATTTCTGGCCCCGAAGATGTATTGCTTCATCTTCGGATTCCAGCGTCCCGTGTTGTGCCCGAAGTGAACTCCGGCTTCGAGCAATGCGCGCATACTGATGGGGTTTTGACCGGTGGATTGTTCTCGCAGTTGTTCCAAAGTAGTTCTCCGTTGTCCGCCGACCCCGTCGCAGGCTGCCGAGAACCGCGCGATACACTCGAGACCACTCAATCGGCAGACCGAATCGACAGACCGACTGAACGGACCCGAGTGACCGACGAAGGCCACGGACGGCAGCCTCGGAGGCCGTGTGTAGTAGCGGGCGCGATGTATCACGGCCGGCCTCGCCTGACAAGTAGAGCAATCGCCCGCAATGGATCGATTGCCCGGCCGCGCAGCTCAGACCGGTGTGATCCGCTCCCACCCCCCTGGCCAACCGGGCAAGCGATCCGTATGCTCCCCGACCGTGATACGCATCAACCAGCACTACCGCAAGCTCCAGGCCGGATACCTTTTTCCCGAAATCGCGCGCAGGGTATCGGGGTTTCTCCGCGACAACCCCGACGCCTCGCTCATCAAGCTGGGCATTGGCGATGTGACCGAACCCCTGTGCCCGGCCATCGTGACCGCCATGAAGCGAGCTGTCGAGGAAATGAGTGTACGTGACAGCTTCCGCGGCTACGGCCCGGAGCGAGGCTACGATTTCCTGATCGACGCCATCATCGAGGGCGACTACACCTCGCGCGGAATCTCCATCGACCGCAGCGAGATCTTCGTTTCCGATGGCAGCAAATGTGACAGCGGAAATATTCAGGAGGTCTTCCACCGAGATGTAATCGTCGCGGTAACCGATCCCGTATATCCAGTATACGTCGATTCCAATGTAATGGCCGGACGTACTGGTCGGGCCAACGATCAGGGGCAGTACGATGGTCTGGTCTATCTACCAGCCACCGAGGCTAATGACTTTGCACCTCCTCCACCCGATCAGAGTGTGGACCTCGTGTACTTGTGCTCGCCCAACAATCCGACCGGTACAGTTGCCACCCGGGAGTATCTCCGCACCTGGGTCGAGTGGGCGCGCCAGCGCGGTGCCCTCATCATTTTCGACGCCGCCTACGAGTCGTTTATCACCGACCCCGAGCTACCTCACTCGATCTACGAAATCGATGGCGCCAAGAGCTGCGCCATCGAGATGCGCAGCTTTTCCAAGCGGGCGGGCTTCACCGGGGTTCGGTGCGCCTTTACCGTGGTTCCCCGCGAGCTGATGGGCGCAGATGAAAACGGCGACCCAGTGGCCATCCACAGCCTGTGGAACCGCCGCCATTCGACCAAATTCAATGGCGCCTCGTATATTGTGCAACGGGGCGCACAGGCCGTATACAGCGCTCAGGGGCTCGAGCAGACCGGCGCCCAGATCAGCTTTTACATGGAGAACGCCCGGCTCTTGCGCGAGAGCCTGACCAATTCCGGTTTCACTGTATATGGAGGGCAGCACGCCCCGTACATCTGGCTCAAGACCCCAAACCGGATGCCCTCATGGGAATTTTTCAATCAGCTGCTCGACCGGGCGCAGGTCGTTGGAACTCCGGGGGCTGGATTCGGCCCATCGGGTGAAGAATTCTTCCGGCTCTCCGCCTTCAACTCACGCAACAATGTCGAGGAAGCCATTTCGCGAATAACAACAGCGTTTTCCTGATGTTTGCCTCAGTGCAAGACTGGGTCCGCACCTACCTACCCTACTTTTCAGTACGGTTGTGAAACCGTGATTTACCAACCCATAGCCGCCTACCTTTGGTTAGGGATCCCTCTGATTCCCTACCGTTATTTATGAAAAAATTTCGAAAAAAGACCCCTCTGCGTCGTGTTTGGTGGGGTTCACTACAGACTGGATCTCTGCGTTCGCCAATTCTGGTACCCGTTCACCGAACGTAATTTTACGAGAGAGATGAAAAACCAAGTCGCCATAACCAGCACCGCCGCCAGCGAGGTCATCCTCCCTGTGAAGGAGTTTGGTTCCGACGGCTGCTTCGAGTTTTACGGGAAAGTGAACCTACTAAGGGTGGGGATTAATACAATGACCAACACACGAGCCTATCGAATCAAAAAACTATCCAGTCTGGCTGCCATCGTTTTGGCCCTTGGTGCCGCGAGTGGCTGCGAGATGGACGCCATGCCGTGGGGCGAAGAAGACGTCGAGTATATAAGGACCCGCATGGAGCCGCGCGACGATTTCACCCATCTGTCGCCCAACGCCAGAAATATCCCGAAAGAGGTAATGGCATGCGTCACACAGGCGCCGATCGTCATCTATCGCGCGGATATGGACTGCCCGGCATGGAAGCATCCCGCTGAGGAGTGCTCGAACCGCAATGAGTTGACTCTGCAGGGTCGTTATCCCCAGGCGTTTCCGGATCCCGAGAATATTTTCGACAAAATTGTTGGCCAGGATTACGATGTATGCTCGGTGTCGTCGCTTCTTATGGGCGTGCCGGCCTCTGTTGACGTGGCCATTCTCGAGTCGAATCACCTGGGTGTCGCGGATGCGGACGAAGCGCAGCGCAGCCCGGCTGCCCAGGCGCACATCGCGGAGTTTCTCGACCGCGGCGGTGTTTTTGTCGCGCACCTGGCCGGCAACGTTCCCGAGGGATTTGGTTATACAGTTCCGGGCCTAGATGATGCCCGGATTGAAGACGGCGATTCCAACACCATGCACGTGGCCCCGGTACATCACCCATTCGTGGTCGGCCCCGATGGCGAGATGGGCACCGGCGACGACGCCAACGATAGCTCGATTGCCTGGCTTGCTGGCGAATCGGCCCATCAGGGCAGCCTTGACGGCATTCTGCCGCACGACGCCCAGATACTCATCACTGGCGCGGCTGACAAGCCGGTTTATGCCGAGTACAAGGTCGGTTCTGGCCGGGTCATTGCCGGCACACTGACCTTTGAATTCGGCAACGATTACAACATCAATGGCGACCACAACGGGTTTGGCCAGCGCAACCGTCTGCTCATCAATCACTTCAACAGCGCATTTGCCCCGCCGCCGGCAGCTCCGACCGACAACGACAACGATGGGGTGCCGGTCGAAGACGATTGCGACGACAACAACCCCAGCGTCCGCGAGCTTCTTTTTGAAGACAGCTTCACCGAGGACAATGGTTATTTCAGCGAAGTCAACGACGCCGATTGGTTCTTCAACGACACTCCTGAGGGCAGCATCCAGTCCAACGGCCCTGGGCATCAGGCGGTCATCGGCCAGGCGCAGAATTGGGACAATGTGGTCATCTTTGCCTCGTTGCGGTCGGAAGGCGCTTTTTACGACGAGCAGCCGTTCCGCGCCGGTGTGGTTGCCCGGGCAGTGGCGGACAATGGTCAGGTCACTGGCTATACCGGTTATGGCTGTGCGCTGGGTTCCGACGGTGGTCACACGAGTGGCGTTCCCCACGGTGGAGAGTCGAAGGGACAGTTCCTCGAACTCAGCGAGATCGACGACGGCCTGTCACAAATCGGCAAGACTGATTATGACTTCTTCGATTTCACCTGCGGCGCCACGGTCGAGCTCACGTTCTACGCAGTCGGCAATTCGTTCCACTGCGAGATCAACGACGCCTACGAGAGTGTCGCGGTCAGTGCCATCAGTGACACCTACGACCAGGGCACGGTCGGCCTGGCTACTCTGAACATGGTCGGCGAATACCACAGCATCAAAGTCTGCCGCGCCGTGGCCATTCCGTGACGATTCCGTAACGAATTCGTTGTACAAGCCAAAACGCGCTGGAGAGATCCAGCGCGTTTTTATTTTGTCTCGGGCCGGGATGATTCACCGCGACATCAGCTGCGGTAACCTATGTCGACGCGCCTTTCTTTGCGCTTCTTCCGAGGTGTCGCCGGAGTCGATTCCAGGCTACAGTGCCGGCCCGATGCAGTTCGATTATCCGTACGAAATACTGGATTCAGAAGCGCGTACCCGACTCGAGGCATTGGGCGATTATTTGCAGAATCGCCATGGCATCGGTGTGGTGTGGAATGACGAGCATAAGGCCAGTTTCTCGGGCAGGTATCTCGTCGTAAAAATCGAAGGGACGCTGACCTTTGGCGATGGCACCCTTCAATTTCGCGGGCGAGATCCAGGTCTTTTGTGGCGCAAGAAGGCGATCGCGTATCTGCAGGGCAAGTTGGCCAAATACCTAGATCCCAGCACACCGTCAGAGACCCTTCCGCGCGGCTAGTAGCATCCGGGAAAAATTGTTTTTCCCGAATCTGCACGCGCCGAGAGCGGCGATCAGCCGATTTCGGGCCCTTGGGGCGTGCGGCGAGAGTCCGCCGGAGAGCTTTGCCCAATCATGGTAGCGGTGTTCGGGATTGTTCCCAAACGCTGCTAGAGCGGCTTTATTGACCGCGCGGTGAGTTGCGATTCCTGTGCAAATTCGCAACACTGCTCGCACGTTCGGGGTTGCAGTGATCCAATGGGCAGTGACGCACGTACACGCTTACGGCCAGCCGGCCAAATCAGGAGCCGCAGACAACGATCTGCCTATCGAGCTGTGACAGAGAAGCGTGCAAGTACTACAGTAGTCAATGGCGCCCGATCCGGGCGTTACATTTACACACGATCACGTTGGAAAGGCTGCAACGCGATGGTGCGCGGCCCGACCGCTTGGCGTTCGGGCTATCATTTTTGGGCAAGGCCCCCGGATGGCCGGAGTCCCAGACGGCTCGGCCGTTGCCCTCGCAACAGAAACACCTCGTTTGATCCACAACCAAGGTGTTTCTGTCTATCTCTCGCCGTCAGGTGGTCATGACTGCTGCCGCTAGGGCCCAGGACGACCGCGACCTGGTCGCTGCCATGGCGGCGGGAGATTCCACCAGCGCCCTGAGCGAGATCTACAACCGTTTTGGCGGCATGGTCATGGCCGTGCTCTATCGCATCATGGGCTCGCGTGCCGAGGCGGAAGAGCTCTTGCAAGAGGTCTTTCTCGAACTGTGGCGCCGGGCCCCGACCTACGATCCGACCCGCGCGTCGGTCTCCACGTGGGTCGTCACCATCGCGCGCAGCCGCGGCATCGATGCCCTGCGCGCCAGGCAACGGCGCGGCGGCGGCCGGCATCAGCCGGTCGAAGAAGCCCCCTTGATGCAAGCTCCCGAGCACGAACGTCCAGACGAGCGAATGGCCACGAATCAGCGCAGCCAGCGAGTGCGAGAAGCTCTGGCCGAGCTATCCGATGTGCAGCGCGAAGCTCTCGAATTATCCTACTTCGGCGGCATGTCTCACCGCGAAATTGCCGAGCATATCGACATTCCGGTAGGAACGGTAAAATCACGCATTATCTCGGGCATGAAGGTTTTGCGCACGGCTCTGGCCGCACAGGGAGGTCTGCAGTGACCACCGACCGGGATCGCTTCGAAGAGCTCGCAGCGCTATGCGCTGCCGGTGCCGCGACTGCCGTCGAGCAGCGCGCGCTCGATGCTCTGATTCTCGCCGATCCCATAGCCATGGCCGAGTACCGCGAGTTTTGCGAGGCCGGCGCCCTTTTGGCCGAGGCCTTGCCCCGAGAGTCTCCGCCGGCCCAAGTGCTCGACCCAGTTCGCCACAGTATTCAGACGACATCCTCCCGGGGCGGACCGCAGAGTCCACCGGGGCCGGGCCACAAATCCCCGGCTGAGGTGATCGATCTCGCCTCGCGCCGGCTCCGCCGATCCGCGGTCATGACAACTGCGTCGGTGGTGGCAACTGCCGCCATGGCTCTATTGTGGTTGCGCGAGCGCGACCACAATAGCGAACTGCGCGAAAAGCTGGCCATAGAATCACAGCTGCGCGAAGCTCAGGTCGCGCGCGAGCGCACGCGAAATGCGCAGCTCACCGGTGAATTGCACAAGGCGAGTCGGCACGTGGAAAACCTCAGCAAGTGGGTCGATTTTGTGCAGACACCGCAACTATCGCTGGCGACCCTGAGTGGGGATGACGGGCCCACGGTCAAGATCTTCATCGATCCCGAAAAGCGGCGCTGGCTGGTATTTGCCTACGAGCTGCCGTCCATTCCAGAGGATCGGGACTACCAGCTCTGGTTCATCTCGCAACAGGAGGGGCCGGTTCCGGCCGGCGTGTTGCAACGGCGTCCCGACCGCACGCTCGAGGCCGAGATCACCATTCCCGCCGACCTCTTCGACATTCAGCAAGCTGCCATATCGATCGAGAAAAAAGGCGGCGCCGAAGAGCCCACCCTGGATCAGATCAAGATCATCGGCCCCCTTTGATGGCCCCGCCGCACCCGGTCACGTCGCATCCTTGCCAGCCTGACCGTATGTTCCCATATACATAACGTCACTCACTCTCAGTACAATCGTTGTCGTCGCTATCGTGCCGCAGCGCAGTAGCATTCCGCCCTGGTCCGGGGTGGTGGTGCCCACGGCGCTGTTGATTGTCGGCTGAGAGAGAGTTTGAGCTTGCATTCGCGCGTGGTGGGAAACGAGTCGGTATTGATGATCATGGCGCCGCCGCCGAAGGTCCCCGGCAGATCGGTCGAATAACTCTTGAGCACGTTGAGATTGGCCAGCAAGCCGGTCGGGAAGAGGTCGAGCGGAATGGCCTGACGGTCGGGCTCAGGACTGGGCAGGGGCACTCCGTGGTTTGCTGGAATCACTGGCTATACACTTTCTCATCGACGATCGAGACGGGCCGATAACGAGACCGGGCCTCGCCGACGAGCGTGCGTGCACTGCGGGCGAGGGCTCGGTCTTGGCAGCCCGACACGCTGCCAAAAGCGCCATTCTGTCCTCTTGTCGCCGTGACCAGGTCCGGGCATTGCGCCGCCGGACCTGATCGACAACCATCGGGGCATGAAGACAATCTACAGCGAAGCCCATCGGCTGCACGATGGCCAGGCTGAACTCATCGACGGCAAGCTACTGCCCTGTTTTGAAACGGCCCAGCGCGCCGAAATGGTGATCAGCCGGGTCCGCGAAGTCCGGCTCGGCGAGGTGCTGCCGCCGCAAGACTTCGGTCGCAAAACGCTCGAAAGAGTGCATAGAGCGAGCTTTCTCGATTTTCTCGAGAATGCCTGGGCAGCCTGGAGCGAGCTTGGTCGCAACTGCGACGCTCTGCCCGTGATCTGGCCAGCACGCACCCTCCGCAATGACCGCGAGCCAGAAACCATCGACGGCAAGCTCGGCTATTTTGCCCTCGATGCGGGCACACCGATCACTGCTGGCACCTGGCAGGCCGCAAAAGCGGCAGCCAACGTGGCGCTCACTGGCCAAAAATTGCTCGCCAGCGGCGCGCGCGCGGCCTTCTCTCTGTGCCGACCGCCCGGACACCACGCCGGAGCCGACACCTATGGTGGCTACTGCTTTCTCAACAACGCAGCCATCGCAGCCCAGGCATCACGCAACGATGGTGCCGAAAAAGTGGCACTTCTCGATATCGATTACCACCACGGCAATGGCACTCAAACCATCTTCTACGACCGGGCAGACGTACTCGTTTGCTCGCTGCATGGCCATCCAGTCCAGGAGTATCCGTATTTCTTGGGCTACGACGATGAGACTGGCAGCGCTCGGGGCGAGGGATACAATCGCAACTATCCGCTGCGCTGGGGAACCGGATGGGCGCGATGGTCTGAAGCTCTGGACGATGCCTGCAAGCATATTGCCGCATTTGGCGCCGAAGTGCTGATCGTTTCATTGGGCGTCGATACGTTCAAAGACGACCCGATTTCCGAGTTCAAATTGGATAGCGACAATTATCTGGATATCGGCCGACGTATCGCGGCACTGGGCAAGCCAACTCTTTTCGTCATGGAGGGCGGATATGCACTCGAATCGATCGGCCTCAATACAGTAAATGTGCTGAGTGGCTTCGAAAATGCCGCCTGAGTTGGTCGCCAGCATTCGCGGCGTGCCCGGGCGATTCGACGATTCGATGATTGGCGACGATTCGACGATTGTGGTCAGAGGCCCTTGGCGGCGTCATCTCTGCCGTTCCACGGCGAACATGATGTTCTTATAACCGGCGGCGTTGGCAGTTCTGAGAACCCGGCTGATGACCACGGCTTTGATCGATTTATCGGCCTGCAAGATGGCCAACCCTCGCTCGCATTGCAGCGGATCGTCGGAATCTTCGAGGTCGCAGCGGCGTCTCTGACTGTCCGGCAATTTATCGAAGTGGAGCTCGAAGGCTTTGCGCTCCGCTTTCATGCGCTCGAATAATTCGACGACTTTCCATTGCGAGGATGAATCGGCCGCTACACTCTCGGTTTCCGCCATATGCTGGCCGTTGAACGTGATCGACTGCTCGCTGATGAGAATGACTGGAGCGCGCTGAAGATCGGCCTGCCGGCTGGCCACTGGCAGTTCCAGGCCGGCCTGCTGGGTCAGTATCTCGACCGAGTCTGCGAACACCATGAGCAGAAAGGTGACCAGAATGGTCATCATATCGACGAAAGGAGTCAGGTTCAGCTCGATATTTGCGCTCTGCCTCTGTCTTCCCGATCCGTGATCTGCCCGGGCCAGGTGGCGGAACGGTACTGCGCTGTAGAGTCTCGGTCCCGGTATACCAATGGGCATGATGGTCTCCTAGCAGAGTTCGGGAAAAATCCCGAACTCTGCTACCATTGTTGGGCAAAGCCCTCCGGCGGACTCCCGCCGGGCGCCCCATGTGCCCGAAATCGGCCGATCGCCGCTCTCGGCCGGGGCGCGCGCAGATTCGGGAAAAC
>JAKSDA010000033.1 GCA_022360315.1 Pseudomonadota bacterium
GAAAACATCGTGGTGATTCACGAAGTGGACGAGTGGGATGGCCATCCCTTCATGGTGTTGGAATATCTGCACGGGGCTCCGCTGAGCAAGCAACTCCAGGATGGGCGAAAGCTATCGCCTCGGCGGGCGGTGGAGCTGATGGTCCCGGTGGTCCGCGCCTTGGTCTGTGCCCATGAGCACGGCATTGTCCATCGCGACCTCAAGCCCGACAACATCTTCGTGACCGAGTCCGGCATGGTCAAGGTGCTCGACTTTGGCGTTGCCAAGCTGTTGCAGTCGCCGGAACTACTCTATGGCTTTGCCGAGCAAACACCCGGGCAAGGCCAGCCTGAAGAGGAAATATCTCCCTCGATGCTCGCGCAACGTTCGCATGGCCTCGGCGGGGTCGCTTTCGTCCCTCAGCAGACCAAGCGGGGCATGTTGGTCGGCACAGTGCCGTACATGTCTCCCGAGCAATGGGGCGCCGACGAGGTCGATCATCGGACGGATCTTTGGGCGGTTGGAATCATTTTATTCAAGATGGTGGCGGGCAAACACCCGCTGGCACCGGCTCAGGGTCGTGAGCTCATGATCACGGGCATCGTTGAGGAACCGATGCCGAGTGCGCGCTCGGCCTGTCCCGAGCTTCCCAGCGAATTCGCCGACGTCATTGACCGCTGTCTGACCAAACCCAAAGACAAGCGCATTGCGTCGGCCCGGGATCTTCTCGACGCACTCGAGCCGCTTACGGCCGGCGAACACACGCGGCGACTGCGTGTGGATCAGAGTCCGTTCGCCGGTCTCAATGCGTTTCAAGAAGCCGACGCCGATCGCTTTTTTGGCCGCACCCAAGAGATCGCCTTTGCGCTGTCGCGCTTGCGCGACAAGCCTGTACTCGGTGTGGTGGGGCCATCTGGCGTCGGCAAGTCCTCGTTTGTGCGAGCAGGGGTAGTGCCGGCTCTCAAACACTCGGACGAGTCGTGGACGGCCAGGGTCGTCCGTCCCGGTCGTGAGCCCATGGCGGCGCTGGCCCGCCTGGTTTCAGCCTTGGTGTCTCGCAAATCGACAGGCGGAGGCTCGGCGGCTGTCGAGGCGGGGCTAGAGGCAAGGCCCGAGGCAAATCCCGCCGCGGAGAGCGACACCAGCGCAGTGGGCGATCACCATGCAGTCCTTGAGCGCCTGTGGACCGAGCCCGGCTATTTGGGCGTCGTACTCCGCGACCAGGCGCGCAGGCGAAACCGCCATATCTTGATCTTTGCCGATCAGTTCGAAGAGCTCTACACTCTGGGTGCGGGGGAACATGAGCGCCAAGCTTTCACAGCGTGTTTGGCTGGCGTGGCCGACGATGCGACCACACCGTTGCGCGTGATCCTATCGATCCGCTCGGATTTTCTCGACCGCGTGCCCGAGGACCCGCACTTCATGGCCGAGCGTTCCCAGGGTCTGCTCTTTCTGACCCCGCCCGGTCGCAGCGGACTGCGCGACGCTCTGATTCAGCCGGCTGACATGGCTGGCTACCAGTTTGAGTCATCGGCCATGGTCGAACATATGCTCGATCATCTCGAGCGCATTCCCGGCTCTTTGCCGCTGTTGCAATTTGCCGCCACCCAGTTATGGGACGCACGCGACACCGAGCGGCGCCTTCTCACCGAGGCCAGCTATAACCAGCTCGGCGGCATCGCCGGCGCTTTGGCCGCTCACGCGGACGCGGTGTTGGCCGAGTTTCCGTCGCAAAACCAACAGCTAGTGCGAGCAATCTTTTTGCGCCTCATTACTCCCGAGCGCACCCGTGCCGTGGTTTCCATGGACGAACTGATCGACGAGTTGCAAGAGCGATCCCGCAGCGCCGACGACATCCAGACCATTGTCGATCATCTCGTCCGGGCGCGACTTCTGGTCATTCAGACCGGCGACGCTGGCGCTGGCGCCTCGGTCGAGATCGTGCACGAGTCCCTCATCCACACCTGGCCCC
>JAKSDA010000464.1 GCA_022360315.1 Pseudomonadota bacterium
CCCGCAAGACTGTTGGCTACGCTCAGCGGGCTGTGGATATTCTCGAAGCAAGGCAGCTTGCAGAACTCTCCCTCACCTGCGAACTCCGCAAAGTCATCGAGCAGACCCGTCGCCGGGTTATCGATGGAGAAAAGGTACCCGCCGACCAAAAGTGCTCTCCATATTCGAGCCTCATACGGACCTCATCGTCAAGGGCAAAAGAGACTCATTGTACGGCCACAAGGTGTGCCTCACGACCGGCAAGTCGGGGTTGCTCACCACCTGGTACGCCGCGATCGGTACTCTGCACGTCTATCGCCAGCCGGCTGCCGAGTGGATCTTGCACCGCGAACGCATCGCCGCTCTCGGCACGAGAACCCGGATACGACGCTGTGGTACCGTGCTGAAACATGACCATCGAAGCACTACGAACTCCCGACGACCGATTCGACGATCTGCCCGGATATACATTCGAGCCGCATTACGCGGACCAACTCGTCGACGGTCTTCGCCTGCACTACCTCGATGAAGGACCGGCCGATGCCGAACACACATTTTTCTGTTTGCATGGCGAGCCGACATGGTCCTATCTCTACCGCAAAATGATCCCGATTTTCACTGCCGCGGGTCATCGTGTCGTGGCGCCGGATTTCTTCGGCTTTGGCCGTTCGGACAAGCCGATTGACGATGCCGTGTACACGTTTGATTTTCACCGAGACACGTTGTTGCGATTGCTCGAGCGGCTCGCCCTGCACAATATCACCCTGGTATGTCAGGACTGGGGCGGCACCCTCGGCCTTACCCTGCCCATGGACATGCCCGAGCGGTTTGGCCGCCTGATCGTGATGAATACCGTACTGACGACCGGGCAGCTGGCAGTGTCCGAGGGGTTTTTGGACTGGCAGAATTTCGTCGCATCAAAGCCCGATTTCGATATCGGCAATCTGATGGCTCGAGCTGTGCCCGGGATCAGCGAAAAGGAGCGCGCTGCATACATGGCGCCGTTTCCCGACTCACGATACAGGGCTGGCGTGCGTCGTTTTCCCGCCATCATGCCAATGAAGCCCGAGGACAATGGCGCGGATATCAGCAGGAGAGCAGCTGAGTGGTTTTCATCGCAATGGGATGGGCGTGCGTTCATGGCCATTGGCCTCGACGATCCAGTTCTCGGCAAATCGGTGATGGAGAAACTCTATGCTCACATTCGCGGCTGTCCGCCGCCTCTCGAGCTGGTCGGGGTCGGCCATTTTGTCCAGGAATCCGGTCAGCAGGTCGCCAAAGCGGCACTCGCTGCGTTCGCGTAGAGCGCCAACCTCCGTACCGGTCACGCTTGCACCGGCCCGTGCTCGGGGCGCCAGGTGCGGGGGACGCAGATAGCCAGGGTTGCGGTGCGCAATACCATGAAAGAGACCATTGCCAGCCAAAGTAGCTGACCGCTGTCCGCGACGCGACTCCACACCAGCCAGGGTATGAAGCCGATGGCGAGAGATACCATCATGGCCACACTCAAGACCCGACCGATGGTGAGGCCGATAAAATAGCCGTCGAGGATATAGGCCAGACTGCCCACGATCAGCGTGGGCACGAGCCAGACGCGATCGGAGATGATGTGGCTGAGCAGGTCGGCATGATCGGTTAGCAGGCCGAACAGCGGCTGTGGCGCGGCCGTGAACGCGACGGCGAAGGCAGATGATGTGACGAGCCCGGCGACCATCGCTATGAACAGAAGCGAACGCAAACGGCCAGATTGGCCGCTGCCGCGCAATAGACCGGCTAGGCTTTCAACCGCATAGGCGTAGCCGTCGACGAAGTGGGCCGATAGCGTTACCACGTGTAGTAGCACAGCATTGCTGGCCAGCGTGCGCGTGCCAAGTGCCGCGCTGGCATCGATGAAAAGGGCGAAGCCGGTCACCAGCGCCAGGGTACGGACCAGGATATCGCCACTGAGTATGGCCAGTTCGCGCAATCGGTCCCACTGAAGCACCTGAGCCAGGCTCATCTGCGGCCGGCTTTGCGGCATTACGAAGGCGACCATCGCCGCAGCATTGGCGAGCATCGCGACCTGGCTCAGCGCTGTGGCCCACCCGGCGCCCGCGCTGCCCCAGCCCCAGCGCACGATGAACAGATAGTCCAGGGCGACATTGACGATATTGCCGATCGCGGTAATGGCCAGGACCAGACCGCTGCGTTGCCTGCCCAGGAGCCACCCGATCAGGGCAAAGTTCATGAGCGTGGCAGGTGCCCCCCATATGCGCGCGTCGAAGTAGGCGCGCGCGGACGCGTGGGCGTCGGCCTCGCCGTGCAGCAGGCCAAATGCCACCTCGGCGATGAGGGACCGGGCCAACAAGACTGCCAGCCCGATCGCGGCTGCGAGTCCACCAGCTCGCACGAGCAGGTAAAGCACCTCGGAACGATCGCCGGCGCCCTCGGCGCGGGCGGTCAGACCCGTGGTTCCCATGCGCAGAAAGCCCATACTCCAGTAAAGATAGTCAAAGATCACGCTTGCCAGGCCGACCCCCGCGATGTCGGCCACAGTACCCCAGTGGCCCAGCAATGCAGTGTCGATTAGACCGGTGAGTGGAACGGTCAAGTTGGCGAAGACATTGGGGATCGCCAGCGCGACGAAGCGGCGACGCAGCGCTGTGGGCGGGATGCTCGCGGGCGAGGCGGTCATGGTCTGTCTTTTTGCCATGGTCTGTGCTTCTGTGCCCCCATTGACCACGGCCCACTCGCCATCGAGTTGCCGCTCGCGACCTCGCAGCTCGGTCGGGACATTGTGCCGACCGGCCGAGGTGGGCCACACTGGCCGCCACGAGTTCAGGAGTTATTGTGGACCGACATCCGCCCCGATCTACCAGCGATGAAATCGATCTGTACGTGCGTACCTATTACTCGCTCTTGCGCAGCACCGGCGAGGTGCAGGTGCGCGCCTTTGAAGAGGCGCACGCTTTTAGCCAATCGAGCCTGCATCCGGGGGCCCGCGATCCGAAAGTGGACGTGGCCGCATTTGCTTATAGTGCCGCGCGTCTGCCCGTGTGCATGCCCAGCGTGACCCATATCGCCCTCGGCCAGTCCAACGAGCAATTCGAGCAGATCGGCCTACCGGTGCGCGAGTGGCAGCCAGTGACCACTCGCGGCCGCCGCCGTCCGCTGCGCTGGGATGGCGGCAATCGCCTGGCCGTATTCATCACCAGCAGCTCCGACATCGACGACCTGGTGCCGATTGTCACCGCGTATCAGATCGAATGGAACAAGATGCATCGATCCCTGGCCCACTGCCAGGCCGGTGAAGCGCTCGCCGCCGGGCGCGACGTCGACGCGGACGCGGTTCGCACCGCCCTCGATTTCGACGAGCGCGACTACGAGACGCTCAAGTCCGCTCTGGGTAGCGAGTACCTTCGTGCTCTGGGCCAGATTGCCGGCCGTATTTCGGCCAGGTCGGTCCTGCTGGTCAACGGCACGTTTCTCGAATACCAGCGCGCGGCCAACCGCTGGTGGAGCGGCATCGAGCCCACCTATATGGGCCCAGCCAGATCCCGCCGACCGGTGTTCTTTGTCTCGTCCAATACCCACTCGCTGGCCAACTTGTTGGGTGGCTACGCCCTCAGCCATCGCGATAAGCTCATCGAGTACGCGCGCCAGACCAACCCGGAAGGCCTGGCAGAACCGCTCAATCAGGCCATCAGTCGCGGCGATGAGGCCACGGTCAGCAATATCTCCTACTACCTCTTGCGCCAGTATTTGCACGATCAGAGCGACGCCGCCGACCGGATCTTCAGCACCCAGCGATTTGACGCTGAGAGCGGCATTACCACGGTTGTGTCTCCGGGCAAGATCGACGTGAGCGCCCAGCTGATCGAGCTGGACAAATTGCGTCCTGAACGTCTCGATCCCCGGGTGCGCGTGCCCGGCGTCGACCGCCTCGCCAGTAGCGACGCGGTTATCATCAATATCGATTACCCCCTGGGTATGTCTGCCTATCATCACCTGTCCAGCCTCGCTCAGGGGGTGGGCGAGATTCGCGGAGTCTACATCATGGGCAAAGCCGCCACTCTCAACGGCAAAGTTGGCGACGTCATGCTCTCATCTGCGGCCTATGACGAGCACTCCAAAAATACCTTCCTGTTCCGCAACTGCTTTCGTGCCAGCGACGTGCAGAGATTCGTTCAGCTGGGCACTGTACTCGACAACCAAAAGGCCCTCACCGTGCGCGGCTCGTTTCTGCAAAACCGCGACTATATGAGGGTATATCACCAGGTCGGATATACCGTCCTGGAGATGGAAGCCGGTCCCTATCTGGCGGCACTCTACGAGCTCATGCGCCCCACCCGGCACCCCAAAGATGAAGTCGTTCATCTGTCCAACGAGATGCCATGTGATTTTGGCCTTTTGCACTACGCTTCGGACACCCCATACTCGCGGCGGCAGAGCCTTCTGTCCAAGAGTCTGAGCTATTTTGGCGTCGATTCCACTTACGGCTGCTCTATTGCCATTGTGCGGCAGATCCTCGGCCGCGAGATCCTCCGCCTGGAGGGCTAGCCGGGTCAGCGCGCATTAATACCGGCTAGCGTTTCTTGCTTTCTTGCTCGCTCCGGTTTTGCGAACCTGCTTGGCCGGTTTCCCGGCTGCAGCGGCTTTCTTCTTTGTCGCGGTCCGTTTGCCAGCCGCTGCTTTTACAGTAGCTTTTTTCGCGACATTTTTCACCGCAGAGGCCTTTCGGGTCTTGCTGGCAGCAGCTTTCGTGGACCTGGCAGCAGACTTCCGGGCAGAAACCTTTCTGACTGTGGACTTGGGGACTGCGGCCCGCTTCGAGGGAGCCTTCTTGCCAGATGCCGCTCTCCCGATGGATGACTTCCTGACGGCGGGCTTTTTGGCTGAAGTCTTCTTGACAGGCGGCTTCTTGGCAGCGGCCTTCTTGGCAACCAGCTTCTTGGCGGCGGGCTTCTTGGCGGCGGTCTTCTTGACGGCCGGTTTCTTGGCAGAAGACTTCTTGGCGGCGGCCTGCCTGGCAGGCGGCTTCTTGGCAGGGGATTTTTTGGCAGCGGCCTTCTTGGTGGCCGATTTTTTGGCAGCGGCCTTCTTGGTGGCCGATTTTTTGGCAGGCGACTTCTTGGCAGGGGTCTTTTTGACGGCGGACTTCTTGGCAGGGGTCTTTTTGGCGGCGGACTTCTTGGCAGGGGTCTTTTTGGCGGCGGACTTCTTGGCAGGGGTTTTTTTGGCGGCGGTCGGCTTGGCCTTGGCGCCAGGCGCACTGGCTTTCTTGGCGCTGGCTTTTTTGGCCGGGTCCGCTGCCGCAGTAGGTTTCCTGGTCGCGGTTTTCTCGCCTGTAGCGGCTTTTTTGGCGGCCGCAGTCTCGACATCCGCGTTTTGGGCACCAGCCCTGGTCTGAGACTTCTTGGCTGTGGCCTTGGCCTTTGGTGCGGCGTTTTTGGCAGTGGCTTTTTTGGCAGTCGGTGGCTTCGCCACTGATTTCTGATCAGTGCTTTTTTGCGCTGCGGCTTTTTTGGCCGGGGCCTTCTTGCCCATTGATTCCCTGGCCGCAGCAGTCTTTTCCGCTCTCCTGGCGATCGGGGGTTTTGCCGCAGCGCGGTCTTTTTCCGCGCTCTCGTTCGCCGCCTGCCCGTGGGACTCGTGCGGCTCCTGGGATGGCTCTGGCGCGGCCTGAGCGAGTGCCGCCAGGTCTGCCGTGGCCCGGTCGCCGTCCGCCAGGTCTGCCGTGGCATGGTCGCCGTCCACCAGGGCTGGCGCGGCCTGCTCCGTGCCTCCGTCGCCCATGCCCTCCGCAACTTCTGTCAAGTCCACTGCGGTCTGGTCGCTCGCCGCTTCGACAGTCGCATCGTCGCCTGTCGTCTGGTCCTCACGCACGCCTTGTTCCAGCGCCTCGTCCACCGCGGCGATATTGTCGGCCTCGACGTCGCTGATCACTTCGACCGTGGTCTCGTCCGCTGTCAGCACCGTCACGTCAGGGCGCTCCCGGCTAGCGGCGACTGAACCGGACTCCGCGCTTTTGCTTCTGGTGCGCCGCTTCTTGTCCGACTTGGCAGTTTTCGAGCCCTTAGTGGTTTTCTGCATCGCAGCCTGCTTGGCAAGCTCTTCTTTGGCCGCTGCTTCGGCTCGCTGCGCCGCAATTCTCTCTGGCGTCATCTGACTCAGACGCCGCGCCCGGATCTTCTCGACTGCCTCTTTGTTGACAATCTGAACCTCATCTTGGGCAGAGGGGACCTCCGCGGCTTCCCTGCCGTCAGAAGCCGCCTCCGCCGCAGCCTTGCGATCGACGATGCCCATACGCTGGGCCAGCGCAGAAGGCGATTTTTTCTTCTTCTTCTTGCGCTTGCTCTTTTTGTCGTCGCGAGGTACCGGCTCCTCCGAAATGGTCGGCATCTTGGATGCCAGATCACCCCGGTTGTGAACCAAGATCCGCAGCTCGTCCTTGAAGGTGATCTCTACCTTGTTGTCGGGTAGCAGTTCGGTTACAAAGCCAACCCCAAACGTCGGATGCGAAACAATGTCAAGCTCTTCGTACGTATCGCGAATCGAGTAAGGACGACAGTTGGCCAGATCCTGCTCACCGACCTGCGCCATTGCCTCGTCCCACGAAGGTTTCCGGGCGAGCTTGCTCCGAAGAGGTGGCTCGACAGGTTCGTCGTACGATTCTCCTCGAGGTTTGCGGTATGCGTGTACCTCACCACATACCACACACTGTACGCGTCGGACCTCGTCCTCGTACATACTGATGATCGTGTGGGTGGTGTCGCACTTGCAACGAGAGCTCGGGCAATATGCTTCGATCTCTCCCCCTACTTCGTCGACATCTTCATCGAAGATGGAGTCCATCCGTTCGAACCTTGTGTGATGGTATCAGCGGCGGTTAATTACCCTGATTTTCAAGCCTTTTCCGTAGCCAGAGCAATCCGGATGAGGCCCTGGCAGATTCGTTACCTTGCTAACACGGTTGGGGATTTCTAGCAAGCTTGGGTACTTACCGGCTTTCGCGGAATCGGCAGAGCTGGGGTAGTATGGGCTCAGATGCGGCGGCCCATTCTAGTGTATGTGCTCATTACCGCAGTGTTTATTGCTGCATCTGGGCTGGCTTACTACGGCTATAGCTACTCGCGCGAGCTCGCGATCCGTGAACGTGCCCTGATTCTCGACACCATGCGCGAGCTGGCCGAGGAAAAAATCATGGGGATCGAACACGAGCTCATCGAGTCCGACAACGCCGTATTCAATCGCATTCAAATCTATAACATATCGAAGATAAAAGATATTTTGGATTGGGAACGGCCGGCCATCGAGAGTGTGGTGGTCCTTGGCGACGACCTCGACATTGTGCCAGGCGGATTTTTCAGCAAACGCGATCGCGAAAAAGGTGAGATCTTTCGAAAATTTCTGCTCGAAAAAGTGCTGCCCAGGCTCTATCTGCGCCAAATCAAGCCAGATGTGCGCGGCCACTTGCACACCTATAGCGAAGGCAGACCATATCTGTTTTCGTACATGCGGCGGGTGAGTCGGGGTCGGACGTTCTACATCGTGCTTGAGGCCGATCTAGTGTACCTGGTCAGCACGATGTTTCCCCAGTTTTTCGGGGTGCGATCGCCCCGGCTTTATCAGGTTGTGGACGAGGCTGGCGATCTGATCTACGGGTTCGATTTCGCCCAGACGCCGAGCACCAATGTAGTCGAGATGGGTTTTCTCGACACAGTGAGCCGTTGGCGTCTGCGCGTGGCTCAGCGCAAAGCTGGAGGACTGGCCGCCGACAATCAGCGTCAACTAGTCGACTTGGTACTTATCGGCTCGGCTCTCGCAGTTATCGTGGCCGGTTTAGTCGTTTTATTGGTTGGTCTGCATCGAGAGCGGCGGGCCAATGAGCTCAAGAGCGAGTTCATTTCCAATGTGTCGCACGAGCTCAAAACGCCGCTGTCGATCATCAGCATGTTTGGTGAGTTGCTTGCTCTAGGGCGCACCAAGTCCTCTGCCCAGGCAACCGAGTATGCTGAGATTATTTGGAAAGAGAGTGTGCGGCTGGCTCGGCTCATCGACAATGTTTTGGATTTTGCAAAAATAGAGCGAGGGGCCGAGGTCTACGAATTTGCGACGGGGGATGTTGCCGACGTGGTTTGCCGGGCGGTGGAGCTGTCTTCGCGCAGGCTGCAGGGCGCCGATATCGAAGTCTCGGTCAGGGTTGCCGACGACCTCCCGCCACTCTCCATCGACTCCAATGCGCTGACGTTGGCGGTGCTCAATTTGCTCGACAACGCCATCAAGTACGCCTCATCGGGCAAGCAGATCGACATATTGGTCGCCCACAGTGGCGACCAGATCGAACTCTCGGTCCGCGATTATGGACCGGGAATCCCCGTCGAGGAACAGTCGCGCATCTTCGAACGATTCTACCGCGCGCGATCGGTGCGACTGAAGCCCATTCGCGGCTCGGGAATCGGTCTAGCTCTGGTCAAGCACATTGCGGAGGCGCACGCCGGCGATGTATCGGTGGACAGCGAGCCGGGCCAGGGTGCGGTGTTTCACCTATGGATTCCCGTCACTTCCCACAGGTAAAGTACAAGCGATGCAGGCAGGAGCGCAGGGCAGCACGAGAAAGATCCTGGTCATCGAAGACGAGCCAGATATTGTCCGGGGCCTGCGTGACGCCCTTGAGTTCGAGGGGTTTGAGGTCATGTCCGAGGGCAACGGGGCCGATGGCCTGAGAGCAGCTGCCGATTGGTCACCGGACTGTGTGCTTTTAGATCTCATGCTACCCGACGACAATGGATACCGTATATGCGAAACGCTCCGGCAGCGCGATCCTGTGGTTCCGATCATCATTCTGACCGCCAAGGCCCAGGAGGCGGACAAGGTTCGTGGTCTCGAGGCCGGGGCCGACGACTATGTTACCAAGCCGTTTTCGGTGGCCGAGTTGATTGCCCGCATCAACGCCATTTTTCGTCGCCAAGCGCGACTGGCAACTCACGAGGAGACGTTCGAGATTGGCCAGTGGGTGATCAACACGCGCAAGCACACGATGCAGCGAGGCCGTGTCCACAAGCGGCTCACGTTTTACGAGCTGGAGGTGCTCAAGCTCTTGCGCGAGCGGTCCGAGGACGCGGTGTCGCGCGACGACCTGCTGGAAAAAATTTGGGGCGTGACTCCGGCGCCCAACAATCGCACGGTGGACAACTTCATTGTCAAACTGCGCCGCAAGCTGGAGGAAGACCAGAAGAGCCCCAAACACATACTCACGGTTTACGGATTCGGCTACAAGCTGGTGCCGTAGGGTGGCACCATGCGGGCGGGAAATGCCATTGTCCATACAGCAAAGCCCGGCCGGCCCGAGTCCTGACTGACTCGGCCGTCAGCCTCGCAACAGCGATGCCTTGTTTGATCCACGACGAAATGGGTTTTTGTTTGATCTATGCCCGGCCCTTGGGGCCTGACAGGTTTATCGACTGATGGACGGCTCTCGCCCTCAGGGTACCTCGGGTCAGCAGTTGTGCCCGCAGTGCGGGGTGGCAG
Organism: Pseudomonadota bacterium; assembly: GCA_022360315.1. Taxonomy (GTDB): domain Bacteria; phylum Myxococcota_A; class Polyangia; order Haliangiales; family Haliangiaceae; genus JAKSDA01. The sequence goes on from JAKSDA010000464.1 coordinate 9,490, forward strand.
TCACATCCGGGTATCTGCGCTGTCCGCGATGTCGGACGCTCATGCCGGGAGCGTCGAGGAGTGCGGTCATGCCGGTGGTCGAGCGTGCATCGGTCGCCGGAGGCACCTCGATGGCGGCATCGAGCAGTTCTCGGCTCATGGTCGTCATCTTGTTGGCTGCTGCCGCGATCCTCGCAGTGGTCGTTGTCGCAGTGATGCTGACCGACGATCCGGCCCCGGATCCGGGTCCGGTCGCCGAGCGACCCGGGGGGGTGGTCGAGATCGGGAGTCCATCAGCTGATGTGGGCAGAGCTGGCCGTGCGTCGCCTCGGTTGATCGAACGAGCTGAGCGGTCTGTCGGGGCCGGTGTGTCAGCGGCCGGTCGAGTCGAGGACGTGGTGCGCGATCTCAATTCTCAGCTGCGTCGCCAGCGCTTGTGGTCGACTGTCGCCATTGACCGGATCGACCCGAGTGTGATCATCATCCAGTCATCACTATGCAACGAGAACGGCCTGCCCCGGGTTGTCTCCGCTGCGTCGGCCGAGCTCAGGTCCAGTGGAGTCACCGCTGTGCGTTGCGTGGCACCGCACGGCGAGGTCGTCTTCGAGAAAGTTCCCTGACGAAGGTTCTCCGACCGTGGGTAGCAAATCTCATCGATTGATCATGCCGCTCGGCATGCGTGTCCTAATCACCGTGATCAAGGACGACGATCAGCGTACTGACGCGGGTCTTTATCTGCCTGATGGGGCCAAAGAAGCACAGGACGAAGCGCTCTACGGCCAGGTGATCGAGGTTGCCCGCGACAAGCCGACCACCGATCAAATGGGCGAAAACGTCTCGGGTGTGCCGAACGGCTCCAATGTGCTGTTCAAGAAAGACGCCGGCGTGCGCGTGCCGTGGGACGAGCGGCTGAGGATTCTCGATGTCAAAGACATCCTGGCCACGGTCGAGGAACTCACCGACGAAGAAGCCCATTAATCCTCAATTCGGATCCTCTGGGACCCATACGTTGCTAGCAAGCTAGTTCTCGACAATGACCTGGTGCTCGACCAGACGGCGGTACACGCCGTTCAACGCCATGAGCTCGTCGTGGCTGCCCTGCTCGACAATCCGTCCCCGGTCGAGGACGACGATGCGATCGGCGTCGCGCACGGTGCTCAATCGATGCGCGATGACCAGTGTGGTCCGATGCTTCATCAAACGGGACAGCGCCTCTTGCACCAGGGCTTCACTCTCGGCGTCGAGATTGGACGTGGCCTCGTCGAGGATGAGTACGCGCGGATTGGCCAGAATGGCGCGCGCAATGGCAAGTCGCTGGCGCTGGCCGCCCGATAGCTTGACCCCCCGTTCGCCAATTGCAGTACCATAGCCGTCCGGGAAGTCCTCGATGAATTCGTGGGCATGGGCGTCGCGCGCTGCCGACACGATTTCGGCTTCAGTGGCATCGTCGCGGGCGTAGGCGATGTTGTCGCGAATGGTGCCCGAAAACAAGACCGGTTCTTGGGCCACGATGGCCATGGCCTTGCGCAATTCGGCCAGGCGGAGCCGACGTACATCCATGCCCTCGAACTTGACCACACCCGACTCAACATCGAAAAAACGCAACAAGAGCGCAGTCAGCGTGGTCTTGCCCGCACCCGAGGGCCCGACCAGGGCGACCACCTCGCCCGCAGCAATGGCCAGGTCAATGTCCTGCAACACATGCTGATCGGGCCGCGATGGGTAGCGAAAATTCACTCGGTCGAAATGCACCGCACCGCGGCCACCGGGCAACTCGATCGGATCCTCGGCGTCGCGTATCACGGGCACGGTGTCGATGATGCCAAACAACCTCTCGGTCGCTCCCACCGCGCGCTGTAGCGAGCTCCACAAACCGGTCACATTGGCCAGTGCGCCCGCGATGATAAAAGTGTAGAGCAGAAAGGCGATGAGATCGCCCGGAGTGAGGTGTTCTTCGATGACCTCGCGGCCACCGAGCCAGAGAATGAACGCGATCGAAAAATAGCTGGCCGCAGACACCGACGAAAAAAACCACGAGCGCCAGCGGGCCAGGGATAATGCCTGCGTGAACGCCGCCTCGACACCGCCGCGATAGGACGCCGCCTCGCGCTCTTCGCGGACAAATGCCTGCACCGTCTGAATGGCAGAAATCGATTCCTGCACCTGAGCCGACGCCTCGGCCAGGCGATCCTGTACTGCCTTGCTCATGCGCCGGATGACGCGGCCGAAAAATACCGTGCCCACGGTGACCGGAGGGACGATCAGAAGCATGAGCAGAGTGAGCCGCGCATTGACCACGAAGAGCAAAACAATGCCGCCAATGAGCTGTACCGTGTTGCGCAAAGCAATGCTGAGCTCGCTGCCGACCACGCCCTCGATGATTGTCACATCACTGGCCAGCCGGCCGACCAGCTCGCCGCTGCGGCGCTCGTGAAACCACGACGCCGACAGGCTCAGGATGCGGTCGAACACCATCCCGCGCAGATCGGTGACCGCTCGCTCGCCCAGCCAACTCATCAAATAGTGCCGTACCCAGACCAGGCTGGCGTGAACCACGATGATGATGAGCAGACCGACCAGAATCTGGTCGAGCATGGCCAGCGACCGTTCGGCCAATGCCCGATCAACCGCGTACCTGGCGGCCTGGGGATAGACCAGAGCCAACCCCGAGCCAATAAAGAGAGCTATCGTTGCGATCGCAAAGCGAACGCGATGGGGCCGGACGAGCTCGACCAGACGCCACAGATAGGCCAGACGCCGCAACTGCGAGGTGCGCTGCCGGTTGTCCCGTGGCTGGTTGGTTTCCGCTGCATCCGCACCGTCCGGTGTCCCCGTCGCATCAATCGCTTCCGCCGAATTTGCCATCGGAGCAAGGATAGATGGAACTGACACGAGCGGCCAGCAACGGACGATTTACCACACCGCGGCCAGACGCCCCGGCAAGAAATGACAAGCGAAGTTCACGCGGAGCGGCCAGGCCGGCCGGTTCGATGGTGAAAAAAAACACGCATTTTCTGCGCAATTGGGTCAGGAGTCACCACAGAAATGCGTGAATCTCACCGCACTCGCGAGAACAAACGCCGTCATTTTAGCCCCACCGCAACCAAATCGGCCTCGCTCGAGTACTGAACCTCTCCTTATGCGAATACTTTGCGCAAACGATGTTATCCGTGTCCGGCTCGACACAGATACAACAGCAATGCAATATTGCGGTATGCATGTTGCTTTGTGGTTACCGCGTGATGCTCAATTCGATTGACGTTCGCTCTTGTCCCACCACGCGCGATCTCTCTTCGCGTCCCGTACACAGCGAAGGCGATCCTGACAACCTGGTTGGGCACAGCTTGGCTGGTCAATACACTCTCATGGAGCGTATTGGTGAGGGCGCGTATGGCCGGGTCTACCGCGCCGAACAGGTGGCCCTGCACCGGGACATCGCGGTCAAAGTACTCGATCCCGATCTCACCAGTGTTGCCGAGTTTGTCGAGCGGTTCCGCCGCGAGGCCTTTGCTGCGAGCCGGGTCCGGCATCCCAATGCGGTCTCGGTCATCGATTTCGGCCGGGGCCACGACGGTTTGTTCTACATCGCTATGGAGTATGTCCCGGGCTGGACACTCAAGGAACTGCTCAGGAACGAGTTTCCGCTGCCATTACCGCGGGTCATAGACATTGCGGCGCAGATGTTACAGGGCACGGAGGCGATTCACGAGGCGGGTATTATTCACGCTGATCTCAAGAGTGAGAACATCATGGTCGAGCGTCTGCGCAGCAGCCAGCTGGTGAAAGTCGTCGATTTTGGCATCGCCCGGCTGCGCGACCCACAAGGGGACGACTGGCCGTATTGCGAGATCTGCCAGGGTCACCCCCAAGCTGGTCATGCGCAACGTGGCGAAGCATTGCGCGAGATCTGCGGTACTCCGGGATATATGGCCCCCGAGGTGATTCTCGGCGCAACGCCGAGTTGCCGGTGTGATGTGTACGCTGC
>JAKSDA010000637.1 GCA_022360315.1 Pseudomonadota bacterium
GTAACCGTTCAGGGGTGGGTTTGACGCTCGGCTCGTAGGGTGGGATTGAGGGGGCATGATAACGAATGCAAGCAGCCAGGATTTGGCAACGAAAATTGAACAATTGGTGCGAGAGCACATCGCAGCGAGTCGAGAGGTGGCCAAAGCAGCAGTGGAACGAGCATTTGCGGAGGCAGAAATGGAGTCTGCTCCAGAGCCGCAACGGACCAAGCCGAACGCACAACGTCTGCAGCGGCGTGCACCGAGTGAAGTCGCAGAACTTGGTGAGCGGTTTTATTCCATGGTGTGCCAGACGCCCGGCGAGACGATGGCAGTGTTGGCGGGCAAGCTAGGAGCGACGGCCCAAGAGCTCAAAGTGCCAGTAGCACAGCTCAAACGCGCAGACCGAGTGCGCGGCGTGGGTCAACGGTCGCACATGAGGTACTTTCCGATGGCCAGTGAGTCCAAGGGCGAGAAGGAGGCGGAGGCATGAGTCGCAATGAACCCCTCATCAGTGAAGAAAGCGCGCGCTACCTGGCCAAGGTTGTTAATCGAGCCGCGGAGGCGTTCGATGTGTCGGCTCTCTCGACCGAGGAGGCCGTGGAGGTTTTTACGCTGTTGGATCAGCTCACACAGAAACTATGGGACGAGCATAAGCGCGTGCTGGTGTCGCTGTATCAATCAATATTTGAGCGTCGCGGCTTGTCCGAGGACGATGAGGACGATGAGGACAATGAGCCCGAGGACACCGGCGGCGACTTGCACTGAGAGAGCAGAGTACTCAGGACAGCCGTGCGACCATTTCTTTGACCTGCAGAATCGCTCATGCTGAGCGCAGTCACGGCAACGGGGTGCAGAGGGCTCAAGCAGCTGCGGCATTGTCGGCCTGGAACAATGACGGCGCGGCGGTGTTGGCCTGGTAGGCTTCACAGCATGCAGTAAGCAACGCCAGTACGTCCTTGCCCTGCTTGCGGGCAGTATGGCCAATCGTCATCATGCGTTCGGCGAACCGATTGCCGCGCTCGCTCTGAGTCCCAAAGCAGCGTTTACGCCACAAAACGAACGCGCGAAGCTCGCGCTCAGCATGGTTGTTGGTCGGCTCGACATCGTCATGCCAAAGAAAGGTCCACAGGGCATCCTTGTGGTCAAGAATATTGGCGCACGAGCCCGAGAGCCGTTCGATATCGGCGGCGACTGCTTTGCCGAGCAGTTCTTCAATCTGCACTCGCACCGGGGTCATCCAGGCGCGAAACGTCTGCTGGTCGAGTTTTCCGGCCTTGTAGTCATGCCAGTACTCGAACAGGATGCCGGTGTAGTTCAGTAAATCGCGGCCCAACGCACCGGCACGACCATCTCGTTGAGAAAACGAGACAAATTTTCTGAGCAAATGCGCCCAGCATATCTGGCGCTGCTTCATTGCCCAAAAATTCAGTGCCCCGGCACGGTCGCTCACCAGGATTCCCTTGAGCGCGCCGAACAGCGGTTTGAGCGTGGCACTACTGCCGTCGGCTACGATTTTGAACAACGTGGCCCCCTTGGTCGCGATCGTCCACAGGGACAATAAGATACCCGCTTGCAGCCAGCTGGTCCCATCGGTGTGTTTGACCGCGGCGTGTTCGACATGGTCGCAAACTTCCTCAACCGCGGGCTTGACCGCTTCGGACGCGCGCGCTTCGACGGCACTGATAGCGCCCAGCGAAATCTGGACGCCGAGCATGTCTGAGAGCAGAGTCGCAGCTTTACGCCGGCTCACGTTATAGATGCCTGTGAGCAGCGCAATTATACTCATCAGCCGCGGGCCAAATGGGGATGAGGGA
>JAKSDA010000411.1 GCA_022360315.1 Pseudomonadota bacterium
CCACAGTCGAAGTGAGGGCCCAGGGGATCAAAGATTTGGGCCCTCACCCCTTCCTTTCCCTTTCCCTCTCGCCTCTACTGCATTCCGGGCTCAAGCGCGACTTTTCGTCCTGTTCGAGGCTCAATGAGCGTGAGCAGGATGTTTGATGCAGGGCCCAGCACCGAGCTCGAACAGACCCGTGCGTGCCAAATGCTCGACGCCGGGGCAAGGCCTCCCTCAGATAACGTGCTCAGAAGTGGCCCTGTGTCAATCAAATTCCTATGTCCTACCTCACTCGACTCACCTGTCAGAAATCGACGGATTTGCGCTGCCGTTGACACCCAGCAGAGCCATTGCCAGCGCGATCGCGCAGCCCGTGTAATACCGTCGCGGCAGCACGCCTCGGGGCACCACCACCATGACCGCTTTGCAGTGCCGGCACAGATATCGACGTACCTTGATATCAACCCGCTGCGGCAGCCCATCGGGTTCTAGAGGCCCAAGAAGTTGCCGTTCGCGCAGCCCATGGCCCCATATGCCCAGCTTCGAGCCCAGCGGTCGTCCTGCCACACCACAGCGCGCACATCGCGCGGGCCGGACTTCATCCACCGACGGCGTTCGAGCCAGCCAGGACTTGATGTCCACAGCGCAGTAGACGATCCTGGTTTCGCTCTGGTCCTGCTCTACCACGGTATGCCGGAGCACCTGCGGAGCTCGCGCACTTGCACTGCGCGCTCCGCATCTTTGTTTTCGGTCGATTCAAGCTCCGCTCCTTGTGGACCAGAATTGTACCCCATCCGTGCCTCGAAGCCGCGCAGGCTCTCTGAGGCCTCGCCATCCGTTCACTGTCATCCAGTCTGTACAAAAATTGCTGCTATGACCTCATTGGAGGAGGCTGGTAACACCAATACCTATCGAAGATCGCGTCTATCGAGACCTGGTGCTGTGAACGGGGCGAAAGTACTTCACGCTTTGTCCGAAATGGGTTCTGGTGGACTCGGCGGCACTCAACAAACGGTAGACAACATGGCGTGCCAGGCGAAAATGCATGGTTTATGTCTATGCGTTTCTGATTACGAATCGCACTCAACTTTTAGTTTGCGCTCAATTATCTGATACCGGACTTGTTTGGTGCATCTGATACGATTAAGTTGCCGATTTAGTTGCTAAGTGAAGGTCGTAACAGGTTCCTCTGTGGCCCTGCAGACCCTCCAGCGCAAAACAAGGCTGAGCATGGGATTACTTGTCCCCGCGAAGGCTGAGGCTTGAAAGTCGAGAAAGTCCGCGCATGATGTCCGGCGAGCAACCGACACAAGCGCTGCACAGCCAAATATTAGTGTATGGGCTCCTGTTTCCTTCGGCGGAGGAAGAACATGATACCTATGCAACAAGTGTCACACGTCCGCCCGCGAATCCAATCTCATCGCCGACAGTACAGTCTTGCGGTGTGCCCTCATTAACGCGGAAATTCTCAACGGCTGGGGAGCTGGTTGGCCTTTTGCCCTTCACCGCCAACCGGGGGGTTGTCTAGCTGTGTTGATCCCCAAGAACTTGCCGCAAAAGTCAGCAAGGGCTGGTCGAGGGAGGCGGACGCGGAGTTGACCCCG
>JAKSDA010000493.1 GCA_022360315.1 Pseudomonadota bacterium
ACCGCGCAGGGAGCCCCATGAGAGCGATGGCAAGTCCAACCCGGCGCTGTTCACCTCGGGCACCCTGGTTGGACCTCACAAGCTGATACGGGAGCTCGGTCGCGGCGGTATGGGGGCTGTCTATCTGGCCCACGATACTCGTCTGAATCGCCGGGTGGCTATCAAATTTTTACTCGACAGCAATCCGTCCTACGCAAGGCGATTCATGGCCGAGGCTCGAGCGACCGCGCGCTGCAAGCACGACAACATCGTCGATATCTACGAAGTCGGTGAAGCGCAAGGCCATGCCTACATGGTCCTCGAATACATCAGGGGCATGACTCTGCGCACCTGGATTAATCGATACTGGGAAGCCGGCGGTCCAGGTGATGCCAGCCCGCTGGAGGGCAAGAAGTCCTCCGGGCCGGCAAGACCGCGCAAATCCCAAAGCCTGGCAGCAGAAAGGATGATTCCGGTGGTCGATGCCCTCGTGCATGCTCACGAGCAAGGACTCGTCCATCGAGACCTCAAGCCTTCAAACATCATGCTGACCGAGGACGACGCCATACGTGTGCTCGACTTCGGCATTGCCAAGGTACTCACTCCGCAAATCTTGTCCGACACCAGTAGTGGGGTGCCGCAGGACTCGCGGGAAGCAGTCGAGACCGTGCCCGGGGCGGTCATCGGCACCATACCGTACATGTCGCCCGAGCAGTGGGCCGGACAAGACCTCGACGGCCGCAGTGATCTGTGGGCCGTCGGCATCATGCTGTGGGAAATAGCCACGGGGAACCATCCACTGGCACCCCTGACGACCAGGCAGCTTCTCGATGTCGCCGAGGTCGACGTTGCCATGCCGCTCATGACCGAACGATACCCAGCTCTGTGCCCACTAGCCAACTTGGTCGATCGCTGTCTGCGAAAACGCAGGGACGAACGCATCCCGTCGGCCAGGGTCCTGCTCGATGAGCTCCGGCAGCTGGCCAGCCCGCAGGTCATACCCGGAGCTGCCACGTCAGCTGCCGAGCCGCACACCGACGCCCAGTTCGACAAGGACGAATCCCCGTCGAACCGTTCTCTACCCGCTATGGACGCATTGGACGAGTCTGATTCGGCCAGTCCAGCCACAAAGTCGCTCGCGACCGGACGAGCACCCGCGTACCGGCGGCCACTGGCCGCGGTCGCGTCGATCATGGTCGTTGGCGTGATCGTCGCGTTGTTGGTCGCCTGGCTGGCTACAAGCCAGGACGTTTCATCGCGTGACAGTGCGGCCACGCCGACCGCGCTATCACGGCCCGCGAATCAGCCAGCCTGGACGAGCGCCGATGGCCGTCCCACCTCCGAGGCGATCCTGGCCGTGGTCGCCATTGACGCTGCGACCAGCGACGAATCCGCAGCGCCAGCACTGTGCAGAGCATTGCGAGAACATCCCCATAAGTCCGCTTTGCTTCCAGCCACTCAGGACACGCGCGGACTCGTCTGGTGCCGGGCCGCCATGAATCTGGCCCTAGCCAAACAGGCGACCCGCAACGTCGCCACCCCGGTAGTGGTGGCGGTCCACGACGATGGCGCTGCTCAGATCGCAGTGCGGGGACCCCGGGGCTCCTGGCTAATCGATGGGCTCACTGTCTTTACAGGCAGCGATGCCGCGCACGCGCAGCTGGCGCCTGTGCTCTACGGCCTGGCCCAGGTCCAGCGTGGCCGGGCGACCAGGGCCGGCTGCGTGGGCCGCTTGCCGGACAGCAGCACTGTCGATCCCCTCGCCGTACTGCGCCTGTACGTCAACAGGCAACAGCCCGTGTGTCGCCAGCAGGCGGAAAGGTTCAAGCCGACCAAATTACTGGCCATATGCGAGGAGAATGGCCGCGACCCCGGCCACTCTGGAGTCTGCGATCTCGCCCGTCTGCTCTACATCGAGCTCGATCCCGAAGCCGACGATGCAGTGAGCGTATTGCGCGCACTCCTCGACCGGCGCCCCGAGCTCATCGCCGTGGCCGGCGCGGCCCTGGCCCGGACCAGTTGCCGGCTCGACCGCCTGGCCACTGCCAATGCGGTGTTATCCGATCTGTTCGCGCGCCTGGGCACAGGCGTCGATCATGCCTGCGAGCGTCTGGCTCTCGCCGATGTGGCCGTGTGTATCGCCGAAAATCCCAAGGTCACTGAAGAGCTCGGCGACCCAAATTCCTGGCGAGCCTCGATCGACCGACTCGAGAATATGATGGCCAGTGACTGCGCGGCATGCGGCAGCCCGGCCTATTGTGCCGAGAAGCTGGCTGCGCGCGCGCTGATCCGCGGCCGCCGCGGTCACTGGAACCGGGCCGCTGCCGATTTCGCCGAAGCCTACGCTTACACCCACGACAGCCAGTGGGCGCTCTTGCGGGCCGAGGCCAGCTTGCATCTCACTAAATTCGACGACGCCCGGCGCCGCTTGCAAGACCTAGCAGAGCGACGGGCATTGAAAGCACCGGTCGAGCACCTGCAGCACGCGCTCTTTTCCTGGCTGGCGGCGAGCGGCCCCCATCGAGCCAGGGGCTCGGCATCCAGCCTGATGGCTGTCCACGCCCAGCGCCTGGTCGATGTCTATGAGCACTGCTGCACACAAGGCGAGTGCAGCATCGACCCCGACGACGCGCCTCTGCGCGCCCTAGTCTGTGGTGAGTCTCCCGATTCGTGCCTCTACGATATCCTGGCCGGACCGCGAACCCGCAGCTCGGTGCCCACACTGCGCCGGCTCTTGAACATCGCAGACCCAGGCGTCGTGGCCCTGAGCAAGCAAGAGCGGGCCGCTCTACGGCGCACGTGCGCGGCAGCCGATCGCTAGATACAACTCGTCGCTCTCACCCGGAACCCAGGCCGCGTCCTTGACCCCGGCGATGTCGTTTCCGGCCAAGGTGTCGAAGCCGGACACCGGCCGACCCGGCTGGCCCCGCCGGGGCTCTTCGACAATGAGCGAGCGTTTACCAGACGTGGGCACCGCGGCCACGCAGCGGTGGTCCTTGTGCTTGCAGCGGGGAACGTGGAATCGAGCGAAGAACGCCTCCTTGCTGTGAAACGCTGGCAGGTCACCAGCGGGTTTCGCCCCGACGATCCGGTTGGCGCGGATCTCGATCAGCCACAGATGGTCGGTTTCCTGTCCGTTTTTGCGAACAAGCGCCAGCAATTCGACCTTGTCCTTGTGGTTGCCCAAGGCCAACAAATCGGTGATGGTGAGTTTGCCGTCGAGGCCAGCCAAGGGCTGCACCGCCCCGACCCCGGTGCCTCGTCGCTCTTGTGCGTGCAGGCCCCCATCAACCAGGTAGAACACCCGTGCATCATGATCCGGGCCCGGCAGAAATGCCCGGGCCCGGATGCACCGCCGCTCTGTGCTTGGCCTGGAAGTGGTCGGCAAGGGTGCGCCAGGACGCACGGTGAGTAAGTACATATCCGAGCCGGCGGTCGCGGTACCCCGGTGGGCTCTGACGCCGGACCAGGCCAAGATCTCGCTGCGGGACTCCTCGCTCAGCACGCGCGGGTCGGCTCTGCAGCCAGGCAGCAACGCAGACGCGATCGCGCCCATCAGTACCGATACCAAGGCTGCCTGACATAGTACTATTGGGGCGAGGGAACAACAGAAATACGGTGCTATCATCGGCTACGGAGTATCCCACATTGTCCCGGTTGCTAGAAACCATCGCCTCTGACGCCGTTATCGATCAGGCGTATGAGTGGCTTTGCCACCGTAGGAAGAAGTACCACGAGGACGCCGATGTGTGGCATTTGCGTTTTCACTGGGCTGACGAGCGGCCTCGCATCCAGCGTGCGCTCCTGGATGGGACATATGAATTCTCGCCCGTCCGCATGGTGGTTACCGACGAGGGCTTGCTGTCCTTGTGGACGGCCGCGGACGCTCTGGTATTGAAGGCCGTGGCATAGTCTTGGGAGAGGCGCTCGCGCCCAACCTGTCTCGTCTTTGCTATCACGTGGCAGGCCACGGCGGGGCCAAGGCCGCTGTACGCGCGGTTCGCAGTGCGGTCGGGGATGCCCGGTTTGTATTTCGGTCGGATGTAAAGGGGTATTACGCGAGCATCGAGCATGGCCGATTGGTAGCGCTGGTCCGTGAGTTGGTTCCCGATTGCACGGTGATCGGATTGATCGAGCGCTACCTGGGTCATGTGCGAGAGGTCGATGGCGTGTACGGCCTGGTTACGCGCGGATCTCGCTGGGCTGTCCGCTATCTCCCTTTCTCGGTGCGCTGTACTTGCGCGAACTCGATGCGGCCATGGAACGCTCGGGCCTGTTTTATGCCCGGTTCATGGATGATTGGGTGGTCCTGTCGCCTACACGGTGGAAATTGCGCAAGGCGATCCGGGCAGCGAATCAGGTGCTGGCGCGGCTCGGGCTGAGACAGCATCCAGATAAGAGTTTTGTGGGTTATGTGGCGCGAGGGTTTGATTTTATGGGCTATACGTTTGGGCCCGATTCGGCGAGAGATGGGGTTGGGGTGGCGCAGAAGACGGTGGGCAGGTGCCTGGCGCGCATGACCCGGCTTTACGAGCAAGGTGCGGATGTAGTTCGCATCGGGGAGTATGTGCGCCGTTGGCTTCGCTGGCTTTGTAGTGGGTTGAGAGAGGGAGGGGCGCTCGGGGGTGACCGGAAGAGGGTCCGTGGTTTCCAGTGTGTCCAGCATGAGCGGGTACTTCATTGTAGAAATGGCGCGCAAGGGGTTTCGGTTGTCCCTCGCTTATTCGGACTCCTGGTCCGAAACGATTTCCCATTTCGGGTCGTTTGACCATTCCGTCTCTCCGCCGTCTGGTGTGTACCCGACTCGAAATCCGATATATCCAGACGATTCAAACTCAGTACCCGGGGTCACGAGAACCACCATACATCCCGACTTACCTGAACATGTAACTTGATTAGTTAGTATGTTCGATATTGATACCATTAATAAATTGCCTAATATCGAACTCGTACCTATGCCATCACAGGTGTCGTCTAACTGTGCTACATCAGTACCATTGGCAAAGTTTTCCTCCACCTCTTGATATGTTTGACCATATGTAAATTGTATGGAATATTGATCGAAGGTCGTCTCAACTATGTTCAATGAGATCGTCAGCGTTAACGGGTATGTTATCTGTAGTAAGGAAGTATCGGTGGTGCCTGATAAGTGCACTCCGTTGTTGTTTTGTGTTAAACTGTAGCTAAGTGTTGTTGACATGAGTCATAGTGTCAGGTGATTGAAAGTGTTTGTCAACTGATATTGTAGTTGCTTTGATGATTTAAATATAACGGGGAATACTTTGTAAAATAACGATACATATTATATTATGTGTCATATAAAATAAATTATTAAGAAAGCTGACGCAACGAACACAAATCCGTAGCTCGGTGATCCGATGTGTCTTCCCTAACCCGGACAAGCCGGAACCAAACAGGTTCCCAGGGGCTCTGCCCCTGGACCCCGCCGGGGACTCGTCCCCGGACCCCTCGGAGCTTCGCTCCGAAATGATTCGGGTAGGATAGTGGAGCATCAGGCCGAAGAAGAC
>JAKSDA010000098.1 GCA_022360315.1 Pseudomonadota bacterium
AACTCCTCCTAGAAATGAAATGACGCACTCATCCCCACTGTGTCGGGCGTGAGTACAGGACCGAACGACAAGTTATCCATGTCATGGCCCACAGATCGGACCTCTGTGCGCTCGCGATTGATAAAGAGCAGCACCACGCCAACGGCGAGAACGAGGCCGCCCGCGATATAGGCACGATCTGCCCGAGACGTCCAGTCGTTGGCCTGATTCCTTTGGTCGAGGTCTGCGGAGCTCAGCGCTTGCTCTTCGGGAAGGCATCCGGTTGGACACGCATTGGTCACCGCAGTATCAAACGCATCCACCGCTTTATGGGCCCGCCAGTGAAAATACCCACCACCCGCCAGACCAAGCGCACCGAATGCCATCGCACCCCACGAAACCCACCGCGGAACATACCGCTTGGTGACGCGGTAGCGCAGATTGCAGATGTATTCTTTACGTTGTCCAGCAGCGAGTACAAATCTCTCGGTATCAGAAATGTGGCCCGTTTTGTACGTATCAATTTGATATGATCCAGTTAACAACACCTCTTGATGGCGACCCGGCTCAGTCAACACCGGCTGCCCGTTGAGCAAGACGCGAGCACCAGGCACGCTGCAGCGGACGACAAGATGACCGACCTGCTCCGATAAATGTCTCCATAGACGTTGTGCTGTTTCGTATTTCTCGGGCCCGAGCGGTTCAGCGCCGTAGCGTATGGCCTGCTGGATGCTCCGATAGGCTTGCAGCGGTTGATTGAGGGTAGCGGCCTGAACGCGGGCAAGGTTGTAGTAAAAAGCCGGATGCTGCCACACAGCGATGGCCGCCAGATAACTATCCACAGCCGTATACGGGTTGCCGTCTCGGAACTGCTGATTCGCGCGACGGAAGATTGCTTTGGCCTGGCGACGCCGGTCGATTGGGATTCCCCGGTTCCACGGTTTTGGCTCGCTGTCCTCGATCAGGATTGCCTTGTCGGTGACACCACCTTGAAGGGGTCCGGTGTCATTTCCGTGGTCCGGCCCGGCTGCCTCCGGAGTCGAAGTAGACGAATCTTGCTCGGTTTTACCGGCCGCGTCTTGCTCGCTCGGCAACGGATCGGCAATCTGCGCCTCTGCTGGAATCGATCCGAGAACGAGCGCCCAGCCGATCGGGAACACTCCCCATGTGATTGTCCAAGTACGCTTCATGAACTCCTCTATAGGTCACCTCAGCTTCACGGCGTCGGCCTCGATTAACGCACCGGCTTCCAGAAACTGACTCAGCTGGCTTTGCAGGGCCCGGGCGTGACGATGCAGTTGCACCAGGGCTCGTTTCAGCTCTTCCTGCTTCTGCATGGCCTCCGATTCGGCTAGCCGCGCTTCCTCGGCGGCCAGCTTTGCCTTTCGTGCGCTGGCCTGCGCGCGCCGCTTGGCCCGTCGGGACCGGCGATTCGCCAACTGTAAGCGCTGATTCGCTTGTTGTAGTTCCCCGTGTTGTTGGCCCAGTTTCTGGTTGGCCTGCTCGACTTGCAGTTTGGCCTCCTGGGTTTTGCGCAGCGCTTCGATGACTCGTTTTTGGGCCCGTTGGCGTTCCTCTTCTTTGGCCTGAATCGTCTCAAGGTGCTGAGCAATCTGGTCGGCTCGGTCAGAAGCTTGCTGCTCGGCGTCGCTGATGCGTACGAGGGCTATCGACGCGGCGATGACGAAGAGGGACAAAAAGCTGATGGTGATGGCGATGGCCCAGCGTTTGCGGCGGGTGGAGCGGGCGGCGAGCTTGATGACGGCGTGCAAATAGGCTCGCTGCATCTCGGGCAATGGGCCGCGGTAGCGGCGGGCAAAGTGCTGGGCGTCGCGCATGGCCTCGCCGCGCCAGAGCAGGCCGTTGGGT
>JAKSDA010000322.1 GCA_022360315.1 Pseudomonadota bacterium
AACGGACGCGGATTAGCGATGAACTCTCGATGGACTGTACGGACGCAGACGCGGAGCGAAAACCCAGCCGATTCTGCCCCTCGATTTAGACGTTAGCGGCGGCCAAACGACGCGCTGACGAACGTGGGGCGAAAATAGTACTTTTTGCCCCTTTTGGCCATCCCTCGAGAATCGCCACCCCCCGACCGATACGCCGCGCTCACCCATCATCTCCTCGAGATGTCGGTAGCTGAGCGGGTAGGCCAGATGCCAGCGGACGCACAGTAAGATGACCTCGGGACGAAACTGACACCATTGAATAGGTTGGAGGTATTAGCGGCCATTCGGTAGACCTTATCCGGTGGGTTGATGATGCCAAGTATAACCGGTCGGGCCGCAGTCCACTCGGCGTTGCGATTTCTTGCGACAGAACCGTTGAACAGTGCCCGAGCTGTTGTCTCATTGGTCGGTTCGAGGATCCGAAAGCAGAGCAATGAGCAATGGCACGCAGGCTTGTGCCTAACCGCGAGCCTGAGCAAATACTTACAGTGCATTGCAGTCGTTATACCGTATGCGCCCGACCAAGACCGGATGGCGGGTCGGGCGATATCCAGTGATTACAGTGAGGTGATCACTCGTTGACCGTCGGCAAGATCGATGGCGATCAGCGCATTCAATTCGATGTCTACGATCAAGATTTTGCCGTGGTTGGCATCAAGCGCCATGCCGCGCGGACTGCTCAGACGGGGGCCGGTACCGTTGTCAGCATCGGCCAGCACCGTGCGGTTGCCACTGCCCAGGTCGATTGCCATCAAGGTGGCGCCGTTGGCGACCAAAACACGATCCTGGCTGACATCGAGGGTGACGCTTTGAGCGTTGCTCAACGAGGGCCCGGTGCCAGTGTCTTTATCGGCCAGCACCGTACGATTGCCGCTACCGAGGTCGATTGACACCAGCGCACTCAACGAGGAATCCACCACCAGAGCGCGATTGCGGGCGGCATCGAGGGCGATCCCTCTCGGATAGCTCAACGAGGGGCCAGTGCCTTTTGTGGGATCGGATAGAACGGTGCGGTTACCACTATCGAAGTCGATAGCCAGGACCGCACGCAACGAAGAGTCCACCACCAGAGCGCGGCGGTTGCTGCTATCAATTGCGATATCTTGGGGGAAGCTCAGCGAGGGCCCGGTGCCATGATTATCATCGGATAGCATGGTACGGTCGCCACTTTGCAGATCGATTGTCACCAATGCATTCAGCGAACTGTCCAGAATTAGGGCGCGGTCTTGGCTCACATTGAGCGCTATGCCTTGAGGCCGGTCCAGGGCAGGACCGGTTCCGGTGATGGAATCAGACAGCACGGTACGGTCGCCATTGCTCGAATCGATAGCCACCAGTGCGGGCAATGAAGAATCTACGACCAGGACGCGATTCCGATCACCATCGAGCGCGGCATCCAGGGGACCCTCCAGGAAGGGACCAGAGCCGATACCCAAATGGGATACTAACGTCCGATTGCCGCTCGCCAGGTCGATCGCCACTAGGGCGTCCAGAGCGTCGTCCAGGACCAGAGCGCGGTCATTCTTGGAATCCAGCGCGATGTCTTCGGGCTTACCAAGCGGCAACCCTGTGCCGTTATCCGCGCCGGATAGAAGCCTGCGGTTGCCACTGCCCAGGTCGGTCGCTAGCAACGAGGCACCCAAAACCAGGACGCTATTGCGGCCGCCATCGAGCGCCACATCGTGGGCAAAGCTCAGGTCTGGGCCGGTCCCGTGGCTGGCGTCGGACAGCACGGTTCTGTTTCCGCTGGTTAGGTCGACCGACAGCAGCGCACTGCCATCAATGACCAGGGCGCGGTTGCTATCGCTATCGAGCGCCAGGCCACGAGTGCCGATCAGAGTGGGCCCGGTGCCATTGCCGTTGCCTGAAAGTATCGTGCGATTGCCGCTACCCAACTCGACAGCCATCAGGCGGGGGACGAAAGAGTCGACGATGATTGCCCTGTCTCTGCTGGCATCGAGCGCTACATCATTGATGTAGAGCAAGTTCGGGCCGGTTCCGTTGTCGTAATCGGACAGCACTGTACGGTTGCCACTACCCAGGTCGATCGCGATCAGCGCGTTTAGACCACGATCAACGATGAGGGCACGGTTGCGGCCGAGATCGAGCGCTACGTCCTCGGGCTCGACCAGGACGGGACCCGTGCCTTTGGTGGCGTCGGATAGCACGGTCCGAGCGCCATTGCCTAGGTCGATCGCCACCAACCCATCCAGGTAGGTATCAACGACCAGGGCGCGATCGCGGTCGCCATCGACTGCGATGCCGCGGGGAAAAAAGAGGGGTGCCACGGTGCGATTGATCGTGATGGTCTCGGTGCTCTTGTTGCCCAGCCGATCTTCGCTGTTTATGACGACCCGATTGACTCCAGGCGCCAACGCCACTGACAGCTCCCATACGTTGAAGTCGCTCATAGTGGACACAACGCTGTCATTGATGCGGAGCGCCGCAATACCGTCCGCGTCGCTTGCCGTTCCGCGCACAACAATGCTATCGGCGTCGGTCTCACTGGTGGGCGGCGGAAACGAAACCACGACCGCAGGCCCGTCGTTTGCCTGGACACCGCCGTCATCGGGTACGCGCGTCTCCTCAAAGCCGAGAAGCTGTTGACAACCGGCTGCGACACAGATGGAGACAAACGGCAACACGCGCGCAAACGCCCTATTGTTCCACATGCCGCGAGCATAGCTCGAATGCGCGAGTCAAGTAGTAAAGGGCATAGGGAAACAAACCTGATTTTGGGCATAGCGTTCGGCATCCACGGCGTGGTCGCCGACGTCGACGCGGCCGTAACAACCTCCTGCCAGGACGGCAAGGCCGATGATGTAGATGGCGCGCACGGAAGGAGCATAGAGCATAGCACCGCGGGCCCGAGACCAAGCGTTACCGAGCGCTGTGCGCAGGCCCAACGGGACAAGAGCGAATCGTCTACATGACCGCAATGATTGTAGGAGCACTGGAAGGCCGTTCCAGTGCTCCTACAATCATTTCAGCCAATTACTTCACACTGATTTGACCAGCGCGCCCCTTGTCGCTGCCAGAATTCCGGTGAGCTGCTCTGCGCTTCGCACCTCTCAGCCACCGGCGATCGTCG
>JAKSDA010000147.1 GCA_022360315.1 Pseudomonadota bacterium
CCACTCCGCGGCTTCTAGCTGGCCCTCGTGGATCGTGAGACTCAGCTCGGTCTCGGCCAGAGCCAGCAATGCGGGATCGTCCGGATCTTGTACGTAGCAATGCTCGCGCGTGTCCCAGAGACCACCCGCGGTGAACAGCCAATGAGCCTGTCTGCCCTTGCGCTTGGGCCGATAGACCAAGCTGGCCTGCAGATCCGCGAACCGACCCTCGGCATCTTCACGGCGGGCAAGGATGCGGCTACAGGCTTCGCTACGGAGACTTGCGCTGGACATGACTAGTGCACCGTTGGGATGGCGCGCGACCGCGCCGCACGTCGGGCCGGAATGAGCTGTGGCCCCGCTCCGGCCAGCCCGCGAGCCGAGGCTTTGAGCTTGCGTTGCGCCTCTACCCGGACAGACGGCGGCAAGACATCGGCCCACGCCCGCAAGTTGGTCCGAATCGCCCGGCCAAATTCCTCATCGATCGTCCCGGCCACAAGGTGCTCGATGTGCTCTGCTAACACCAAGAGGTACCAGGCCGCCATCTTCACCGAGTCCCCGGGCGGTTGCGTGCCGGTGTCGAGTCCCTCGAGTACCCCTGGCTCAAACGCCTCAGCAAACAGCAGCGCATCGGTGAGCACGTTGAGACTCTTGGCGGTGCGTTGAATTTCGACCGAGAGTCGCGTATCCGCCTTGGTCCGCTTCGTGCCGCGAGACCGCACGATTCGCGCCGCATCGACCGCGAGAACCCGCTGCAGCCACTCGAACAGGTCGAGGCAATCCCCCCGAGGCGCGGTACGGAGACCGGCGAAGTCGTCTACGTCAGGTGTGGCTCGAGGCCGTCCACGTTTTCGCTTATTTGCCGCCATAACTGCTCGAAACTAAGGGAGGACTCCGAATTTCCAAAAATTCCGGGACCCTAAAACCCCGGAAGGGACAGCGGGACTGCTGTCCCAAGGCGCTAGAAAAATGGCCCAACAGGGTGCTCACGCGACCTTTGCGGGTGGTCGAGCGGCCGTCGATATCGAGTCTGCACTCTGTGCTTGGCGTGCGCTACCGAGTGGCAGATCGTGGCTTCAATTGGCTTGTCGTGGCAGATCGTGGCTTGTATGTTGAGGGGTATGCCCCCGAGGATCATCACCGTCAAAGACGTGATGGCGCGCTATGGCTGCAGCGAACGCACAGCGATCAGATGGCGACGCGTATGGGTGGAGCGCGGCCATCTCGCCACCGCCTCGGTTGGTGGGCGGACCCTCATCGGGGACTGGGCTACCCTGGATCGGGTGGTCGCGTCCGGGGCGCTCTACGTGCCCGAGAGCTGCTCGAGTCGGCGAACGATGGCCTGAAGCTCAGGGGGATGCGCAAAGAGGAGATTGTACAGCCGCGCTCCGAGCCCTGGCGCGGCAGCGACCGAGATCTCCACCCTCGCTCTGCCCACGCAACATGGGGCGGTCTATCTGAGCGAGTTGTTTGCGCTCGACGACATCAGCGTGATTACGGGCCAAGAGTTCCGCTGGCACTTTGAGAGACTTCGACGCTGGGCTGGTCCCCGTGACAGCCGGAGTTGCCCAACAGCTATAAGCCGAGTGGGGAGTGTAAATGGGCTGTCCGTCGCAGGGTGTCTATACGCTTGCCGCCCTGTGGGGCTTGACAAGTGGCTGTCTCCGCTGCCACGCTTCGGATGCGCGTGGGCGCCATACCCACCACCCACGGAGGCCATAGAACAAGACAGGACCGCACGCCACATAAGCGGCCTATAGGTCGCACGAAACTTTAAAGATGGCCGGAGCGCTGTGTATTCCAACGCCCCGGCCGGAGGAGAAAGTGTTCGCAACACCAACTCGCGAAACAAGGTATCACGGGTATGGGCGCCGTTTGGCCTGGGGAAGGGGTGAGTGATGGTTGTCCGCGTCAAATCACCTCAGGAGGGCTATCTAGCCCTCCATTGCACAGCTGGCGACGAATGGGTGCCCGTCACAGGCGAACCGGTCGAGTCTGCAGCCGAGGCAGAGCAAGAGTGCCTGGTCGATCTCAAGGCGCAGATCGATCAGTTAGAGGCCGAGTTCACGAATCGACTCGAAACCGTAAGCGAGATCGTCGGTCGCCTGCGCGATCGGCCGAAGGACGAAGCCGTCTACATCGACGGGGTCGCCTGCGCGGTCGATGCCGACGGCGCGATCGAGCTGCCGCAGCCACCGCCCGCAGAAGACGACGACCGCCCCATCGACGTCGGCCCCGAGATTGTCGCAACGATCGAGCGAGTGCTAGCTGGGCAGCAAGCGACGCAACTATTGACAGATCTTGTGCTCGATGAACCGCTGCGCGTGCTCGCTGCGGTCGCCGAAGGCCAACCGGAGCTCCTCGCACGAGCTGCCGCGTTCATGGTCGCGGTCTACCGCAAATACTGAAAACAGTGCCGATTCGAATGCCGGGCATGGAACGGCCGGTGAATACTCGTCGACTGTTCGCGGCAGTACTGGGTGCTGCCGTCGTTGCCGGTGCACTAGTGGTTGCGGGCATGAGCAGCAAGCGGGCGGAGAGCAAACCGGGGCCTGGCCCCCAACGCTAACCAAAACGGACCCACCTCTGCTCGCCAAAACGGATCCAGTGGATTGACGCGCGCCAAAGGGGGCGAGGCTGTGCCTCGCCCCTTAACCAGCAATCCCAGCAGCGCCAAGTCTGCGGATGTCAAGGGTCG
>JAKSDA010000076.1 GCA_022360315.1 Pseudomonadota bacterium
CGGCCATCGGCGACCGGAGATGACCGCGCACTACTCGACTATCCGCATGAACGAAAAGCAGGAGGCTGCGACCCGCATGTTCCAGCTCATCCAGGGGGGTCAGCGATCTCGCTGCACAGAAACGGGAACATTGCGGGAAGATTTTGCCGTCTGCCCACAGTGCAATGCCGAATTCTCTTTAGATTCTAATAGCCTACAGGGACGGGCCCCGGACGGGGCATAGTTCGGGCTAGAAACTCTCATCGATCAGATAAATTCGGCGCCTATCCGACTCAGCTCCATGGTCTGTTTGCGGCGGTCACAGCTCACCCCTCACCGAATCACCAGAGTCGGGTCTCAAACATGGACCAAATGAAGCTCTCAGTACTTTCTCGCGGTTTGGTTTCTCGTTCTCGACTTTCTTGCTTTTTTCGCTCGCTTCCCGCTATGCGGTTCCCTATCTGGCTTGGCGCAGTCAGTCTGGTTCGCAGGCGACCATTCCGGCCGTTCTGCCGGTGAAATACCAGACTGTGGGGTGCATTGCCGACATACCGGGCCACGCGATGACTCTCCACACAGCGAGCAAACGCTGGCAGACCGGCGCGGGTGGCGTTGCTTCCGAGTCCGAGGCGCTCGGCGAGGTCGACGAGATCGCTTTACAGAAAACACCGTATTTTGACAAATGCACGGCGATCGAGCTGGGCAAGGGGCTCGCGGCCTGGCCGCCTGCGATCGAGTTGACCGAGGAGATGCGTGACTCGATCGTCCATCGCGTATTGGCCGGGGCCACCAGCATCGAGCGTTGGCAGTCACCGGCACGGTGCATCAGCCGGTGCGCAGGCGGCGTAAAGTATGGCTCGAAATTGCCGCGGGCGAGAGCCCGTAACATCACGGTTTCAGCACGACTTTGGTGCATCCATCGCGGCGTTCGTCGAACATGCGGTAGCCCTCTGCCCCCCGGGCAAGCGGCAGCCGATGCGAGATCACCTCGGTGATGTCAACGTCGAGTTGATCTCGTACCACGGGAACGAGGCGCTCCATGTAGGCCCGGGCCGGGCAGCGACCCACGCGATAGGTGAGATTGTAATCGTAGGCGGTTACCGGTGAGAAGGCCATCTGCTCTTCCGTATGAACTCCGACCACCGAGATGGTGCCCCCGGGGCGGATCAATGCGATCGCCGCGCGTTGCGAGGCAGGGCTGCCCACGGCCTCCATGACCGCATCGGCGCCGCGGCCATCGGTTGCCTCGCCGACGATGCTCACTGGATCTTCGCTGGTAAAATCGATCGCGGTGGCACCGAAGCGCCTCGCCAGATCGAGGCGTTCGGCAACGCTATCGACGGCGAAAACCCGCTGGGCACCGAGATGCCGGGCCGCGATGATGGCGAATAAACCGACCGGGCCGCAGCCGATCACCACAGATGTCCCGGTCGGCGACACACCGGCCATCTCGGCGCAGAAATAACCGGTGGAAAAGACATCGCCGAGCAATAGTGCCTTTTCCTCACTGATGTCGGCTGGAACCGCCAACGCTGTGGTGTCCGCCAGCGGGACGCGGACATACTCTGCCTGTCCGCCCGACAGCCCCTGTCCTCGACTGACCCAGCCGAAAACCTGTCCTCGCTGGCACCGACTGGTCAAGCCTTCGCGGCAATAAAAGCACTGGCCGCAGCTGGTGGTAAACGGGCTATATACTCTGTCTCCCCGCGTTAACGAGGTCACCTGGCTGCCCGCCTCGACTACCTCGCCGACAAACTCGTGTCCCATCGGGGTGCCCCGGTCGAGCCCTTGCTCGCGGCCGTTGTACGGGTGCAAGTCGGAGCCGCAAACTCCGGCCAGTTCAACCCGGATGATCACATCGCTGGACTCTTCGATGCGCGGATCGGCGACGGTTTCGTATTCAACCGCTCGGTGGCCAGCAAAGGTGATTGCTTTCATCGCCGGTATCCTAGCAGTGTTCGGGAAGATTCCGAACGCTCCGACGTGATCGTGTATCGGTGGCATCGATACGATCTCTGGTACTATCAGTGCCCATGGAAATCGCGATTCCCATCTTTTCTCGCTTCACTGCGTTGGACGCCATCGGTCCATATGAGATACTCCAGCGTCTTCCCAGCAGCACCGTGAGGTTTGTCGGGCACCGTGTCGGCCCGATTCGAACGGAGAATGGAATGCTGGCCGTGATGGCCGATGCGGCGTTTCACGATGTGGATGCCCCGGACGTGCTCGTGGTTCCGGGCGGCATAGGGACCAGGGCTCTCCTGGACGATACGGTCATCCTGGATTGGATCCGGACAGCACACCGCACTACTCGCTATACCACGTCGGTTTGTACCGGCTCGTTGCTGCTCGCCGCCGCTGGACTGCTGGACGGAGTCGAGGCCACGACTCACTGGGCGGTCTACGACCTTCTGGAAAAACTCGGTGCCAGGCCAGTCAGCCAGCGCATCGTCGAACAGGGAAAGATCATCACTGCTGCCGGGGTGTCGGCCGGGATCGACATGGCTCTCCGGCTCGCAGAGTGCCTGACCGACTCGACAACAGCCAGGGCCGTCCAGCTCATGGTCGAGTATGACCCGCAGCCGCCATTTGACAGCGGTGCGCGGTCCAAGGCCAGCGAGGCGGTCCTGGCACGGGTGGCAGAATTGGCCAAATCGAAAGATTGATCTGCGGGCCGCGCACGCTCACGTTGGAGCCTTTCCAACGTGAGCGTGTGTAGAACACCATAACTGTCTGCGTTTCAATTTTCTGCCAAATTTGAATCTTATGGCCTTTTTACGACGGCGGCCCCAAATCGGTCGTGCCCGTACAAGGCAATTTCGAGGCCGATAACGGTGAGACTATCCGCCAGCTCGCTGTGCGAGGAGTCGGCATCGGCCGGCTCTCCGAGTACATGATCGATCGGGACATTGGCGAGCGGCGATTGGTTGCTGTGCTGGAAGAATTCAGCCCCGGTGATCGTCAGCAGAGATCGCCAGCAGATTCACGCGCTCTATCTCGGCCACAAGTCTGTGTCACAACCAGTACGATGCTTCTTGGTCTTCTTGATCGAGCAGTTCCCAACCCACCTGGGCCTACTCAGGCAGTGAGATAGATAGATTGATAGACAGATGCATGGGCAGATAGGTAGATAGTCGAGCGGATAGGTAGACCAGCAAACCAAGCGCAGATAAAAGTACGGATTAGCCCGGAGCAGCGGCACGGCAGGTGCAACCGGTGCCGTGGAGTTTCATCCGCACCCGGGTACCGGCCAGGCCGGCACCGAGTCGATCTCAGCGCCGGCCTGGCAAGCACGATTGGGGGGGACGTGGGGATCTGGCCATAACCGATAGCGAGGGCAGAGTTATAGAGTCTCACCTGGCCCGGGAGCCACGGCGTCGATGCTGCCTTGACTAAATGCTGCGGTGCCCTGCTCGCGCACGCTACGCGCGACTCCTCGTATTCGCCTTGTCTAGCTTGTGTCTCTCGAACTATGTGAGACTGTATACATCATGGCGTTCGTCGGACGGCGTGCGCGTTGCTACTCCAACGTCGATACAACGACGCAATACCGTCTTCCGGCCGTTCTTATCCACTCGCCTACCGCAGTACTACGCAGTGCTGTAACGCGGCAGTCCCTGGCTGCCCTCCATCACCAAAATAACGACAACAACAACCTACCACTGGCTACATTACCAGTGTATCGACAGATGTCCAGTTTTTTCTTTCTATGTATCGATATTGATATGACACGAGGTCAGCGGCGACCGCCAAGTGGACAACCGTCGGGCATCTCAATCCGAGCCGGAGTAATCACAAGACCGAGTAATCGCGTTATGGTGAGTGGCTGCGAGAGCTGTGTCCGACATCGCGGATTGCAACATATGGGCGCAGGGTGCCTGCCGGTCACAGTTCGTCAATCGGATACATTGACGGGCAATGATCCGAAGCATGAACGCGTTTGGTGCCCAGCAGCCGGCGGGAAACGGGTTTTCCCGACATGCACGCGACTCGGCCGAGAGCGGCGATTGGCCGATCTCGGCCTCTCGGGACGCCCCGGTGGGACTCCGCCGGAGGGCTTTGCCCGACGGTGGTAGCGGCGTTCGGGGCTTCCCCGAATGCTGCTTCGACGGCTGGCGAGATCGTGCTGCGCGGTTGGTAAAGCCCGCTGGCAGGACCGCACGGCTCAGCAAGAGTGCTGCAATTTCGGGGCAGTATCTTGCACTGCAGGGGGAGCTTCGGGCTAGATTTCGCGACCGCAAGGGCATACACTGCGCGCGTGACGCACCCAGACCAAGCCAAACTCAATCCCACCAAAACCCGCGCATTTGTCGACAAGGTGTGGAGCGATTCGATCGTTTCCACGCTGGTCGAGTACATCAAGATTCCCAATAAATCGCCGGTATTCGACCCCGACTGGCAAAAAAACGGCCACATGGAGCGAGCGGTCGAACTGCTTTATGGATGGGCGCGCGACCACGCTGCGCCCGATATGACGATGGAAGTGGTCCGTCTCGAGGGCAGGACTCCGGTTATCTACATGGAGGTCCCAGGGGTTGGAGACCGAAAGGACGATACGGTTTTGCTTTATGGTCATCTCGACAAGCAGCCCGAGATGATCGGCTGGGGCGAAGGCAAGGGGCCATGGATTCCGGTACTCGAAGGCGATCGGCTGTACGGTCGGGGCGGTGCCGATGACGGCTATGCGATTTTTGCCTCGCTCACCGCGATCAATGCCCTTCACGATCAGGGGGCGCCACACGCGCGCTGTGTGGTCCTGATCGAGGGATGCGAGGAGAGTGGCAGTTTCGACTTGCCGTACTACATCGACGCGCTGGCCGATCGTATCGGCAAACCGAGCCTGGTGGTGTGTCTCGACTCCGGCTGTGGCAATTACGAGCAACTATGGCTCATCACATCACTGCGCGGCATGGTCGTGGCCAACCTGCGAGTCGATATTTTGCGCGAAGGAGTGCATTCGGGCGATGCGAGCGGTGTCGTGGCCTCGAGTTTCCGCATCTTGCGCCATGTCCTCGACCGATTGGAAGACTCTGCGACTGGGGCACTCGTGCCCGAGGATCTCTACGTCGAGATCCCGCGCGATCGCATCGAGCAAGCCGGCCGTGTGGCCGAAGCGCTGGGGCCGGCATTGTGGGATCATTTTCCCTTTGTCGAGGGCGCCCGGCCGATGGCCAGTGATGGTACCGAGCTGGTGCTCAACCGCACCTGGCGGCCGACCGTGTCGGTTACAGGGGCAGACGGCATGCCCGAACTGGGCGATGCTGGCAACGTGCTCCGGCCCTTCACTGCGGTCAAACTCAGCCTGCGCCTGCCGCCCACCGTCGACACGGCACGCGCCGCCGAGCGCATCAAAACTCTGCTCGAAGCCGATCCGCCCTACGGAGCAAGGGTTCAGCTGGTCGGCAACGTCGAGTCAGCCGACGGCTGGAATGCCCCGGCGGTGGCACCCTGGCTGGCCGATTCGCTGTCTCGTGCCTCCAATACTCATTTTGGCAAAGACGTCGTGTATATGGGCGAAGGTGGATCGATCCCGTTTATGGGGATGCTGGGCGCAAAATTTCCTGAGGCGCAATTTGCCATCACCGGCGTACTCGGCCCCGAATCCAATGCCCACGGGCCCAATGAGTTCTTGCACCTGCCCACAGCCCGACGCCTTACCTGCTGTGTAGCCGACGTACTGGTCGATCACGCAACTCGATAGGCACGTGACGGCAACCGGCGTTTCTCGCGTTCGATTCGGCTCAAAACGCCGGCCCCGAGAACCGCAGGGGGTTCGGCTCAGTGGTCGCGTTGCGACACGTGCCACTTGTGCATGAGGAGATAAGCCACCGCGTTCACCGCACCGAGCATGGCGATGCCGAGCAGTGAAGCCAGCGCCACTGCTGCAAAGAGCATGGGCAACTCGCCCTGCTTGGCCGCGACAACAACGACAATGCCCAGACCGCGCTGATCGCCCATCTCTCCGGCGACGAACTCACCCACGACCGCGCCGATCACCGCCAGCCCGGCCGCGATACGCATGCCGGTCATGATGTTGGGCACTGCCCCGGGCAGCTTGAGCTTGAATAGCCCGGACCACGGCGATGCCCGGTAAAGAGCAAAAAGCTCGACCTGCGGTTGCGGAATCGAGCGAATCCCGGCCAGCGTGTTGGTGATGACCGGAAATAGGCTCACGATGAAAGCACACACCGAGACCGCGGGGAGGCCAGCATCGAGCCAGATTACCAGCATTGGGGCGATCGCGACCAGAGGCACAGTCTGAAGGATCACTGTAAACGGATAAAACGCCCGCTCGAGAAGGCGGCTGGCCGACAACACCACTGCGCTCAGGATGCCGAATACCATGGACATGGCGAAGCCAAAAAGAACCGCGATGGTGGTCATCGCAGTTGCGCGGCCGAGATCGTCGGCATTGGCGACCGATTCGCGCCAGACGTCGCTGGGCCCACAAAATACGAATTTGCGCGGCTCGAGCCAGTAGACAAATAATTCCCACACCAAAAGAGTCGCCACGAGCACGATCAGCGGGGGCCCGACCCTGCGCAACCAAGCCTGCGCTCGCCATCTCTTCATACGCTGCCCTCGGCGACCAGGAGATCCCGGTACAGCTCGCGAACCTGCTCGTTGTACTCGACTGTGTTGCGCAGCTCGATGGTGCGCTCGAGCGGCAGGGTCACTTCGCGGTTGGCGACAATCGTGGCTGGACGGCGCGACAACATGATCGCCCGCTGGGCCAGAAAAACCGCCTCAGCAATCGAATGGGTGACGAATAGCACGGTGAAGCGTCGGTTGCGCCAGAGCTGATAGACCAATCCGTCGAGCCGCTGGCGGGTGATTTCGTCCAGTGCGGCAAACGGCTCGTCGAGGAGCAGCAATTTGGGCTCGGTAACCAGGGCCCGGGCCAGAGAGCCGCGCATCTGCATACCGCCCGAGAGCTGGGCGGGATAGCGATCCCAGGCGTCGGTCAGCCCCATTTCCGCGATCATGTGCATGGCTCTGTCTCTGCGCTCGGCTCGCGGGATGCCGGAGAGTTCGAGCGGCAGCTCGACATTGCGTACCAGGGTTCGCCAGGGCAGAAGATGGGCCTCTTGAAATACGAACGCGATCGAATCCGCCGCCGGGTGGTGGCCCTTTCGTATGGCTTTCCCGTCGATTCGCAGGGTTCCACCGTCGGCTTCGTCGAGCGCCGCGACCAGGCGCAGCAAGGTGCTCTTGCCACAGCCGGACGGGCCGAGGAGGGCGAGGAATTGGCCGGCCGAAACAGTCAAATCGATACCGGCCAGGACCTCGACCCTGCCGGCAGTGCCGGCAAAGCTCCGCTCGACCTGGGCAAATTGCAACCCAACTCCGTGCGAGCCGCATTCGTCGGGTGAAGCGTCATCCGCGATCTGTGCAGTTATCGGCACAGCGGCGAATCTTAGCCCAAAAACACAGCTCAGTCGCCTACCGGCTGACCTCAACCCCCTCGCAATCGGTTGGTTCTTATTGCTACATGACTCCGCCGTGGCAGCTACCCCGAGTGGCTCGGATTCATTTTATTTGGCTTCGGGCCCGGCCTCGAATGCATCAATGTAGTGCAGCAAGAAAGCATAGGTATGCGCTATATCCGATATGGCTTCGCTCAGCGAACCCGCGCCGTGTCCTGACTTAGCACTGGTCCGGAGCAGGATCGGGCTTGGCGAGCCATTGGCCGCCTGCATACGCGCGGTCATCTTGCGCGACTGCCCCGGAGCGACCCGCGGGTCGTTGTCGCCGTGGGTGAACAGGATGGCCGGATAGGCAGTATTGTCCTTTACGTTATGATACGGCGAGTAGCTGTACAGCGCCTTGAACTGGGCCTGGTTTTTGACACTGCCGAACTCGGTCGTGTTAAAGGCGCCATTGGGCTCGGTCTCGAACCGCAACATATCGTAGATACCTACCAACGAGACTACTGCGCGGACCAGCTGCGGGTTTTGGGTAAAGGTCGCGCCCATCAGCAGGCCACCGTTGGATCCGCCTATGATACCCAGCTTGTTGGCCGAGGTGTAGCCGCGCGCGACCAGATGGCGGAGAACTGCCGCGAAATCGTCGAATACGTTTTGCTTGTTGGTGAGCATACCCTGCCGATGCCATTCCTCGCCGAACTCGCCACCGCCGCGCAGATTGGCTATTGCAAAACAGGTGTTGCGATCGAGCATGATGCGAGTCAACGGCCGGTAGCGGGGCTGGATACTGCTGCCGTAGCCGCCGTAGCCGTTGGCGATGCAAGGTCGCGAGCCGTCGCGTGGGGCATCCTTGCCGATGATGATGCTGACCGGGATCTTGGTGCCGTCCCTGGACGTGGCGTACTCGCGGATGACCTCGGCGTCGCTGAAGTCGACCCGGGAGATTCTGGAGATGGTATCGACCCGCCGGGTCCCTCCCGTGCCAGCGCCCAACCAGTACCAGCCGCCAGGGGTCAGAAAGCTGCTCTGATGAAACAGCACCTCATCGCCGGCCAAGCTGCGCAGGCCGCCCATCGATGCCACTGGCAATTGCTCCGGGTCGGCCATCGGCTTGCCATTGTGATCGAATACGCGCAGCACAGTGGGACCGCCTGCTTGGTAAATAATGTAAATTCGGCTGTCCGAGACCAGCAGTTTGCGATTGTTCCAGAAAGTCCACGTGATGGACTGAGGCCGCTGGTCGATGATCAGCTTCGCCCGGGCGATATCGGTCGATCCACCGGATAAGCGGAGGATCTTGCCGTTGGGTGCGTCTTTTTTCGACAACACAAAGAGATCGCCCGGCCGGCCGAAGAAAATCCCCTTGATGCCGTCGCCAAAACGGGATAACTGCTGCCAGGTGCCCCCGGGCGCGCGCAGATAGTGGGCCAGGTCGCCGCCGTCGCCGTTTTGCACCGTGACCAAAAGCTCGCCGGTCGATGACCGCACATTGGCCGAAATTTCGGCTATTTTGGGCAATTCCCTGCCGAGTTCGTAGCGGTCCTGGGCCGCTGGCGTACCGACACGATGGAACCACAATTGCTGGTAGAAGTCGCGATCGGCGTCGGGGCGCTCACCCTTGCGGGGATAGCGGGTATAATAAAAGCCGGTACTGTCGGGGGTCCAGGTGACGTTGCCGCCCGCAGTGCCATTCTGCACATGCTCGATAAAGTCGGCCAGGCGCTGGCCGGTGGCGGTGTGGTAGAGGTACAGGTCTCCGCGTTCAGTGCCGCGTTTCGACATCGATAGGGCCACTTTGCTGCCATCGGGCGAAGCTGCGTACCAGTCGATGCCCAGGGTTCCCTCGTCGTCGAGTTCGGTCGGGTCGAGGATCACCCGCTCTCTGGCAAAGCCAGTGCCGTCGTCGAACACCACCAACATGGCCTGCTCTTTGGGTGGCTGATATTTGAGAAAAAACAGCTTGCCGGCGCGAAAACTCGGCGACGAATAGCCCGGGCTCGGGTTGAGCAAGAACTGTTTCACCTCCTCGGTGATCGCGGGCAGGTTGGGCAGAGCATCGAGATGGGCCCGGGCATGCTGATTCTGTGCTGCTGCCCAGGCTTTCACCTCGGGGTCGTCGCCGTTTTCCAGCCATTGGTATGGATCGGTGACCTGCACTCCATGGTAGGTGGTTGTCACCGGACGGATCGCAGCAGCCGGCAGAGCGCTGGTTTTATCCCCAGCAACGGCGTCTGCTGGCTGCACGACGGGTTTGTCGGCGCCACCGCAGGCCAGGGATAGAATGCAAACACTCGCAAGGGCAAGAGAGCGGGTCTTCATGGGCACACCATAGCAACGATCGACTGCTCATTCGACTGGCGCCTTGCGGTATCGTCAAAACTCCGCGACCCGACGGAGAACCGGACCAACCACATGCAAATACCCGATTCATGGACGCTCTGCCCATCGATACCGTACTCGACCAGGTGATCGGCGCCCTGCGCGACTCGGCGAACGCTGTCATCGTGGCTCCGCCGGGAGCTGGCAAGACCACGCGGGTGCCGTCCGCTCTACTCGATGCCGGCATGGCCAGAAAGGGTGATATTGTCGTCATCGAGCCGCGCCGCCTGGCTGCACGCACTGCGGCCCGGCGAGTCGCCAGCGAACGCGGCGAAGCAGTGGGGCAGAGTGTCGGTTACGAGATCCGCGCCGACCGGCGGGTGAGCGGCGCGACGCGCATCCGCTTTGTCACCGAAGGCGTGCTCACCCGGCAGATTCTGGCCGATCGCGAGCTTTCGCGCACCGACATCGCGGTCATCGACGAGTTTCACGAACGCCATCTGGCCGGCGACCTCGGCCTGGCCCTGCTCCGCCAGCTCCAGCTCACTTCGCGCCCCGATCTGCGCATCGCGGTCATGTCAGCAACTCTCGATCCACAACCCGTGCAGCGCTTTCTCGGCGGCTGTCCGATCATCCAGTCGGCCGGCAGGCAGTTTCCGGTCGATATCGAGTACGACCCACCCGAACGTGACCGCCCGCTCGACAAACAGGTCGCCCGCGCAGTCCGCCACGTCCTGCGCGACAGTCGCCAGGGCGACCGCAACCACAGCGGTCACATCCTGGTATTTTTGCCCGGTGCGTCCGAGATCCGCCGGGCCATGACCGCCTGCGCTGAGCTTACTCGGCGTGGCCAGGTCCAGTTGGTGCCATTGCACGGCGACTTGCCCGCGGCCGAGCAAGACCTGGCCGTGGCGCCGACTGATCAGCGCAAGGTGATCTTTTCGACCAACGTGGCGGAGACATCGATCACCATCGAGGGCGTGGCCACTGTGATCGACTCGGGGCTGGCCCGGGTGTTGCGCCATTCGCCCTGGTCGGGCATTCCCGCCCTGCGCGTCGAGCCGATCAGCCAGGCCAGTGCAGACCAGCGTGCTGGACGAGCCGGCCGTACCCTGCCGGGCCGGTGTATTCGGCTCTATTCCCGGCACGATTACCAGACTCGCCGGCGCCACGACGACGCCGAAGTAAGCCGGTCCGATGTGGCCGAAGTCGGCCTGTTTTTGCACGCTATCGGGGTGCATCGACTCGATGACTTTGCCTGGTTCGAGCCCCCGCCGGCCCCGTCGATCGCAGCTGCAGCCGATCTACTGGCCCGGCTGGGCGCAATCGACGAGGGCGGCGCGATCACCGAGATCGGCCGCAGCATGCTGCGCTTTCCGGTTCATCCCCGCCAGGCTCGCATGCTGGTCGAGGCCGAGGAGCGCGGCGTGGCCAGCGATGGCTGCATGTTGGCCGCCCTGGTCGGCCACAGAGAACTCGACCGGACGCGGCGGACCTCGCTGGGCACAAAGGCGTCGGCCCGACCGAGCCTGGCCGAGGTCTCGGGCCCGTCCGACCTACTCCGCGACCTGGACCGATTGTCCGGCAACTCGAAAGACCATGCCCGGCGCGCGGGCCTGGACATTGCGACTGTCCAGGCCGTCGAACGCGACCGAAAGCGGCTGGTCCGGCTGTGCGATACCGGAACAACTCCGCCTCCGGCCACGCTCGACGATCGCGAACGAGCTCTGTTGATCGCCACCCTGACCGGATATCCCGACCGGGTGGGGCGGCGGCGCAAACCCGGCAGCGCCGAGATCATCCTGGCCGGCGGGGGCAGTGCTTCGCTGTCGCCAGCCAGCGTTGTTGCTGAGGACGAATTTTTGGTAGCAATTGAAATCGAACAGGCCGGGCGGGGAGCAGCCGGGCGCTCGGCGTGGGTACGCCGGGCTAGTGCAGTCGACCCCGAGTGGCTTTTCGACCTCTACATCGATCGGATTCACGACAGCGACGATCTGGTGTGGAACAGCGAGCATCGCAGGGTCGAGCAGGTGAGCCGCATCACATACGACGGGCTGATCCTCGACGAGACTCGGGATCCCGGGGCTGCGCGCCGCGATCCCGATAGCGCGGCCGATCTCCTGGCAGACGCGGCTCTGGCCGCCGGAGTCGATCGATTTGTCGATCGCGCCGAGTTGGAAAACTGGCGTTCGCGTCTGGCGTTTGCGGCCACTCTGCCGGGCGGGCAGAGTCTGGCCGGGCCCACCGATGACGAGCTGCGCGCCTGCGTCCGCCACGCCTGCACCGGACTCATCAGCTTTGCCGAACTGGAGCGCATCCCCATCATGGATACGATCCGCGGCCGACTGTCGCCCGAGTTGCGACTTTTTGTCGATGACATGGCTCCCCGCTTCGTGACCATTCCGGGGCGCCGTCGGGTTCCGGTTCACTACCAGAGCGACCGGCCACCGTGGATCGCCTCGCGGCTGCAGGATTTTTTCGGCCTTGCCGAGGGCCCGGCCGTGGCCGGTGGTGCGGTTGCTCTGGTCCTGCATCTACAGGCACCCAATCGGCGCGCGGTGCAGGTTACCTCGGATCTGGCCGGTTTCTGGTCGCGCCACTATCCGGGCATCCGGCGTCAGCTCATGCGCCGCTATCCCAGGCACGCCTGGCCCGAGGATCCGCTCACTGCTCGTCTTCGCTGATGGACATGCAGGCTGCCACCGAACCTACGTTCAACGCCTTGTTTGATCCACAACCAATGCGTTCTGTTTAGGTCCCGGTGTGAGTCGCGCCCCGACCCCGAATTCCGGTAAACTCAGAAGCTGGAAAGCCATGGACCTCAAGGGCTCTATCAACCTCGACCTCTACCCGATTTTCGACCTACATGGCGCCGAAATCAAAAGGGTTTGCCAGAAGGCGCAGCAAGACCTCGATGAACGTGGGTTGACTGTATTGCCTTCTTTTTTGACCCGTAAGGCCGTGCGCGAACTCGTCGACTGGACTGAAAGCAACCACGATCAGACTTTTTTTCAAGAAGTGAGTGGCAATGCGTACCTGACCGACGGCGATCCTTCACTGCCGGACGATCACGCGTTGAATCGCATAGAAACGACGTCCCTCGGCGTACTGGCCTATGATCAGTTTGGTGATGACAACCTGCTCAAGAAAATTTATCTCACAAACGAGTTAAAAGAGTTTCTTGAATTGATATTGCGCAAAGAGCCCCTTTACTATTACCAATGTCCATTGGGCGCGCTGAACATTGCTGTCATGAGGCCGGGGGATCAACTGCGATGGCATTTTGATCAATCTGATTTTGTCGTCTCGATTCCTCTACAGGAAGCGGAGGCAGGGGGCCAGTATCGCTACGTTCGCAATGCACGGACCGCGGAGGACCAGAACTATGGCGGTGTCATTCGCATTCTCGCTGGCGACGGCGATGCATCGGCGATTCAGGCACTCGAGGCCGGGGCGGGAGATCTGGTCATATTCGAGGGCCGCTATACTCTGCATTGTGTGACCGAAGTTATGGGAACACGTAATCGCCTGGTTGCCTTATTGAGTTTCGTCGACAAACCAAATGTGACCAGTACTGATTATCTCAGAAAGATTCGATATGGGAGAACCCGATAAGCCGCAGGACAGGCGATAAAAGCAAGGGTCGCGGATGATGAGGCAAATTGACCATCACGGCGAATGGTTTAGCTGGTATGGCGAATGGTTTAGCTGGTATTATGAATAATCTACGGCATCGAGTTTTTTGGCCGCCCTTTCTGTTGCTCTTTGTGGCGTGTCTGCTGAGCCTTACCTCTCCCGATCTTTTTTTGCGCACCGTTACCGCGATGAATAACTGGTGCCTGAAACACCTCGGCTGGGCTTTCAGTTTACAGGCGGCGCTCGCCGTGGTTTGTTGTGGGGCCCTATTCTTATCACCGCTGGGAAAAGCGAAAATTGGTGGAGACGAGGCAAAGCCGTTTCTCACCAGATGGAACTGGTTTTCGATTACCCTGTGTACGACGGTAGCGGTGGGTATTTTGTTCTGGTCGGCTGCGGAACCTCTCTATCATTTTCAAACTCTGCCCAAAACCCTCGCTGCTCAGCCCCAGTCTGCGCAGGCGGCGCTGTGGTCCCAGTCGATCATGTTTCTCCACTGGAGCATCGTTCCCTACGCGTTTTATTCGATACCAACGGTGATGTTTGCTCTGGCATACTATAATAGGAAACATCCTTTTTCTTTGCGTTCGATCTTGTTTCCGTTTCGCTCTCTGGACCGAGATTCGGTTGGCACCGTGGTCGATGGGTTATGCCTCTATGCCCTGGTTCTGGGCATGGCATCGTCGTTGGGGACTGGATTGCTCACGCTGGTCGGTGGTATAAATGATATATGGGGCACCGTGACGAACCCGTTTACATTGGGTATCGTTTGCATTTTGATCGTATTTGCCTTTTGCGTTTCTGCTTCCACGGGCTTGATGAAGGGAATTCGTATTCTCTCCGATGTAAACGCAAAGATATTCTTTGCCATGGCCATTTTTGTGCTGATTTTTGGTAGTACTCTTTTTATTATCGAAATCGGGCTCGAAGCCATGGGCGTGTTTCTGTCCAATTTTTTTAAATTGGCCTTGTATACCGGTGGCTCGCACGGCGATGCTTGGCCCAAGAGCTGGTCGATCTTTTATTGGGCCAATTGGCTGGCCTGGGCGCCCATCACAGCGCTCTTTCTCGGCAAACTGGCCTACGGTTATACCGTGCGTGAATGCCTTTTGTTCACCTGGTTGATACCTTCTCTATTTGCTTGTGTTTGGACCACCATCTTCAGCGGACAGGTCTTGTCGATGCAGTTGAGCGGTACACAGGATATGGTGAAGACATTGGGCACAAAAGGCCCCGAATCGATCGTGTTCGAGATGTTTTCTTCGCTGCCGCTCGGCAACATTGTTATCGTGGGATTCTTGATGACGGCATTTTTGTCGTATGTGACGGCTGCGGATTCAAATACCGAAGCGCTCGGCCAGATCAGTCAGTCCACCACGCTGGCCACTGCGGAGAGTCCAGATTGGAGGTTAAAAGTCGTATGGGGTGCTACAATCGGTGTAGTAGCATGGGTGATGGTGAGCTTTTCTGGCATTGATGGTATCAAGATGCTGTCCAACCTCGGCGGCGTGGTGACTCTGTTTTTGATTTTTGCCAGCAGTGTGGGTCTCATGCTGCTCATTATCGACAAACGGAGTCGAGCCGATCTTTCGCCTCACGAGTGAAGGACCATCTAAAGGCCCAATAGCTGGCGGCGAAAGCGCCGCATGCCGCCCAGCCAGCGGTCGTAGTCGGATGTTTTGCGCTGCATGTACTCGGCCACCTGGGGATGGGGCAAGATCAGAAAATGCTCCTCGGCAATGCCGGCAACTGCGGCTGCGGCAACGGCCTCGGGTGGCAGAATGCCGTCCACCGCGGCCGCGTTCTGGCCCTGGTCGACATTGTCCATCATTTGCGTTGCCACGGCCTGGGGGCACAATACCGAGACCACGATGCCCTGGTCGCCGTGAGCGATGGCCAGGCACTCGGCGAACGCCACTGCGGCGTGTTTGCTGACCGAGTACGGGGCACTGCCGATCTGGCTGAGCAGGCCTGCGGCCGAAGCGGTGTTGAGCAGATAACCCGAGCCCCGTTCGAGCATGCCGGGCAACACGGCGCGGGCCGCATAAATGTGCGCCATGACGTTGATCTGCCAGATGCGCTGCCAGCTCTGGTTGGGAGTAGTGGTCACCTGGTCCAGCGGGTCGTCGAGTACGAGGATGCCCGCGTTGGAGCAAAACAGATCGATCGGACCGTAATGCGCCTCGGCCTCGGCGACCAGACGGACGATATCGTCTTCTCGGCTCACGTCGGTGACCACGGCGAGGCCGCCGATCTGGTCTGCCACAGCCCGGGCGTTGGCCTCATCGAGGTCGGCGACAACAATTCCGCGGGGCGATTCTTTGGCAAACCGGCGGCAAAGTGCGGCACCGATACCGTTGGCCCCGCCGGTGACGACAATCACTCTGTCTTGCAGTTTCATGGCTGGTTTCCTGATGAGTTGTCGGGTCTGGCCAGCGCGACAATCTCGTCCTCACCGAGCTGGCGGGTGTGCAGAAGAGAGCGCTCGGCCTTAAAAAAAGTGACGTCGCCGCCGCGCAGCATGGCAAACTCACCCACCCCCTGCTTGGCCAGCTTTTTACTCACGTCAATCCGGCACTCGCTGAACAGCGGTCGCATTTTGGCTACTGCGCGTTTCTCGGCAATCCTACCGACCAGCCAGGTGCCGATGTTGTCGCGCGATTTGTAGTCGAGGTCTCCCGGACTCTGGGTTGCCAGAAAGACCGCGATTCCGGCCGAACGAGCTCGTTTGAGCAGGTCTTGCATCGGTTCTTTGGTCGCCGGCTTGCCCACTGCAGGCAGATAGATATCGGCCTCGTCGATCAACAGTACAGCCTGTAATTCCGACGACGGGCTCTTGCTGGCCCAACGGCCGATCTCGACCAGCAGCCGGGCAACCCAGAACTCGATCGCCGCCTGATCGCCCAGAAACTTGGTACTGATGATGGATAGGCGGGTATTGCCGTCTACTCTGTGCCGGCCCAGGCCGAAGAGTTCGTCGGGGTCGAGCATGTCGGCCGTGCCGGACCCGCGATCTGGATGGTCTGAGCGTGCGGCCAGAAGTTCGCCGCGGGTGAGGCGCAAGGTTTCGAGATGATCGACCAACTTGGCAAAATGGCGCGTATCCAGTCGGCCGATCGCATTGACCAGAGCTGGATCCTCGCTGTGAATGAGGTCGATGAGTTCGCTTATCGAGACCGCGGACTCGGGCTTGAGCTGGCTGATGAGCTCGATGGCCTTGGCCAGGATGCCCAGGCGGGCGCGGTCGGTGGCGTTGTCCTTGTAATTGATCATTGCGCCCAGGGCAGCAGCGGCGTAGCGGGCCACCTTGTTGCGATCGTGAGAGGTCATGCCGGTCATCGCAGGCGGCACGATCGGGATGGACAGCGGCCGGCCAGCCGGCTCGCCCGGGGTATATACGCGGACATCGAGGCGCTCGTCGAGCCGTTGTTTGCGGTCGCCTAGGGCTGCATCGCCCGGTTCGCCGCGCCATGCCGCAGGGTCGGCGTACCCCACCAGATCGCCCTTGCGATCGACCAGAACCGCGGGGACGTCACGAACCAGAAGCTGCTCTATCAAATTGAGTGCCAGGGTGGTTTTGCCGCTTCCGGTCGAGCCCAGAAAAGCGGCGTGCCGGCACAGAGATGCGGGCGTTAGGTAGACTGGCTCGGGGCTCAGTGCTTGCGTCATGCCAGCGCGCAGCTCCTGGCTTTTTTTCGCCGGAGTGGCGGCCGAGCTGGGGCGACCGGTCGACTGCTGGCTCGCCACACTGTCCCGGTCGACCTCTTGGTCGGCGCTGTTCGGTTGCTCTTGCAGGTTGGGCAGGTCTAGCTGGTTGCCGTCTTTTTTGCCGTCTTTTTTGCCGTCTTTTTTGCCGTCTTGCTCGCCGCCCTGGCTGTCTTGTGCGCTGGTTGGCTCTTGCGCGACCGGTTTGCGCCGGGTGCGAATCTCGTCCACGCCGAGCACAGCGCGCAGAGCTTCGAGCTGGGCGAGCGGCCGGGTGTCGCGCCGCCAGGCGGCAAATTCCGGACGATCCTGTTGTTCGGCGCTGAACTCGCGAAACGCCTGTATGGTCCGCCAATCGCTGTCCTCGACCACGACGCGCCGGCCGCCATCGACGATCATCTGGCCGAGGTCGCGGGCGACCCGGGACTTGGGGCTCTGAGGAAACTCGGAAGAGCGAACTGCGACTGGGCGGCGGTCGCCGGCGCGCTTGCGCAACGCGGCGATCTGCTTGCCCAGCCAGCCTCCCTGCGCCCCGTGGTTGCACATCGCGACCAGCAGGATTTGACTCTGTTGCTCGCCGCCAGACCTGCGCAGCTCGGCCGGGCTTGCCGGGCCTTTCACTTCGAGCTGCATCATCTCGCCATCGGGCTGGCCTCGCACGGCCATTTCGGCGTCAATATCGGCCGCACACTCACCGATGGCCCAGGACAAAAGCTGCAGCAATTCGCTGTCTTCTTGCGGCAGATCGAATGTCTGGCCGGTGCGGAAGTCATTCCATGCCTGTTCCACAGCGACCACCTCGGCCGACGACGGCTGTTCTGCCCGCCCGGCTATCTGCTCTGGTGCCGCCAGTGCGGGCGGAGCCTCGCACAGTTCGCCGGCCGCAATGCTGCGCTCTTGATAGCGTCGGCACCAATCGAGCACATCGCGGGTGCGCAGATTGGTCAGGGCAGAGAGCTGGTCGCGGCGAAAAGGAAATAGCGAATCGTCGTCGCGTTGCTGCAGGCCGAGCGATTCGTAGAGATGGCTCAGCCGGCGCACTACAATGGCTTCGATCTCGTCGTACGAGCGCCGGCTGGTCAAATGAACCGGGTCGGGATCGCGCTCGATGCGATCCAGGGTCGCCCGCGACAGATGCGGTTTGAGTGCGGTGTACAGGTTTTCCAGGCATGCGATCACGACGATGGACGAAGGTACGTGGTCGGTGATCTGTCGACAGACGCCCATGGCGTTGCGGAACCGCTCCCTGGTATCCTCGAGGTCGTAGATATCCTCGAGTTGGTCGACGACCAGCACCAGGGCGGCGCGCTGGGTCGACCACATGAGCCGACCGAGTTCGACCACCATGCGCAGTGGGTCATCGATGCGGCGATTCGGTATGTCGCCGAGCAGGCGGCGGTCGCGGTCGCGCAGCTCTTCACAGCGCAAATATTTGCGTACCCGGGCGCTGAGCGGCGATTCTCGGCGCTGCAAATAGAGCAGGGCGCGCAGGGTATCGGGATCGAACTCGCCGTATCCGGAGCTGTCCAGGATCCGGTCACAGAGTTCGCTGATGTAATCGTCCAGGCTGCTCTCGGGCCCGTCTTTACCCGCCTCGGAGTCGAATGACCCATCGCGCAGGCGCTCGACATCAGCTGCCGAAATTCCGTCCGGTGCCTCGACGACGGCATCGGCCAGGCTCATCAGACCCGATGCGACAATATCGGGCACATCGTAGGGACGCTCGAGTGAATCGATGAGGTTGACCAGGACGTAGCGGGCGTAGTCGTTGGTCCGGGTCGACATCTGCAGATAACCGGCGTAGCCCAGTCGCCGGCCGTGCAGATAATTGCGAAACGCGCGCATCAGGTGGGTCTTGCCGCTGCCGGATTCGCCCAGGACAAGAAGGATACGGCCGCGTTCGACCGCGTCGGGCAGGGCCAGGCGCTCGACCAGGCGCTCGAACACGCCGCGCGCCTCGGAATGAATCGACTCGACATCGGTCGGGTCGCGCTGCCAGATGTGAGTCGAATGCGCGACCGTGGTGAACACCTCGGGTCCATTGGAGTCGCAAAACGCGGAAATGCGCGGATCTGGCCCGCTCGGCACCAAGCTGGCGCTGTCCTCGACGCGTTTTTTGAGCTCGATCAAGTCCTTGAGGCGGGTTCGTTCGCGCCGCTCGGCGTCGCTTGCACCGCCCCGGCCGATAACCTCGTCCATGAGGTTGATCGCCATGTCCTCGTACAGATCCAGCACTTCGGAATCCCGGGTATTCACGGCGACGCGACGGCAGATCTCCAGGCCCAGCCAATGGGTGGCCGGGCACTCGCGGCCAAACAGATCCGAGTCCTTGCGGTAGTGGATCAAAAACTCCTCCACGCCGGCAGGATCGGGGACTGCGTATGGCTCGTAGTCGCTGCGCAATCGCGACAGGTATCTGGCCACGGGAAAAACCAGCTCGACAATGTGTTCGAGTTCGTCCCTGGTGACCACGCCGTCGGCCATCACGGCCAGGTCGACCACCCGCAGGCAATCGGTCAAGAGCGCCAGCTTGACCACGGCCATGGGCGGGATCGACCGCGATGCGAGGAGCGGCATGACGTCCTGGCCGAGGATTCGAGTCTGGTTGGACGCGGTCAGCGCCCGATCCACGATCGCGTTGATCCGGTCGACATCCTGGATCAATCGATCCATGGACAGGGATGGAGGCCGGGGCGACTTCGCTGGTTCGCTGCTCACGATTCGCTCCGTGTTCCCACAAAATGAAACGTCGCGGACAGATAGCGAGTTTCGGAGTCGCGGACCTCGTCATCGGGCATGGCCGCAACCAGATCGGCGCGGTGCAGAGCAACCAGGTCCATCCGATTGGCGTGCACCAGATACCCCTTGAAGCGCTCCGAGGACATGCCCGCGCACATCGGCCGGTCCTTCATCGCACGCCAGATCGCCGAGATAAAAACCCTATTGTCGCCAAATCGCCCCTCGGTGCTGTTTTGCGCCAATTCGTTGACCTGGCGGGCAAACTCGTTGACGTCGAAGACCTGGGAGTGATCCGGCTCGGCAGTGACCTGTTCGGCAATTGCAGGACCGCCGTCGCCGGCCGGCGCTGGCGCTTCCGATAGCTCCTGCTGTGATGCGCTGTCCGCGCTGTCGGTGTCAGCCGCGCTGTCGGTGTCAGCCGCGCTGTCGGTGTCAGCCGCGCTGTCGGTGTCAGCCGCGCTGTCGGTGTCAGCCGCGCTGTCGATGTCAGCCGCGCTGTCCACATCTCCTGTATTGTCCGGTTTTGCTAGGTCTGCCGGCGTGGCGGTGTCGACCACCTCGGTATCTTGTGGAGCGGCTGCTGCGGATTGTTCTGGCTGCTCGGCCGACCGGGTATCGATCGGCGTCGGCCGGTCTGAATCGGGTCCATCGAGTGTACTTGCCGGCTCGGTCGGATCGGCCGGTCGAGCGGTTTCAGCCTGCCCGGCTGCGCCCTCGTGGAGCCATTGCCGTACCAGAGCTGTTCGCAGCGAGCTTGCGTCGGCTCGCCTGGCGCCAGCGGCACGAGCGGCCAGTTGATGTTTGAGCTGATCCAGGCTCATCCGCCCTTCGATTTCCAGGGTCCGGCGCAGAAAGTGTTCTTTGACTCGCGCCGGCGTCAGCTTCTGGTTGGTCTCGACGCCGAGCTGGCGCCATACCCACGCTTCTACAGCCTGTTCCAGAGTCGGCGCCCGGGCAGAGGCAAGATCGCGACGGCTCTGCAAGATACATCCGCGCAGCCCGTCCGGATCGCGAATCCGATTGCGCACGGCTGTGGATTCGGCCGACAGATCGAGCGTCTTGGCAGTGAGATAATCGGACTTGATGACTTTCCATTCGAGGTCGCGATCCACGCCGAAAAACTCGCGAAGGCGCTTCTTGCCGGCATCGGTGAGGGCGAGAGGCGTGCGGGAGATGAACCCATCGGCAGCCAGCTGGTCGAGAAGCTGGTCCAGATTCCGGCGCACCTGGGCCGGCGGAACCGTGCTGTCGAGATAGGGCTCCAGGGTCTTTCGCACATCACTGGGACGCACTCCGCGCTTGGTTCGCACAGCCAGGCGGGCCAGGACCAGGTTTTCGAGTTTTTGCCTATCAGGTGTTTGAGTCACGACTACGCTCATTATGTTGGGTTTGCCTATGTGCCACCACCTCGACGATGGTATCGAGCACGCGGTCGAGGGCGATGATGACATCATCGGCGAGAAAGCGCACTACGACGTACCCATGGGTTTGCAATGTCAGGTCCTTGCGGCGATCGCGACGATATGCATCGGCGTCGCGAAAATGGTAATAGCCGTCGATTTCGATGGCTATGCGCAGTGAAGAGCACGCAATATCGACCTCGATGGCCGACCGCCCGAAGCGAAAATCGAGCCGTTTGTTGAGAAAAAACAGCCCGCATGTCTCGGGAAGCGCTGCGAGGGCCTCAAACAAGAACAGCTCGGCTTCACTGCGGGCGCGATCTCGCCCGGTTTCATCGGATCTGGCTGTAGACGCGGCTGCCTCTCGGTGTTGGGCAGCCTGCAGCAGTGACCGGGTCAGGCCAGGTGCAGCTCCGATCGAATCCAACCGGGCCATCGAACCGGCAATTTCTCTATTCGAGACGAGTGAGACAGCACTGCGGTCGGAC
Organism: Pseudomonadota bacterium; assembly: GCA_022360315.1. Lineage (GTDB taxonomy): Bacteria > Myxococcota_A > Polyangia > Haliangiales > Haliangiaceae > JAKSDA01. The sequence goes on from JAKSDA010000076.1 coordinate 21,694, forward strand.
GATTTGAATTGCTCGTTGCCCGCCGTCTCGAAATCGAAGTGTTGCAGGTCCACGATACCCTCGCGTGCCATGGCCGCGATGCGGGACTGTCCTGCCGGATTGTTCTGTCCGCTGGGCGATGATCGCCCAGGCCGAGTTGCGGATTTGGGACCGGGTACGGAGGTGAATTCGCGGCTGGCGTTGGCATCGGGCGCCACGGCGATCGGCAGCGCGGGAACTCGCCGGGACAGTTCGGCCGCTGCGCCGAGACAAGCCCATACCCACGTGCGATCGGCCGATGCGTCGGGATCGGGGGTGAGGAGGATTCCGGGCTGGAGGGTGGGCGGAATCACGTTGCTCAGTTCGCCGACCAGTTCGAGCCAGGCCGGCCGGTTGTGGCTGCCCAGCGCAGTGGCAAGCGCAGTGGCCAGATCTCGCGCATCGTGTCCGCGATCGGCCTGTGGTCTCGGCAGCGGGTTCGGAGCGGCCGGGTAGATGGCGATTCGATCGGCCGCGCGGGCGACCAGCTGTCGGGCCACGGTGACCAGAGTGCCTGGTATACCGAGGTCCAGCATCCTGTCGGTAAAGGCTTGGCGCTCGACCTCGCCACTGTGGATGAGTTCCCTGGTCAGGGAATCGGGCGAGCTTTGTGCTGGTGGGTGCTGTGCTGGCGGGTCGAGTGATCGGCCGCTCTTGTCCCGGGTCTTGTTTTCGACGAAGCCGATGACATCGCGTAACAGGTCGCGGGTGGTCAGGACATGGCTGACCCATACTCGTGCGATCACTGACGTGTTTGGCTGGTGGCAGCGGAGTCCGGGCCGCGTTTGTCCGATCAGCCAGCGCTGCCAGGCCAAGCCAGCCACCTCGGCGGGGCCGAGCAACAGCGAGATGGTCGGTATCTCGGCAATGCGACGTTGTTGATGTCTGTCGAGCAGGCGGTTTGGACCTGGCTTCATGATTGCTCTCTCGTCTCTCCCACTGTCCACATTGTCAGTTGCTGGGCCTCGGATGGGGCAACCCGGATCGAGGTGATGGATAATGGTTTTTGCGATGAGCGAGCGCCTTGATCGGGTCATTCAACTGGTCGCCCGGGAGGTCGACGAACTCGTGGCGGTGGAACGTCAGGTCGAGCGGGCTCATATCGAGAGGGTCGGCGGTCGAGAGAGGCGCCGTCGGGTTGCCAGGCGTGATATAGATCTCTCTTTGTTTCGCGACATTGGGCGTGGTCGCGGCTGGGCTCGGGTCAGCATTGCCGAGGCGGTCCCCGATCTCGAGTCTCTGTTGCGGCGAGCGGTGCAGCGTGCAGCGCGAGCCGTGGGGCCTGGTTGGGGGCTTCCGCCTCCATCGGCAGCGGCGCGAGTCGACATTGCCGATCCGGCCATGGACAGCGATGTCATGACAGCGGCCGATGCGATTGGCCGGAGCCTCGACGAGCCTATCGGGTCTGGTTTCCGTGTCGGGTCTCTGGCCATAGTAATCGAGCGTGGTCGGACGGACATCCGCACCAGCCGCGGACTCACGCACGGTCATTCCCACACACTTTTGACCATTGAAGCGATGATCGCGTTAGCGGAGGGCACATCGGGTGTGGTTGAACGGCTGCATGTGCAGAGCCGCCAGTTGGCTGCGCTGGATCTTCCGGTGGCGTTGAGCCGGGCTGTGCAGCAGCTCGATGACCGCAATAAGGCGATTTTGCTCGTACCGGGACGGTACGATCTGGTGGTCGCGCGCGACGCTTTGGTACCGCGCAATGTCGGCTATGGGCGGGCGCTTGTTGCGGATTTTGACGCCGCAGTATTTGGCGAGCGACCGGCCCGGTATGGCTGGTTCGAGCCGATCGTGGCCCAGGCAGATGCGCGGGCTGATCGCATCGGCTTGACCCGCTATCGCCCGGGCCAATTGATCTACGGCGACCGAGTTGTCACGGGCGACCCCTTGACCGTGGTCAGCGACGGAACGGTTCCATTTGGTCTGCTCAGTCGACCACTCGGGGACCTCGGCGAGCCAGTGCGGCGTTTTGTCATTATCGAGCGCGGGACTGCCACTGATCTGGCGTTTGACCTACGCGAGGCTGCTCTGCGAGGAGTCACGGCCAATGGGGGGTTGAGCAATCTGGTCATTGCGCCGGGCACACTATCCCCGGGTGCGATGCGCGAGCCGGTGCAGCGTCCGGTTGTTGAGGTTGCTGACCTCAGGTGGCTCGACATTGACTCGAGTACGGGCATGTTCACTGCTGAGCTTGGCCTCTCCTACCTTCACGATGGCAGCCGAGACGTTCGTCCTGTCCGGGGCGGTTTCGTGCACGGCAATATTTTTGATTATTTGCCTGCGATACGTCTATCGTCTCGGACAAAAACCCACAGCTGGTACCTTGGCCCGGAGTCCATGCGCTTATCCGACGTGACGGTTGCCTGACCTGGTTGCCTGATCCGGTCACCCGATTCGTGCTATAAGCTGGTTCGTCTGCGAGAGTGGCGGAACTGGTAGACGCGCTGGATTTAGGTTCCAGTGGGCAACACCTGTGGGGGTTCGAGTCCCCCCTCTCGCACCCGATATTATTGAGGTTTTCGGATCGGGGTGTCCTGTGAACGGGTCGCGGGTAACACGATGTGCGTTCGATAGTCTTGGGCGAGACCTTGCCGCGCTCGCGTCTGGCGACTTCGTATGCTTCGATTGCTTCGCTTACTGTCCGTCGGCCTTGGCCGAGCGATTCGGCTTCGGCGACGAGCCTGTCGGCTTCGGCGTAGAGTTCGGCTGCGCGTTGATGGAGGTCTTCTTTCGCGAGTTCGTCGAGCGCGCTTTGCTTGTACTCTTCGGCTTCTGCCCGGCTCGCAAAGCTCTGAGCGTTTTCGTTGCCTGGGCCCGAATCTCGGCCAGGCGCTCGGACGATAACTCGCCAGCGCTGCCGGTGCTTATACGGGCCGAATACACCCATTCGCGCTGTCGTGGCATGAATCCCCCTCCTCGTGAAGAGCTTGAGCACTCAGCCGGCGGGCTACCTGGGACGCTTCAGAGAGCAGCTCGGCCAGCTTATTCAGCAGCTCGGCGTTGGTCACTTCGTTGGCCGGCCGGCTGGCTGGACCTGGATGGTTCCCAGCCGGTCGTCCTCGCTGTATCCGCAGGTGATCAGGTAGATACGACCGCCGTCCACGAGACTGCCATCCGACTCGACCAAGGCCACGATGCCACCCTCGCGGATCTCGTCGTAAGGGTGCTCCTGCCATCGTCCGTCCTGCAGAATCTTGGCTCGCCGGATGTCGTTGGTCGGCTTGAGATCGCGGTCGCTCATGACTGCCCTTCCTCAGCGTCAAACGGGATCACGTTTGCCTCGTCGTCCCCCCTGGTCGTCAACGACGTCCGCCTCTTCGACAGCCGAGCGGTCATTCAGCAGATCGTAAACGTGCACCGGCGGTGCCCAGTGAAGGCTGTGCGCCACCGCCGTCGCCGTCTCTTCAGTGCACGGCGTGATTCCGTACACTGCCTCTCCGCTGTAGTACTGCGTGATCGGGTCCTTGCCTTTACGCGGTATGGTGATCGCGAGCATCGGTTTACCGGCGATCGTGCACTCGCGGATTTCGCCGGCTCGCCGACGGTGACCGAGCAGCTCGACGATTGCCCAGCCCTCGTATTCGGGGGTGTCCACTTTGTCGTTACTCATTGTCTTCTTCCCGTGTCCAGTAGCTCTCGTGCTCAAGGTCGAGCGCGCGCAGATCCTCGATCGATTTCTCGACCGTGCCGGCCTCCTTGTATTCGTCGCAGTAGAATTCGCCGTGCCAGCAAGAGGCGCGCAGGCACGCTGAGCAGACTGTAATTGTAGCTTTCACACCGTCTGGGTCACCCTGGCTTCCTGGTACGCCATCGGCAGATACGGTTTGAAGCGACGCCAAAATCGGGCCTCGGCCTGCTCGGCGGTGGCTCCATACTCCACGGTGATTCCGTGGCCGTCGGCATACCACCACTCGATACGATACGCGTGCCACTCACTCATTGCGGTACCTCCGTCCATTGCTGGCCGTCGAGCTCAGGTGTACCGACAATGCGCTGCTCGGTCTTGCCGCTCGGCAGGACGATGCCAGTGGCCATTTGCTTGAGAAAAAACGGTGTCCGTGTCAGCGCGCACTCATCGCGCACCGACCGAAACCAGTTGACCCGGGCTGGCCGACCAGGGCGCTTCCCGTGTGTTGACTCCGCACCCGCGATCACCCAGTCCAGACGGGCTGTCGGTCTGAGAAATGGGTCGGTATCCTGGAACGGCTCCAGCCAGCCCCGCTCGTACTGCAGTGTAAGCGGGCCCAAAGCCGGCTCGTAGGAGATAAATCTCTTCGCCGCCGGTGTCCTCAGTAGCACGGGTATTTTCTCGTCGGCCTCGACCTGGTTGCTGACACTCACGCCGAGCCAGATATTGGGAGGTGTGCCGGTGGGATTGCGCCACGACTGGATCGCCCTCGCAAGAAACGGATTCTCATCTCGGAGTGCCTCGGATAGTTCGCCGCAGTCGCTTCCGTGCCACGCATCTGAGATCACCTCATGCATGCGAGCGACTCGTTTTGTGAGCACCAAAAACGTTGTCTCCCAGCAATGGGCCATAACCGACAGGACCGCGGCGATATGGCTTAGAGGCCGCAACTCGTGAAAGAGATCCGACTGCGAGCAGACAAACACTCGGCCGCGAGACCGACGCCACCGGAGTGGCGCCACCAATCGATCGGGCCAGAGTACGAGTTTCCCGGTCCATTGGTAATTACGAGCGGCACCCATAGGCGCTTTCTTAACGAGGCCAGAATAGCGCTTTAGCCGCGTTTTAACCGCCGGCCGCGATTTCCGGCCTGTCAGCCCTGTGACGAGCCGTGGCAGCTGCCGTTCACGCGCGTAGCAATTTGCACAGGCCGGGCCCTCGTCGGTGCACCCACCGACCGGCTCCCAGTGCTCATTTGCCCACTCGATTTGGGTAGTCATAGTTCGGCCGACTTGGTGCCGAGGCTTATGGCCCACGCGAGGGCATCGCGTTTGGCCTGGTGGCCAGTCAACCGGGCTGAGAATTCGTCCTTGCCCATCGTCGACTGTGTGCCTTGCACGGCTTCGAGACACGCCACCCAGTGCAGTTCGCTCGCGTGGAGCTGGCGCAATACAGCGATGTGGGCCGTCTCGCGCTCACTGCACGCTGCACACCGGTTGTCCGCGTCGGAACACAACGGGCACACTGGCTGCCGACACGTTGCGCACGCAATGAGAGCGCCGTTATCGTGGTTGCAGATTGAACAGGGCTGCATCTTCTCTCCGAATTCGGTGTAGTGCGCCAAATCCCAGCAGAGACACGGGATCGGCTGCCGGCACAGCGCACAGGTCGTACTTAGCTTGCTTGGCCCAACGCCCATTTCACGGCTTCGTCGAGTTGGTGACTCGGCGATTCTGCTGGCGTGAACAGCCGAATCATGCCGCTCTCGTCGAGCTCGACGCGGCCAGTAGTGATCGACGTGGGCGCGGTGGTAGCCGATCTCCTGTCGCCAGGAGTCGACGTAAACGCGTCGATTTGACGCGCCACTCACTTGCCCTCGACAGGTGTTGATCGTTTACGGTACCCAAACCGTGACGGAGTACAAAAAGGATCCGCCCGCTGGGAACCAGAACGACACAAAAAAAGAGCCCGCGCTCAAAACGTTCTGGCACTATCCCTACGCCAGCCTGATGAAAGAGCGGAAGCCGCCGGGTTGGGAGGTCAAGGTCGAGCAGGTGCTTTCGCTCGCGCCGCGATCAGCCGACCAGTTGCTCCTATATCGGGACAGTACCGAGCGGCGAGACCACGAAGCGAAGGTCATGCGCGGCCTCTGGCCGCTGTTGACCGATGTGGCCATTCTCGAATTCAAAGGCCCGACGCGCGGCCTTCGAAAACGCGACCTCGCCAAGCTGATCAGCTATGGCGCGGAATACTTCGCGCAGGACGACTGCGCGGTGGAGAAGCCGTCCGAGCTGAGCCTCGTGCTGGTCGTACCCAAAGAGAC
>JAKSDA010000236.1 GCA_022360315.1 Pseudomonadota bacterium
GCCTCACACTCAGCGTGCTCAACGCCTTTTGGCGACGGGGCGATGTGGACCGGACCAGACGCCCCGGTAGACCGGAGAGCGGAGGTGCTCAACGCCTTTTGGCGACGGGGCGATGTGGACGAGATCACGAAGCTGGGCAACCGCGTCGGCGAGTACCTGTGCTCAACGCCTTTTGGCGACGGGGCGATGTGGACCCCGGGTTTGTAGTATTTTGAATTTGCTGCTGATTTTGAGGTGCTGATCATGCATTGGATACCGGGGTGGTGGGATGGCTGAATAATAGGCTAGTGAGGGTGACTTCATTAGGTTAACTAGCTGCATTATAATGGTTTATTGCCGATCATGCACCTGCTTTGTGGTGATTTTCGATTTTATCGTGTCTTTCTCAACTATTCGGTTGTCAATGAGCGGTTTCGCAACCAACATACGCCGGTACTTGATCCTATACGAGATGAAATGGCGGGCTGTCGAGATCAAAACTCGTAAGCGCCTCACCGTGTACACTCACCCGCGATGCACAACTATCGCATAACCGTACAACCATCAGGCGATCCTCAGAAGTCAATATTTGCGACAACTCGTAGCGTAATCGCTCGAGCTCGCGCTTGGTGCAACGAACCCGAAATACCGAGTACTGAACTGGCTTGCCCCACTCGGTTAGTACTTTGTGAGTGCTGCGCAGACGCTTGGGCTCGGTTACGTCGTACATGAATAAATACCAGTGCCGTGGCTCAGGCATAATAGATCCCCCTAACGAATGCGCAACTGCGCAAATAAACCAGGCTCACCAGACCACTCTTTTTCCAGTAGGCGAACCTCAAGCTCGATCATGCGAGCATAGGATAAGGTGTAGCCAATTGCTGGATGTCGATGCTCTTCCTGTTTGCGCCGCTCGTACACCGATATAAAACGACGACGACCTTGATCCGATAACCAGACCTGATGGCCAGTTACGGTAAAATGTTGCGCGGGATGAAACATGCGGCGGTTGACCGCTCCAAGTACCGCCATATCCACAATGGGGACTCGAAATAATTCCATGATGTCTAACGCCAGGGGATACGCTGCGCTGTGGGGCTGGTGCAGCATGCCAAATGCGGGCTCTAGCCCCACACGCATGACAGCACTCACGACGTCACGGTACAAAAGGGAGTAGCCAAAAGACAAAAGTGCATTAAAACGGTCGAGCGGCGGGCGCCGGGAACGGCCCGACGGAACCATTTCGGCTCCAGCGTCAGGGTTCACGAGACCAGCCAAAGCGCGAAAGTACGCACGCGCTGCTGTGCCCTCATGACCCATGAGCTGGCTGCGCTCGGTACTGCCAGCAGCACCCTTGATAGCTTGACGCATGTTGTCCAAATCGCTGGCAATCGTGTCTCGAACCCCCCCGTTCTTGCGCGATGAACGCAATAGATGGCGAAGCTGAAGCTCGATTTTGGCCACAATGAGGCGACGGGAAAGCTGGATTGCAAAGTCGTCGCCAGCAAGGCCGCGATATTGACGAATGCGGCGCTGGACTGCATTGACCTGGCCAGTGAAGGCCCCTAGATATGCCCCCGATGTGGTAACCCAGTGCACTGGAATTCCCTCTTTGGCACATAGTCGCAGAGCTTGGGTGGTAATCTGAGCATGGCCGTGCAAGACTATGTCGCTCACTTCACGACAACTAAATCGCTCGACCTTTTTGTCCGGATCGGTTACAGATAAGCTGTCGCTACTACGCCCAACCCGGGCCCGATGGCTGACAACGTGAAGCGAGCGACGCTCGTGATCAGGAGGATATAGACGAAGCGGCGCGGGACGTTGATCCGCAGGTCGCTCGACTGTGTCAGCCAGGCGGCTCTCCTCGGGTAAACAGACCGGCGCAAGCGAGCAACGAATGCATTTGCGTTCGTCGCTGGTAACTGGTGGCCGGTCAGTAGTAGAGCTGAGTTGGCGCGCACGCAACACGGCAGCAGTAACGTCGCTCCTGCCCTGCTCGTCGACCGGAATGCGTACCGTGGCGTTGCTGGCATGGTAGCGGACACGAGCCTCGACCACAGCCTGACCAGTGTGCGATTCCAGCAGCATAGCGTAGGCCAGGGCCTGGAGGCGGTCGCTGTCCCAGGCTTGAGGCTGCTTGTTCGGGTCTTTCTTGCAGCGGCCGCGCTTGTGCTCGACCGGATAGAGGCTGCCGTCACGGCGACGAATGGCGTCGAGGCGACCGCGAATGCCCAGGGTTTCGTCTTCAAGGGTAAGGGTGATAATGTCTTCGGGCTCGTCGAGCTCTTGATGGAGCCGCCGGCCGGCCCATATAGCAGCGTCGGCAACCCGGATCTCTTCGACTTCTTCGAGATAAAATAGGCGCTCGCAGTAGGCAAGAGCGTGAAGTGCCATGACACGTACGGTGGGTTCATTTGCAGTGGACATGGTGTTTTGTCTCTCTAACCCGGCTTTCCAATATAACATTCTAGCCCAGGCTACCGGGCAGTGAAGCCAACTTGTCTTTTTATTCACAATCTTCTAAGTTAGTATCCATTTTAATGTCGTAATGCGATGTCCTATTCAATATTTAATTGAGTTTGCCGCGGTGGGCGAGGACACCAGGTCCAGGCACGTTCGGGGGGCTCGGCCACGCGTTCGCTCGGGGCAAATAGTGGACGGTTGGTCCGGCTGCTGTTGTTGCGGTCGATGGCCACGGTCAAACGACACGACCCCCTGGGTGGAACCTGACCGCTGGCCAGGCGCGTGTACCAGCAAGCTGGACGCGGCGTATCGAGGATGTCAATGCGATCGATGAAAAAATTGTTGTCACCAGCAAAGGGCAGGCCGTACCGGGACCGGTCGAGAGTACCGGCGAGCCCGACTGGAATTCGATCGAGCAGTCGGCTGCTTGGTTCACTGTCTCGATTATTGGTTCGACTGCGCAAGCCGATAATACAGTCGAGGTCGATCAGTACCTCGCGCCGCACCGGTGCGATCCAGTATTTGGCACCGCGGGTGCGCGGAGCGAGCTGTTTGCCCGATGCACCGACCGGATAGCTATGCAGTTGCTGATAGATGGACGCTACCGGCGAGGGCGCGATCTGGCCGACAGCAATGCATAGCGGCGGAGCATCGGGGCGAATGTCAGTGACCACAGTGTCGGTTCTGTCGGACCGAGTTTCGATATGAGCCAAATTGAGGGCCAATCCCCATGCCGCAGATGGAGGTATGATGGGGCTGGTGGCGCGATAAACTCCGGCCTGTAGCCAGCGGAAGGCGGCAAATGGCGCCCGTACACGGAGCCAAAGCGTCCTCATGCCTGGGCCTCGAAGGCACGGCCGGCAAGGTCCGAAAGCAGCGCCTGGGGGTTGTCGAAAAAGCGCACGCCTTCGGCCTCGAGTCGGGTGCGCTCTTCGGATTTCATGGTGCGGGCCAGGTCGCCGCCAATCCAGAACTCATGACCGGGCAGGTCGTCGCTGCGGATGCGAGATAACTCGGGAAAGCCGCCGTCGGGCTCGAAGCCATAGGTATTGAATCCGGCCACCAGGCTGGGCGTGTAGCGGGCCACGATGCTCTTGGGACTCATTTCGAAATAGCTGCGGGCATGACTGCCAGCCACGCCGCTGAGTTCGCCGATGGCGTGAAGCAAGGCCCTGGTCCAGGCCGGACCCTGGCCGTGCGCGCAATCGTTCAAACATAAGGCAAATGGGTATTGATACGCTGTATGGCTCACCTCGCGGTGCAGCAGAGCCGATTTTGCGGCGTTTTTCCACGGGCTGGCGCCGGCGTTGACCGGGGATTGATGAAAGGTGGCATCAAACCGATACGGGGTGAGGGCCACTGCCATGTTCATTCGCAAAACGCTGTCGCGTTTGCTGGGCAGGTCTTTGTGCTCTTTGATCGCCTTGGTATCGGCGACCAAAAAGCCAAACAGAAAATCATCGGCATACTTCTCGGCATTGGGAAATTCTTTGAACTCGACCGCAAGTTGATCCTGATCGTGAAGGCGGCGCCGATTCATTGGCAGACTTTGCTGAGTCATGATCTCGCGCAGGGCGTTGCGCATGGCGTCAGGGCTGATCAATGTGTATTCGTGGCCACCCTTGGTGATTTTTTGCAAGACTGTGCGGTTTTCTTCGCTGTCACCGCGGTAGTTGGAGCTGGGCGCGGCATAGGTGAGGACAGTGGCAAAAAGGTTTTTGTGGTTGGACATGATAATTCTCCTCAAGCCTGGGCACTGAGAGCCAGGAGCGTCAGGGTTCGAACTGTGTCTGGGGCGGCGAGAAGTGTACGAGTCAAGGCCGCGTACGTTTCTTCGCCGAGTTTGTAGGGAACCGAGCACAGGGTTCCGGAAAAGTAATCGATAAATTCGCTGCCGGTGCGGCTGCGTGCAGCAAAAAAGGCCTCTTTGGCAATTTTCAGGCGATTCTCGTGATAGCTTTTTCGTTCGGCATGGTTTTCATCAAGACTTTTGACGTCGTCCCATTTTTGGTCGTGCCTGGATTTGAGCTTTCCGTTGATGTAGTTCCGGATGATGCGGTAGATCAAGCTTTGCAGACTGAACTCAAGATCACTGGCTTGGCTATTTTCTCGGTTTGGTTCGGCCATGATATCCCCGTTTGGTTGGGCTGTTTCCGTGTTGATCGGTTCGGTTTCGGGCGACTCCATTTCAGTCAATGCCCGTCTGGCATCGGTGCGAAACCAGGAACTCCCTATGGTGAGAGCGACTGGCGTGGTGCACAACAAGCGGTCATAGCCGCTGTACCAGGGTCGTGTAGCCCCGGTTTGGCTGGCAAAGAAGTTGAGCAGGCGCTGGCGTCGAAATAAGGAATTGCGATAGACCTGGCGAATGCGCTGAAATTCTCCCACATCGCATTCGGCATCGATCCGCGCGGTGGTCAAAACCCGCACGTTGTTGCCATCTTTGGCTACGTGAAATACGTCGATGCCATACACCAGCCAGAAGGATCCATCTCCTTCACCCCGGTAGTGTTCTTGTTTTTGCTGCACGCGGGAGATCAAGCGGGCCAGGAAATCGAGACCGCCCTCGGCAGCGAGGTCGATGACAGCCTCGGCCGGTACATAGCCGGTAGCTGTGCCGGATCGCTGGTAGCGCATGGTCTCCTCGAAGATGTCGCAAAATAGGTTGATGTCGGCGACGTCGGGTACGGCAATGGCATAGCCGCGAAAACTCCGCTTGCCCTCGTTGTCGATCGTGGCCGGTACGTAGATCGCCGCCACAAACGGCCAGAAATGTAATAAGAATTGCCAGCGGGCCAGATCGCGAAAGGGGACATTTTCGGCTGTCTTGGCCTGAGCGCCCAGGTAGTAGGTACTGGGCAACTCGACGGTGGCGTTTTTGCGAGCCAGGTCGCGCCAGGTATCTGGCAGGAGTTTGTCGGGTTTGTTGTGGGCGCGGGCTTCAAACGGAGCCCGGGTGGCAGGAACGCCGCGCAAAATGGACCACACCATGTCGCGCCACAGTTTGAGCCAGATGCGGTTTTGTTCGCCGGGGTCCCACTCCTCGAGATAGGCACCCTTGGGCACGACAAGGTCGTAAATGTGGACCGTTTTGGTCTTTTTCTTTTTTGTTCGGGTGTCGATCTCGTCGCGCTCTTCGGTGCGTTTTGGGGGTTTTTTGGCAAAGGGCCGGGGGTAGGCGACTTCCTCGAGTTCGGCGCTGTAGACCTGATCGAACAATGCGGTCAGCCCTCGGCGATCCATGCGCACCTGGACCGAGCGGGGGTCGGACAGGGTAATCTGGCAAAGGCCCCGACCTTTCGGCTGTCGGTTCAGCCAGCGGGACATGAGGACGAGACCGGCCAATCCGGCCCGGTGCTGGGACGAGGGTAGTTCGTCGAGTGTATACTCGATCGAAAGGATGTCGCTGTCAGCAGCAGATGTAGCGGTCATGACGGTTCTCCTGTGACAAAGCCGAGCGAAGGGTCGTAACAGTGACCTGGGGCAATTTCGAGGTAGGGCGGAAGCCACTCGGGTTTGGTGAAATCGGCCAGGATGTGCCGGCGGGGCACAGGTAGGCCGAGCCGGGTCAGAGCTCGCTTTCGGGCGATTGCATCGCCGGCATGGCGGGCGATTTTTTCGAGATCACTGTCGAGTATACATTGGGCCGAAAAATCGTCTTCATCGCGAAAGGAGCCGGGGATGGCAAAGTAGCCGCTTCCGATAAAGCGAGCGCTGTGATCGGGCTCGGGCTCACGCGGAGCGTGGCGCTCGAGGGCCTCGGCAAGGGTGCGCTGGCTGATGTCGCCCCGGCCGACCTCGGCGAGAAACGCAGTGGTCGCGTCGAGGTCTCTTTTTTGGTACGGCAAGTGGTTTTGGGGCGGATAGATGTAGATGCGAGCGCGAAACCGGGAACCGGGAACGGCGTGTCGATTGGCCCGGCCAAGGCGCTGGACCAGTGATGGAATGGGCGCGGCTTCGGTGAGTAAGACGTCGGCGTCGAGGTCGAGGCTCATTTCGCACACCTGGGTGGTAACCGCCAGGGCGGCGCGTTCGCGCTGCTGAAATGCGGCCACAGTGGCGGCATGCTGGGTTTGGCGGTCTTTGAGGCGATAGCGGCTGTGGTAGGCGAGGACGGGTTGTCCAAGCGAATCGGACAGTTGGCGGGCCAGGGTCTGGCAGCGGGCGACTGTATTGACCACCCACAAGACGCGCATGCCATCGCGATAAGCAGTGAGAACGCGCGAAATCAGTGCATCGAGCCCGGACGCCGAGCCGGACGGTGAGTGGGATGCAGCAGGCGACAGGGCGCGGTCGATGGATTCGCCGGTTGCAATGGATTCGATGGATTCAAAGGCCTCGATGGTGTAGCGGGGATGGTTTTCGGCGTCCTCGAGGCTGCGCAGTTCTATGCGCTCGGCGTCGCCCGGATAGACGCGCAGGCCGGCATCCATGAGAGCCTGGCGGCGCGACGGCGGCAGGGTGGCGGTCATGCACAGGACCGGGAGGTCGAAGTTCCGCAAGAATGCCACCAAGTTTTGGAACATGGAGCGGTCGTAGCTGTGAACCTCATCGAGGATGACAGCACTATCGGCAAGCAGAGGCAGAAGGCAGAGGCTTTCGTAGCGATGTTCGAGAAAGGACAGAAATTGGTCGACTGTGGCGCTGAAATAGCGACGCGGCCAGAGGCCGAGGGCAAACAGGCGCTGTTCGGTCTCGCCGGGCTGAAAGCTCCTGGCGCCCATGGCTTCGCTGGGGTTATCGTGCATGCCGTCGAGTTCGTACTCGGCGGTGCCGTGGAGCAGGGTGGCGTCGGACTCGGGTGCCCAGGCCACATAGTCCCGAAACCCCTCGGTAGCCGTTCCGCGGGTGGGATAGAGAAACACGACATGGCCGAGATCGCGGCTGACGAGCTGGGCCTGGGCCCATTTGTAGGCGGCCAGGGTTTTGCCGCTGCCGCATCCGGCCAGAAGAAGGGCGCGCGGGCCGAGCTGGGCAGCGCGCTCCTGAAACGGCTTGAGTCGAAACGGCCGGGCCGGGTCGCCGGCAAGTGCCTGGCAGCGGGGGGCGATGATATCGCGTTCGAGGTCGCCGGGCTGGAGAGTTGGCCGGCAGGCAATGGGCTCGATCCACCGGGGGATGGACTGACCGGTGCGAAACAGGCCCGAAGCGGCCGAATCGGCGGCAATGACACCAGCCTTGACAGCGAGGAGCAGGGCCTGACGGGCTGGATCGGCCTTGACTGCGCGGCCAAAAGCACGGGCCTGTCGCTTGCCCCGCTCCAGGGCGGTCTGCCAGGGCGGCCGGCGCGACCAGCGATCGCGGGGCAGAGGGGGTGAGTGGGGCAGGTCGGCTGCGCTGCGAATGCATTCGAACAGGGCGGTGATTTGAGGATGGGAGAGATAGAGGTCGAGCACGGGTTTGCCGCGCGGCCAGCACCATCGGTAGTCGTCACCCGATTGCGCGGCTTTGAGGTGGTGAGACAGGACGGCAGCCGTGATGACATCGGGGTCGAGAGCAGGATTGTTGGCCAGCCAGGTACGCACGGAATCGAGGCACAGGATCAGGGCGCTCAGGTGTTCGTGACGAATGCTCTGGACCTGGAACTTGCCGGGCTGGACAGCCGCCTGGAAGTCCTGGTTGGCCTTGCCGAGGTCATGAAACAAGCTGGCGATGCAGAGGTTGAGCAAGAATTGCCGGCGCTGGCTCGGCTCGACAAGGCCAAAAAATTGACAAAAATTGCGGCCCCAAGGTCGATCGTGGGCAAACAGGGCGACTGCAGCGTCTTCGGTATCGCTGCAGTGCTGGAAAAGCGACAGGTCGCCGTGCTCTCTGTGACGGCTTTTGGCCAGCAGGGGACGATCAACTCTTCGATCGGCGGTTTGATGGGCAGGGCGCGGGCTCATGCGGATCTCCTCGGGGGCACGAACACGCCGGCGCCCATGTGATGACGACCGCCCAGTCCGGCCGACTGGACGGCAATGGAAGCGTCGGCCTCGAGACCGGACAGGGCGACCGGGTAGCCGGCAATGGTCACCCGTTTGATGCGCAAGATGCGGCGCGGGCCGATCTGAAGCTCAATGCGTTCGGGATCCTGGCCAAGTCCCGGCAACCTGGCGATTTGCCGGCGCACGGCGTCGGCAAATTGGGCCGGAGAATCGGTACACCCCTTGATGATGACCAGGCGCGATTGTAGATAGGGAGCCGGGCGAAGCGGATAGATCTTGGGAAAGCCGAGGGTGCAGGCGTGGCCGGCGATGTCGAGGGTTTTCTGCACCAGCGGCAGGAGCTGGCCGAGTTCTTGAGAGGGCAGTCGGAGACGCACGCGGGATCGATCGAAGAGTGTGAGGATGCCGTCCCGGTGGCCCTGTCCGAGAACAGGATGAACCAGCCAGTCTTCATGGCGATGCAACTCGGGCAAATGCCGCGACAGGGCGGCAAACAGCGCATAACCGTGATCCATGGGAATGGTCTGTCCGCGGAGGGAAAAAGCGGCATCGACGTGGGAGGTGAGGGTTTGAGTCGTGGTTGTCATGTTTTGGCTTTCTTCGCTTTGTTGGTGGCTATGATGGACTTGGCCTGTCTCACGATCGGTGAGACAGCAAAAACTGGCGCCCGGGCAGGGTGTCTCACGATCGCTGCGACACCCGGTCGTCTCAGTAGTGTTCGACGGCTCCAAGTAGCTGTTTTTTGACCGCATCGCGCAGCTCGGGCGGCGACAATGCCTCGGCATCCCGACCCCAGCGCAGAGTCCATCGCATGGCTTCGACCGTGCCGGCGACGCTGGCGCGAACAATGACCGAGCCGTCGGGCTGGCCGTCGAGGGTCTGTCGGGATGAAAGCGGCCATTCGGTGGCAAATCGGGCGACCCGGGCGGTCAAGCGTATGGCGACAGGGATGGGATCGCCCGACCAGACCTGGGCAGCATGGGCAAATAAGGCCTCTTCGTCGTATTCGGGGTGAGGATCGGCGGGTCGATCGAGCATCGCTATATCGCTCAGGCGGGCGACCTTGAAGGTCCGCAAGGCGTCTCGTTCCGTGTCGTGAGCAATGAGATAGAGATGGCCCTGGTGGGAGTGAATCGACATCGGATCAACGGTGCGGCGCCGGGGTTGGTTCTGGCCGACCGATTGGTAGTCGAAGGCGATGCGCTTGCCGTCGTGAATGGCCCGGTCGAGCTGCTTGACGCGGCCCGGCCAGCTCTTGATCTCGGCCGGACCGATCGACAGTGGCTCGTCGGCTGGCGGCCGGATGAGCGAATATCGCGCGAGCAGGCGATCGAGCTCGACGACTAGCCGGGTGCCGGCCAGCGGAGTCATCACGTGGCGGGCCATATGCAATGCGGCGATCTGGATGGGCGTTGGGTTCAGCGGCGGAACCGAGAGGCCCATCAGTCGGTAGCGCATCTCGCCGTTGATGCGCTCGGAATTGATCGGCACGCCGGCCTCGAGAAGATTCTTCAAGTCGCGGTAGAGAGTGGCCCGGCTAGCTCCGGTGGCCTCGCCGAGTTGGTTGACCGTCATGCCGCGCCGGCGCTGACATAATTCTGTTACGATCTCCCATTGTCGTACGACCATCGCGCGTAGTCGACTGCCTGCCATGGCTCTTCCCCCTGTTGGTTGCGCAGCGCCATGGATCGCATAGATTATCAGGTAGGGCAACTATGCAGTGATGTCCTGGATTGTGGCAACAAGCTTGACTTGTCCGCCGGGGTCAGCTCTGGCCGGGGGCGATGGCCGATGCCCCATCCGGCCAGACGTCGCAGCAAGAAATGCGAGGGGGAGTTCATACGAAGCGGAACGGCCGAGCATCTGGCTGTGCGATAGGATCACGATCGCCCCAGCCTTTCCTGGCAGACCTGTCTTTTTGGGCTACTCTGTACCGTTATCGCAGGAACACCATGCCTCGCTGGACAATCTGGATCCTCTTTGTACTCTTTTCCGCAACCGTTCAGATTCTCGCCCATTACTATGTGTGGCGCCGACTGGTTCGCGACACTGGAATGGAACACCCCTGGCGGCGAAGATTCACCATTGCCATCGTCATACTCGCTCTGAGCATTCCGAGCACGCTGTGGGCCAGTCGCCTGCTCAGTGCCGATATTGGCCGGATCATGGGCTGGCCAGTTCTTCTGTGGCTCGGCTTTGCCGCGCTTCTGTTGATCGGATTCCTTCTCATCGACGGGGCCCGCATCGTTCTGTGGAGTGTGCGCCGCGGTCTCGCCCGTACAAAGAAAGGCGTGCCCGCTTCGTTTAATCCCGATCGGCGACAGTTCCTGGCCCGCGTCGCTGGCGGAACCGTGGTTACCGCTGCCACTGGTGCGACTGCTGTCGGCATGCACGAAGTTCTCAAAGAGCACGAGATCAAAGAAGTTCCGGTAACACTGTCGCGTTTGCCGCCGGCCCTTGACGGCTTCACCATCGCGCAGATCACCGATGTTCACGTCGGCTACACAGTCACCCGATCGTTCGTCCAATCGGTGGTCGACCGGGTGAATGGCCTGAGTCCCGATCTGATTGCCATCACCGGCGATCTGGTCGATGGCGACGTCGACAGCTTACGCGACGCTGTGCAGCCGCTAGCCGAGCTGTCGGCTCGTCACGGAGTGTATTTTGTCACCGGAAACCACGAATATTACGCTGGCGTGGAACCGTGGCTCGACGAGCTCGAACGCCTGGGAATCGAGATTTTGCGCAACCAGCGGGTGGAAATCGGCCGGGGTCGGGATGGATTTGACCTGGCAGGGGTATATGACTATCAGTCGGATCGCTTTGGCCACGGTGCCGATCTGAATAGAGCTCTCGGCGATCGCGATCCGGATCGCGAGGTGGTGCTTCTCGCCCATCAACCACGCCATGTCTACGAAGCCGCGCGCTACGGGGTTGGTCTGCAGCTGTCGGGTCATACTCACGGCGGCCAGATCTGGCCCTGGCACTATGTCGTCAAGGCGCAGCAGCGCGGTTTGTTGGCCGGACTGTCCCGTCACGGCGAGACCCAGCTGTACATCAGCCGAGGCACGGGCTACTGGGGCCCACCGATCCGCGTCGGTGCCCCGGCCGAGATCACCAGAGTCGTCCTCCGCTCGGGCTCGGCCGCGTAGTCGATTCAGATATAGCCCGCCCACAGCCGGAGCCGATGCCCAATGCCGCCAACACCGGATCGCCCGACAGCGTTACCGTCCACGCCGGCGGGCGGGTTTTTTGGCTGCCGGCCTTGCCTTCGGCTTTTTCTTGGCCTGCAACATCGCCGGCATGGGCTTGCGGGGAAGCCGTTGTGGGCGCATGGCGGCGTGATAGAGAAATGAGGCCATGATGACCGAAGCCTGTTTCAGGTCGTTTTCCTGGACATGATCGTACTCATCGATGTGGGTGTGATGAAGCCTGGGCATGTAATCGAGTCGATCCTGTACGAACTGAAAGCCAGGCAGACCGACATCATCGAATGGCACGTGGTCGGTGCCCGACGTGCCTCGCATGGTGACCAGGGTGGCGTCGAGGTCGTGGAAAGGCGCCAACCAGGCCTCGAAGATCGGTTTTATTGCGGCGTTTCCCTCGGCATATATCCCTCGAATACGCCCGCTGCCGTTGTCGAGATTAAAATAGGCCGACAGTCGCGGGTAGCCGGGTCTGCGCACGATGGGTCGAGAGCGGCGCGGTCTGAGCCAGGGGTGGAGCTTTTTGACCTCGGGGTCGGTCGGCGGGCCCTGGCTGGCAAAGTGACGCGCGACATACGCCCGCGAGCCGAGAAGACCCTGTTCCTCACCACTCCACAACGCGATGCGAATGGTGCGGCGCGGCCGGACTGCGAGCGTTCGCAGGATGCGTATCGCCTCCATGGCCACGGCACATCCAGCGGCGTTGTCCACGGCCCCAGTGCCGACATGCCAGGAATCGAGATGGGCGCCAACCATGACCAGTTCGGCGCGCCTGGCAGTCCCCGGGATCTCGGCGACCGTATTGTACGCTTTGCGGTCGCGATCGTGAAACCGGGTCCGTATGTCGAGCTCGAGTTCGACGTCTTTTTTGGCCTCGATCAGGCGGAGCAGCTTGTTGTAGTGCTCCGCCGCCATGATCAGGACCGGCGCCGGCGGTGTGTTGCCCACCTTAAAAACGTCGTACGGCAACATGGCGCGGATCAAACCGGCATCGCGCGAACTCGACGTCACCATCGCCAGTGGCTTTTCCTTAGCCAGAAAATTGTCGAATTTTTCACGTAGCTGGGCGCGGGCGAGATATGTTCTTATCCACTTTCGGCGGTCATTGGAGATCTCTACCTTGCCGAGCTGGTCGAGATCCGGGCCGGAATAGCGGCGGAAAATGGGTCCGGTCGGCGGCTTGCTGTCAAAGGGCGGGTCGAGGAGCACGATCTTGCCGGCGAGCTTGCCCCGGTAGCGTTCGAAGTCGCTTTCGGCCGAAAGTTCGACCCGCACAGCGAGACCGCGTACCGGCCCGTCTGTCCCCGGTGTCCAGGCCTCGGGAAGTGCGCTCAGCGGCACGGGCCGGGGGCGGATCATGTGCACCGAGGCGCGTGAATAGCTCCACCCCCGACCGAATTGAAATCCCTCGAGGTGGGCGTTGGAAAGGCCCCACTCGGCTAGTTTGTCGCGCGTCCAGTGATTGGCCCGGGTCATTTGCGGCGACCCGGTCAGCCGCGGTCCGATGTCGTCGGTAAGGGCGCGCAGGGTCTTCATGACCTGCGAGCGCTGCAGCCCCTCGTCGCGTATGCGGCTGATCATGGTCAAATCGACCGGTTCATCTGCTGTGGCCGGCACGGCCAGACCGAGCACAGGCAACACCATCAGGGCGGAGAACGATCGGGCGAAGTTCGCAGTCATCGAATTCCCGGAGGCTGTGGAAACGGCTTTCATGGGCGAATCGAGGGGAGTATAAACAGAGTAGTGGGTCCTCTGCAGCAATCGACGCTCCTGCTGGAACAGTCGCAGTGGGTCGCCACAATGGCCGACGTCATGCTGGTCTATCGGCCGTGGTGGGCAGTGCTGGCGGACAACGCTGTGGGTCTCACTGTAACCGTCATTGTGGTCAGTGCCATCGCCGTCGCACTGGTCAGGCTGCGTCAGCGCGACAAATGCCTGAGCTTGCTCGACGGCTATCACGTCACCTATCTCGGCTGCCACGGTGGGTCTCTATGGGGCCGCCTGGTCGTGTACTCCAAGGGGCTGGAGGTGGTATTCGACGCCATACATACCAGCCGAAATGGCATCGAAAAAAGTTCGGCGTTGATCTACGAAAACGATCTGCTCGATTGTCTGGCCCTCTGTCGATCGGTCGAAGCCTTGAGTGACAGCGAGGTCAACCGGCGCATGCGACAGATCCGCACCGCCTTCCGTCCCGGTCGAGTGCGCCGCGGGGGCCGGGCCGTGCGCAATCTCGTCATCACGCTACGCGACGCATTTGGCAAAGTGCTGGGCGCATTCCTCGGTCAGCTGTCGAGAGAATCATCGGTTCGGGCCAGGTTCCTGGGCGCACAAAAAAACCAGGTTACGGAACTCGGCAAGGTGATCCTGGGCGCAGCGGGCAATGCATACGAGCCCATGCTGGAGCGCCATGTCGGCAAGCCGGTGGTGCTCCAGGTCAAGTCGCCGGTCGCAAAGGACCAGCCGATAATCGAGATCCCGGGCTTCCTGGCCGAGTACAGCGACCGCTACATCGCGGTGTTCAACACCGTTCACGAGCCCTATCGCGATGTTCACCTAGATGTAAGTGATGTGAGCGAATCGCTCGAAGAGGACGGTTTTCGCATCGATCGCAACCACGACCGGGTCGTGGTCACGTGCACCGGACCCGAAGTCGTGGTGGTCAAGTCGGTGGCCACCGAGACGCGCACCATGGAACTCGAATGCGCACTTTTGTGCGGCACCGGCGTCGAGGTTCCGGTCGGAAGGACGTCACGACGAGCAATGCGAAGCGAAGTTGATACCGAGCGGAGCGGCCGGGCGGCCGGCTCTTCGATCGGATCGAGCAAATCGATTCACGTCCACGTGCGCCTGACCCGGCGAATCGACGTGGTGTGTCCGCGCCAATACGCGGCCATCTACTTCGGCGGGACGCTCGATGTGGCGGAAAAGAACCGCGGCGAGGACGATCGGCGCAAAGCCGGCGTGGCCCCCGAAGAACTACTCGAGCGGTGAAACTCCGCAGTTCATCAGTGAGCCAGGACAGCCGGTTTACAGTGCAACCAGCCAGGCCTCACTCTCTTTTGGGTTTTTGCTCGCCGGGCTCATAACGAACCGACAGTATCGTGTAAACGATCTCTCCCTTGGGTCGGCGCACGGTCACTTCGTCGTCGACTTTTTTGCCCAGAAGGGCCCTGCCAACCGGTGAATCAATGCTGATCCAGCCTTTGGACGCGTCGAATTCATCGGGACCGACCAGGCGATATTCGGCCGCCGCGCCGTCTTCGTCTTCGACCTCGACCCACGCGCCGAAGCGCACGCTGCCGTCGATGCTGTTTTTTGGCTCGACCACGGTCAACTCGTCGAGCCTCCTGGACAAAAACTGCAAACGGCGGTCGATTTCGCGCAAACGCTTTTTGCCGTAAATGTACTCGGCATTTTCCGAGCGATCGCCCTGAGCCGCCGCGTCTGCGACTTCCTGGGTCACTTTGGGCCGCTCCACACTCCACAGGTGGCTGAGTTCGTCGCGCAGGCGCTTGGCGCCTTCGGGCGTGATGTAGCTGGATCTGGGACCTGAACCGGGACGCCGATGAACCATGACCGCGATTGATACCATTGATCGCTCGCTCGATCCGAGTGGCTCGCTTACCGATCCGGCTCTCGTCGTTCCCGACTGTGTGGCACAGTCACCGGCATGGCGATGAAAGCGCGCGCCCGTCCCGGGTCAGGCCTGGCAGTAGAGTTCATCGCCGGCCATTTCGCGAACCCGCCCGATGCCGATCAGTTGAGTTCCGAATCGTCCACGTCGTCGAATTGGTCGGCCGATTCGCTTCCGCTTGCCAAGTCTGATTTTTCAGCTGATTCCTCGTCGTCGCTCGCATCGCCCGGGGGCAGAGCCCGGGGCGAGCAGGTGACGTCAATCTCGCCGTCCTTGACGTCGACATACGCGATACCGCCGTCCTGTAGATCGCCGAACAGGATGTCGTTGGCCAGCGGTGCCTTTAGGGTGTTCTGGATCAATCGGGCCATCGGCCGAGCACCGAATTTTTTGTCGTAGCCGCGTTCGGCAAACCAACCCTTGGCCGCATCGGTAACCTCGAGAGTGACGTGCTTTTCAGCCAGCTGGCCGTCGAGCTCGTCGAGAAACTTGGTGACCACTCGCTTGATCACCTCAGGTGACAGCGAGTCGAAGTAGATCGTCGCGTCGAGGCGGTTGCGGAACTCGGGCGTGAACAGGCGCTCGAGGGCTTTTTTGCCGCCGCTCGGGTCGGTCGATTGATCACCAAAACCGATGCGAGTCTGCGCCATTTCGCGGCTACCGGCATTGGTGGTCATGATCAAAACCACGTTGCGAAAGTCGGCCTTGCGTCCGTTGTTGTCGGTAAGCGTGGCGTGATCCATGACCTGGAGCAAGATATTGAATATGTCCTGATGGGCTTTCTCGATCTCGTCGAGCACCACGACCGAGTAGGGATGCTTGTTGACCGCATCGGTGAGCAGGCCGCCCTGGTCGAAACCGACGTATCCCGGCGGCGCCCCGATCAGGCGAGAAACGGTGTGTTTCTCCATGTATTCCGACATGTCGAAGCGCAGGAATTCGACCCCGAGCACGCTGGCCAGCTGTTTGGCCAGCTCGGTCTTGCCCACGCCGGTGGGGCCGGCAAACAAAAAGCTGCCGGTCGGTTTGTCGGGATGGCCGAGGCCAGACCGCGATAGCCTGATCGCCGTGGCCAGTTCTTCGATCGCCTTGTCCTGGCCGTAAATGACCCGCTTGAGGTCGGCGTCCAGGCTCTTGAGCTTTTCCTTGTCCGAGGTGGTGACCGATTTGGGCGGAATGCGGGCGATCTTGGCCACGATGTCCTCGATATCGGAGGGCAAAATGACGGTTTTTTTCTCCTTGTCACCGTCTTCTGTCTCGATCGGAGGCATCAGTCGGACCCGGGCACCGACTTCGTCGATGACGTCGATGGCCTTGTCAGGTAGATGCAAGCCGGTGATGTGCCGGGACGATAATTCGGCTGCCGACTCGAGCGACGCTTCGGTGTACTGGACGCCGTGGTGCTTCTCGTAGCGCGGCTTGAGCCCTTGCAGAATCTGCACCGCCTCCGCGACCGACGGCTCGTTGATATCGATGCGCTGAAAGCGCCGCGACAGAGCGCGGTCGCGCTCGAACGCGGTGCGGTAATCCTTGTACGTGGTCGACCCGATACAGCGCAGCTCGCCAGAGGCCAGGGCCGGTTTGAGGATGTTGGCCGCGTCCATGGTGCCACCAGTGGTGGCACCCGCGCCGACAATGTTGTGGATCTCGTCGATGAATAGAATGGCGTTTGGGTTGCCGGTGAGCTCGTTTATCACCGCCTTGAGGCGCTGCTCGAAGTCGCCGCGATAACGAGTACCGGCCAATACAGCAGTCATGTCCAGGGCAAATACCCGGGCCTCTTTGATCGGTTCGGGAACCTTGCCCTCGTGGATGCGCAAAGCCAAACCCTCGGCCAGGGCGGTCTTGCCCACCCCCGGCTCGCCGATGAACAGCGGATTGTTCTTGCGGCGACGGCACAATACCTGAATGGTGCGCTCGAGCTCGTCATCGCGGCCAATGAGTGGGTCGATCTTGCCCTTGGCGGCACGCTCGACCAGATCGGTGGTGAAACTGGACAGCGGGTCGCTGACGTCCTCTTCACTTTCCTGATCGACCCCGCGCGCTTGCGGCCCCTTGTGGGCAGCGTCGATCTTCGAGATGCCGTGGCTGATGTAATTGATGACGTCAAAGCGCGTCACACCCTGCTTCTTCAGAAAATACACCGCGTGCGAGTCGGGCTCGCGAAACATGGCCACCAGCATGTTGCCCGTCGTCATCTGCTCGCGACCCGCCCCCTGCACGTGCATGGCGGCGCGCTGAAACACACGCTGAAAGCTCAATGTCTGCTCGGGCCCGACATCGGCGTCGTCGGGCAACTCCTCGACGTTCTCGAGCAGAAACTCCTCGACATCATAGCGCAACTCGTCGACGTCGCCGCCGCAGTGACGAATGATGCGCACTGCGGTCGAGTCCTCGAGCATGGCCAGAAGAAGGTGTTCCAGGGTCAAGTATTCGTGGCGCCGATTGCGAACTTCTTCGACGGCGCGTTGCAGGGTCTCTTGCAGTTCTGGACTCAGCACGGCTACTCGGTCGGCTCCAGGCTGCACTGCAGCGGGTACTCGTGGGCCTGGGCCAGGTTCATGGTCTTTACCGCTTTGGTCTCGGCTACTTCGTGGGTGTACACACCCGCCACGCCGACACCGTTATTGTGCACATGCATCATGATGCGTAACGCTTCGGATTCCGACTTCTGGAATATGGTCTCCAGGATCATAACGACGAACTCCTTGGTCGTGTAGTCGTCGTTATGCAGAAGCACCTTGTACATGGGTGGCTTCTTCGTGCGGGTCCGCTCTTTGACCGCGAGACCGGTCTCGCGCTTCGTTATGGGACGTTTTTTATCCGAATCAGAGGACATACGGAGGGTCATATACCGAGATCCAACTATATGTCGTTGAACCAGAACTTGGCCACGGATTGCTGGGTTGGCAAGTGAGTTGGTGCGTGGGCTAGCAGCTGCCAGCGTCGCGCGCTCGATCTGCGAAGCGGAGTTTGTTACAAGTGGCAGCGCGATAGGCACCCTGAGATAGGTTCATGGAAACTCCGAAAGAAACCGAAAAAACTGAAGAAAAACTCTATGAACCAGCGCCCGGCGAGAACCAGCTGACGTTTCGGGCCGTGCTTGCCGGTTGCGGGTTGGGCTGTGCGGTCGTGTCTATGAACCTGTATCTGGGTCTCAAGATCGGCTGGACCGAGGGTGGCTCGCTCATGGCGGCGATCTTGGGATTTGGTTTATTCGCTGCCATCAAACCGCGCATCCGCTACTCGGTGCTCGAAGCCAACATTACCCAGACCGCGGGTTCCGGGGCCGGCAGCATGGCATCGGCCGCTGGCCTGATCGCGTCGATCCCGGCCATGAAAATGCTCGGCTACGACCTGCCGGTGTGGGCGCTCTTTTTGTGGGCGATCTCGGTCGCCTATCTCGGTGTCATGTTTGCGGTTCCCCTGCGCCGTCAGTACGTGGTCATCGACAACCTGCGCTTTCCCACCGGCACAGCCACGGCCAACACGATCATGGCCATGTTTGCCGAGGCCAGCGAGGCCGTGGCCAAGGCCAAGGTTCTCCTCAAGTTTGGCGTGTTTGCTTTCGCCTACGTGGTCATTGCCCATTTTTTTAACCTTCCCCAACTCGAGCAGCCGCCGCTGGCGGCATGGCTGGGCAGCGCCACGCTGGCAGCTCTGGCCGCCTGGGGGTTCTCGCTCAACATGGCGCCGTTCTTGTTCGGCGCTGGCTTTCTGATCGGACCGCGGGTGGGCGCATCACTGCTTGCCGGTGCTGTTATGGGCTGGGGTCTGCTCGGCTATTACGCCCACCAGAACGGCTGGGCGCCGCACGAAAATCCCATGGTCATTCACGACAAGGCCACCGATATGTGGGGCGCGCGGGGCTGGATTCTGTGGCCGGGCGTGGCCATCATGGTCTCGGACGCGCTGATGTCACTCGCCCTGTCATGGCGCACCTTCGTGACCGCGTTCAAGGGGACCCACAGCGCCCTGCGTCACACCGCCCCGCCAGGCGGGACTGAAAAGGCAGGCGGCCACATCGCCCGTCCAGATGCCTCGGCGCACGACGATGGAGAGATCCCGAATACGTGGTGGACGACTGGACTGGCGGTGGCATCGCTGACCACCATCATCATTGCCTGGATCGTATTCGATATACCGCCCTATCTCGCCATCTTCGCGATCGTGCTGTCCGGCGTCCTGGCTAATGTCGCGGTCAGATCGACTGGCGAGACCGACATCAACCCGACCGGTGGTATGGGCAAAGTTACTCAGGCCGCGTTTGGCGCCCTGTCCGATTCGATGTCGACCAACCTGATGTCGGCCGGTATCTCAGCTGGAGGCGCATCGCAAGCCGGTGACATGATGCACGATTTTAAAGCCGGATACCTGCTTGGTGCAGCTCCGCGCAAGCAGTTCCAAGCCCAGCTTTTCGGCATTGCTGCCGGCGTGATCTTTGCCGTGCCGATCTATCTGCTCTACGACAGTGTCTACGAGATCGGCGGCACCAAACTCGGCGCTCCGGCAGCTCTAGCCTGGAAAGCAGTCGCCGAAGTCCTGTCCAAGGGATTTGACGCGTTACCACCTCATGCCGTGGAGGCCATTATCGGTGGTCTGATCGTCGGGGCATTGATCCCAATCATTCGCAAAATCTCCCCAAGATTGGCTCCATACACGCCCAGTGGTCTGGCCTTCGGCCTCGCTTTTATCGTGCAGCCCTATTACTCGATCCCCATGTTTCTAGGTTCGATGCTGCTGCTTCTGTGGAGAAGTGTCGCGCCGGACCAGTGCAGACGATTCGTCTTTGCCGTGGCCTGCGGTCTGATTGCCGGCGAGGGAATCGGCGGGCTGGTCAATGCACTACATCTGTTCATCGGCGATTTGATCTGATCACCGGTTCTTTCTCGCCGGGTCTGTCCGCCCAAAACTGTCGAGGCAATTGCGGCTGCAGCGTACAAATGCTTGCCCTTCCAGTGCTGTCGATCCATATTTAGACCATTCGGTCGAACTAAATGGTTTGACCGAATGGTTCATATTTATTTCAACGGATTAGACAAGCTCGCCGGCTGCGCTGCGAGTTGGTGAAGCGCGGATTGGACCGACGGTGAGCCGGGTAGAAACGTGTCTTTGCCCCGCTTCAAAAAACTCGATCAAGCCAGGCAGCGAGCCATTCTGGATGCGGCGGCCAGCGAGTTCGCCGAGCGCGGCTTTCAGGGAGCCTCGTACAACCGGATCATCGAGGCAGCGGGAATCAGCAAGGGGGCCATGTACTACTATTTTGCCGACAAGGACGACCTATACCGGACAGTCCTGGAGGCGGCATTGGACATGTGGCTGGAGCATATGGGCCCGTTGGCGGGGGTCACCAGCGCCGCGTCGTACTGGCGCGAGTGCGAGGCCATGTACCGGCGCATTTTGCTTTTTTTTCTCGACGAGCCGATTTCGGCGGCGTTGTGCTGGAGTGTTTCGCTGGCCTCTGAGCGGGGCGATGCTCATCCGGCGCTCGGTGAGCTCAATCAGCGTTTTATGGCGTGGACTGCCGAGTTGGTACAGCTGGGACGAGCGCTCGGCGCAGTGCGCGACGACCTACCGGTCGATCTTCTGGTCCACGTCGGATTTGCCATGCTCGAGGGCATGGATCGCTGGCTGGCAGCGCACTGGCAAGAGATGTCGGCGGACGGCATCGACGACACGGTAGGCATGATGATCGGCCTGATACGGCGTATTGCCGAGCCGGACGTCCCGGCGAGAACGAGCGAGGACAACCATGATTGATTTTGCGACTGAGTCTATCGAAGTGCCCGGGCCGCACAACTTTCTCGGCCTTGGCAACATACTGGAGCTTCGCCGGGGAGAGCTGCCGTTCTTGCTCCGGATGGCGCGCGATTACGGCGACCTGGTTCACGTGCCATTGCCAGGGGCCGGGTTTTATCTCTTGAACCATCCCGATGATATTGAAGCGCTGCTGGTGCACCACGCTAAAGACGTCGTGAAGGACCGCTTTACCCATCACCTGAGTCTCGCGCTCGGGCAGGGCCTGGTCACAAGCGAAGGCGAACTGTGGCGCCGGCACCGCAAACTGACCTCGTTTGCGTTCACGCCCCGGCGCATTCGAGAGTCTGGCCAGGTCATGGTCGAGGTGGCGGCGCGCGCTATTACCAGCTGGAACGACGGTGCTGTGATCGACCTCCATGCCGAGATGTCTCGGATCACCATGGATGTGG
Source organism: Pseudomonadota bacterium (assembly GCA_022360315.1). Lineage (GTDB taxonomy): Bacteria > Myxococcota_A > Polyangia > Haliangiales > Haliangiaceae > JAKSDA01. The sequence continues at coordinate 21,425 of JAKSDA010000236.1, forward strand.
TCGGCCAGGTTCTTTTCGGCACCGATGTCGATGTCGAGGCCAAGACCGTCGGCCGCGCCATGGAAGTGGTAAACGAGTTTTTTGCCAAAAGCCTAAACGGCTACTTACGCGTCCCCACCTGGTTGCCAACTCTGCGCAATCTGCGCTTTCATCGCGCCATTCGTCAGATCGACAGAGTGCTCTTCCGGATCATCGCGGACCGGCGTCCAGCCGTCCCGGCAGGCAATGCGGCAGACGGCGGCTCTGGCGGCGATCTTCTCGCCGCTCTGCTCGCAGCCAACGACGGGGAAAAAGCGGGGTCTGCGCTCACCGACCGCGAACTGCGCGATGAGTGCGTGACTCTGTTCTTGGCCGGGCATGAGACCACGGCACTGGCCCTGGTACACGCCATTTATCTATTGAGCAAGCATCCCGAGGTGCAAGTCCGTTTTCTCGACGAGGTCGATCGAGTACTTGGCCGAGAAATTGGCCGGGAGCACGGCCAGCCGTTGCCGATTTCGGTCGACGTGACAAAGCTTGAGTACACGGCACGGATCATCAGAGAGGCCATGCGGCTCTACCCTCCAGTGTGGGCGATTGGCCGCGAGGTGGTCAACGAGTTCTCGATCCGCGGCCGTCGCTTTGCCCGCGGCGCCCAGCTGGCAGTTAGCCAATGGGTGGTTCATCGCGATCCGCGCTGGTTTCCCAACCCCGAGGCCTTCGATCCCGAGCGCTGGACCGAAGAGCGCACCAAAAACCTGCCTCGAATGGCCTATTTCCCGTTTGGAGCCGGTCCCAGAATCTGTATCGGCAATCACTTTGCCACCATGGAAGCAGTCTTGCTTCTGGCCCTATTCGGCCAGTTTTTCGAGTTCGAGCTTCTGCCCGGTGAGCGTCTCGATTTTGCTCCGTCGATCACCTTGCGCCCGCAGCGGGGTCTGGCCATGCGCCTGCACGCACGTCGTACCGGGGCTGAAAAACCATCTCGCAACAGCACCGCTCCGGCAGCTTGATAGCCCGACCGGACACGTACCCGCGTCATCTCAATATGGGACGATCCCGACCCCGGTAAACAGCGTCGATTCCGGCAATGGCGGGGCGCGCCCGGCGGCCGGCGCGGCCTGGCGCAATTCTTTCGTCTTGTGATCGACCTCATTGGCCCCAGCTTGAGAACAAAGCAGAGGCGGTATGAACGAGATACTCGGCTATAGTGATGACGTGAGAGCGATGAGTCTGCCGGCCTCGCCACATCGCCAGCAGCGATATGTCGAAACCCGCCGAATCACGCTGATCGGCGCCATCATCAACATGATCTTGGCTGTGGGCAAGGTGATCTGCGGTGTCCTGGCGAATTCTCTCGCTCTGATCAACGACGGCATCCACTCTTTGTCAGACCTGGCCAGCGATGCATTGGTGGTTTATGCAGCGCGGCATGGACACCGCGAGGCCGACGAGAGTCACCCCTACGGGCATGCACGCATCGAAACCGCAGCGACTCTGGGCCTGGGCCTGCTTTTGATCGCAGTCGCGATGGGCCTGTTGATGGATGCCAGCCGTCGTCTCCTGGCACCAGAACTGCTCTTGCACCCCGCTCCGCTGGCGCTGTGGGTTGCGGTCGCGTCGGTGCTTTCCAAGGAGGTTCTGTATCACTACACCATGGCTGCGTCTCGGCGTCTGCGCTCGCCACTGCTCGAGGCCAACGCCTGGCATCATCGCACTGACGCGATCTCCTCGATCGTCGTCATCATCGGTGTGGCGGGCGCATTGGCGGGCTTCGAGGCTCTCGACGCCGTGGCCTCTGCCGCGGTGGCCCTCATGATCGCGTGGATCGGCGGCAAACTGGCCTGGCGCAGCCTGCGCGAGCTGGTCGACACCGCGCTCGAGCCCAGTCGCATCCAGGCAATCCGAGACGCCATCACCGATGTGGACGGCGTCCGCTCGCTGCACATGCTGCGCACTCGCCGCATGGGCGCCGGAGCTGTTGCCGATGTCCACGTCGAGGTGCACCCCCGGTTGAGCGCCTCGGAAGCCCACTATATCGGCGAGTTTGTCCGCCAGCGGCTGATCGAGAAGATCGAGGAGATCGAGGACGTCACGGTCCATGTCGACACCGAGGACGATCGAGCATCCGCAGCGTCCGGCGACCAGGAGGCGCCGAGCGAAGCAGCTCATTGCTCGCCGGAGCGGGACGATCAGACGATCCAGCCCGACAACAGCTCACCCGAACCGAGCCAGTCCGCAACCAGCCAGCCCCACGGAAGTACGCTCCTACCTCAGCGCAGTGAGATCTTGCCCAGGCTCTACGCTCAGTGGGCGCCATTCGTGAATAAAGACGATGTTGTCGAGGTGATCCTCCATTACTTCTCCGGCCGGATCTCTGTCGACGTTATCGTGCCTCTGGCACTGGCCAATAATATGGCCGAAGCTCGTACTCTCGGACAGTCTTTGCGTTCGTCAGGCATGGTGCTCGACGAGGTCGGTGAGGTGCGGGTTTTGTTCGAGTGAGCGGAGCGGAGCGGGTTCGATACTGTCGTCGCGCATTGGCTGGCTCACAAACAAGGTGTGACTGTTTCGGGTAGACTCGGGCTATGGACGAAAAGACTCGTACCGAAATCGAGGCGGCGGCGTTCCGCCGCCTGGTTGCTCATTTTCGCGAGCGGACCGATGTGCAGAACATCGATGTCATGAACCTGGCCGGTTTTTGCCGCAACTGCCTGGCCAAATGGTACCGCGCTGCGGCGGAGGACCGCGGTCAGGAGCTGTCGTACGACCAGGCTCGAGAGATTGTCTACGGGATGCCATACACCGAATGGAAGGAGAAGTACCAGAAGTGACTGGCTTGCGCTACCACGCCGCGACGATCACAGTCGATACGCCTGGTCGCGGCACAGTGGACATCACCCATAACGTACAGCGTATCGTCGCCGAGTCCGAGATTGCGCGAGGGGTCTGCAATCTCTTTATTCACCATACCAGTGCATCTCTCATTGTGTGCGAGAACGCCGATCCGACTGTGCACGGCGATCTCGAGCGTATTTTTGCCAGATTGGCACCCGATGGCGACCCGCTCTTTCAGCACACCGAAGAAGGTCCCGACGACATGTCCGCGCACGTGCGCAGCATCTTGACGCAGACCTCGCTATCGCTGCCAGTTTCGGGTGCGCGTTGTGATCTGGGCACCTGGCAAGGTGTGTACCTGTGGGAACATCGTCAGGCTAGACACCGCCGCCGCGTGACCGTTGGCGTGCTGGGGGAGTGAGGCGAAGATCCGCTCGAGACCGCCGGATGCCGGCAAAGAACACGAGGACCGGGAGTGCATCCCGGCGCAAGAGTCGCAGTTGCCATACCTGATCCGGATCGATATTGGAGCGCATGAATGGCAGGATATGGCCAGGAATATGGATCGCTTCATCGTCGATTTTGAGCAGAATAGATTCTCTTGTGCAAATGAGGCTGGGGCGGGTATCTGCGATGAGACGTTCGCGGTCGGCGCGCGGCATGGAGAGCAGGAAGCCGGTCAAGTGGCCGATCAGATCGATCGGCACTGTACTCGCGCCACAAATCTCACCGCTGCGGGTCAGCACGCACAGCTGCTGCGCCTTGCCGTCGAGGTTACTCGAGCCGGCAATCACCAACTCGCTGCTCTTTTGTAAATGTAGAGAAAAGTGTCCAATTGTAGGGAAACAGCCATTGTTCCAATATACCTTGGGACGAGGCAGGACGATCATGTGCTTTCTCGATTACGTTTTTGGCGACAATGCGAGGCGCGATACAGTGGCCCGGATGGAGCGGCGAGCCCTCAGTGGCGGATCAAATCGATAATAAATGGTTTTGATTACAATATTTTCGGCGGTGGCGACTACGGTTGGGCAGCGACCGCGGTGCATCTGGGGCGGGCCAGCGGAGGGGTTCGGTTGGGATGTAGTCGAGTCGGGACGCGGTGTTACGACTTCATTGTCAGAGCGCTGATCTATACGAGTAATCCATGAAAGGGAAAATCTCGCTCGCAGTTCTGCTCGTTTCGTTTCTATACTCTTCTACTGCCTCGGCCGGGGTTTGGTTCGAGTTTTTGTACGCGCCGTGTTTGACCGGTGACGACGACGATCTGGACAGGGGTCCAGACGGCGAGGATCCATTCGGCCTATACGGCTCATACAACGGCGCCATCGATTGCTACAACAACGACTTCAACGGCGACGGAGAGCGCTTCATCTGGACCATCAAGGCATTTCAGGCCTGGGAGTACGGCACGATGTTCATGTATTACGACATCACCGGGCCGTTCAAGAATCCCAGTCTGGGGGCGGTTCCCAACGAGAAAGGCGGCTTTTTCGGTGGCATCACGGTGACTCTGTCGATCAAGCAGATCGTCGACAAGCTGACCGGGAAAGAATCCAGCTGGGGACCGCTGGCCAATCTTCATGTCAAGTACGAGGCCGAACACGTGTCCAATTTTGGCATGCTGCATTATGTGGGCTTGCAGTACGACTTTGCCGTGCCGTTTCTCGATTTTTTGACCGCGCAGAGTGTGGTCCGGGAAGACCGGTCGCTATCGGGGGTCGACCTTCAGCTCGGTGCAGCGTGGCAGAAATCGTTTTCGCTCGGGCCGGTGGATTTTATCTTTGGCGGCTTTTTCTCGTGGGGTCTATTTGGCGAGGGAGAGGGCAAGGGCGACTTTTCCGGCGAAGGGCGGCCATTTTTTCTGACCCAGCCGCAGCTCTTGTGGGATCTTGGCAAGACGATCAAGCTGGCCCCGGCCAAGCTGTATGCGGGATTCGAGTATCAGTTCACGATCAACCGTTATCTCATCAAGGAGAAGAGCGAAAATGTGCTCAGCGGCATGATTCGATGGAATATTTGAGTTGCCCGCACTGCGAGCGATCCTGCATCGGTCGAGTGGATGGGTTATCCACGCGCGGCAGTGGTGTGGAGTGGTTACTGCCAACGCCAGTTGTACTGGCGGTTATTCCGTAAAGCCATTTGGCGGAAGCGAGCGCAGATACGGAATGATCCCTTCTTGTTCCTCCTGGGTTAGCTCCCAGCTGTGGTTGCCGTCGTTTAGCACGTGGCCAGCGACTTCTGTGCAGCCACTGCTGCCACATTCGCACGGTACCTTGGCCTGGTCCCGGCACACATCGGGGTAGCTACCCATTACTGTGGCCTGCAAGATGGCTGCATCGTCGTGAAAGCCGATCTCGGTCGGAGTATGGTCGGCACCGCCTGCGACTAGGTGGCACGAGGCGCAGGCGATCCGGGCATTCATGCCGGCATCATCGTTGTAGCGAGTATCACCGGCAGCGCGTTTGGCCGGGTCGTACTCGGTCACGATAACCTCGGCCGTGAGTCGCTTATCGCCGATGACCGCGTGCACTTTGGTGGTGCCGGCTTTTTTGGTCTCGAGCATGGCCCACTCCTCTCCGAAGCTACCTGGAAACGGGGGGGCATTGACCGAGGTGATCGACAGAATGGTGTCGTCGTCGACTTCCCAGGACAGCTGGCCATCTTCGTATCGAACCAAATCGGTATTGATGGGAACTTTGAATGCATTGGTCCCATCGAAGCCAGTGTGGACGATCGGCGGCGTAATCAGCGGCTCGTTGGTGCCGAGACCCGGACCGGGGTCGCCGCCGTCATCGCCGAGCGTGCATCCCGCAGAGCCGAGTGCAACGCTGGCCAGCAAAGCCAGGCCGGTGCAGAAACTATCGTGGTAATAAGCAGGGGGGCGCCACATATCAGATCTGGAGCAAGCAAGATGAGAGCCAGGCTGGATTGGGTCAAACTTGTGTAGTTTCAGGCAACTATGGTTGGCAGACAAGGGGGTCGGTCAGCGAAAATGGGGGTTGCAACCGCACTGTGGGGGTAGTCGTCTCTCCGTCGCGAGCGGGAGCAGCGGCGCGACCCGTGCGAAGCGGGGCCGAGCAGAGCGACGAGGCGCCGAATCGAGCCTGGCCCGACCGAGCGCTGTCCACATTCACGGCATTTCCATGGCCATGGCCCCGTTCCACGCGCGATCCTTTGCCTTAAGTGCCGATAGAATCCCGAGCAACGCCCACATTCGCCAGTCCACAGCCGTGCTGCTTTTTATCCCGTGCCGATACAGCGCTTCCACGATTCTGCGCCGGTAACGGCTACGGACATGTAGCCAATGAGCTGCCGAAGAACGGTTCTGGGAGCACTTTTACCTACACGGTGTCCTGGAGCTACAAGTCTCGCGATGAAATTTTCGTAACGGGAGAGAAGATAATCACGCCACGCCCGTACTAGGTTCGGGAGGATCGTGATGTCTAGAGTCGGTGAGGTCCGCGGAGTCACCAGGAAGGCTGCCGGTCAATCCCGCGGAAAAAAGCAGGTATCGGCTGCACCTTCTACCCAGTCGATCTCGATGGATTCGGGTACCGCGTCGAACAGTGGTACTTCACCACCGGCCGAGCATCCCGATGGTGCCAGGCCGGATGCGTGGCTCCATGATGCGTGGCTCCATGATGATGTGCTGGCTGCAGCCCTGGGCACTTCGCTCCCGGGTAACGGCGTGGTTTGAAGACGAGAGCAGCGCTGCGCGTGGCGGTCCTACTGTCACCGCCGGGGAATTGACGCGCCCGACGGCTCCCGATCCGGAACGTGCCGCTGGCGAGGCTGTGCGCCGCTCGCAGCATGGCGAGCGGACCCATGATGGAGTCCTGGACGCCGGCGGAACCGCGCAGGCAATTGCCGACAATGCACACAAGCAGCAGACTACCAGCGACAAGGGCTCGCACTCTGAGGACGCCAGCGCAGCTCGTCACCAAGGCGATGGCGCGGCGCGGACAACCTCTTCGGATGGTGCCCGAAACGATCAAGCCCCGGCAGGCGGTGGCGCTGCTGGCGCCGATAGCGCTACTCGCGCTGCCGATGCGCAGGCTGCCCAGGTACCCATCAATGCAGAGAGCCCGGGTGCCATCATCGACTCGCTGGCCCAGGTTCCAGCTTCCCGGGCGATACCCGCTCTGGCACAGGCCGAGGCGGCATCGCCGGCCGGGCTCGCGCGCCAGCGTGATGCGGCGCAGCAGTCGTTGCCTGAGATTTCCACGCCGACTGGCCTTCCAGCCAAAAAGAAGACCCGGGCGGGGGAGAAGCCGTCCGAATCCAGCGCCTCGATGCAGACGGCCAAAGAAATCGTCAAGCCCGAGCAAACTGGCGGCACCGATGATGCCGCCAACGTGGGTCTGGTCGAAGAGGCGCCGCCTGATCCGCAGCCATCGCCCGCTGATCTCGCTGGTGGCGAGGGTGGCAAGGACGAGAACGGAAACCCGACGACTGATCCGGCCCTGGCTCGAAGCGCCCAGAACGCTCTGGTTCGTGTGTCGGCGCCGGCTGCCCAGGTGTCTACCAGGGCCAGGGATGTTCCCAACGTGGACATGTCCGGCGAGGCGGATCCCGGCCAGCTGCAATCTGCCCTCGATGCCTCCAGTCAGCAGACCCGCCAGGTCGCCGCCGAGGCGGGCCGGGACTCTCGCCAGGATTTTGGCGAGAACGACATTTTCCCCGAGCCCCACGAGTCCAGCGCGGAGGTTGCTGATTTCGGGCTATAGACCTACGAATCGGCCTACTCAGCCGCGAACGTCCGCCACCGCTCGGACGCCTTGCGTGAGTTGTTGATCTTCTCAACTACATCGAACCGGCCGCGCACGTACCCCTTGTCGAATGCGACCTCATTCTCGTCTTCGCCAGGTTCGAGAATGAACATGCGCAGGGAGCCTTTGGGGCCAAAAATCACAGCAACTCGCTGGAACCGCGACACGTCACCCTGGACGTACCCGGCGACCTTATCGCGTCTGCCGAATGTGGGGGCTTTGAGGCGAAAGCTGCCCTTTGGGCTGCTGCCAACGGCCACCTCGAGCATGGTCTCGGATTTGGGTCCAGGGCGCTTCACGTGGTGCTGCTCCACCGAGCGCGGATCGAGATAGTACATGCCGCCCTTCTTGACCGCCGGCAGTTTCTTCGCGTAGATCGCCTGGCGGACAGCGGATGGATGCACGCCGAGCTTCTTGGCGGCCTCGGTGACCGTCATTGTGCAGCGCGCCTTATGCCCCTCGAGGTCGAGGGTCCCCACCTGCACACGTTTGCGGCTGAGAAGGTCGGTCATGACATGAAACACGGGGTTGTTGAACGCTGCCCGCGTGACTACTCCCTGATGGTTCAGGATGGTCTGGTCCAGGATGGGGTTCTCCTTGCCGTACACCAAGTCCACGAGTTCGGACTCGGTGACGCGCGGATTGTTGGCCGCGTCGATGACCCGTGCCAAGAACGTCGCCACCTCCTTACTCGGCGTCGGGTACCGGATTACCTCTCCGCTGATCGCTGTATACATTTCGAGTTTCTTCGACAACGGGAACCTCGATCTGCGAGCCGTTTGCGCCCGCACTATAGCGCAGGAAATCGATAGATATCGACAGATAAGACTCGCGGGAAGTCCAGCCTACCTGCGAGCTGCCTTCCGCTAGTAAGACCAGAATACGTGCACGCCGTCGGCGTCGCGATGCGTCCAGACGTCCATATCGCGCGCATACGACTCGACGTCGAAGTTCCGCGGAAGCTCTCGTCTAGCCCGTCGAGCATGCCGCAGTCGCTCAGGTACTCTTCCGCGAATGCCGTGAGGCTCTCCCACGCGCCGCAGTAGCGTTCCTCGAACTCGGCTTCGGCCTCGTCGAGACCGCATCCCTGCGCCTGTACAAACGCGCTTACGATAGCTCCTTTGCTAGCGATGAGGTTGGCCATCTTGGCCACGTCCTCGAGTGACTCGTATTCATCTACGTTGAACGCGCCGAATCCCTCGAAGTCATGGATCGCCCACTCTTCGGCTCCAGTCACAGGACTGGTCTTCAGCACCTCGTCGATCTCGGCCGCAAGGTCGTCAGTGTCTTGATCAGCCTCGATCCAGGCACCATGGAGGTGGCCAGCGTTGTACGCGGCCAAGCAAGCGACATAGATACGGGGGCTGGTTTCTTGGGTCATTCGAGTTCTCCTTTGGAGCGGCCTGGATCCGCCAGGCGCGGGTGGGCGTTGTGCCCAGGAAAGTAAGCGGGTCGTCATAGCCATCGGCACGTAGCCGGCGTCTAGTCCTGCCAATCGGGAAGCGCGGGCGCGTCGTCGAGGGTCCAGAGGCTCAGTGCCTCGGCGTCAGTGTCCGCGAAATCGAGCTGCCGCTCGGTGTAGTTCGCGAAGTACTCGGCGTCTGTGTCGCCCGGGCGGAGGGTCAAGAAGCCAAGAAGGGCCTTGACCGTTTCGTCATTATCGATGGCATAGAGCGGCGAAGCGGCAAAATCGGCACCTTCGAAGATGACTTCGTTGGCTGGCGAGCGCAGCTCGTAGCGCAGCCGCGATCGGCCCAGCCGATCGCAATCGTTGGTGTCCCACAGGCGAAGCCGGTAGCCGTCCAGGTCGACGTCGCGCAGCAGATCAGAAGAGTGGCTCATGGGTCTCCTTTTGGAGTGGCCTGGAGCCGCCAGGTTCGGGTGAGCGTCATGCCCAACACGTTTCAATGTAAGGTCCTATCAACAGTTATCAACAGATAATCGACAGGATACATAGGAATCCTGCGCGATGCGACGACTCCAGCCGGAGGACATAACGCAGCGAGTCAAATGCACGCATAGCCCATGGAGCTATGCAACTACGACGGATCTGCAGCCCTGCGCCGAACCAGGCCATCCAGAACGGCTCGTAATTATTCTGAGGCAGGGACGTGTCGTTCCTGGTGCAAGAGTTGTTCTTGTGCGTGGGCAGGGCATGATCCGGTCAACCAAGGAGATCACGCCATGCGCTGGTTCGCGTTCCCATTTACCGCAATCTTCCTTGCCCTGTTCGTCGTCGGCTGCGCTGACAGGATCCTCTCCAAGGATGTGACGTTCGATGATCCCGGTCTGCAACAATGCTACGAGGACGCCCTGCGGGGGCCATCTGGCAAACCCTATGCTGATGAAATCCAGGTCCTGCATTGTTTTGAATATGGGATCGTGGACCTCGCAGGCATCGAGGTGCTTTCCGGGCTCAAGGAACTGACTCTCCGTGGCAACGTGGGGATTACAAACATCGAACCGGTGCTATCACTTCGATCACTCGTATGGCTCGACTTGCCTGACTGCGCGCTTCAACCCGACAGCACAGCCATTCTGTCCAGGCTGCGTACGCCTGTACGACTAAACGTTAGCGGCAACAACCTTGGGGACATTTCTGCGTATTCACAGACAACCAGCCTTACCGCACTTATCGTCGACGAAAGCAATATCACGAACGGAGTCGCTGATCTCGTGACGTTGACCAACGCGACTGCGTTGTCGTTCGCGTTGAACCCGCGCTCGCCATGCTCAGATCTCGAGATCCTCAGGATGAGCATGGCCGAGTCCACCATTGTTTTGCCCATTCCGGCCGAGTTAGAACCTGGAGTCGATTGCGCTCAGTAGCTATCACATACTCGTCGTCAGAGAACCACATGCCGGTGACGACAAAACCTAATCTTCATTGGTGATCCAGGTCTGCGAGAATCGAGGATCGAGCCCAAACGTTCGTGTCCGGCCAACAGGCTTCCGCGTAGTCAGAGAAGGGCGTGCTGCTGTCTCTCCCGAAACAGCACCCTGAACATGCAGCATGGCAGCTCGCATCGTGACCCACTCCTCATAGAACTGCCGGTCAGTGCAACTACCGTCCCCGTTGTCATTGAGGCAGTGCACGTACTCACGGCTCGTCCCAGTGGCCAGCCCTTGCCCGTCCTCTGGATCGAGCAGTTCGATCAACTCGCCAGGTACAGTATCAGGCGGCAGGAAGTGATCGAAGCTACTCCATCGAAGGTCAACTGCAATCGATGCCCCGGGTTCGAGCTGCAAGACCCAATCGGAGCAGTCCTCACCACAAGAGAAACCGTTGACCGTCAGTGCGAGATTGCTCGCTGGCAACGCCGGGTTCGGGTACAGCGTGTACCTGTTCTCACCTCGCGGTGGCGACGCAGTGCAAGTCCCCTGCTGGATGCAGGAGTCGAGACCGAGGTCGAGCGACCCGGCGACATAGTCGTAGCTCCACGTCCAGGAGAACTCGCCGGCGACGTCGATTGGCTTCATGACGAGATAGACATCCATGTCATTCGGATTGAAGACCTCGAACGACGCCAGGACCGGAGACCCGAACGGCGGTTGCTCGCCATTGAGCAATGGAGACAAATTGTCTTGCTCGAGTGAGTAATCGAGCATCGACCCTGGGCCATCAGCGGGTACCGTCGGGCCGACCCAAAGCGGCGCTGCTCGTGGTACGTGCCACCAACATCCTTCCAGAGGGGACGATTCATTGCCAGCGCCGTCAATAGCACGCATCGCGATCTTGAATTCGTCTTCTCGAGTCGCCAGCTCCGGAACGGTAGCTGAGGTGGCTGTCACCGAAACATCGTATCCGCCGTCAGGTAAGCGTTCATCGGCAACGACCACGCTGGCTTCGCGCACAACTGAGCCGATGGATACGTTGGCGCGGATATCCGCAATCCCGCTGATCTCATCATACACGGCGAATCGCCATCGCAGCGGGTTCGATGCTGGTGCCGCGTCTCGCACGAGATCTACGTGTTTGTGAATCTCCGGGCACCCCGGTTCGAACATGGTTTCAAGCCGAATTACAGACGACAAGTCGTGGATCCGCTGTGGCATCCGATTGTGATCGAAAACGATTCTATCATCGCGTTCATCGAAGATCGGTGAATGCGCAGGAGATATTCGCGGAGGGTCTGGATCGAGCGGGGATGGCGTGGTATCTCCAAAAAGCTCGGGATTTGTATTGGAAGCGATCCGATCGAACTGAAGACTGAAGTCACCGTAGCTGTATGTGTGCTCAAATGCATCCAGCCCGTAAGCCGCAAATGCACGACCCAGCTCGGCGCGTAACGTATCTTTCGTCGTGTCGTTCGATCCGTCAGCTGCCAGTCCGTCGAGGCGTCCGTCTCGCGCATCTTCGGCGAGCGATTCAGAGGAGATTAGTACGGAGTTCGATTCGTAGGTATTGCGTTGGTTGGCGGCCGCGCGTGCGCTCAGTGACACCAGGGTCAGGGTATAGACGTCAGACTCTCGCGTAGTTTCCGCATCCGAGAACCGCGCCAGAGGGGTCGGTCGTAGACAATTCAATCGGGAAAAACAGTGCTGGCGACTGTGCTCTCTGGCAGCGCCAACGAAATGCGCATAGAGCAAGTCCTCAGCAGTATCTATGGACTCGATGAAGGTCGAATCTTCCCCGCGACGCTGCCGTCCAGTGGCCAACTCATAAACGAGCGTGGTCCACGGAGTGACGATCATCGACCTTGTAGACCCACCGCGCATGTCGCCAACGAATGCCGTAAGGTGCTGAGACCCCAGTGGGGCCGGCACCGATGACCAGTACTCCGTCACCTCTCCGCCGCGTCCCACGAAAAGGAGCGCACCCGAGAGGCCAGCGTTCGGAATCTCGAACTCGCCGTCCAAGTTGCTCGGTTCATCGGTCGTGTACACCGGGTACGGGCTCAGGAACTCGCCCGTTACGCCATCGATCGCATACACATCGATATAGGCGCCGACGATAGGCTCGGCGGTTCCGATGTACCCGGGAATGGTTCCCTCGGTGACATCATCGCGGAATGAACATCCCAAGAGCAATAGCACGACCCCTGCCACGCAAACCCATTGTTTGTTGATTGCCAAGTAACGTTTCAGCCACATAGTTATCCGTTCCTGCTCGAGTTCTTCGGTGATGTTTGAAAGTTGGTTGCAGTCGTGCGTTTCCTCATCGCAGGCAGACCGCATTGACAGTTGCCGTTCCCGCTATGCCATCTTTGTTGTTCCAGCGACAAACCCACGTGTTACCCGGCATAGCGTCCCCGGTGTAGCCATTCCCAAACACCGTGAGACGCGCCATCTCGGCAACATCTGTGTCGATCATGCAGTTACCAGTCAGCAACTGCGTCTCCGGTGGACAGGATGCCGACAGCTCGTTTACCCCGGCCACGAGTTCGGCGGTCGTCTGAGTGGGCAGGACGGCGTCACCAATGGCTGTACATGAACCGCACTGCCCGCTGACCGATGGCTCGACACAGATGGCGGTGAGGTCCATCTCTTCGGCGGCATCGGAGTAGTTGGCAATCGCGCAGCTCCACTTGGAAAACGTCTCGGCAAAGCCATGACGAACCAGGCGGATATTGCCAATAAATGGACTCGACCCGTAACAGCTACCGCTGATCAGTACCTCCCCTACCGGGCAACCGAAGCGAAAGTCAGTAACCGAGTTGGCGGTAGCGATACCATTGGTACGATACAAAACGGGCTTCAGGCTCCACTCACAATCGTTTACCGCTTCTGGCCGAAAACAGTTCACGTAGTCGACACGACGAGGAGCCGGTTGCACGTTGTATACGATCGTAGCCCAAGATGCCTTCTGCAAATATCCAGGATCGCCTGGCTCGAGCGAGCCAATATGCAAGAGGCCACTTTGCACGAACGAGACGTCTGCATTCAATGCACCGTCATCGAACAGCACTGTGCTGCCATTCAATACTACGGTGCCATTTTCAAGCCCGCAACTGCGGGCCGAGTATGATTCATCTGTATAGCTTTCGCTGCGCAGCTGAACGAGTCTATTTGAGGGGGTGGATGCCGAACAAGCCGGCGAAGAATCCCCATCGACAGCAGCGTCCCCGACAGGGGGATGTGCATCGACACCATCGTCGCCTGCTGGTGCCGTACTGCCACATGCGGCAGTCAGGAGGGCCAATACGTAGTACGGTCCAGTTTCCGGCGATCAGACGGCCAACCCCTACGCTGGCCGTGACGATCGGGCTCAAGGTCCATGCCCGATGCTGCAGCTCATCCGCGGTGGGCGGGTGGAATGTCATCGGCGCGCCTGACAGATCACGGTCGGTGATACGCCCGGATCCATAGCGGCGAAGCAGTCCTCCGATCTGTGCGCGGCCGGTGAATGTCCATGGAAGACCGTGATGGACCCACGCTCCGCCCGCGGACAAGCTCGACCAATAGGCAGAACGTTGCAGCCACACGGTGCAGCCAGCTGAATGCGCGCGAGGGCAAGCCGCGGTCGGATAATCGGCCGGAGTGGTGAGTCGCCCGTACGAGAGCTGTGTGTTCAGCACGACCGGGCCGACTCGCATGAAGTCGAGTTGCGCTGCCGCGGCCACAAACGGTGTCATGGCCGATGTGGAATGTGCGTAGTCATCGCCGAGCGAGACCGTACCAACCATAAACCGTGCGTGTGCCGCGGCCGCACGCTCGTAGCCCTCGGCGCCGGCCTCGAAGCGTTCCAGGGCGTCGCGTTGATCGGCATTCGACAGCGTTGGCCACACAAGGGCCAGGAAGATAACTACGAGCCCAGGACGCGAGTCGAAACTCGACCGATGCACAGGTATCACCCGTTCTGGCAAGGTCATTGGCGCCCCCTCAACTCGAACCCGACGGTGATGGTCTTCTGGATTTGCTCACCTGGCGGCCCGCCCCTCACCCGCAACACGAGTGTCTGTCCAACATATACACGGGCATCCGGGATCGCGATCACCCCGACGTCAAATCCACGCCTGGGTACCGCGCGCTGGCGACCGGTCGGCCAGGTCGGAGCTGTGGCCAGAAGAGCTTTCCCCGCGCCCAGAGTAACGCTCGATGCCTGGAAATCGCGCTCCATGCGATTGCGGTAGGAGAACACGACAAACGCGTGATCGCCGATCCAGCGCACTCTGTGAACGAGCAATAGTTCGTGTACCGTGCTTCGCTTCGCGATTCGACGCCGGGGATCGCCAGCGATGAGTGCATCGTTGCGCACTGCGTCCGCCATCGCCAACATGGCACGCTCGGTGATGATGGCCTCTTGCCTGGCGATGAGCCTTTCGTGTTTCTGCCTGGTTCCGTCGCTCGCTGCCTTGATCGGCGCGACTCGCTTGGCCACGGCGCTCTCCACCCTTGCATTGAACGGCGCATCAGCGTCTCGGGACACGAATACGACCGGGCTGTAGGCGGTCGCCTCATTGTCTACTGCTTGCACGAGCAGATGGACTCTCATTGGGCCGAGGACAGATACCGTGAGCGATGCCCACGTCGCGCTATCGCTCGCTTTCACGACCACGATCGTCGGAGCGTCGACGGAGTCGACCGCATCGTCGGCACCTTCGCTCTTGAACACGTAATCTCGAGTCCATCCGATGACCATGCCTTGAGTGCCGTGACGCGGGCCGGAAATATGAGAGGCGTTACGGCCCCACGCATCACGTTGAATTGAAATGGCCGGTCGTATTCCGGTACTTCGAACGTCTTGGCTTCCAGGGCGTGAGCTGGGGTAGCGTAGCAGAGCAGCGATAGGAAAAGCACGATGGGATAGAATGGTTTCATGGGTTGTCTTCTTTACTCGGCATGGGGATCGTCCGCCCTCGGCGGACAACAACAGTTGATTTCTGTTCTTTCGTGGGTGTTTGGCGTTTCTGGCGCCTGGCTTTGCGAGCACGCGGTTTCTGCTCTTTTGGCTTCTTGCCGTGAACGCCTGGCTCTTTACTCGGGTCCTGTCGTGGCTTCACGGTCGTCTCTATTGGATCGAAGCCATTGCCGACAAAGAATGCCACCACGACAAAGCATAGAATCGCCAGCACGATGAGGCGTCGGTCTCTGCTGGGCCGTCGGCGCACGCCTTCCGCGTGCATGTCGAGTTGCGTATTCGCCAGCGCGCAGTGCCGCGCAGGCCGCTGCTGCTGCCGGGCGGGCTCGCTTCGATCGCTTGTCTGGACGAGCCTTCCGAGTTCGGGCAGCTTGGGCGTCGCGGCGAAGCTGTCTTCGACGAACTCGGACAGGTCGCCGGCACGCTGGAATCGACGGGAGCTTGGCGACTCGACCTGCAGGTCCTCGAGCATCTTTTCGAGAAACGGCGAGAATGGCGCCTCGGGCTTTGCGATATCGTGGGTCGTAATTCGAGTCAATATTTCATCGAACTGATCCTGGCCTGGCGTGACCGAGTCGTTTGGACCAAATGGCAAGTAGCCGCTGGCTGCGTAATACGCTGTGATGAGTAGAGCCCATAGGTCGGAGTGAAAGGAGTGTTGGCCCGTGTGTAGACGCTGGGGGCACGCGAACGCGATGCGGCCTTTGAAACCGTGGGAGGAAGGGTCATCGCCCGAGGTACGGGCCAATCCAAAGTCCGATAGCTTGGCGCGACCGTCTTTGGAAATGAGCACGTTGGGTGGTGAGACGTCGCGGTGGCAGATGTCTTCGGCGTGCAAGTAGGACAGCGCTCGGGCCACGGAATGCACGATATGCGCCACCACGGGGTCGGGCAGTGGCCCGTGGCGAGCGATGAGCGCATCGAGGCTCATGCCGTCGATGTATTCCATGAAGAGATAGAGCCTGCCCTCCTCTTTATAACAATCGTGGACCTGGACCAGGTTGGGATGGGCCAGCTTCATGGCGGTAAACGCTTCTCGGATGAACATCTTTTCGTAATTGGCGTCGCCGGACAGCTCTGCGCGAATCGCCTTGCACGCGACCTGAGTTCTACGGCCAAGACTGGGGAACTTCCGGCAGGCCTTGTAGACGACTCCCATGCCGCCCTTGCCGAGTTCCTCATCCGTAATATCGTAATTATTTATCTGGAGCATTGTGTTTCTTTCGCGCGTTGTAGATTGTCGCTACGGAAACATCGGTGGCAGCGCTGGCGTCTTTGGCGTGCTGGTAGCTATCGAAGGCCTTTGCATGAAGTTGGGTTTTATTCATGGCGAACAAACCGATCTTGCCCCTGGCATCGACGGGTATGAAGATATAGTCAACGATTCCGGCAATCCAGATCTCCATGCTCAAGGAGAGCATGACAGTTGTTTCAATCGGCTCGGCGACAGGATCTTCTGGCCTGTAGATGAGCGTGCCGTTTCTCGATCGGTTGCGAATCGCCCATACTCCGCAGGGAAGACGCTCGAGCACGCAATGGACCTTGCTGACCCGCGTATCGTCCCGTGGCAGCTTTATCTCGCACCCTGGTGCTCGGCCCAGTTTCAAGCAACGCTTCGGATGACCTTCCATGAGGAACTGGTCGAACATGAAGTTCTTTCTCTTGTCTTTGCGGCGCAAGCCGGCCACGGGCGAGTGCGGTAAGATGTGAGGTGAGCGGCTACCGACCACCTCGGTTTCGGGGAGCGATGGGTCGGTACGCCGTTTTCTGCGGAGCGAAGAAGTCCGTCCTGGCTGTGAACTGTGTCCCATGCGTGAAAGGTACCTCCAGAGCGACCAACTCCTCAAGATCGGGCGTTCGCGTCGGCTCAGCCATCCAGCAGGTCACATGGCTGTCAGCCGCCTACACGGCTTGAGCTATGGTGATGTGCGGAATGCCTCGTCTGACTGGGTGCGGCGGGGGCACCTACATGCAGGGACCCTGCGGGCTCGAAAACGAGCTGGACCGACATCGGCATGGTGCGGATTTCTAATAATTAGAAAATCGCCTCCTGAGAGGGCCCGTTTTCTAACTATTAGAAAAAATGCATGCCATGGCGTTTTTGCCTTGAGTAGGTGTGCATCTGCCAGTTTGATGTGATCTGCGGGGAAGGCGAGTTCGTAAATCGAGAGACCGGCCGCGGCGTGTCGATGGGCACGCTTGAGATCTCCTTGACGATGGTGGATCATGGCGAGTTCGAGATGAGCCCCACCAACGAGGGGATGCTGCTCACCCAGCTGCTTACGATCAATGCGGAGGACATCTTCCAGCGCGTGACGCGCATGATCGAGTCGGCCTTCCTCGACGTCCAGCATTGCCATGTCGAAGCGAACATCAGCGACATTTGGATGCCCTGGGCCAAGCTCGGCGAGGTAGAGTGCCAGTGCTTGTTCGTAGGTCACGCGTGCGTCGTTCCAACGCCGCTGCCTGCGTAAGGTATTTGCTAGGTCGTAGATGTAGCGGGCTTGAAGGAAGCGCGATGGGTCACCGGCTTGAGTCAGGAGTGCGAGGGCCCGCCTCAGTCGGGCCTCGGACGCAGCATAGTCGCCGTCGTTATAGTTCAAGAGCCCCTGATTGCGCTCGGCTTCGGCACGATAAAGCGGGCGCTCGCCCAAGCGCTCGATGGCGGCGAACGCTCGCGCCGACCACGTATGTCCGAGTTTGGTATTCGAGTGGTTACGGAATGCGCTGAGCACCATAAGGTTGCGAATCTCTGCAACTAGCTCGTCGTGACGGGTACTTTCGGCGATGTTGCTGGCGCGTTCCAGGTGAGCCTCTCCAGCCTTCACGGTATCGCTCGTGCCGGCATACACGAGTATGCGCGCGGCCTCATATAAGGCCTCGGCATGCACTGCGCGATATCGTAGCTTCTCACTCGCAGCGATCTGCTCGCGCGCGGCCCGCAGCGCCTCATCGTGCTGGCTGCGATTCTCGAGTGTCCGGACCTCGGACAGCGCATCGCGTATCCGCTCCACGTCCGGAGCCTCATCGGGGTCGGGTAATGCAAGCCCATAGCGCAGGCTCTCGAGATCCCGGCACGCCTCAAGCGCGGGCAACGCCGTAAGGTCGTAGGTCGCGCGTTCGACAACTGCAGCGTTGGCGCGTTCGAACTGATCTAGGAGCGCCTGGAAGCGGCGGCGACCGCGAGCGAAACAGATCATGCGGCGATCCAAGAGTTCCCCGGATTGCTCGCCCTGCACCCGTGTTGCCATACACGCCGCTATAGCTTCATGCTTCCAAGCTGACACATACCGCTCAAGCCCGGCCTCGACGTTTCGCCATGTAGTCTCGGCGTAGGATTTGCCGGTCCCCACGAACCTCTCGCCGATCGCGTTCGCGCGAGCTGGTGTCCATAACTGACCCATGCGCTCGACCACGACGCCGCATGGGTCTAACGCCTCGTTGCAATTCGCATAAACTGCTCCACCAATTAGCAACAAGACCAAGAACGCAGCGATCAACCAGCCCCGACGCCGCCGGCGAGGCCACGCTTCCAGGGCATCGAGCAGCGCGTCCATGCTTGAGAACCGGTCGCCTTGCCTAGGTGACAGGCCGCGGAGCAGCGCTCGACGAATGGAGGCGGGCACGCCCATGTTCCGCGGCGGCTCGGGTGGATCACCTGAATCGTCAGCGCGCGACAGGGCCGATGCCATATCGCCCGGGAACGGCGGTTCGCCATACAGCGCCTCGTACAAGGCTACGCAGAAGCTGAACTGATCCGTTCGGTTGTCAGGTTCCTCGCAGCGCACTTGCTCGGGCGCCATGTACTGTGGTGTTCCCATCAAACGGCGCCGCGTTGTGAGTCGCACTGCGGCGCGGAGACCTGCCACCGAAGGCACCTCACTGCAGTAGTCTATCGTATCGGCGTTTGTCAGTAACGGTCGGTTTTCACCCTCGTTTGATGCATTGACCTCTGTAGTCACTAGCCGGGCTAGTCCGAAATCTACGATCCGAGGCCGTGCGTCATCACTGACTAGGACGTTCTCTGGCTTGAAGTCGCGATGGACCAAGCCGGCGCGATGCACTGCTTCCAGACCGCGCCCAGCTTCGATGAACATACGCAGCACGGCTCGCACACGCTTGCGGCCCTTGAGCGGAGCGTGGGACGCGAGCCACCCTCTCAGCGTGACGCCATAGATGTATTCCATCGCGATGTACACGCGGCCATCGACGGTTCCTGCCTCGAACACTTGAACGACATTGGGGTGTGAGAGCTGGGCCAGCGTTTGCGCCTCTCGAAGCAGGCGATCGTCGGCACTCTCGGGCGCGAACTGGTCGCCACGCACGAGTTTGATGGCAACCTTGCGATCGAGACGTTCGTCGTAGGCGGCATATAGCTCGCCCATGCCGCCAGCACCAATACGCTCGAGGAGCGTGAACCGATCGAGTTTGATGGCGGAGACAGGCCCGCCGAACAGCGATGCGGTGATATGCGCCTTGTCGAGCGCGCTTGCGATACGATCGCGAATGGGCCGTGCGCACGCGATGTTGTCTACACTTGGATGTGGAGGGGTCAGCGGGGCATCAGGGTGCTCGTTGCTCATGGCTCGCTCGCGACAATCGGGACGAAAGGGTCAACCCCCTACTCTTAGATAGATGCCAAAGCCGTGCAGCGGATCGCTCGTCGCGATTTCTAGTGCATCATGGATTGCCTGGGTCATGATTCGGGAGCCGGCGCACGGCCTATGGCGTGTCGGCACTGTTTGGCCCACATATCGAGATCCGAGAGTGTGCTTTCGAGGACCTCCGCAGATTCGGCCAGCTCCTCAAGCTTACCCCTGAGCCTGGCGCGCGCGCGCTGGAGCCGACGTTTGGTCGTACCATGTGGGATATCTAGTATTTCGGACATCTCGGATGTTGTCAGCTGCTCCCAGTAATGTAACTCGAGCAGCGCCTGATCATTCGTCGGAATGTGTCGCAGAGCCTCCAGAAGCAATCGCTGCTCGCGTTTTTCGATGAGAAGAGAGATCGGCCCCGACGCCAAGTTACGCATGCTGTTATTGTCGAAATCGACTTCGCTGGGACGGCGCTTCTTCTTGCGGTAGTGACCTCGCAGTACGTTGAAGGCGGTCGTGAGCAAATACGAGCGGAACTTGTCTGGATCGCGAAGGTGTTCGCGACTCTTCACACAGGCCAGAAATGTCTCCTGAACCAGGTCTCGGATGTTATCTTCGGAGACCTTATTGACGAAGAATCGCTCTATGGTCTCATAGTAGCGTTCGAACAGCATCCGCCCCGCATCGCGATCCCCCGTACGCCATTGACTCAGTAGCTCCGCGTCGCTCATGACCATGCGCTGAGCGTACCGCAAAGTATCGGGTCCGTTCCATGGGTAGTAGCTACCAGTGGTTGGTTTTGGCTTGGTTCCTGGCCACCACGGTCCGGCCCTTCGAATGGGATGGTCAAGCAGGCGCATGAGACCGTTCGTCAGCCTTTACGCAGCGCGTTCTGCGATGAACAATTCCAAGGCATCCGTAAGCTCGTCTATGTCTTTGGTCTCCAGCACGTCCAAGGCCTCGGCGAGAACAGATCGATCCCTGGTCAGCGACACGATTCTGGCTAGCGCGAATGGATGCCCGCGGCAAACGCGGCACACTCGATCGAGCAGCGCACGCCACTCCCTATCGCCGAAGAGCAGCTCGCTCAGCGTCTCATTATTATAAACGAACAGCTCGGTCTCGGCCCGCTCGAATGGCTCGACAGTCAGCCGCAGGCACGTACTCCCGGCCAGCTCCGCGACCGGACGGCGACTCGTGATCAGGAGTCGTGAGTGCGTTGCAGGCAGCTCGGTAGCCAGGTTCCCGAGCAGTCTGCCCCACTCTGGGTCATTGCAGGCGAAGCCGGCCTCGCCGGCAATCGATTCGACGTTGGCTTCGAAGCCGTCCAGGAGCAGCAGGATCGCCTCGTCGCGCAGCGCCTCAAGGAGGTTGATCCGCATCCGGTTGTAGCGGGCCCCGCCCGCGAGCACATCACTAGGCTCGAGGTAAACGCGCGCCGAGGGCCGCTTTTCGCACTTGCGATAATAGACGACGCTATCCAGGGTGAGCCGGGCATGAATCTGGCTAAAGAGTTCTTCGGCACTGATTGGTTTGGATTTGGCCTGAAACGCCAGAACCCAGTCGAACCGTCGATGCCACAAATGGATCACCTCGGCAGCCAGTGTGCTTTTGCCGAGGCCGGCTCCGCCCTCGACAATCGCCGCACCCGATCCGCCGGGCGCCAGCCAAGATTGATTCAGACGGGTAAGCACTTGGCCGCGACCGACGAACCGGGCTGGCGGGTCGAGGTCACCGCGGCCAGCGGGCAACAGCGGCTGCGGTTGTGGGCGTAGTGAGTCCATCTGCTCGCTGCGCCCATGGGCCGGGGCGAGGAGTCGCCCGGCCTGACCGAACATCATTGCATTTGCGTGGTCCACCGCAACGTGGCTCGCTCCAGGCGAACCTTTTTCGAGTACATCAGTGCGCGCCAGTTCCAGCGCGCTCTCCGTCGATGGCTCGCCGGGATCGGCGAGAAGCCGTTGATAGAACCAACGGGCCAGCTCGCGCGCATAGTCATCCCCAACGCTGTAGCGCATGGCGACCACCTGTGGCACCCCACAGGCGAGTAGCTCAAGGGCGGTGCTCGAATACCCCTCGGGGCTCGCCTCGATGTCTGCGATTGCCCGGTCGAGTGCTTCCCTACCGGTGGGCTCGCGCGTGACCCCGGTCCCGCGGCCTGCGCTCCGATCGACTTCTTCTGCCGCGCGACGGCCGCTCAGGTGCGTCTTCAACGCGGTCCAATCCCGGCCCCCCATTAGCGTCCCCGACGAACACGTCGACAGGTATACGAGCTGCGGGATGAATCTGCCTGCGCCTTCGATAAGCGCGACCAGCTTCTTGCCACTCAGGACACTGCGCGCGCCGTCCTCGTCCAGCACTTCGAGGCCGTTGTGGCGACCGTGGCCACTCCAATGGATCACGTGATAGCCATCCGAGGCCTTGAGCTGCTCTTGCAGCAGCGCTGGCGTCACCCCATGACAGAGCACGTCGATCTCGACGCGCCGTCGGGGCAGAATTTCGTCCTCAAAAAGCCGCAATAGCTGCTCGCGCTCCATTCGCATTGCAAGCGGCCTCGCGCCCGGTGCTACTGCGTAGACCAGCAGCACTCGAAGAGGAGTCCGTCCGGTGCTTACCATCTTGCGCAGCGCAGCCACCGAGCGGTCGCGCCGGACCGCAGAGGGGGTCACCACGCGAATTATCAAGCCCAGCTCCATGAGCTGTCTCTCTCCGAGTGCCGGGCGAGCGATCTCCCACGGCACCCGGGCGAACGCCGCGCCCAGTGGGTCTGCCTCAGCGGTCGGTAGTGATATGAGCAGGCTGCGCCGGCCCCGCTCGGCAGTCAATGTGGCCATGATCTTTGGACCCAGGATCTCCGTGCCGAGAAATGCCCCAACTCGCTCCAGATGCCTCTGCGCGGTCACTGGTTGGCCGGTTCTGTCGCGCTCCTGCAACTGAGTCACGCGCTTGAGGTAGCGGCGCGTATCCAGCAGCGCTTGCCAGTCCCGCAGATGATAGCGATCGACCTCGATTGTTTGACCTTCGAGATGCGCCCCGCGATGGTCATTCAGTCTGAGACGAATCACACCGCGAACGCGATCGGTCTCTATTTTCAGCTCATAGTTCAAAAGCATGGTCCTTGATCCTTCGAACAAGCGCCGCCGGTCCTGACATCATCAACCGTGTATTGCGCTACAGAGTCCCTCCGCGGCTACTCGTACGAACGATGGGATCCTGTACCAACCAGTTCCCTGGAGCGCTCGGTGACTGCAGGCGAACGAAAAGCGCGTAGCTGCGGCCGACATCCAGCGACTTCTCGATCTCCCCCGTTCCCCCGGGTATGGACATACTCCACTCCACCTGCTCAGGGTCCCAGCCATCCTCGTATTCGTAGTGCTCGCCGCGGACCACCACCGCTTCGGGGTCGGTCGGCAGAGTAAAGCCACTTTTCCAGACTATGGGAATCAGCTTGATACCGAATGAGTGCTCGGGATGCTCTGGTCCGCGGCGTACGCGTAGGGTGAGCACTTCCCCATCGATATCCTCCTTGGGCGACATCACATCCATGTCATCGTCGTTTTGAGCAAGGTACGTGCAGGGTTGCCAGCTGTCTGGCGTGCTGCCTGGAGCCACCCGCACCTCGAACCGGCCCAGATTGCCGGATTCTCCATTCCATTCCACCTGAACATCGATGCCATTGTCCTGCACCAACGCGTCCACTAGATCTCGATCCCGTCCGAGCGAGAACGGGACGCTGTAGGAATTCGGCGAGTTCGTATAGATGCGGTAGAACGGACTCGGTATCGGTTCTTCTTTGTCCTTTGGACATGCACTCGGGTGCTGAATCATGGTTTTGGTCCTCTTTCTGAGTTCTTAGTAAGACAGCCAGCCGATCATGGGCTGGCTATCCCATCGGTGCTTCAACATCTACTGATGCGGAAACGGCGATCCGGATCACCTGGGATTAGCAGACAAAAGATGCACCTGCGACCGATCCGTATTCTCGCGTCGGCATCTATCAATAGCGAGGATACATAGAACGCCGCACTGCGAGGCACACAGATGCGTCCACGACGCATTTGAAGGGTAGAGTTCATGCCGACATTCGAACTTGAGATCACCACGGACAAAGGGCTGGTGAGGTTGCGACTAACCGACGACCAGGGCAAACAACTCGTGTCGAAGCAGGTCGTGGTTGCTCGATATCCTCGAGCCCGCTGGGAAGCTTTATTCGACACACGCCGCTATGTCGAGCGTCATGCCGAAGCCGCCGAGCAGCGTCTGAAGGACATTGGGGAGTTCCTTGGCCAGGAGATCATGGGTCCGGAAATCACCGAGGAGCTGGTAGCCGATCGAGCCGACCCCAGCCTGCTTGTGCGCCTGCCGGCCACAGAGAACGAC
Source organism: Pseudomonadota bacterium (assembly GCA_022360315.1). Taxonomy (GTDB): domain Bacteria; phylum Myxococcota_A; class Polyangia; order Haliangiales; family Haliangiaceae; genus JAKSDA01. Next base: position 45,790 of record JAKSDA010000236.1, read on the forward strand.
CCACTGGCCGCTGCGTTCGCACGCGTGCCCTGGGAGATCGCCCTCGACTCCAGGGCCGAAAAGCTGATGAAGCAGAATCTCGCTGTCCGCGTGACCACCGACGTCGTGACCAATCGCGCGATGATCGCTGAGGGCGGCGAGACCCCGGTGCGCGTTTTGCTCGTGTTCGCCGGCGCCCCCGGATCGCGACCGCGAGCAATGCGGCACGAGCGAGAGCAGTTGCTCCAGCTCTTCAAGGACAAGATTCTGCCCAACCGCAACGTCGAAGTCGATGTGCTTTGTCATGGGGTCACACTACGGCTGCTCAAGGACCGCATCCTTGACTCGGGCGGCTATCACGTAATTCACTGGAGCGGTCGCGGTCATCACGACTGCCTCGAAATGCTTGGCGACGACGGCAAGCGTAAGCTCGTGTGTGCCCAGCAGCTGGTGAGCTTCATCGAGGGGTTGAAGCGATTCAAACCGCAACTAGTATTTCTGTCGCCGTGTCGGTCGGGCGCCCTAGAAGACGTAGACTTTCTCGACACGAGCCGCGCTAGGGGTACTGCTCGCGCATGTACCGGCGATGAGCGACCGACCGGGGGCATCAACGACATCGTGGTGGGTCTTGAGGGCTTTACGGGAATGGCACTGGCACTGCTGGCGTGCGGCGTGCCCCAGGTCGTAGCCATGCGCTACAGCGTCAGCGACAGCTATGCCCGCGAGCTGGCCTGGTCGTTCTACAAGCGTCTCCTCGCCGACAACGGAGATCGAACTACGGAACTCGCACTGGCGCTGGCGCGCACTGATGTGCTCGACGCGCGCTCGCCCGCGGTGCAGCGGATGCCCCTGGAACACATCAACCCGCTCTTCTTCGGACAGGCCGGCAGGCTGCTTGCCCCAGCTCGCGGGCGCAGTGAGCAACTGGACACCTGGCGCCCGAAGCCCCCATTGTTGCCCGCGCTAGAACCGCCCGAGCGGTTCGTGGGTCGCGATCAGGCTCTCACTCGGCTCAATCTTGAGTGGCTGACTCCAAGCAGCCCTGGAGTGGCGCTGCTCCTTGGCACGGCTAGCATCGGCAAGACCATACTAGCCGCGGAAGTGATCCATTTATGGCACCGCCGGTTCGACTGGGTCCTGTCGTTCCAGGCAGAGTCCACGCCGATCCCCGCCGAGAAATTTTATTTCGAGGTACATAGACGACTCAAATTCGAAACCACCAGCTATAAGCGTACGCGGCCGTCGGCGCACGTATACCTTGGCGATGACTCCGGTCTCTGCGGCGAGGAACGCTATGCTCGCATGTGTATCAACCTGATCGAGGTGTTGCGCAACGAGGCCATCCTCCTGGTGCTCGACAACTTCGAGCCCAACATTGAGCAAGTACCGGACGAATCAGGTTACAGGTGCACTGATCCCGAGTGGGACAGGCTACTGTCCGCGCTAGCCACCGAGCTGTCTGGCACTGGTTCGCGGGCCACTCGCTCGCGGCTCCTGGTGACCAGTCGCCGCCGCCCCGCCGCGCTGGCGAAGGATACCTGCTTGTCGCTGACGCTCAAGCCACTGCCACCGGCCGGGGACACAAAGATGTCCCTAATGCCGATATTGGCGCCGATTCGAGGCGGCCTATTCATGATGGGGAGCCCGGGGTCGGACAAGAACGGCAGGTCCAATGAACGTCCAGTCCACCAAGTTCACATATCGCCGTTTGCTCTGAGTAAATATCTTGTGACTCAAAAACAATGGCAAACGATTATGGGCACCAACACAAGCCATCCCAAATACGGAATCGGCGATGATTTACCCGTAGCCATGGTGACGTGGATGGACGCGATCTGTTTTCTGAACAAGCTCTCGGAGCGGGCGGGATTGAAGCCGTGTTATCGAGTGTCGGATTCCGGGGTACGCTGGGATAGGTCCTGCGATGGGTATCGATTGCCAACCGAGGCGGAATGGGAGTATGCGTGCCGCGCCGGGACAGAGACACCATACAGCTTCGGCAATAGTCGAGCCAAGCTGACTCATTATGCATGGTACCAGAGGAACTCGCGCAACAAAATACACCCTGTTGGATTGAAACATCCAAACGACTGGGGCCTGCACGACATGCTTGGGAACGTATGGGAATGGGTATGGGACTTATATAGTAAAACATATTTGTCTGTAGAGGATCAGCGAGATCCTAGCGGGCCGCCTAGGGGAGACCGACATGTGCTTCGCGGCGGATCATCCGCGCATGGGGGCAGGGTCATGCGCTCTGCATACCGCATCAGCTACGGCCCCGGCGTTTGGAATGAAGCCATAGGTTTCCGGTGTGCGCGCGGCGGACTCTCGGAGCCGACCCAACGTGGAGGAACAATCAATGACAAACAGAATCAACCAAAACCCTCACACCACAGACCAAACGAACGGTTCTGGCAGCACCACATTCTCCGAACTCCTCGGCATTGAGTCGGACGTTACTCTCAGTCTGGCCGACCTACTGCGCTATGGAGAGAAAACGGGCAGGCCAACCGCTCAATTTGGGGAGCACAAAGAGATTCTCTCTCAGTTGCAAACATTTCGCGCGGTCGCCGAAGCCAACAAGTTTACCATGTTACTCGTCGAGTTGGCCGTAATCGAAGACCAGGAGTCGCGTTTCGGGCACGAGGGCTCCAACAGGCCTCCGGCTTTCTTCTCACTGGTGGCGGCTAGCAAGAAGCACCGCTCGGCCCTACGGGCCTGGGACGCCGCAATTGAGGCCATGGTTGCCACGGGAGAGACACCACAACCGATCATCCCTCATCCGCTGGCATACGAAAGTGATATGCTCTTCTACCGGGTTAGCGGGCTGCTCTCGGACGTCGAGATCGAGGAGAGTGAAAAGGGCCTGTTCATTTCGGACAGACTGTCTGCATGGCTCCAAGAACGAGTTCTGCCTCATGAACGAGGATCTTCCCAGGACTGGACACCTGACAACGTATACGGCTACGTCCGCCGATATCGATTCAAGAAAGCCAAGATACTCCCCGATAGGGGAATTATGGCATCACTGGCAAACCTTACCGCGGGATTCATGAGTCGTCTCCTGACCGATAGAGAAGAGCACAGCCTTGCTAGCGAACTCCTGTCCCGCGGCGTACTGGTTGTCTGTCCATATCGACGCCCGATCGAATCAGAAGTCCATTTGCTTGAGTCCAATAAACGGAAACCTAGCAAATCCTCGTATAAGGAAGGAGGATGCCTTCTTACATTACTCCTGCACGATGGTGGCGAATCCTGGCTGAAGGGCCTGGAACAGTTTTCGTTGGGGTGTCAGTCTGTAATCGCTCGAGCTGCTCTCCGCGAGGCACACGCCGAGATCGCGCTGTTGCAGCGAATGCAGGTCGCGCTCACTCAAGCACAGCATGTATTGAAGACCGAGGCCGCCAAGGTAGACGCGGCCGTGCAACGCGTTCACGATGTGAGCAAACGCATTTCGAACGACGAGCTTCGTGAAAAAGCACGGATCGCGCGCACACGTAGCTCTCGCCTCAGCAATCAGGCTAAGTTCGCGGTCGACGCCTGGCATGCAATCCATCTGGGTGGTCGCCGTGTCGCGCCAAAGCCACTGTCCGGCCCCGAATTCGTAAACATGGTAGTCGAGTACTTCGGCGAGCTTCGCGAGGATCTGCCGGGAACCGACGGGTATGGCAGGCCTGCGCCGCTACCTCCCGGAACCCATATCGAGGTGGACGACGACTGCAGATCAGCACTCGTCAGTATGAACCAAGCAGTCGTCGAAACGGTCTTGACGGAAGTCGTATTGAACCTGATGCGTCACCGCTCTCCCGGCAACGAATCTCCAACGCTTCATTTGAAGGTCGAGACGATCGAGAGAACTCGAGGCGAAACGGACTCGACACGCTACGTGATACTGGACGTAAAGAACGACATGGATCAAAAAATATTCAAAGAAGACATCAGAGAAGGCAAACGACTTGGCCTGGATTCACTGCATAATGCGAGCAGGATTTGCGGGTACCCCGCGCCCAACATAAACCCAGATAATGAAACAATGGAGTTTTGCACTAAGGTATTTCTAGCGAAGGTAGAAGGACGATGAACACGCAAGCCAACCAAACCAATCAAGATAGTAGAGAGCCTACCGTTCTGAGGGTTCTGTTGCTCGACGACAATCCCGACGGCGCAATACAAACCGTTCGATCAGCTGTCGTCATGGCCGCACCCGATCCTGAAGATATGGATTTCGATCCACCCTGGAACATCACGTTCGACGGCCAAATGATCCGTGTCGAGGTCTCCCCGATCTTCACTGCCAGAGAAGCACAGGCAATATTGCGCGACCACCAACGACTGATGGGCTTTGATCTTGTCCTATTGGATGTGAATTGGGAAAGAGACAGCAGTTTGGGGCTATCTCACCGCGAGCGCGCGCGCTGGGGAATGGAAACGCTGCTTCGCATGCACACCGAATTGCACAGCGAGCATCCTCCCATCGCACTCTACACCCATTACGGTGCAGCCGATATGGTCGCGACAGCCATAAAACTGAAGACGCCTCTGATCGGCAAGGCCAACGTGCTGCATCTACTCAGCAGGATCTTCTGGGCGATCGATCGCCTGCGTCACATTGGTGGTCAGGAGGTATGACTCGGAGCCAGCATAGTGGCGAGGAGCCACTCGAGGTCAACATTGCCATTCTGGACGATGAGCCCGACTCGACCTTGCACGGGTTCAAGAATGCTCTTGTCGAGGCGGGTATGGGCCCCGAGGAGCCTGAGCGTCGGCCATCCGTCGTGTTCGGTGACTGTGTCCGAGCGCCAGGCGCAGACCGCGCGGCGGACTTCGTGTAGCGCTTGTTTGGCGATGCCGTAGAGCGCCGCCGCCCATCCGACCGCCGAGCCCGAGTAGTAGCGACCGGTCAAGATGCCACGCGGCACCACAGTCATTGCTGTTTCGCAGCGCTGGCATTGGTAGCGCCGTACACAGACCGTGATGATCCCGGATTCCTCGCCTGGCGACAGCGGGCCACGGACCTGGCGTCTTCGCGTTCCGTGTCCCCACAGGCCCCGCTTGCCGCCAACGGGGCGGCCGGCGGCGCGACAGGACGGGCACTGTTTCGGCCGCGCCTCGTCGGCGTCGGGCGTTTCTGCCCGCCAGGCCTTGATACAAATGTCACTCTGGACGACCCTTGACTTGCTCTTGTTGTTTTTCACAATGCTCAGGAGCCTACGGTGGATGAAGCACAGCGTCTTCATCCGCCGTTTCTTTTGTCGACCGTTCCTGCCTGGCGACCATCACGGCCTTGAGCGGCCCCAGCCCAGCTGCGTGATGAGCCGACTACGCCCTCGCATCAGATATCCCGAGCGAAAAATAGGCCCAACTGACTCATACAATGTGGGCGGTAACACTAGCTCACTCACGCCGCGAATCCTGAGCGTCGCCGGATCCAGCGGCAAGTCCTCCGATGCACTATCGGGGGTCTCGCGGTCCGCGCCTTCCCCCTCATTGATGTCGGCCTTGGCGACAAGCTCAAAGTCGAGAAACAGCGGACCATTGTATTGCGTCCACGTGCAGTGCGACGGATTGCTGATCTCATCGAGAATGTCGATCAGATGGTTCTCGGAGTTCGCCGCGACCAGAGCGGCTGACAGATTCGGCCATCGTACGAGATAAGACGCATAGGGCTTGACTCGGTAGCCCTACTCCAATAGCACGGTCGTCCCAACCAAGTATACGGGTCAGGGCAAAATTCGGAGCGCCAATACCAACGGCTTCTGACTGGTCGCGATCGTGAGGTCAATCCGGCGACACAGGCGCCTGAATAAGTGCCAAATCGAGTGCCGGTTCGAATGCCGGTTTCGGTACCTCGCAGCGCACGTTCTATCACGGCGTGGCATGTCTAAATGGTTGATATCGCTGCGGGCATATCGCCCGCTGGCGCATCGATGAGTCTGAAGGCGGTCCCACTCGGTTCAACACCGCGGTGGGAACTGGCCGACGCGCTAAGTCCAACATGGATTCTGTGGTCACGAAACGCATTCAGGCCTCGATTCGCGAGAATCGACGGGCATCGACCGTGCGCGACAAGGGGCGTAGCTTTGCAGCCCGTGCATCCTCGGATCTGAAGTTTTTGTTCGTCGATTATCCCGAGTGCCAAGCGGAGACGAACGCCGAGATCAAGGGTATGCTCGACGAATATGACGCCATTGCCTCCCAGTTGACAGGCGCCGCAGCTACCGAGGACGCCCGGGCTCTGCGATCTGAGATCGTGGCCTCCATCCTGACGACGTCGACGAAGCGTTGAAGAAGGATTTCGGTATCGTGATCCTCGACCTCCACTTCAAATACCTGAACTATTCGCCACAGGTACACGACGAGATCACAAACAAGATCACAAAGGATCGGAGTCGCGATATCGCTCACTACAACAAGCTCGGTAGCACATGTAGCGGGACGATCAAGCGAGTCAAGGAGCAATAACTCGGGGCAATCATAGGCGAGCGCGACCGCACGATTCGCCAACTGAGAGGCGATGGCGTCGCCCAAGCAATCGCCATCAAGGCTGAGGCCTTCAACACGAACCCGGGCTTTTTTCCGGTTCCTCAAGATGCTCGAGCTCTACGAACAGTCGCTGACCAAGAATACGCGATTCATTCTGGCGGCCGACAACCCGCTGCTCGGGCTCATGAGCGATCCATCCTTGGTTCGCACCGTCGTGAAACGCGACCGGGCCAAGCCAGCCCCGGCACCAGCGCGATGAGACCCGTAGTGTCCAAAAACTAGCAAGATGCGAAGTGCTTTGCAGTGGGCCAGGGGCTCATTCCTGGCTGGAGTTGTAGCCGCGTTCCTCCAGGAGCCACTGCTCGTAGTACTCATCCAACTTCTTCAGGTCGAGCTGCTCGCGCGGGAAGAGATCGTCCAGCATTCTGGCCAGCGTGACGGCCGGCACTCCCCAGAGCGAAGCCCCGCGACCGGTATCCAAGTCGTTCGTGCACGAGAAGTACACGTTGCGCCACGCGCCGCTGTTCAGGTTGGGCGGGCCCGCCTTCTGGATCGTCTTCATGAGCGATTTCTCCCACGGCAGCGGGTAGAGATTCACGTCCCTCAAGACAATCTGGTAATCACGTGCCCTGGCCTCGTAGGTCTCGACCGGCACGGACGTCTTGTAGCCATCGGTGCCCACCTTGATCCCCTTGCCGACCTCCAGCCACATGGCGGCCTCGCCGTCCAGGTTGTCGAGCTCCTCCGGTGACAGGATGTTGTCCTTGCGTAGCCTGGTAGCGATCGCTTGCCGGTTCTCGGGCGTCATGCCGCGCAGCCTGGCCGCGATGCTCGACCAGTCGGTGACGTTGGTCGATCGCATGGCCACGAGACGCCCGGCACGGTCGCCATGCGGATTGTTGGTGAAGCTCTTGGGCAGCTTGGGGTTGACCTGCTCGTCTCTGTACTCGTTCTGGATCTGCCCGTGCAAGGCGGGATTTCGCCTCTTGAGCAGGATGTTGACCTCGTCGCCGTCATAATCGCCGCCCAGCCACTTCTGTACGTCGTTGGGCACACCGACAATGCTGCCCGGTGCGAACCACTGGGTGGCCACCAGGTTGCCCTGGATGCTGAAGTCCTCGGACTGGCTGCGCGTCTCCTCGCGCTCCTCTTCCGAGTGCCATTGCTCGTAGAGCTTGCGATCCTCGCCGGTGACCACGATGTCCACGCCGTCCCATGCCTCGGGCCATTGCTGGTCGGGAATCACACCCAGCATGCCCTTGAAGAAGGTCAAGAGCCGTTCTTGCAAACCGGTCCAGGTGTACTGGATGGCCTCCATGCCGGCCAGGAGCTTCGACCGATCGCTACCGTGTTCCACGTTCTCGGCCGGTATGGGCCGCCAGTTGGGCTTGTCCGCGGGCGAGCGCAGGAGCGACGCGCCACCCGGCGCGTCCTGGAAGCGCTCGCTCCTGGCCGGTAGCACCAGGTTCTTGCCCGATACCGGCATGGCCACCGCGGTCTCGACCGGCGGGCGTCCGGTGGTAAGCACGCTGTAACGCTTCTCCAGGTTTTCTTGCAGGGCGCGCTGGATCGCGAAGCGCTCGTCCTTCTCCTTGGCGCTGCAGAGCCTCTGCTGGAGATCCTCGGCATCCCGGGTGAGGCTGTGCCACTGCGCGACGCCCCCACCCGCGAGCTCTTCGATCACCCAGAGATCGACCGAATCGAACCATTGCATCATTTGGTAGTTGGCATTGCCGGAGTTGGGCTTCGGCTGGCGCTTGTCGCGAGTGAGGCCCCTTGCCTGCATCAGCTCGGCGAGCCCGCTCTTGACGTAGCCCCAGCCGTCGTTCAGCTGCACCTGGGTCTTGTCGTCACGCAAGGTGAAGGTGAGCGCCTTGCCCTCGGGGTCTGTCTCGCCGTCGATCGGGTAGGCGCGGCCGCGGATCGTGCCCTTGACCCCGCCCACCACCTGGGGGAACAGCGCGCGCAGCGCATACATCACGGATTCCTCGTAGCCAAGAAGCTGGTTGAACACCTCGGCTGCACCGACCTCGATGCCCAGCGCCCGGCCGCTCTTGACGAACGAGCCGCCGATCAGGTCGATGCGATAGTCCTTGCCGCGGAAACGCACCAGCTTGCGCAGCACTGCCGGGCTCGGGCGCCTGGGCAAGATCACGAAGATGAAGTCGAAGCGCCGTTTCGTCATGTCGCGAAACAGCACGTGGTTGCGCCGCTCGATCCGGCGGACGTCGCCCTTATCGAGCTCGATCGTGTTCTTCCCGGTGATCTTTGTGGTGATGTCCAAGGTGTACACCTCGTAGACATCGTCCTTGGGATCGAGTGAGTTCACTCGTGTATTTCCCGAGCCGTACCTCGCCTCCATGTCGTTCTGAAACTCGGGGATGACGCTTTGCCCGTACGCCATGTCCAGGGGGTGGAGGTTTTGCGGTACCGTATAGACCTGCTGGATAGAGCGCGCGAGGGTGGAGAGAGTATCGCCGCATGCCTTGGCATCTTTTCTCGCCAGATCGTCGAGGAAGGCTTGCCACTGCTTGCGGACGATCTCGCAATGCCTCGGTGCGCGCCGCATGGCCTCATACACGATCTCCTGCAAGGTCTGGCCGCGCTTATTGAGGGTCTTGGAAAATGCGTAGGCATGAACGCCCGACATGGCCTCGTGCGGATCCTTGTAGCTGGCCAGAAAGTCGTGGGGCATGATATCGATCGTGCTGAGCTTCCCTTTCTCCTGATAACCCATGCGCGGATCCGTGGAGTCGAGCAGGCAACCGGGAGCCGCGTAGAGCTGGTTGACGAAATGAGCGATGGTGCACAGGATGTCCTGGCACTTTTTGGGATCGCCGACCCTCAGGCATTGCAGGAGCTCCTGCCACTGCTGGTGCAGCCTGTCGCGGTCGTTGGGCGCCCGCTGCATGGCCTCGCTCATCACCTCCTGGAAGGTTTGGCCCTTGTCGTTGATCTTGTCCTCGAACGCGTATCGCTTCACATGGGCGAGCATGACTTCCTCGGAGTGGCGATCCGTGGTCGGAAGCGCGTCGAAATAATCGTGGGGCGCTCTGTCGATGCAGCGCTGCACCACGTGTGCGGCGCTCGTTCGTGGTGCGATGGCAAGATGCGACACTCGCGATTCTGGCGCCATCCGGCCGCCGCCGTCCGCCCGCTCGCCCCGCACCGCCCGTGCGGCCATGACATCGGCTTCGTTCTCCAGCGATGGATCGCAGGCCAGAGCCAGCCCTCTGGCCTGGACGCTCGCGCTGGCCCGGCCCTGGGCTTGCTGGACCACATGGGCCAGCTCGTGGGCCAGAAGCTCCCGGCCGCGCGCTCCATGTGGATCGTAGTGACCCGGGGCAAAGTGAATGTCCGCGCCGCTGGTGAACGCCTGTGCGTGGATAGCCGAGGCCCGGGGCCCTTCGTGCACCCGCACCGCGGAGAAGTCCACGCCGAACGCGCTGCTCATGCTCTCCTCCACTTCCTGTGGCAAGGGCTGTCCGGCCTCTTCCTGTGGCAAGGGCTGTCCGGCCTCTTCCTGTGGCAAGGGCTGTCCGGCCTCGTGTGTCGTGTCCGTCCCGGGGCTCCCGGCCTGAATCCCCCCTGCCACCAGATCTGGGCGCACCGCTGCTTCGGTCCAGTAGTCGAGAAAGCTGCGCGCGATCGCGGGCCGAGAGGACCGCGGCGCCGCAGCGGGCCGCGCTCGATGCGTGGTCGTCGCGATGGGATCCGGAAGAGTTTGCAAGCTCATGGTGAGCGTGCGTTTGCCCGGGCTGATGGTGCGAGCAACAGGTTGCTCGAGCTCTTCTTCGAATTCCTCTCCGAGGCGGTACGAGGGCTCCATTCTGTAATCGCGCTTCATGACCACTCCTCCTTTCCATATCTGCGGCGCGCACGTGGCGTGCGTATGCAGTGACCCGCCGGCATGTTGCATTCATGCAATGCGTGTACCGCATGGAGCCACAGCGCGCAACTTGGACTCAGCTGGGCCAGGACTTGGTTGACCTGTGCCTGGATTTGGGACACGACCGCGTTGCGCTCCGGCGTCACCGGATGACTCGCGGCCATCCGCATGGTGGTATCGACGAGCCATTGCTTGACCCGCCGCACCTTGCGCCATCGATGATGACCGGACACCACGCGCACGACCACCCCGCGGAGCCAGCCGGTCACATTGTCGACCCGACCATCGATCTCCTGCATCCGGCGGTACGCGATCAGGAATACTTGCTGGGTCACATCTTCGACATCGCTCTCGGGAACCCCGAACCGGACCACCAATCGACAGACCCAGGTGAAATGCTCGTCGTAGAGCGAGCGTCACGCATCCTCGCGATCCACGGTCGACGTGGACTGCAATGTCGCGGAGTTCATCGCTGGCTCGCCGGTGACGACGACAGTGCGAGGTTGTGTGAGCGCGGTGTGCAATGCGGGTCGAATCCTCCACTCGTTATGTGCACCGAGACCGCGCGATCGATCACAACGCCGTTCACAAACCCAATTCGATTCCCAACGAGGCGTCGATATCGCCTCGCGGCGACCTCGTCACCTCGCCGATTCCATCGATAACATATCGATCTGTAAGGGGAAATAGCGGGCATAGACGAGGCGAAGGGGACACGCTGGAGGAGGGGCATAGAGTACTCCTGCGATTGATTCGCTTTTAAGCAACACAGTTCGGTAAGTGGCAGCAGTCGTGTGAGCGTTCCCAAAAACACAATTGCCGGAAAAATCCCGCTTTGTATCAGACCTAGGGCATTTTCACCAGACCTAGGGCATTTTCACCATTCGGATAGTGATTGTCAATCACTTATTCTTATATATTTTCCAATGATTAGATTGCTTACGATTCCATGATGTCGTGAACTCTGCACGCCAGAGTGGCCTGTCTGACGCCATAGAAGTGGTTCGAGCAATCCGCCCTGAAACCGCATCTGCAATACGGCATAAAAAAACCGGCAGCGCCAGGGCGTTGCCGGCGAGCGCGTTATCGAGAAGCCAGATTGTTCCGCCCGCGCCCAAGGACTCGATCCCGACTTCCAGGCCATCTGAGTCTGACTCCGAGAGCACGATTCACCCGGAGCCCGACGACGAAAAGCTCCCCGCCACAGTGCTGGCCAGGCGCCTGGACTGGGCCGCGCTCATTTGTGCAGCGCATCCTGGACCACCTGAACCTATCCGCTGATGCGCCGACAGCGGCTCGCAGCCCGCCGTCTACGTGGCGGGCGGTTGGGTAATCCTAGGCTGCACTGTTCAGGGCGAGACTCGATGGTCGCGGATGGATTGGTCTATCCACTCCCTGAACTCAGTTCTTCAAACAGTGTTTCAGGCCACAGTTCAAGGCCGCCTACAAAACCTGCTCCCATGTTCAGGGTGTCGCAGGCCTCTCGCAAAAGTCAGCGTTATTTCACTTATGCCCTAAAAGATAGCGCTGCCCTTCCTCAAGGTTTTATGTTAGGGAAAAACATTCCCAATCCCTTTAATGAAACGACCACCATCGTTGCAGAACTACCTGCTCAGGTAAAAGAAGCAAAAATTGTGATTTATAGTCTCAACGGAGCCGAACTCCAAAGCTATTTGCTTAATCAAGAGGAAGAACATCTGTAGCAATCAAGGGCGGTTCGCTCCAATCAGGGATGTATATCTATCGTTGCTTGCCGATGGACAGCTTATCGACACCAGGAAGATGGTTTTAACGAGGTAATGATAGGCAATTTTAACAATGTATCAATGCTTCGGCTGGTTACGGAGCACTTCGATGAACTCAGTGTGCCACTTGCCGAAGCACTGTTACATTTTCAAATTATCTAACTGATTATTAATCGTCGGCGTTCGCGAAATCGGATGCTGGGAGATGAATAGCCAGTGTCCCCGTCGCTACCCCGAATGGAGTTCGGCTGCAGCCGGCATATAGGTACCTCTCATCTGAGTCGCCGACTTTCCCGAAAAGCGGCGACTCGACCCCGAGATGAGCACCTGATTTCAGCAGGTTACAGCTCCAAATGGCTCCGTTTCCTGCCGGCCGAGTCGCCGCTTTGCCGGCGACCGCCTCAAACGCATCGTAGTGGCGCTGTGGCGCCGTCGATCCCGAGATGGCGGTAAGGTACGGAAGGCCGCAGAACGGCCACTGGCGGGCATCTGAAGCGCTCTGAGGGCCATCTGCTTCGCTCGAGTTCGGCACCCGACGCGGGCCAGGGCGACCCGATGACGCCAACGCGAATGTGCTGGCTTATTCGATAGCTATTTTCGGTGAGCTCAGCTCCAATTCGGCTGGTCATTTCTTGGTCATTTATCTGGTCACAAGCGCCCATTTGTCCATTTTTGGTCATTTATCGACGCAGCGCGCCAGTAGGGCAAAGTGAAGGCAGCCAGCCAGGTATGTAACTCGGTTTTATGGTAGTCTTATTCACAGAAATTCTCTGTCATGCCGGTCACAAGGTGTAGTTTGAAGTACAAAACCGCTGACGGATACGTTATCGACGCGTTTGCGCCGGCGAACAACCGATCAAACTCGTTGCCGACCGAGCCAATGACGCACTGCAGGGTCATTTTTGCATCTAAATGGACGGCGCCCGGTCATTTAACAGTAAGCTCCTGGTTTAACTCGCCAATCGACGATTGAGTCCAGCGAAGTAGCCGTGTCGGTAGCCACCTCGGTCATTTATCGACGCAGCGCGCTAGTCGGGTCCAACTGACCCGGGTCGGCGTGGTCATGGCGGCCGATTTTTCGCCCTTTTTCGAGAGCCGACACGGCGTGCGCTTGACCGGGTCGGCGTGGTCATGGCGGCCGATTTTTCGCCCTTTTTTGAGAGCCGAAACGGCGTGCGCTCTCGCGGGACGGGGCAGAGGTGGCCAGGAATTCAGCGAGCTGAGCGGGAGGAAAGACGTAGCCCACGTGCTTCTGGTTGGCAGCCGTCCATCGCGCGGCCCGGACCAATAGGTTGATCATGGATTTCGGATCGAGCCGGTCTACCCGATAGGCACCTGCGTAGTGGGTGATCTGGACGAACTCGCCGGCGCGACGATAGACGCGAAGGTCATTGTGAAGGGCAGAAATGGCCCGCCATGCGTCGCCTGCGAGGTCGAGCATATCGCGATTGGTGACGGCGATGGACGGCCGGGCGTCGCGTTTGTCCGCCGATTCGGCCGCGTGCCGCAAGGCCTTGGCAATGGTGCGCTCGATATATGCTGTGCCCTTTTTGGCGGCGTGTCCATCGGGCCGCTGCATCAGGACCGCTGCCAAAAGCGACGGATCGGTCACGCCACATCGGGCAAGGTCGAGTACGAGCGAGTAGTCGCATCCCGACGAACTCCTGTCCATCGCGTGGCCGCCTGGATCGGCCTCTGTCTTGCCGGTGCCGTGAAACAAGTCGTGAAGCCAGGTGTCGACGACGAGCAGGGTCGATATCCATGGGTCGAGGACGCTCGGTACTTCGAGAGGCTGGTGGATCGGGATGAACCCCGCGACCGGAATGCAGAGAACTGCGCGCAGAAGGCGCGGGTCTTCTCGTCGCACGAAATCATCGAGAGGCTTGCTCGTGCGATGCGGCCGGTCTTCGGTCGGATCTCCCTTGATGCTCACAGTACCGGCGACCTTGATGATGCGCGATGGGTTGTAGATGCTGTCGATGAGAGCGCCATTGCCCGAAAATTTCTGGCGGATGCGAGCCTCGAACGCGCGAAGGCGCTGGCGCATATTGTCGTATTCATGCCGGACGATGGGATAGGGCGGCACGGCAAACCAGAGGTGCACGCCGTTTCCGCTCATGACCCTGATCGGCCGCACGAAGCCGCGGGACTCGATCCAATCGGCGATGGCATCGGCGCGCTCGATGGCGATCTCGAGCTCGCCATCCGTCGATGCCGTGTGCTTCGGCCGCTCTGGATCGACGTCGATGACCAGGCTCGTCAACCACTGGATGTCTCGATCCTGAGCCCCCGTTCGAAGACGGCACATCGTGTTGCTGGCCAGCTCCAGAAATGAAGCCGGCCGCGGCTGGATTCCTGCGTAGATGTTCGCCGTACCGTTGCATCGTCGGCAATATATGGTAAACGCGTCCTCACAGTCGAAGTACCCGATTCCGACGATTCCATGACCGGGCTTGATGGCGCGGACCTCAGTCACGCCAAAGCCAGTGTGACGTAGATAGTGGTAGCTCGCCCGGACGGAGGCCTCATCAAACGCTCGCTCCACATAGGGAACCAAGCTGTCCAGAAGAGCCGAATGGACAGTTTTATAAGGAATTTGGGATGATTTGATTCTCGAAAAATCGTCTCGCGCATGGGCAAAGAGTGTCCAGTTTTTTGGTGGGGATGGCTTGGTCATAGGTAAGCCACAGTTTTGATGGAAGAGACTCATGCCCATACCCGAAGCAAGTCATCACCCCACCAGATCTTGTAGTCGGATCGCGACCGAGCCCTAGAACTCGATTCTCGTGAGGCGAGCCGAACTGGCTCGGCCGTCTGTGTCTGGGTGACGTCGTAGACGACGACCCTCCGGCAGGCGGCCGCTGGCGCTGATCTGCGCGCCAGGAGGGGGGTGTGATGCGACTTGGATCCATGCGGGATGAATTGCGGCGCGAGCTGCAATCTGGCCGTACTCTACGACTCTACCGCGAAGCGCGACGGGGTGTACGCGCGCTCCGAGAGTATCCGTCGATGTTTGCGCTCATCGGCGCGCTCGACAATCGGGACACTGTCGGGTATCAGGCACAGGACGATCTGCTTCGCTATCTCGTCGGCCGAGTGCAACGGCGGCGGCAGGAGACTTTGTGGCGAAAGATCCTGCTCTATGGGTTCTTACCCGCTCTGGCCAGGATTCAAGGCAGAGCGCGCTCTGACGCCGATCCCGACGACGTCGAGGCGCTCTTGTGGGCCGTGTTCCTCGAGACGTTGACGGCCTATCCGCTGCGCCGCCGGCCAGGTTCGGTCGCTGCGGGCTCGTACGCGATACGAGAAAGAAGTACCACGCTGCACTTGACAGCATCCGCGAGGCTGACAAGGAGCAGCGCCAGGTCATCCTGTACATGCACCAGTTCGACATCGTACGAGTTGCCGACCACATGGTCGACGAAGGGCCCAGGTTCACCGCGGACGAGCGCGCCGAAGCGCGCGCTCTGCTCTGCCGCTCGCCGCTCCAGCCCAAAGACGTGGACCTCATCCTGGCGACCGACGTTGATGGGATGACCGTCCCCGAATACATGAAGAAACGAAAACTCATCAAGGAAAGCGACGCTGACAACCAGCGCGAACGCGATCGATTGTGGCGAAGGAGAATTCGCGCCAGGAAAAAACTCTACGAATTTCTGAAGTCTTTGCAGGCCGAGCGTCCAGTTTGGCACTGATTTTGGCTTTTGGTTCATTGTGACTGCCGATGCGGATCGGGCGTTGCTTGTCCGGAAAATCTTTCGCGAGATCGCGCTGACCCTCGCTGGCGTGTTCTCGCTCTACGAGGTCGATGACGACGCCATCCGGGCGATCACACGTGGGGTCCTGGACGTCTTCGAGTCCCATACCGACGCCGGGCTTCCTCACCAGTCCGCCCAGCAACACCCAGCCGTTACCGAAATGCTCGCCGCAATCGAAGGCGAACCGAATCCGACAAACGACAAACGATAGCGAGAAGAATCATGGCCGATGTATGGAATACGTTAGCAGAGCGCGCCGACGAGCTGTCCGACTCCATCTTCGTGAAGCTCGAAAAGGGCGACAAGATCGTCGGAGTCTTTCTGGGTGACCCGCATCCAAAGGAAGTCGTATGGACGGGCGAAATCTATGTCGATGCGAATTCTGCCGAAGGGCGCGCGCTGACAAAACGCGGCAAGAAACCCACGTTCCGGGCCGCGATCAACATCTTCGTCCCGGACGAGGAAGCCGTGAAGATCTTCGAGATGAGCGCGCCGACGTTCCGCGACATGTTCAAGTTGCGCCAGAAGTATGGCCTTGCTGGGTGGGCGTTCGAGATCGAGAAGCAGACTAAATCCAAATATACGATCCTGCCCGAGAAGCAACTATCGGACGAGCAGAAGCGCCGGGTTGCTGCGCTCGAGCTTCACGATCTCGGGCAGATCATCTCGGGCTCGAGCGAAGGCGATTTCGACAGCTACGACAAGTCTGAGCAGAGGGAAGACACTCCCAAGTCGAGAACCAATACGCTCCAGCCCGCCGCGCTGGAGGAACTCATGGGCCGGCTCAAGCAACTGCCTCGCGCGGCGGTCGATCGCTTCCTGGGTAAGTTTGGTGTGCAGCGCGTTCGCGACCTTCCGTCGTCCAGGAAAGACGAAGCGTTCGCAACCCTGGAAGCGCTCGAGCGAAGCGGCATCGACCCGTTCGAGTAGGCC
>JAKSDA010000048.1 GCA_022360315.1 Pseudomonadota bacterium
ACGCGCTCTATCTCTGTGCACGCGCAAGCGCGGCATACGCGCTCCGCCTCAGCGCACGCCAAGCGCGGCGTCAACCTCGTGCCACCACTCCTCCATCAAATTTCTTGCTCAAGCCGCCATCAATCTTCGTGCTCACGCTCAACGAATACGGCGGTGGTTGGCGGGAAGTCTGCATTCACGCTCGTATGAGTCAGGACATACGAGGAACTGGCGAGGTGAGCCGCTTTACCTGCAACCTCGGCGTCGGTGTTCCGATCCTCTTGCACACGGGTCGGCATATCCCGTTGCATGAAGCGCAGAGTCAATCTGCAACAGCTGCGAATGCGGCAGCCTATGCCACATTGACGAATACCGTCGGTGTTTCAGCCAGAATGTGCCAAAAACGCGCAGAATGATGCGGCGTCTGCTGGAACGCGAAATATCAGGTGCCCGAGTGAATGAATGTCGGTCGGTGGTTGGCGGTGTGGAAATTCCGGTAGTGACCTTTCCATGATTGCGACTGATGATCTGATCGCGCTGGCGTCCTCGTATTATCCAGCTATCGGCGATCCAGATCTGCAGACGCCAGAAGAATGGCGGCACAAATTCGTCTGTGCACCGGAAACCAAAGCCCTTCGTCGCAAGCAGCAGCATGCCGCTGAAAACCACACCAAGTGGCGCAGCTTTGTGGTCGACATGCACAAAGCTCTACCCGATCATCGAGTACGCGACGAAAGTCGCCTCGAGTTGGATGCCTCGTACGCCGGCGCTCATTGCTGTTCCCGGCGATGGGCCACACAACCGCCTAGTCCGTGGTCTACGCCAGTTTTATCGCCCCGGTATACCTACTGTACGAACTGCAGGAGGTTGCCACGGTTGATGGCCAATTCGAGAGCCTGACGCGGTTCGATGAGCCTTCCGACGATGCTCGATCTGTAGTGTCGTACATCGACCGCGAGCTACCTCGACGATTCGGAATCGAGCGAATAGTGCCTGACGTCAGCAGGGTCATCGTCCCCCACATCGCCATGGACAATCTTGGCCCAGGTGAGGTAACTCTTGCCGATGCTCTATTCTGCGAGCAGCGCAGAGAATCGCTGGCCTGACGATCACCAGCTGCGGCTATCTTCAAACAGAGCGTCTGCGAGAGTGGTCTCGTCCGGGGGCAAGGTTCCGGTGCCGATATTCGGCACCAACGTGGTGCCAACAGCGCTAGGCAGCTCGCGGTAGTCGCTGTAATGCTTGGCGATCATACGACGGACTTGGTCAGCAATCGGCGCGGTCTCGTCGCTGGAAGCCAGTCGAGTCTCGATGAGTAAATTCCGCTGGTCGCGTATACTCTCGTAATAGTCGTATACAGGCGCCAGATAACTGAAGCGAAACACCACGGCCACAGTGCCGCGTGGATGTGCCGTCTGTACCACGACTTGGTACGAAGGAATGATCCCAAATGGGGGCCTTCCTTCGCGAACCAACACGTCTTCAGGCAGTACGCGTTCGACATCGCGCACGAATCGACGCCAGGCGTCGGTATCTCGTACTCGCTTGGCGACCAGAGCCTTCAAACGGAGCGTCTCGGAAGAGTTCTTGTGGTGTTGAACATACTCGTCGAGAGCTTCGATATCACGCTTCCAGGTTGGATAATAGCGGGACACGACGGCGCTGAGTGAAACGAACTGTTGCCGTTCTCCGGCCGACAGCGATTCCCCCCGATGCGGCCCCGGTACGCGTCCGGGCAATTTCTCGATTGAGGGGTCGCTCTGGTCGCTCTGCCGACAATCACACGAAAATAGCGTAGTGAGGGCAATCAGGATGCTGAACAGTGCGCTTCCGAGCCTGTAAACTGCGGCGTAGCTGCCGCGAACGTACATCCTGGCAGCATAGGTTCGGTAGGGATACGACGGCAAGGTTTAACCTGCGAGGTCTGAGGGTACATTCATCCATCTCTCGCGGGTTGAGTTCAACTCACTGCAATCACTTGGCATTCTTCCCTCCTTATACGAAAATTACCGGGTGGTCGGTCTCGCTGCAGGGAGTTGTCATGTCAGAGAGTCTACCGTCCCATCAATGCCGGATTGCGCTCGCTGGGCTGTCCCCACAAGCGCTTGGCTCAGGTTGACAGACGGTGAGGGGAACTCAACCCGCCAGTGTTCTCCCATAATGACTCCATCCGCCGTGGCCGACTGATTGGATAGGCAACCGTGCAGGCGACAAGAAGTCTATTTAAATTTCAAATGGTTATGGCGAGCAAACTAGGGCGTTGATGATCTTGAACGTTCACGACACCACACACAATGTCGCCCGCGCTACCGTTGACACGGCAATGTTTCGATGGACGAGGTGTTCAGCATAGCGTGTGGTAGATTGAAGCTCATGCTGATCCAGTTCGACTTCGTGAGCAGGTTTTCAGTCTTCCAGAACACGATCGCGCCGAGCTTGCCTTGACACAGAACAAAGTGGAACTGTCGGAGCCAACTCGAAAACCGCGCGACGGCAACAAGGGCTTCGTGTTGCCGTAACCTCAACGGCTTCGGAGAAACGGAATCACGAATGCAATTTATACGCGATTGGATTCTTGACGTTGCTGATGAGGCCGGCCTTGAGTCAAAGACCACGGAGCATCTGGATGGCATTGTTATCGATCTGCGTGCCGACTACGCGTTCGCTGAACCAGTGCTACTCGCCCAGTTTTACATTCCTTATCACAATAAATGCGGCTTGATACTCCTACACAAAGTCATAAAAACCAATATTCCACACATCATTGTCATCGGATGGTATAGTGTAGGATTAAAAGGCGACGATCATGGCCTGGTTGTTGAAACTTACGAGACATCACCATTTGGCCGATCTGCGCCCAAAGAGCATCATTTCCGAATACAGATCGGACGTGATGGCTGTATCGCGCGCGGGTATTGGCTGTTGGGCTATGACTCTTGTCAGTTGGGTAGCAGTGGAATCATGTCTATTATCCCAACGCAAGATCATCCCAGTCGTTTAACCGAGGTATTTATCTCTGGAAGTTTAAAGACTGTATCTTCCGAGACCACTCGACGATACGTCGAAACTCACGTTAAATCATTTTTTCCGTTTTTTGTCCCCTTGTCGTTAGGCGATAAAGCTGATTTCTCGCCGGATCGGAGCTTCAAATTGATCGATTCTGCAAAGGCCAGCCTGTTCGTTGTCCACGATAGTATTACGCCATGGGTTGAGAATGAATATCGGGTTGCCCTTCGGATGACCGAACACAGCGCGGTTCTGATTAACCAAGAACTACTCCAGAATGAGTGCTCAGAAGGACTACTAACTAGATTTCAAGATGCGGAAACACTGATTAGATACAACAAGGAAAACCTGTCAGATAAGATTACGGACTGGTTCAGTACTACGTTCAAAGTACCACGTAAGCATCTATTGCGACAGCCAGCTAACAACCGCGGCTCGAACTCGCGGACCTGCCTTGACAAAACAGTGCTTATTATCGCGGCTAACCCTTGCGGTATGGAGGCGCTAAGAATCAGTGAAGAGATAAGGGAAATCCGGGAAGGGCTAAGACGCGCTCAGCTGCGTGAGCATTTCACGGTGGTTCATCAATCAGCCGCTCGTCCACGTGATATCCACCGAGCGTTGCTCGATTATAAACCGCATGTCGTTCATTTCTGCGGACATGGGCAAGCGGCAAGGGGAAATGAACCATCCGGCTTGGTGTTGGAGGACGAGGAGGGCCTACCGAAACTAGTCAGCGCTCGGGCACTTGCTGATCTCTTCTCGTTGTTCGCGGATCGAGTTGAGTGTGTCATACTCAATGCATGCTACTCGGAGGCTCTGGCAGATGCGATCGCTCAGCACGTTCGCATAGTAATCGGAATGCCCCAAGCTATCAGTGACCGATCTTCGATAGAATTCGCAGTTGCATTCTATGATGCAATAGGAGCTGGACAGCCGGTTGAGTTCGCTTACAAGCTAGGATGCAATGCCCTCCGGGTTGCTGGTTTGTCAACTCATATCATGCCCGCGTTCAAACAGCATTTGTCCTGAAGTGGAATTCGCTCGATGCGAGGCACCTTAGCAGCCGTTGGCCTCAGAGGAAACGAGATCTCGGAGCATCCCGCGCTGGTGAACTTGGCCTGGGCGTAATGATGGCATGGGCCAACTTATGAGCAAGGTTTTTGAGAAAAGGCCATATTTTCCTTCGATAAATTCGATGCCATCGGCAGCGATAGAGACCGAGGCAACGACGTCGGTCAGATTCGCCGTGTTCTAAACTCATTTCTGCAGTTTCTCGAGAACGACGATTCGAATGGACCTGGTCCAGGTCTGTGGCACCAGCTGACCAATCGGTCGGGCGAGGCAGACAATGAGACTCGTGCTGGGTGGCGCAGGCCGTTTCAGTCTTGACAACATCCAACGTAGCGGTGAGGGCGAGGTCAATGCCAAGTCGAGGCCGCCGATACTAGCGATGGGGACAGCTATCTGAGTGCCGCCGAATCGTTTCTCGACCGAAACCTAGCTGGGCATGGTCTGTCCGACGAAGTTGAGATCCTGGTTATCGGAGACTCTGCAATGGACGGCGCCCTTCGTATGTCGCTCGGTAGCCTCCGAAGCTGCCTGGGAATAGTGCTGGGCATGCCACAACACACGTATGTTCTTCCGCAAGATGCCGAGTGGTGCTTTGTTTTCACGATGGAGGGAGATCTGTGCTTTGGGTACTCACCTTCTAGCCAAGCGGCGAGCGAATCGTAGGAGCAGTTCCCCACACACTTTTTCGCCTGCACAAACCAGACTCTCCGAAGGAGGCCGCACATGGGCCACTCGTGGCGGCCCTTGTGGGATACGCGGCGGGGGCACGCAGGTACATGGTTGGTACGGGCGGGGACACGGTTGGTGCAGGTTTGCTGGGTTTGCGATTTAATTGGCTGTACTCGGCAACGTAGCCGTCCGGTACGTGGTTGCGGTGGTTCGAGAGCGTACCGAGATCGAGCTGATTTGTCTGACGGTGATGGGCAATCACTGGCACATTTGCTTGTCTGATCCCCAAGGACGTATTTGCGAGTTCACAAGAGATTGCCATTCGCTTATCGCTCGAGCGGTTAATGCGGCTCACGGCGACTTTAAAAACCTTTGGTCAACCGAGCAGACCAGCAGAAGGCCCGGCGGGAGGGAAAGTCCTTTCTCGGCCGTCGGAGAGTGCTCGAGCAGTCTCGCTATGCTTGTCCCAACAAACGAGAACCGCGCTTCAAGATTTCCCCCGGGTGGCCTGCCGGAACAAATGGAGACGCATTGAATGTCTGCAGCGCAATCGAGTTTGGAGCGGCGAGTACGCGCAAGCGCTTGGGGCGTATCTCGCCACCGAGCTGAATCTACGACATTCGTATTCTTCCGCGTGCTGGGCCTCGCGATGGATACGTGCGCTTATGGTACGGTTTTCTGTCGATTTTAGTACTCACCGAGATATTTCCGAGTTACGGCTTGCAGCGACCATTCGATGGATCCCTCATTCTTACCGCCTGTTTCCACAGCCTCCAAAAAAGACCCTTGGTCCGGAATGCTGAGTACATTCCGATGATTCATCAGTTGCTCGGTTATCAAATCTGATATGCTAGTGCAATCTATCTGCATCCATGGAGTACATTCCGATGATTCATCAGTCGTTCACTTCAACGGGTGAAGCCGGCCGGCCGCGCGCCGATTGCTCTCGGCAGAATTTGCGCAACGTCTCGCCGTTTATCGTAGGGGCAACGGCGCTCGCGCTAGCCGGTTGTGTGCCCGCGCCGACGCGCCCGGTGGCAGGGGCGGGCGCCGAGCCGGCGGCCGTGGCGCCCGCGAGTGCTTCTGCCTGGACGCCGGCGATGCAGATGGACGTTCGCCGGGTTTCCAACCCGCGGCTTTCGCCATCCGGGCGCCACGTCGTGTTCGAGGTCGCCACGGCGGACCTCGATGCCGATCGCTGGTCGCGCCAACTGCGGGTCGCCAGCGCCGACCGTGCCGGGGACAGCGGGCCACTTGTGGGCTGCGAGGATTGCCGGGACGCGCGATGGGGCGCCGATGATGGCCTGCTATTCGCCCGTGCGACCGACGATGCCGGTCTGGAGCGCGTGTTCGCGGTGCAGGTAAAGACAGGCGACAGGCGACCGGTGACGCCGGCAGCCGCCCGTGTCGGCTGGTACGAGCCATCACCGGACGGGGCGTGGGTGGCGTACACGACCTTAGAGCAGCCCGCGAGCGGCGCCGCGCGCTGGCAACTGCACGCGGTGTCGACGACCAACGGAGCGATTACTAGCTGGGACATCGACGCGAGCGCCGGCGAGTTTGCCTGGGCGCCCACGAGCGACTGCATCGTCGTGGTGTATCAGCCCGCCGCCACGCTGGACTGGCGCGGCAAGTTCCTTACGCTGGCCACACTGTCCGATGGTGCGGTCACGCGCCTGTCTACCGGACCGGGAGCCGCGTGGCTGCCCCAGTTCGATACGCGGGGACGGCGCATCGCGTTCGTTGCAAGCCCGGGCGCGGCGACGTGGATGCGCGACGCCGAGCTGCGCGTGCTCGAACTCGATAGCAATGCCGTCATCACTCTCGCGGCGACACCCGACCGCAACGTGGACCTGCTCGGGTGGCACCCCGGCGGCGAGGCCCTGCTCGGTCTCGAGTACGAGGGCTCAACGCGCCGGCTCGTTGAGGTGCCTCTCGACGGCGGTCCAGCGCACTATCTCGGTCCCTCGGATCGCTCGGTGCGCGAGCCCCACGCGGTCGGCGACCGCCTCGCGTTCGTATCGGAACGGTGGAACAAGCCGCCCGAAGTATTCGTTGGGGAGCTGCCGAGCCTCGCCGGGCGTATTGTGTCGTCGGTGCAGCCGGACCTTCGAGCCCCGCTGGGCCAAACCGAGGTCGTTCGATGGACGTCCAGCGACGGAATCGAGGTCGAGGGTCTGCTGACGTATCCGGTGGGTTACCGGGAGGGCGCTCGGTACCCGCTGCTGGTGCGATTGCATGGCGGTCCACCGTTTCCCGCCTCCGACGGATTTATCGGGGGCACGTTCATGACGGCGTATCCGCTGGCTGCGATCGCCGCCGCAGGCTTTGCGATCTTGCAGCCCAACTTTCGCGGCTCAGCGGGCTACGGGCGCACGTTTCGCCACGCGTTGCACGGCGATTGGGGCGGCCAGGACGTGCGCGACATCATGGCTGGGGTCGACGCGATGATCGCGGGTGGCGTCGCCGACCCCGAACGGCTCGGTATCATGGGCTGGAGCTACGGCGGGTACCTCGCGGCATCGGTGCTCACGCAAACCGATCGGTTCGCCGCCGCGTCCATCGGTGCCGGAATGACTGATCTTTCGACCTTCGCCGATTCGACGAGCCTCGGCGGCATGCTCGCCGATTGGCTCGGGGATGGACGCGGCGACTCCGCAGCGCTCTACCGAGAGCGGTCGCCACTCGCCCGCGCCGAAAGCGTTTCGTGTCCGGTGCTCGTGCAGCACGGAACGTCCGACTCACGCGTCCCGATCGACCAGGCGCAACGCTTCATCGCAGCACTCGCGCGGCCGGGCGCCGAGGTCGAGTTCGCGCCGTACGCCGGGGGGCACGGCCCGCGCGCACCGCGGGCCGTGCTCGATGTACTCGAACGGAATTTGCGATGGTTCGCGCGCCAGTTGCGCCCAGTGGCCGCGTCGCCGCGGATAGGCCAGGCACCAGGGACCGGGCCCGACGCCCCGGGCCGCTTCCCGGTGCTAGTGCGAAAACGCGCGCCGATCGTTTCGTTGACGGACTACGAGTTTCCCCTTCAGGACTACGGCGAGTGGCTCTCGTTCGTGGACAAGAGTGAAGACGCGGCGTGGCGAGGCGCCGCGATGCGCCAGCTGGTCGACGAACAGACGTTTCACCGATACCGGGATCGGGCCACGGTCGCGGCCCACCGATTGGCGTATCGAAGCGATGGACTGACGATCAACGGTTTCATTGTCGCCCCAAAACGCTGCGACCCCCGGTGTCCCGTCGTTCTCTTCGCTCATGGTGGCGTCGCCCAGTGGGGGAGGATTACGTTCTTCGACGTTCTCGAGATGCACCGACTGGCGGAGCGGGGCTACATCGTTCTCGCGTCGGCGCTGCGCGGGGAGGGAGGGAGCGAAGGCTCCCCCAATCTCGGTGCAGGCGATCGAGACGACATGATTCGGCTGCTCAACGTCGCTGCTCACATCGACGGCGCCGACACCACGCGAGTCGGGTTATGGGGCTTTTCGCGGGGCGGTGCGCTGGGGTATCGAGTCCTTGCCGCGACCGACGCCATCGACGCCGCCGTGCTCGTCGGCGCTCGCAGCGACTTCGTGAACTCGGAGCGACGCGCTGAGTTTCACGAGCACGTCTATCCCGGCGTCGTCGACGACTACGAAGCCGACGAAGACGCCGCTCTACGCGCGCTCTCGGCGACCTACTGGCCCGAGAAACTAGCCGCCGGGACGAGCGTGCTACTCCTTCACGGCGCCAACGACAGCCGCGTACCCGTCGGCGATTCGCTCCAGATGGCGACACACCTGGCTCGGCTCGAACGGCCTTTCAGGTTGGTCGTGCCAGCGCGCGGCTCCCACACCCTCATCGAGCACCAGCTCCAGGTGCGCAAACACCTTGACGACTGGTTCGACCAGCACCTCAAGGGCGCTGGCCGGCATGCCAGACAACCGTGACGAGCCGCGAGGATCGCGGTGTTGATACGGCAGCGGAAGAGCGTGCGCAAGAGCGAACGCGATCCGTCTACATCAGCACTGCGAACAGCACTCCTTCTTCACGTTCTCGCTTCCGGCGCCGTCGTCAAGTACGCGCCGCCCCTCGCGGGAATCGAGCGCGCTCTGCAGGTCGAGCGACGCACGCACACCGAGTCGTTCGAGAGTGGCGGGTAACGGTTCCGACGGGGACGGAGCTGGCTCCGGTGGGGCCGCCGCGCGGCGAGCATGTTTCGCGGCGCGCGTGGCGCGTTGCGCAGGGGAGAGCTTGGAGCGTTTCGCAGGCAGTTTATCTTCCTCGGCAGGCCGCTTGGTCGGCGCCGGTGGGACGCGTCCGCAGCACCCTGGAGAAAATAATGCAAGCGGCGTTCAGCTGCACCGCGGACGCGGATTCGAGTCTGATGAGATCGTCGCCACCCAAAACCTGAGCGATATGTGTGCAGACGACGCAAAGCTTCACGTCCGCGTGCACCTCGGGTGAGATGCACTGGCCCCGGGCGTTTGGTGCTAGTGAGGCGATGCTTGCCAAGGCTCTCGCACCCTCCATTCCTTATATCAACTGTGATTCTATTGAAAATTAATTGCAAAAAGATGGACCGCACCATACCAATCGGTCGAGCACCTCCCATTTGCAATCGTCCCCTGAGCACTCGATAGGTTCGCGCCAGAAACTCCGGTAGGGTAGAGTCATGCTACTCGCGCATATCACCGACCTTCATGTTGGCATGCCCGGATCGCGAATCTTCCACGAGTTCCAATCACACCGAGGCCTCGAGGAAGCGGTGGTGCATATCCAGAAGATTGAGCCCACGCCAGACGTCGTCGTTGCAACGGGGGACCTTGTCGACCGTGGGCATCCAGTCGAGTACGAGCTTCTTAGACAAGTTCTTAGCCCTCTCTCACAGCCCGTCTATGTCATCCCCGGCAATCACGATAGCCGAGAGCATCTGCGCGCTGCGTTCGCCGATGATGGCTACCTGCCCAAAGAAGGATTTCTTCACTACGCGATAGACCTGGGTGGTGTCCGGCTCATCGCGCTCGATACCGTTGTTTCTGGAAAGCCTCACGGCAAGCTATGTCATGAACGTCTTCGTTGGCTGGATGAGACTTTGTCCGGTCAGCCCGAGGTGCCCACACTCATCGCAATGCACCATCCGCCATTCGTCACGGGGCTGCGCGGGTCGGATCTGATGGGCCTGAGTGGTCGCCACGAGTTTGAGGAGATTCTGAAGGACCATCGACAGGTAGAGCACGTCATCGCTGGGCACGTCCACCGTCCAATTACTCGGCGCCTGGCGGGTTGCGTGGCCTCCACCCTCCCATCGACCACCACCCAACTCGTTCTCGACTTGACGGGCAACCCCGGAATCGCCATTCGCGCTGAACCTCCCTGTGTCGGCCTCCACTTCATTAACGAAAACGTCGAGTGGGTGAGTCACCTAAGTTTCATCGGCGACTACGGGGAGGCGATCGTAGTCGCGTGATCAACACTCTCGGTCATTGGGACCGTAGTCATGGCTACCGTTCGTTGCTTCAGTTCGCGTTTGAAAAGAGAAAGCAGCAGAGGTCGATAGCCGCAAGGCCGCAGCTTGCCCGGTGATCTTCTCTTCGTTCGTTCAATCCTCTGTCTGGCTTCCATGCACGCTCAACGCGAGATGGGGCAACGGTCCAGGCGGCTCAGCCAGACCAGCGGTCCGCGCCACGCTTTCGACCAGCCCTTGAGGTCGCCACACCATCAGCATTTACCTTGCAAATGCAATATTATTGCAATAATATTGCGCGGCTCTCGCAATGATGCGAACGGGCCGCGAGTCAACCCGTAGGAGGCACCAACGTCATGGCATCACTCGCTCACGCTGTGCGCATCAAATCTAGCGCAGACATTGCTGTGATGCGGACGGTGGGCCGATTGGCCGCCGACACCCTCCAGCGGGTCGGCGCACTGATTCGTCCAGGCATCACAACGGCCGAAATCGATGACTTTGTTGTTGCCGACACCAAAGCGAAGGGCGCTATCGCCGCCCCCCTCGGCTATGCTGGACCGGGCGACGGAAGTGCGTACGTGCCGTTTCCGAGAAGCTGCTGCACCTCGGTGAATCAGGTGGTGTGGTCACGGCATTCCGGGCAGTGAGATCGACAAGTCGCAGTACAGCGAGTTCGCCCGCCAGGTTGCCATGCACAGGTTCGTGGTGGTGGTACCCAATCATCGCCAATCCCTGGCTCCGGGCCAGCCGCCGCAGCTCTTCACCAGTCAGCACGTGATAAACTACGTCCTCGAGGGCATGCGCGCCCGCGACGCGGATGAAAGCTCCCCGTTCGACACGCTCGAGGACATGCGACGCCATCTTGCGAGGATCATGACGGCCGAAATTCCACCATGAGTCGTCTTCTACATCCCGCCGCTTCTACGTCCGGCTGGTCCCCTCAGCGCCCGTACCGGGCGACCATGCGTCCCACCGCCAACCGGTTCTGCGCCAGCATGACGCGCGCGACCACCGGCGACGTATCCGCTTCCAGGGGCAATCAGGATGGTCAATCATGCAAGCGAATGGCGCCCAATCGACGATGAGCGACCACGGCGAGCAACGCACTCGAGAGGAGGAGAAACGCCATTGGCACGGCCGCCAACCACGCGAGTTCGGCCAGCGAACGCTCCTGGAACGAGAACAGCGACAGGGTGTCGAATTCCGCCGCTGATAGCCGGTTTCTCGATACGACCGCAGGCCCGACTGCAACCGACAGCTGCTCGAGCGCGTCCCGCGCCTGCGCCTGAAACCGGTGCTGGCGATCGAGATCGGCGTCTGCGGTGAAGTTCAGCAGGCGCTGTGCGATGATCGACGGGGACAGATACTGGGCCCACCGGAGTGTTTGCGCGCGACCCGCGCGCGCCGCCTCGTACGCTTCGAGAATCGGTCGCGTGCGGTCGCGAGCGATCTGATTCGAGATAAAGGCCGCGCGGTAAAACGACGGCAATTCCTCGTTGCCGACGGTCAGCTCCGGATGGTCTATCAGATATTTGGCTGTCAAACGATCCAGCTCTCGGTTGGTCTCGGTCTGGGCGCGGCGAATTTCCGACAGATACGCCAACCGCGAGGGCGTGGGAAAGGCTGCCTCAGAGATCGTGGTGACGGTTGCCGGGAGCGCCAGCGCGAGCACCATCCACACCGCAACCAGGGCCGCCGCCGTGTTGATCGCGGTTGGGATATACGCGACGCACAGCGCGATGACCGTCAGCCAGAACAACCCATACGCCAGGCATACCCCGAGCCATAGGCCGAACCTGGCGTACCGGTCGCCGCCCGCGTCATTGAGCAAGAGCAAGCAGGTCATCACCAGGACCGCGGTCACCCACAACAGACCGTTGCGAACCAAGAGCCGGGACCACGCGAGGCTGGTGAGGCGAATGGGAAACGACAACACCATGGATAGCGCGCCGCGGGCCCTGTCGCCGGCCAAAACGTCGAACGACACGGCGATCATCAGCAGCGGCAAAAGCAGGATGATGACCACCACGACGTCGAACCGACTGGACGCGAGGGTCGTGGGATTGTCGAACTGGTAACGACCGAACATGCTCGACGGATTGCGCCATGGCGAAATCTCTGCGCTATCCGGATGCAGATCCGCGTGCCCGATCGCAAAGTCGCCGAGGGACGACGGCGGCAGCACGGCGGGAAATGAAATGCTCATCGGGTTGGCGTCGCGTGGCTTTGCTTGCCGGGTCCCGTTTTCGATCTGGACCAGACCATCCCGCCATTTTGCGAGCGCATCGAGCTTTTCGGCCTCGAACGACTCGAGGCCCGACCGCTTTGCGTCGCGCCAGCGATCGCCGCTCCATCCGGCATATCCGATGGTGACCACGATGATGGCGGTCGCGATGAGCGCCGGACCACGGGCGATGAAGTTCAAGCTCTCGAGGTAAAGAATGGCTCGCTTCATGCTGCTTTTGCCTCCGTCGCGACCGCGCGGCGGACGCATCCATATCCTGCAAGCATTGCGATACACAGCCACATCAGGAGCAGCGCCGCGTCCGCGATGTAGCGGCCTCCGATGGACACAAGACCCGGGATCGGGTGATCGAAGTCATCGAATCGCGCCCATAGCGCCTCGTCTGCGGTGTACTTGGATCCCGCATCCCCGGCGTTGTGCATGTAGTCCTCGTTGAGCAGCTTGATCATGTCCCGTCGGTGCAGCTCGGCGGAGACGGTAAAGGCGCGCTGGTGCACTCGGTCGGTCGCTGCCATACCCCGCGACAGGCTCGCTGTAGCGATCGTCGGGGACAGGACCGAGAACCAGCGCAACACGCCCTCCTGCGCGCGATAGCGATCTTCGAGCGCGCCGTAGACCCGCTCGAACTCCGGAATCGACAACTCTTCGCTGACCTGCAGCCGGTACGCGCTGTAGTTGATCGGCAAGTCGGCCTCGTCTTCGACACCATACCGCGCCAACACGTCGTCCTTGATCTGCTGTTGCCTCTCCTTGTCCCGAGAAAGCACCATCGCCGCTGCTCTCAAGTCCCGCTCGGTTTGGCGCGCGTCCGGCTGCGGGGTGAGCGTGGTGCCGACGTCTGTCGCGAAGCGCGGCACCAACACGGTCATGACCGCCCACACGCCGGCCAGGGCCAGAAACGCCGCCTGCCGCGTGCGACACAGCGCCGAGACGCCGATCGCCACGGCGACGCTGATCGACAGATAGGCCGCGTAGGCCACGTACATGGCGAGCAGGCGAAACACGGTATCCGCGGAGAGCTCGGCCGGCGACGCGGCCAGCGAACACCCGGCCATGAGCAGGAATATCGGGGTGTAGACCAGCATCGTGATGTCCCAGCCGGCGCGGAACTTGCCGACGAAGAAGTGTCCGCGACGAACACCGGCGGCCAGAAGCTGGCGCAGGGTGCCGTCTTCTCGTTCTCCGGCGACGCTCGCGTGCATCATGAGAAAGATCAGCAGCGGCGCCGCCGTCAACAGCAGGAACGCGGGCGATAGCATCACATAGCGACTCAGCTCGCCGCCGTCCTCGGCACGCCGGAACACCGCCGGGTCCTGATAATGGGCTTCCATCCAGATCGCGAGCCCCGCGAAGTCGCTCGTGCCCGGGTCCAGCAGCGCCAGCGGCGACGGCGGGCGAAACGCATACCGGGAGAAGTGTGCGGCCGAGTGCGGATTTCGCTCCCCTTGTCCCATCCAGACCTCTTTGTCGATCCGCTCCGCTTCGGCTCTCTCGTGGAGAAATACCCGCTCGCGCTGTAGTCCGGTCATCACACTGATCAGGGCGAGCGCGATCACCGCGGCGAGCAGCGCTTTCAACAAGAATTCTCGCCGCAGCACGAGCGAATCTTTGCGGATGAGCGCCGACTTCATAACGCGTGCTCCTGGTGACGGGACGCGTCGGCTTCCCGCAGGTGCTCAAGATAAATCTGTTCGATCTCGCGCGCATCGAGGGACGCGGCATCGAGCATATTGACCAGCTTTCCGTGCATCATGATCCCGATTCGATCGCCGACCTCCTTGGCGCGAAAAATGTCGTGCGTCGCCATCATTACGGCGCAACCATCATCGCGCAACTTGCCGATCTGCACGCCGAGAGTGCTCGCGGCGGATGGGTCGAGCCCGGAGAGCGGCTCGTCGAGCAGGAGCGCACGAGCCTGCCTCGCGGTCGCGATCGCGATGCCGACCTTCTGCCGCATGCCCTTGGAATAGGTCGCGGCTCGCCGGTGATGGGCTTCCTTGGGGAAACCGGCATCCAGGAGCAACTTGGACAAGTCCTGCGGCGAGCGGCTGCCCCCGGCCAGCTGGTCGAAGAAGGACAGGTTTTCCAGCCCGGTGAGCTTGGGGTACAGAGCGACGGACTCCGGCAGATAGGCGAGTCGCCTTCGGGCCTCGAACGGCGCTTCGGCCACGTCGATGCCGCCGACCAGCGCTTCGCCGCGATCCGGCTGGAGAAATCCGAGGAACAGATTGATCGTCGTGGTCTTGCCCGCGCCGTTGGCGCCCAGGAGGCAGACGACCTCGCCTTCGGGGACCGTGAGGCTGAAGTCCTCCAGCGCCACGGTCGGACCGAACTGCTTGCAGAGCCCTCGCGCTTCGAGCATGTTTTTGGTGGACGTCATTGCGGTTTCACGTGGCCCAATCGATTGAATCCAGCGTCATCACGAGCCTCGGTGCGCTCGGGCTCGCATGTGGCGAACGGTGCACGGCCCCACGATCCGCGTTGTCGGGCCAGGCTTCACCTTTGAGCAGGACGACATCTCCGGTAGCGGCCGCACGCACGCACCCGGGCGAGCGAAGCAGGCCGGACTCCTCATCGGCCAGGCCGTGGGCCGCCGCGCCCAGCCAACGGCGATCGACGTCCGCGTTGACGAGGTACTCGGTCCCTGGGCCGCCGAACGTGCGCACGATGCGCAGCGTGACTTTGTCGACGTGGAAGCGAGGACACATGGCCTTGTCGAGGCGCTCGAGCCTGACACCGACGAACTCACATCCGGTGAGCTCGGCCAGGACATCGGTCCAGAAGTACGCGTCGTCAGCGAGGTGAGGAAAGCCAGGCAGCAGGCTCCTCAGCTCGCTGCGACCACACGTATCCGGTCTGATCATCGCGCGCTCTCGAAAGCGCTGCTCACAGACGGCCTTGCGAGCGTCGTCCGCCAGGCCGTCCGACAACGGCCGGCGGAGCACCTGGACGTTTACGTGCGGCTCGAAGATGGCAATCAAGTCGGCGACGTCGTGCACGACTCGTGAACTCGCAAGCGTCGCCTCCGAGTAACACGTCTGATCTAGCGTGGCGTGCTCGGGGTCCGCGGGCGTGTGTTTGCCGGTGCCGGGTGAGCCACCTGGCACGGTGATGGAGAGTCTCTGCATGATGTGCTCCGAAAAATCAGTGTATAGTAAATGCATCTATATTGCATTTATGGGGCGTAATGTAAAGTAGGTGGCGTATTTTCGAATGCTGGCTCGAGCTTCGCCGCGTCGGCTCGCCGAACACTGCGAGGCCGACGAACCGGGAAAGACCGCAAAAATTGCGTCGTGATCGGCAATCCAATTTCAAGTCCGTTCCCCCGTCCCGTTTCGCTGCGTCATTGGTACCATCGACGATACCATGTTGCAGATGCAAATTATTTACATTAACATGACCGTACGGGCCGGCGTTGTGCGGGCGGCTGCACTGCCGCGCCTGGCTCCGTTCGTCGGGAGCTCGAGCCACGGAGATATCGATGTCGAGACGTCATCTGCTTCCTGTTGTCATCCCATGCATCGCGATTGTGTTGTGGTTTGGCGAGCGGCTGCTCCATGCCCACCAGCAATGGGTAATGCCCAATTTCTTCGTCAGCGAGAGTGACGGCAACAGCGTGTGGCTCGGTTTCGAGCATACGCTGGGTGATCGGCGATTCGTGCCGTCGGTTGGCCCCGGCCCGGCGATGCTGTGGGTGACCGGGCCCGATGACGAGCACACCGCGCCATCGTTCGTCTCTACCGGCAAGACCCGGACCTTGGCCGAGATCGAGCTGACCCGGCCCGGCACTTATCGGATCACCGCCGAGGAGCCCGAAGCGTACTGGACGAAGATCAAGGATGGCGACGAGCGCCGGTGGCTGCGTTTGCCGCGCGACCGCGTGGTCGGCAAGACCATCGAGGTGTCCAAGCGGTACTGGGCCAAGGCGATCACCTACGTCACGTTCCGCCAGCAGACTACCGGCCCGCTGGCTGCGCAGGGCGACCCGCTCGAGCTAGTGCCGATCGATCATCCCAGCGCCATTCGCGCCGGGAAGCCATTCCGGCTCCAGGTACTGGCCAAGGGACAGTCGCTCTCCGGCCAGGAGATCAAGGTCTACGACGAGGCTGGCCATGGCCACGATGCCACCATGACGTTGCTATCGCGCGCCGATGGCAAAGCCCAGCTGCGGCTCACCAAGCCTGGGCGGTATCTCCTGAGCGTTCGCCGCGAAGTTCCGGCCAGCGGCGATCCCGGTGCGGACGCCTATTCCTACAGCGTGTACTTGATGATTGAGGTCCAACCGCGAACACGTCGGGGCAAGGGCTAGACCACACGCTGGCCGCACCGCGTTCTTCGAGACCCCGCTGTTCGCGCTCGACGATATGTCGATCGTCCGTATGCGACGGCAGTTTGTCCTCATCCAACCGCTCGCCAGGCTCGAGGACGTCGATGGCAAAGACTCGAAGTAAAAGGGCCGCCCCAGTCCAAGCGACGCGCAAGCACGGTCGCTGGGACGCGTTTCGCGGTAGGCGCGGAATCCTCGGGTGGGCTGCCGCCTTCCTTGGGCGTCTCGGATGCCACGGTCGCCGAGGCGCGTTTGCCGATCGGCGCGGGATCATCCGGGGGGCTGTTGGCTTCGTATGTCTCGGTGGGCGGGGACTGGTCCTCGGGTGGCCTCCGGTACGATCTGGCTCCTCCATTCGTGGTTGGGAGCGAACACGCCGTGGTATCGAGTCAAGTGTTTACGCGGTGGTGGAATCAAGGCGGCGAGCCTGGCCAGAAACTCGACTGGCTCGCATTCCAGCTCGCACGCGCCATTCGGGGCCGGTCGCTTGTATTCGTAGCGGATCTTGCCATCGTCGGTCCATGACAACCGTTCGAGGCGATGGGTGGACGCAGCCCGTAGCGACACAGGCGTTCGAGGCCTTCGCGATCGTTCTGATGGATGGCGACATTGGCGTGCAATGAGAATCCCGCAAATGAAGGCAGAGCGTGTAGGCCGACCGGCGCCTTGGGTACGAGCCTCGCGCGAGGAGCCTATCGGCGAACATGTGGCCTGGACCGAGGCCGCCTGCACACGGGCCAGCACGTCGTCAGTGATGTCATCGGCTTGTTCTTCGCGGTGGCGAGCCAAGATCTTGGCGATGCGCCGTACGATCTTGTCGGCCAGTGAGGCTACTTCTTCGTCGCTGGGGGCATCGAGCTGTACGAACCGCGGGCTGTCATCACCGTGCCTTACAAATACACATCGGGCATCAAGATATGGAAATGGACATTCAAGTTTACGAATCCGCCAAATCGCTGCACAAAGGTCACGGCACCGCATCGGGAATCAGCAATCCCCATGGCACGAGCCTTGCAGCGGTGCCAGGCCGAGATGACTTGCACGACACCGCGCAGCAGCTTGGTCACCAGCGTCGGAGCGCGAGCAAGTTGAAAACGCAAATACTTTGGAAATGACATCACCCACTGCCTGTAGGGCACATGCGGCAGCACACGATCCACTAGATGTGCGGCTGTATCGTGCATGCGACGGGCGCTGCACGATGGGCACAGGCTTCGTGCCTTGCAAGAGAACGCCACAAGACGGTCGAATCCGCAGTCATTGCAGCGCACGCGAACAAAGCCATGGCAGAGCAAACCGCATTTCAGATATCGATTGAACGTTTCCTCGATGAATCCTGAGTAGCCAAAGCCATGCTCACTTCGTTCGGCGGCGTCAGCCAGTGCGTCGGAGAGGAGTGGTGGCACGAGGTTGACGCCGCGCTTGGCGTGCGCTGAGGCGGAGCGCGTATGCCGCGCTTGCGCGTGCACAGAGATAGAGCGCGTGCGCCGCGCTCCGCGTGTACTGAGGTGGAGCAGGTGTAGATAGGGGA
>JAKSDA010000017.1 GCA_022360315.1 Pseudomonadota bacterium
ATGGCCGGAATAGGTATAGCCGTGAAAAAACTCGATGGCGTTTTCCGGCGCGGCCCCGGTGACGGTTTCATAAATCTCGTCGCTGGCGGCCACGGCCCCCATCGGGATCGACCCGTTGGTCAGCGCCTTGGCCATGGTGATGATATCGGGCGTCACGCCGAAATAGTCGGCCGCGAACGGCTTGCCGAGGCGCCCGAAGCCGGTGATGACTTCATCGAAGACCAGCAGGATGCCGTGGCGGTCGCAGATCTCGCGGAGACGGGTCAGATAGCCCTTCGGCGGCACCAGCGTTCCGGTCGATCCCGCCACCGGCTCGACGAAGACGGCGGCGATGGTCGAGCCGCCATAGGTCTCGCAGAAACGCTGCAGGTCGTCGGCCTTTTCGACGCCGGTGTCCGGCTGGCCCTTGGTGAAGCGCTGGCCCTCGTCCCAGGTGTGGCGCATCATGACGATGTTCGGCATGACGACCGGAAAGGTCTCGCGATTCTTGACCATGCCCGACAGCGACACGCCGCCCAGGTTGACGCCGTGATAGGCGCGCTCGCGGGAGACGAAACGGATGCGCTGGCTCTCGCCGCGCGCCCGGTGGTAGGCCATCGCCATCTTGAGCGCCGTGTCGATGGCCTCCGAGCCCGAGTTCGCGAAGAAGACGTGGTTGAACGGCTCCGGCAGGAGGCGCGCGAGCCGTTCGGCGAACGCGAAGGAACCGGGATGGCCGAGCTGGAACGGCGCCGCATAGTCATTCGCCTGCATCTGGGCATAGACGGCGTCGGCGATCTCCTTGCGGCCATGGCCGGCGGCGACGTTGAACAGGCCGGATGATCCGTCGATGACCTTGCCGCCCTTGTGGTCCCAGAGGTATACGCCCTCGGACTTCACCACGAGGCGGGGATCGGCCTTGAAGTCACGATTGCCGGTGAACGGCATCCAGTATTGTTCGAGCGAATTGGCGGCATGCGGCTGGATCGGTTCGGCAAGCATCGACATGGTTTTATCTCCTGCGGCGGTTCGTGCAGCGACATTCGGCTGGCACGATGAATTGTGCCACCTCTAGCACATTCGACCCGATCCGTTTACGCCAGAGCGAGCCAGATCGGAATGCCAGAATGGGCCGCTTGCATTGGCCCAAGCGATTGGGACAGATTGGCGCTTAATTCGGCCGCGTTCCAGTCTATGTGTTGCGGCGAAACGCCAACAGGAGATTGCCCCGATGAAGA
>JAKSDA010000015.1 GCA_022360315.1 Pseudomonadota bacterium
AAAATGCGTCGAGACTCTGCTCCATGAGGTAGCGTACGCCGCATAGAAACCGCCAAGCCGGTCTCTTTCACAGCCTTCGCCTGCCAACTCTCTCAGCCTGCTGGTCGCAGGACTGTCGAAAAGTGCTCAAGTCGACCTAAGAGCCGGTCCAAAAACCTCGGACCGAGCCAGAGCGACGAGGCGCGCTGCCAGTGGGTGGGCGAGGAGTGGAGAATCGCCACGTCACTGCACTGGACCTCCTGCCAGCTCGGCCACCACGGGTCATCCGGTTTGGCGTTTGTCCACCGCACCGCGGCGATGACCGAAATCGAGCCTGGCCTGCCAATACATCGGCGGATTCAAATATAGTGTCGGCGGTCACGGGCTTTTCAGGCGACGCTGGATATCCGGCTGCTTGTAGAATCTTACATTGAGAACAGCAATGCGCGATCGCGGGTATTGCGATAATGGGCCAGACTCTCCCGTTGGCAGTGCTTCAGACTCGTTGTATTTGGTCGATAATGCTGAACCTTTGTTCCACATACCCATCTTTAACACTGGTTCACCGTTGATCCTGACCGCCATTGGTGTGAAATTCGCTTTCCTGTGCCCCATTTCTATGTCAACGGCATATCAATGGGGGGGGCTGGGTCCTCCCCATTTGGCAGCGTGTGTTCAAGATCCCATTGGTCGTGGATGAGCAGGCACCAGCGCGACGTCCATTTTGCGCACAGTAAATTCTCAGCGCACGCGGTAGACTCATATCTTTATGTAGGCACCAGCCACAACGGGCAACGCTTACGACGAAGCACCCTGTTGGGGTATGGCTCGGGAATAGGCCCGAGGCAAGTAGGCTTTCGCGTATGTCTCGAGGCCAGAATTTCAATGTAGAAGAGTACTTTCGGCTGCACGCCGGGTTGGTCTACCGGCGCGCGCTCATACTTCTGGGCAACGCCAGCGACGCCGAGGACGCCGTTCAAGACGTCTTCATCCGCGCTCTCGCGAACCGTGGTCGATTCCGCGCCGAGTCCAGAGCAACCACGTGGTTGTACCGAATCACGACCAACTACTGCCTGAATCAGCTGCGCGACAGCAGTCGACGTCTCGAGCTATTGCGCGAGCGCTACGGGGAACAAGACGAGTTGCCCGGGGCACCCGATCCAGACGATAGAATCGCCTTGCGGCGTCTGCTCGCGGAGGCGCAGCCGGATCAAGCAGCGGCAGCCGTTTACGTGTTCGTCGACGGCATGACACGCCCACAAGCCGCTCAGGCCCTTGGAGTGTCGCTTCGCACGGTCGGCAATCTCCTGACCCGCTTTACGCGGTGGGCGAGGGAAGTGCTGAGCTCAGAGCCCACCGCCTGGATGCCCGGATTTCTCGAGCCGCTGGCCGCCGAGTCACAGCGTCACCCCATCGTGCCCGAAACCCGCGTGACACGTGTCGAACACACAGGGAGTGGATCGTGAAGCCAAATCCACACGCGCGGGTCGCTGGCGAGCACCCGTCCGAATACCAGCTGGATCAGTACGCGTTGGGGGAGCTCGAAGAAGGCGACCAGGCGAGGCTCGAGCATCACCTCGCGCGCTGCTCGTGGTGCAAGAATCGCAATTCGCTGCGCGCCGAGGGCATGGGGGGGTTTCCCGAGGTCGACGCTGAACGCGTGCTGCGGCGGCTAAAGGAGCATGCGGGTCACGACAAGGCCAGTCGGTGCTCACCCCGCAGCAATCCCCTGGTCGCCATGTGGCGACACCGCGCGGCGCGGTACATGGCCGGCGGCGCTGTGGCGTTCGCTGTCATGGCGCTCATCGTCCTTCAGCCGAGATCAGCGAGCCCCCCGTCGACGGAGGACAAACTGACCGCGGTCGTCGATAGCGCCCCGGAATTGCGGGCCAAGGGTCTGATTTCGCTGCGCGTCTTTCGGCGCGACAACGGGCGGGTTCAAGAGATGCTGAGCCGGGACCGGTTTCGCGCAGGTGATCGGATCCGTTTTGCCCTGGCACCTGCCAGCGGCGATGTGTGGGCCGACAAGCACGTGATGATCGTGGGGGCTGAGGACTCTGGAGGTATCTCGGTCTACTACCCCAGCACAGGCGTCGCCGTGTCTGCTTTGCCGTCGATGACCGCGGACGGCGCGCTCGCTGGCACCATAGAGCTAGACGACTTTATCGGCACCGAATGGCTTGTGCTGGTGGCGTGCCCACAGTCGTTCTCCCGGGATGACATCGGCGTGTCGCGCTCAGAGCGATCCGCGACACCACCGGTGATCACTGTCCCAGCTCGATGTGAGAGCGCAACATTCGCGATGAACAAGAGGTGAGCCATATGCAGATCGTCAGACCTACGTTCGGCTGCGCGCTCGGCGTTGTACTCGTGTTTGTCACCTTGCACGTCCAGTCGGCTGTAGCGGGCGGCGAGCGCCGCTACGCTCTGATCATCGGCAACAACATCGGAAAACGGGCCGATGACCAGCTGCGCTTCGCCGAACGCGATGCCCTGCGCTTTGCGTCGGTAATGCGGCGCTACGGAGGACTGACCGGTGAGAACACGATCATGCTCCTCAACGACTCTCGGGCAGCGATTCGGCGCGCCCTGCTGGCTCTCAACGGGCGCATACGAACCGAGAACGACAGCGCCTTTGGTTCGTCCGTGCTGATCGTCTACTACTCGGGACACGCGGACGCCGAGGGATTGCATCCGGGGCCCCATACACTGAGCTACGGCGAGCTCCGCGCGATGCTCAAGGGCTCGCCGGCCACGTTCCGCCTGCTCATCCTGGATGGCTGCCGTTCGGGCGGTGTCACCAAGGTGAAGGGGGGCAGGCAAACCGAGGACTTCAATATCAGTGCGCGAACTGCACCAGCTGCCGAAGGCGTGGTCATGATTTCGTCGAGCGCAGCCGGCGAAGACAGTCACGAATCGGAGGCGCTCAAAGCGTCGTTTTTCACCCATCACTTCGTCAATGCACTCCTGGGCGCCGCCGACGAAGACCGCAACAACGAGGTTACTCTCGGCGAGGCGTACTCCTATGCCTATCGCAACACGCTGCAGTCGAGCGGACGAAGCACACAGCTGCAGCACCCGACCTACTCGTATGATCTCAAGGGACGAGTCGACTTTACCATGACCCATTTGGCCCGCCGCAACCGCAGCAAGGGCGCGCGGCTGCTCCTGTCGCGGGCGGGCACGTATCTCATCTATCGCAACGACGAGCGCCGCGATATCACGGCGGAGCTCCGCGTGCGTCACCGCGGTGCCTCTCTGGCAATCGCCCCTGGCAAGTACCTGCTCCAGCTCAGGAGCAATCAGTATTACCTGGAGTACGCAGTCGATGTCGAGCCAGGCGGCGTGGTCGACATCGCCCGACGCAAGGGCCGGCGAGTCGCATACGCCCGCCTCGTCCGCAAGGGCGCGCCGGACAAGCGGTCCGCGCATTCGCTGTACACCCGTTTTGGTGGTCGAGGTGAGCTATTTGCAGGTCAGGGACCAGCGACGGTGGCTGCGGTCGGCTACCAGCTTGATCTGCGGGCGTTGAGCGTGGGTGCGCGCCTGCGGTTCAGTCAGACACCGATCAGCGAGCTGAGTCCGAGTCTGCGAGGTCGGCACCGCGACTGGGGCATGGGGGTCACTGCTCAGCGTTACATCGACTTTGATCGTTTTAGTATCGGTATTGGTATGAGCGGCGAGATAGTGCTCTACCAACAGACATTCTCCGGCTCGGCCCACGCCGATAAGCGCTGGAGCATCGGCGCGTCGTTTCGCGGTCTGATCACGCTGGAGCGGCCGCTTTCCCGACGGCTATTGCTCGCGGCCGAGGCTGGACCTGTCAGTTATTGGTTTCGCAAGGCCACGCTCGAAGCAGGAGTCGAGCGTGGCGAACGCAATGAAACTGTGCTCACCGGCTGGGCGAGCATCGGATT
Source organism: Pseudomonadota bacterium (assembly GCA_022360315.1). Classification (GTDB taxonomy): domain Bacteria; phylum Myxococcota_A; class Polyangia; order Haliangiales; family Haliangiaceae; genus JAKSDA01. The sequence goes on from JAKSDA010000015.1 coordinate 3,897, forward strand.
GGGGTATCTTTTCTGATGAGCTGCAGCACTCACATCTTCTTGACCACCTCTATTGTGCTGGGCGCCTGCGATCCACTCGTCGAGGCTGGATACTACGGTACCCCGCTCTTCGCCATCGACGGACGAATCATCGGCTATGACTATCCGGAAGATCCTGCCGGTGAGACTCCGACCGCGTCTCTTTTCTGGAGTCTGACCGCCGAGCTCACCCTCGATCCCAAAAAGCTGATACGTGACCCATCGGTGACAGTCAGCGTACAGTCCCCGTCCGCGTTCGAGCTCCGCGTGTTCGACATTCCACCGACGGCTGGGTCGGACAATCGCCCATACGAGATGGGCCAGATCATTTTCTGGAATGACGATGACGACAACGGCGCCTACTCTCGGAGTGAATTACGGGGTGGTGCGTACTTCAACGTGGTACTTTACTCTCGCGCGGGTTTGCCGGCAGCGCGGTCACCTACGGGACTGGAGCTGCCGGCGGGATTTACCGTTGCCGAGCTCCCGATGCTCTGTTCCGAGCGCTCGTCCCCATTCGAGGGTGAGGACGACTGCGGCGTACCGCTCGGCAGCGCGTGCACCGGCCACACCGATTGCGGCCGGCGTGGACGTTGTGTCGACAGTGACGGGTTCATCAAATTCCCAGATGGCTACTGTGTGATGCCAGTCGAGGTGGCGTGCAAACCCCACGACGGCTGGCTGGTATTCCAGCCAGATCATCAGTCCCTCATGTGGTTCCGCGCTTGCACGAGCGATAACGACTGCCCACGTAGTGACTACATTTGCGCCACCTGGTCGGGCACCTGCAGGCCCCGGGCTCCGGTCGGGCTCTACCTCACCACAGACTTCACGTTTGCCATGCAGTGCGCTTGGGACGGTATGTGGTGAGCTCTCAAAGGTCGACTCGGCCGCAACCAACGAGTGCTCGCGCAAGGAACTCGAACGTCGTTCAGTCCGGGCTGATGTCGAATTCGAGGGGTAGAGTCGGCTGGGTTTGCCCCAGCGCCGCTATTCAGTGGTGCGGACGTCGATGCCCTGTTTCAGACAGCTCTGCAACACCGAGGTCTGACGAACACCGGACAGCATTGCGTAGTAGCGGCGGGCGAGATGTGAGTTTCTTAATTGACACGCGGCCAGACCGCAGATGAAGGCTGCTTGGGCGTGGTCGGGGGCGACTCGCAGGGTCTCTTGGCAGCGTTTCAGCGCAGCGCCGAAAAGGCCGCGGCTGTAGTCGTCGCGCGCCGCTTCGACCGAGGCCGTGGAGGCCAGAGCCCGCTTCTGAACCTCCTTGCCCGCAGCCGGCAGCGGCGGCCTTTCCTCAGGCATATCCGGTTGCGGCGCCGACGGGCCCGATTCGGGCCGGGACGGCGCGGATCGGCGCCTGGCCAGCTGGCCGCGCTGCCGGGCGCATTGCGCCCTGAGCTGTTCGAATGACTCCTCGCTCGATTGCTGGGGCAACGCCCCGGTCGGCGGGTCGGACGACAAAGAGCCGCGCGGAAACAGATGCTCGACCTCCTCGATCAACTGGTCGAGTCGACTGCATTTGCGCCGTTTCAGCAATTTCCTGCCAGCAAAGCGCCGCTCCTCGAGCCATGTGGTCGCGACCTTGCGGTATGCCGGGGTGGCTTTCGGCAGGTAGACGCTGTTCTCGGGCAGCCTGCGGTAGTACTTGACCGTGGTGGCCATGTCGCGGGCTGCCACCGCCGTGCGAAATCGTTCGAAGGTGAGCTGATTGGCCAGTTCGCTCTGGGCGCGGCGTCGCAGTGCGGACATGCGCGCATCGTATTCGCGGTCGCGCAGGCCCAGCTCGGATGCCGCGCCTACCGCTTGCAATGCGTCGTTCCAGCGCTCGGCAGCGATGGCTTTTTCGGCCCGCTCGATGTGTTCGTCGAACTCGACGAGCTGTGGATGGACACCCGCGTCAAACTCGGCCACTGGTGCCGCCGCGGCAGAATTCGCCATGACATCGCTCGCATCGGCTTGCATGTGGGTTTCTCCGAGCGTCAGGAACAACCCTGCGGCGATCCCGCCGATCCCGACCAGGGCCGAGGTAGCCCACAGACTCCAGGCCAGAGGCCGGCTCACCCCGCGCGGGCGCTGGTCGCTCATTTCTCCGGCGCTCCGGACCAGCGAACTCTCGCCGGTCGGGCCGTCGGCGCGGGCCTCAACCGCAAATAACGTCGCATAGTCCGGAGCCAGTGGTTCTTCCGGACAGGGCGTGAGTGGCCGCTCCGGCTCTGGTTTGACCGCGAGTGGGTCGGCCGGTGTGGCGTCGAGTTGATCGCCAAAGAGGGGTTGCAGGGCAGTGGGCATCAGTATCTGTCCGGCCGGGGCCATGTCCAGCTGGTGGGTCGGAGACGAGGGCGACGCCGTACCAGCCCGATCGCCCCGATCGGCCAGGTCGGCACCGAGAAAATCGGGTGCGGACCTGGTTTCGGTGACCCGCTCGTCGAAATCCCGGTCCGCCATGGAACCCTGCTCGGTGGCCATGCCCGACAGCAGCCGTTTGGTTTCCAGTATCTCGATCAATTGCCGACACGACTGAATGCGCCGGTCGGGGTCTTTTTCGAGCAGCGTGGTGATCGCGGTATCGACAAAATCGGGGAGATCTGCGCGCAGAGCACGAGGAGGATCGGGTATATCGCGGAGTTGTGCCGCCAACACCTCGGTACCGCCGATACCGAATGGAGCCCGTCCGCACAGGCATCGATAAAAAATGCAGCCGATGGCGTAGAGGTCGGCGCGGTGGTCCACCGTGGCAGCGTCCCGGCACTGCTCCGGCGCCATATAGGCCGGAGTGCCGAATACTGTGCCGCTCATCGTGACCAGGGACCCTTTTTGCTCCTGGGCCAGTTTGGCCAGGCCGAAATCCAGAACCTTGATCCGTTCTCCGCCCGGGACATCGGGATCAGGAGTGACGAAGATATTGGCCGGTTTCAGATCGCGATGCACGATTCCGTGCTCGTGCGCCGATCCGATTGCGCTGGCCAGCTGTTTGATGATGATGATCGACTGGACGACCGATAGGGTACGCACGTGGGCCAGACGGGTAGCCAGGGTTTGACCGCGCAGTCTCTCCATGACCAGGTAGGCACGGCCATCTTCGGTGTAGCCAAAGTCGAACACCTTGACAATACCGGGATGGTCAATGCGCGCCGCCGCCTGAGCCTCCTGAAAAAAGCGTTTGACAATCCCGTCCTGGAGCGACATCTCGGGCAACAAGACCTTGACCACAGCGTCGCGATCCACCAGCTCGTGGGTTGCCGCGTAGACCTCGCCCATCCCTCCCACGGCGAGCTTCTTGGTCACGCAGTATCGCCCGAAGAGCTTGCCCTCCATCATGTTGCAATTGTAATAGGGATCGCGGTACCGTGTACACGTATCTCAGTGCTGTTTGCGGAACTCACCGCGCCGCCAGGAGGATGCGCCAACCGGGCAGAACACTCTTTTGTCCAGCTCGTTTTGTCCGACACGTTTGTCCGACACGTTTGTCCAGCTCGTTTTGTCCGACACGTTTGTCCGACACGTTTGTCCCACAATGGTAGCGGCGTTCGGGACTTGCCCGAGCTTTGCTGGCCAGGGTCGGCGGCCGGTTACTCGGTCCGAAATGCCGGGCCGGTCGCTCGAATGCTGCGCTGATCGGCTATGCTTGGTTTCGCACTGCTTGTCACCACAATTGCATACCCAGTTTGCCCACGGCGACGCTTCCCGTCGGTCACATAGGCCCACTATGTTTTCTCCTCGACCCCTTGCCACATGCGCGCTGGATCGACCCTGCCGGGCAGAGATGCGGGGGACTCGCCCGTGAACTGGTTTCTCCGCACCATTGTCGCGCGCGGCGAATCGCTGCGGCGAGCCCGCCTCGCGGTTCGGTTCGGCCTGGCTTTTGGAGCGTACTGCACCTGCTTTGTGCCGATTTTGCTGTCGGTGTCGGCGCCCGAGGCGGCACTGTGGACGGCCATCTGCTCGGCCGCAATGCTCCTGGCTCCCCTGGTGGTGCGCTGGCGCCAGTCGATCGTTCTCGGCAGTGCCGTCCTGGTCGGCGCGATCGCCGGCCTCTTCACCGGCACGTCCGCCACCCTCGGCGGCCTGTCATCTCCCACCACCCCGTGCCTGGCCATCGCTCCCATCGTGGCACTGTTTTTGTTGGGACCCCGCGCCGGCATGTCGTTGAGCGTGTTTGTCATCGTTGTTGCCGGTACCCTCTACGGGGTTGAACTGACCGAAACGCCGCTGCCTCTGATGGTCGATCCGAGAGCGGTTCCGTTCCTCAAGATGGCCGGTATCGTGACGGTCGTGGTGGTGGTGTTGATTTTTCTTCTGCAGTACGAAAGTGCGCAGAATTCCGCGTTGCGGACCATGAGTCGGGCCAATCGGCGAATGGTCGAGATGATCGGACATCTCGAGGCGACCAGTGCAGCCCTGCGCAGGTCTGCGGCCGAGTTCGACGGCAGCTATGCCGACGCCGCAGCGCTTCGCGATAGTGACGATCCGTCCAGTCCGCTGAACGACGGCGCCATCACCCCCACCCGCGGCCTCACCCAGCAGATGATGACAGCGGCCGGTTCCGGCCGATCGATGATCGACGGGGTCGACGACAGCATCCGCGGGATGATCGATCAATACAAGCTCATTTCTCTGCGCATCGGCGAATTGCACCAGCAGTCCGGCATCATTGCCGATATGGTGCGCACCATCGACACGATCTCCAATCGACTCGACTTGATGGCCCTCAATACCGGCATCGAGGCCGAGCATGCCGGGCCGTTTGGCCAGAACTTCAAACTTCTCGCCGCCGACATGCGACGCTTGGCCGAGCAAGTCCTCAACGAAACCGCGCGCATCAAGCAGGCGATCAGCCAGGTTCAACGGCACACCACCGCGGCCATCAACGCCAGCCGCGCCGGACAGATTCTCACCGATCAGGGCTCGGCCAAGCTCGACCTGATGTCGACCACGTTCGAGGAGATCTACCAGCTGGTCGAACGGGTGGCCACGGCCAGCAAACAGATCACCAGCGATACAGTAGCGCAGCTGGCCACCATCTACGACCTGGTCAACGCCAGCCTGCGGGCCGATGGCGAACAGGGCTGAAAAACTGCGTCCACACACCCATCGCATCACCACATATGCCCATGTCAACACAATCCGCTACGAAAACCCAGGTCGCAGTGATCGGAGCCGGAATCGGCGGCTTGGCAGCTGCGCTATTCTTGCGCGCGCGGGGGTTTGAGGTCTCTGTATTCGAGGCAAATTCCCGGTCCAGGGTGGAGGAAAGCACGGTGCGCGGCAACGGCATTCACCTTTATTTCCACTGCGCTCGCATGCTGCACAGGGCCGGCTTGCCGCTCGACCAATATCTCACCCCGCTGGACATCCAGATGAGGCGAGATGACGGCACGATGCGGGCCGATATATCGCGCACGGTTCAGCTGCAGATCTGTCCCGCTCTGAAAGTCATCCGCGCCTCCACCTATTCTCTCTTGCGTCAGCATTTGTACCGCGTTTTGGTGGAACACACCCCGCGCGACTCGCTTCATTGCGACAAGCGCTGCACCGGGGTGACCCAACACGGCGACCGCGTCGAGGTCTTGTTTGATGACCGGGACGCGATCACGGCCGATTTTGTTGTCGGAGCCGACGGTATCCACTCGGTCCTCGCTGACCAGTTTTTTGGCCCCCGCAGAGTGAACAAACACGGCATTGTCATCGTGCAGGGCTTGTCCAGCTACGATGGCCTCGACCCCATCGAGACCTGGCTACTGCACAGGAATGGCGGCACCATGGGCCTGGTACCCGTGATCCTGCCCTCGCAGCGACCGGGCACGTTTTGGTGGATCACCGTGGCGAGGTCGGAACTCGACGATTCTGGCCGGACCGATCTGGCCAGCTATCAGTCCGTCTGCACCCGTTATTCCTGGAACTTCGTGCATCGGGTCGCCGCCCATACCGATCCGCTTTCACTGGAGCGCTGGTACTCGCAGGACAAGATTCCGCTCCGGCGCTGGTTTTGGGGGCGTGTCGCCATGCTCGGTGACGCCTGTCATGCCAGCACTCCGTTCTCCGGGTACGGAGCCGGAATGTCCATCGAGGACGGCTACTGGCTGGCGCACTTCCTCGGCCATCCCGGCATTCTCGGTCGGCCCCGGGACCTGTACCGAGCCCTGACCGACTATCAGGCCAGGCGCGCCGCCTGGACTGCTAGGATCGTCCGCCAAGCACGCGTACTGATGCGTACGCTGCATCCTCCCAACCGGCTGGCTGCCACGGGGATCAATACACTATGGCGCACCGGTTTGCCGGCCCCTCTCATCGCCCGAAAATTCGTCTCGGTGTTCGAGCAGGGCCTCAACGACACCGAATGGGCTGCCCACGAGGTCGATACCGGCAAGCTGGACTTGTAGCGCTGTGCCCGGTCGAGCTAGAAACCGGGCCTGGCGCTGGCAGTGATGCGGACCCCGACCCGGACATGACCCGACGGGATCGGATCTTTTTCGACAATGTCGAGCCGGGTCGAAATAATGACGTTAAACGGCGACTTGTACTCTTCGCCCTCCATCAATGTGCGGAGAGCGTCTCGCCCCTGGGCTGTGAACTCGATCGCCGTCCACGACTTCTTGGTGCGCGCTTCGACCGAGTCTACACTGCCGATGGGCCGGGCGTCCAGCTGACTCGGGGCCGTGGTGCCGAGCGGTCCGACGAAGATATCAAGCACGGGAGACGGGACTTCGAGCGTGTTCTCGACGATCTGATACTCGACGCTCTCGACCGAAACCCGGGCCAGCGGCTGGTTGTTGATGGACTGAAATTCGTTCTCCTCGCTGAGCTTGATCTCGCTGTCCAGTGAGGCCAATACGGTCACCTGACAGCTATTCGCCGGTGTGCACGAAGCCGTGCATTCGGCGTTCTCGCCCGATGTGCAGTACGCCATACTCGCTGCTATGCACTGATCGTTGGCGGGATCGCACGGTATACGGGGAAATTTGCCCTCGCCCGATAGTCCCCAGTTACCGGTGTCAATGGTAAATTCTTTGTCTTCGGTGACAAACCGAAACTCGGTGATGTCGGGATCGATCAGGCCGCACGCCGAGATCAAACCCGCCATGCACAAGAGCGCTCCAGGCCAGAGAATCGCGCGTAGACCGGTTCGAGCCTTGCCGCGCGGGTCCTGTGTAACTAGTCGCGTCATCAGCTAACCTCCTGGTACCACTCGCATCTGCGAGCTAACCAGCAGCGATCGTAGCACCCCTGACCGCAGCGCGCGACGTGACCGCAGTCATGCTGGCACGCGTATGCAGATGTGCTACTTTGACATATCAGTGGTACCTGGAAGCACCACATACAGAGTGGTTCATCAACCGCTATTGGACCGGGTATCCAGGGGGAATACCTGTTCAGCTGGCCCAGGCCAACGACTGGAGAACGCTGGAATCATTCGACAAGACTTATTTGAATAGGACGAGCGACGTGAAGTACTTCCTGGCCCTTGCGATCATCGGGATCGCCGGTTTTTTTGCGTATACAGAGCTGATGGTGCCGCCGCCGGAACAGCAGGTATGCAAACAGATTCAAGCTCTATGTGGGGAGCTCACCCAAGACGAGCTGAGCAGCTGCCACAGTGACCTGCGTGATCTCGACAGCATGCTGGGGAGCGGCACGATGACTCGGGTAGCCGATTGTGTGGCCAGGAGTGACCAATGTGGCAATGCGGTTGGGTGCATGACTACCGATGTTGGTCGGCGTGCTAAAAACGGTCTATTTCAAGCGCCCGGGTCGGAGTCGTCGCCGCCCGCGCCAGCCGGCATATAATCCGGCTGCCCTGCAGATGGCGTCCCCGTCGAACCAGTCGAGAAAAACCTGTGAGGCTGGAAAATGGGCCGGTGAACGCCGATCGGGTTGCGCTGCTAACGAGAATAGGCGCGGCGCCTTGCCGCCGGGGATCGGGCCACTGTTATCGCGACCGTCGGCGGCGGGCGCAGCCCAGGAAGGCCAGCACCAACAACATGCCCGACTCCAGTGCCAACCCCGCGGGTTCGCCGGCGCGGCAGCCACATCCGGCATCGGGGATGGCCGACGCTGGCACGTTGGTTGGGCAGTCGATCTCGGCGAGGATGGCCGGCTCTTGCAGATCGCTGGCTGAACGCATGGCCCTCACAACGCCGTCATACGTGGCGATGAACAGCATGGTACCCGAGGCCACGAGGCCCATGGCAATCGGCGAACCCATCGCATCCTCCCACACCACCTTGCCCGAAGCGCGATCGAGGGCAGTCACTGTGCCGTCGCTGCCGCCGACCCACAGAAGCGAGCCAGTCACTACCGGCGCAGCGCTGAACCCGCTGCTCTCGGTCTGATAATGAGCTGGATGAATCGAGCTGGGCCGGCCGGCAAAACGCCATCCCTCCACTCCTGATGCCGCGTCAATGGCGGCGATATAGCCTTCGTGCAGGGGTACGTACAGCATGCCGTCAGCAATGGCCGGAGTCGCCGCGGCACCGAAGCGCCACTCTCCGCTGCTAGAAGCCAACTTTCTGGCCCAGTGAACCGTGCCGGTAAACAGATCGACGGCGTGCAGCGTTGTGCTCCAGTTGAGGGTGTAGACCGTATTATCTGCAATCACCGGCGACGCGTGAAGGCCGATGGTGACGTCTCGGTCGGTTTGCCACAACCTCTGTCCAGTGCCCGGGTCCCAGGCGATCAGACCTTCCTTGCCGATGGCAAACGAGCTCACTGCCACCCCGGAGTTCACGGCCACGGCGGCATGGGTGCCCCATATCCCTTCGGTCGGTGATGGGACGGTGGTCCATATCGGTTCGCCGGTCTCGATATCGAGAGCGACGAGTTCGCGCCGGATGCCGATGTACACCACCGAGTCGACGATCGTCGGCGACGTGTAGAGGCTGGTGTATGCCGGGGGGTGGATGGCGCCCAGCTGAAAGGTCCAGCGCACATCACCGGTCACAGCATCCACCGCATGCACAGTACCATTGTTGGCGGCGATCACGGCGATGCCGCGCGCGACGGCCGGTGCGCCGCGGACGCTGAATCCGGTTTGATGGCGCCAGAGTTCCTCGCCGGTGTGCGCGTCGAGAGCGACGACACCGGCGGAGGTTCCGTCGCCGAAATCGGTGATTGGCACGAATAGACGTCCGTCGACCAGGGCGGGCGAGCTGCCGTGCAGATTCTGGCCAACGCTGCGAGCCCATACGGTTCGAAGAGGCGGGGCGAGCTCACTGCTCGCGCGGCCCTGGTGCCGGGGATCCCCACCGAGTTGCGGCCAGTCGGCCAGCTGGGCCGTGTCCGCGACAACGTCACTGGCAACACAGAACTGCGTGGTTTTGGTGATCTCGTGCCCGGCAGCGGTCTTGGCCACCACGATCGCATCGTACAGCCCCGGCTGGCAGAGATCCGTGATCGTGCCCTGGTAGTTCCAGCCGCCGGTACGGTCCAGCGTGACCGGGTCTCTGTCGGCGACTTGCACGGTCACCTGTGGTGTCCCGGCTCCGTATTCCACCGCGGCGATCACGTCGATCTCACACGGCGCCACGTACTCTGATGGTCGTGGGTACGAAACCGTCACCACAGGCCCTTCGGTGATCGTGCGGTGATACACGCTGAGATACGGCATATCACCTGCGTCGGACAGCGCTACGACCCGATACCCAGCCGGGGTCAGGTCGATGCCCCCCATGAGCAGAGGCTGTGTGTTGTACTCGAGCAGGCTGTCGTGGACCAGGATGCGGTTGGAATGCAGGTGGCCGCTAAACAGGTAATCGATGCCCGCAGCTTCCAGGAGCGAGATCTGCGCGTCGTCCGGAGGAGCATGGATGAACGCAACCAACAGCGGATCACCCGCAACTGCAGCCAGGTCGGTGTCCAGAAATGTGCGTCGGATATTGGGGAGTTCCTGGTCGTTGAGCACGATAAAATGCACTCCACCGGCGTCGAACGAGTAGTTTGGTGGGCCAAAATACTGGCGGTAAGCGACGCCCTTATCATACCAATCATGGTTTCCCGGAATTGGCACGTACGGGGTCTTTACGGCCGCGGTGGCCTCGAGTACCCCCTCGAACTCGGCAGCCTTGTTGGCCTGGGTAATGTCGCCAGTAACTGCGATGAAGTACGGCTCGGGCAGGATATCCGTGGCCTGTTCGAGTGCCTTGCGCAACTCGCCAGCACCACGATTGCGCACCTCGGTGTGGGTATCGGAGGCCACAACAAACATGAGAGGACCATCGCGATGGGTGCGTATGAGAGGCAGGTCGGCTCGAACATCGCCGCTCGGCCCGGCCGTGTGCCACACCGGCCCCGGCTTGTATCCATCCGGGACTCGCACCCACACGATACCGCTTCGAGCAGGTGCCGTGAGTTCATAGTTGCCCTGCGAGTCGGTGACAACCGACCTCTCACCCTCCCAAAACACGACTGCCCCGGCCACAGTCTCATCGTTGGCCGAGAACAAACCGTCCTGGTCGAGATCGGCAAACACCACGCCCTGAATGATACGCTCATTGTTCTGCGCCCGAACCGCACTGTCCGCCGCTCCCACAGTAGTCAGGCCGGCCAGAACTGACAGCAGCACACAATGTAGAGACATCCGACAAATATACATGCGCCCAATCTGCGCCACTCCAATGGCACCGAACACACATTCTATCAACAAATCGCGACACAGATGGTCAAGAAGCTGCGCGGCAGTGACGCCGACCAGCGGTTGGTGTGCAGTTCACGGTGCCGAGGCAGCCCCGCGGCCGGGAAAGCGGCGGGCCTGCTTGATCTCGATATGGGTTTCCCCGCGGTCCACGACGCGCTTGAATTCCACCTCCATGGGCAGGCGGCCAAAGCCTGCAGGCGGGTCGTAGTGGCTGGCGAAGTGCTGTCGTACCGCGTCGAGGCCTTGGCCCAGCTGGTAGAGCTCACGCCGGCTGAGAACCGTTGTGCCCGGCGTCACCAGGTTCGATTGCGTGTAGTACGTGGCCGGCTGGCCGAGGTGAAAATGGTAGTACATGAGTTGCTCGGAAACGATGCCCGGAGCCGGGCGGACCACGCTCTCCTCGCCCCGTTGCACATTGACGTAAAACGCGTCTTCCCCGCCCGGCGCGGGATCGTAGAGATTGGCCGTGATGGCCACCCCGTTGGCGGTCTCGTCGACGTAGGTGGGGTGCACGAGGATCGCCATGAGGACCCGGCGGTGATCGATGCCTGCATACTCTCGCTCCTCGAAGGCGCGAAAGTTCCACAGGCTGGCCCACACGCTTTTCACCGCATCGGCCACCGGCCGGGTCGGATCATCGGGATCCCCCGAGGCCGAGCTGTACAGCCCCGCGCCGGTGAAGACGCCCAGGTCCTCGGCGTTGGTCGATGAGCGGAAACGCATGCGGGTGGCCGGAAAGTCGGCCCGGATACGTTCGATGAGAAGAGTTTCGAAGTCCTCGCCAAGAGGTGCCGCGCGCATGCGGGCCCGCAGATCGGCCAGGGCTTGCCGGCGATAGATGCCGTCTGACCGAAACCTCTGGTCGGCCAAAACAGCCTCGATATCGGCGTCAAAGCCGTGCTCGACCAAAAACTGATGGTGATGGGCAACCGGGATGGCAAAGCCATTTCGCACCCGGATCTCGGCGAGGTCGCGAAGCTCGCCAAAGTGAGCGGCTTTGCCGCCGACGGCCGGAATGTCGGTCAGGCCGAGGTCATCGAGACGCAAAAGTCCGGTCCGCTCTACATCGGGCTCCGGCACGGTCACCCGGGGCGGCCCGTGTTGCTCCCACCAGGCGTCGGCCTGGTCTCGGGTGACTTCCTCCAGGGTGTAGGCGAACGCATCGACCTTCAGGCGGACCCATTTGCCCTCGAAAGGGGCAAAGCGCTCGCGAGCGTCGCGCAGGGCCATGTTGGGCGTGCCGCGCTGCTGAGAGAGGACATTGACGTGAGACAGCGGAGTTTGAAATTCGGCGGTGACGATGCCCGCCACTACCGAGATGTCATTGGGTACGCGGTCGACAACCGCGATCTCGCGGGGACTCACATAGCCGGTTTCGAGCTCGTCCACGGTCAGGACGCGGACCTGGGCCAGAGTTTCGCTCAGGTTGAGAGGCTGGTAGTTGGTGCCCGCGTAGATCTCCTCAGTGGTGACCACAGGGATGTCCCCGCCGAGGTCCTCGGCCGTGGCCAGTTGTTCCCGGGACGTGGGATGAAAGTGCAGCTCGTCGCCGAAGAAGGACGCCCGGCCGAGCAGACCGATCGCCTTGGTGATCATCTCGGCACTGGCCGTGTCATATGGCGCCATTTCGTACGCCCACACATCGGGCTCTTCATAGTAGGTGACCGCGCCGAGAAGAAAGCGGCGCTGCGGATAATGGTATTGTTCGACAAAGGGCATTCCCGGCGGCCAGCCGAGTTTGGCCACGGCAAAGGCGCGGTGCACGGGATAGGTCTCGGTGTCCTGAAAATGAACCCGGTCGGCATCGCCTTGATCGATGATCGTCTTGACACTGACCGCGCCGGGCAGGGCGCTGTCCAGCGGCCGGGCAGCCTGGGCCTGAAACTCTTCCGGGCAGTGCAGAGCTGGCCGGGACGGCAGAGCTCCCGAGCTGTCACACGGCGTATGACCGTCATCACAGGCCAGATTTCCCGGGACCAAAAGCAAATTCAACACAAGGAACTGCAGAGTGCGGTGCATGACACCAGGGTGATTTGCAAAACCCGAGCCGCTCGGAGGGAGACGGGGTTGCGGATTGTTAGCCCGCAATTCTCTCAGAAAACCGAGACAACACCCAGCGAAAGGGGGCGGTGATGCCCATCCGGGCCATCCTGTTCACTCGGTCACGTGGCGCAGCCAGAACGCGACCCGGCTCTCGACCAGGAGTTCGACGCCTTGGCCCGCACCGGTCGTGCTCCGTGAATACCGGGTCAGAAACGACGGCGGGCAATCCACGCCCACGCAGATCGGTGACGTCGAGGCGAACGGAAACGCCTCGACCAGAGCCCGGGGCACGACGAGGTTGCCAGTGTCGGCCACGTCGCATTCGATGTATCCCTCCACGGGCAGCCCGTGGCCCGTGGTCGCGGAATTGAGGACCAGGCGGATGCGGTGATCTCCGGCCACCGGTTGCCAGCTCAGCTGAAAGTCGGCTCCGTCCCGAAGCAGCACGGTTCCCTCTTGGTCTGCCGGGATGTTGGCATCGAGGCCAGCCACCGCAGATGCCGAGGCCGAAAAGGCCGGCATATCGCCGCCCGTGGCCGAGACCATCACCGAGTCACCAGCATCGAATAGGTTTGGCGGAAGCGGCCGGTCGGCGCGATACCCGGCATATTCGTCATAGCGAAAGCCCATCGGGATTTTGAGCCCCGAGATGGACAGGTCATCGACCGAGACGTAGGTGGGGAATGGACGGCATTCATCGGGTTTGACACAGACGCCGTTCCAGCAGTCCGGGCAATTGCCGACCTGATAACGCATCAGGCGGCAGGAAGCCTCGCGCATGTCCTCGACCTGCCACAGCGGCAGGCCGCTGGTGGTAAATCGAGCGCTCACAGCGCCATTCTCGCGGGGCGGATGTCCGAGCATTGTCGACTCTGTGACATCGATCCGACCCACTGCCGGGGTTCCTGCATCGAGGGAGTCACCGGGATCCGAGCTGTCTCCACATCCTGTCAAAAGAACTAGCATGACAAGTCGTCGCATCATGGCCGGCCCACCATGCAAAGCGCCTGCCGCACGGCAATCTGGCCACTTGAGCGTGGCCAGTGATGGGTTTTCCGACCCCGGCGCCTCGAATTTTCGAGGCGCGTTTCTGTTCAGTGCGAGGTTCGCGGCGCCCTGCACGTGAGTTTTATCGCATCGTCTTGGCTTTCCAGTCCTCGATGAGCTGACCGGCGAAGCGGTCGGCCAGGGCTGCAATGGTGAACGCCGGATTGGGACCGACCGGACCGGGCATGACCGAACCATCGGCGACATACAGGCCTGGATAGCCGAAAACTCGGCCATAGCTGTCGACCACGCCGGTTTCGGCATCGCGACCCATGGGGGCCCCGCCCAGGGGATGCAAGGTGACCAGTCGCCGCAATAGCCACATTGGATTGTCGGCAAACTCGCCGCACAAGGCCCGGGCGATGCGTCGTGACATGGCCCGAACTCGCTCGATGTAGGCCCGCGAGTCGGCAAGACTCCACGTGACATCGAGATAGCTGTCGCCAATCAGAGACATCACGCCACTGGGTGTGTCGCGGCCCATGCTGAGAAGCGGCAGAGTGGAGTCGCTGAGTTCGGCGCTGCCGATGAAGTCGGCAACGCCTCCACTCAACCGGGTGGTGCCGCCAAAGCCGAGCCACCGGCGCACATAACGCCACAGCAAATGGATCAGACGACCGAATGAGCTCGCGGTTGGCGCGGCTTCCAACAACCACGAGACAAAGGCCGGAAACCCGGCGTCTTCGATGTAAAAGCCGCGCTCGTCGTCGCGCGGTGGGTCGCCCCGGTCGAGCGCATCGGGTACGCGAATGGCCGATGTGATCACCGGCCCAAACGTCGGGTCGATCGAACGCGGCTTCCAGCCCCCCCGGTCAGTGGCATGGTAGCTGCGCAAGATCAATGTGAGCAGGTCGCCGTTGCCGGAAAAACGACAGCCGAGCGCGTTGCTGAGCTGGGCAAACTCGTCGCGCTCTTTCTTCATGCGAAGGAGAAGAAAGGTGCTGCCAAACGTGCCCGCACACAGAATGAGATACCGGGCCCTGGCCGTGCTCGCAGGCAAGTCCTTGCGCCGGTACCTGCGGCCCTCTCGTGCCGGGGTGTGAACCACGTAGTGGACCCGATATCCCTCCTGTCCAGCTGCCAGCGGCCAGAACGAGCGCACTTCCCGACGCGACAGAATTTCGGCTCCGGCTTGTTTGGCCAGCGATAGATAGGTCAAATCGAGCGTATGCTTGCTGCCGAAATTACAGCCGGCATTGCACTCGCCACACAGGCGACAGGTCTGCCGCGGCACGTCGTACATGTTGTGGCCCGGCGGATCGCGCAACGGCAAGCCCGGGGCGGGCGCCTGGCCCGGGTTGGAAAAGGCCACGGCCAGCTCGGGATACAAGAGCTGATGTTGAATCGCTTGCGCCGCTTCTGCCATGGCCCGGGTCTTGGGTGTACTCGCATAGGGCTCGTGCTCGATGGGATAACACTGCGGACCCAGCACCGACTCGACAGCGTCGTAATGGCAATCGAGATCCTTGCGCCGGATCGGCCAGAATTCAACGCCGTGGTCGCTGTCCCGGCCGAGCGAGATCAGTTCGTCGCCGACAAACCATTCCGGCTCTTTGCGCAGAAGCACATTGGAATAAATGAGCGAACCGCCGCCCACACCGCTGGCCACCACAGCATCGATGCCGCTGAATGACCAGATGTCGTAAAGCCCCTGCAAGCCGCGCCGGGGGGCCCATACATTGCGTCCCATGGCCGCAGGAGTGCGCGGGAACGAGCCCGGTGGATACTCTTTGCCGCGCTCCAGGACACATACTCGCATACCGGCCCGGGCCAGCTTCAACGCCATCACAGACCCGCCAAAGCCCGAGCCAACCACGATCGCATCGTACTCTTTCTCGCTCATGTGCCGTCCGGCCAAAACGGCTGGACTGTACCACCCCGCTCTGACGTGCGAGGTCGCAATCGCCGGATCACAGTGTCTGTCCGGCGGTGGCGATCGCCGAACAGGACCGCTTCTTTCGAGCCCCAGCTACACACGATCGCGTTCTGTTTAATGCGTTTCGGTTTCGTCGTCGAGAAACTCGGCGAACGGCGACGACTTGATCGTTGGCACCAGTTCGTCGAAGTTCTCGATCTGCTGGCCCAGGGACCGCGCCGTGACCTTCTGAAAATCCGTCCTGGCTTCGACGGGCGGCACGCCGATAAAGTCGAACACCGCGAGCATGGAGCGTTTTTGCTGCTCGGCATTCGATAGATCTGTTTCGTACTCGACGATCATGTGCGGCACGTTGGCGAGGGCCGACCGTTCCAGCTCAGCTGTGTCGCGACGGTGGCGCATGGCCGTGACCAGCTCGTCCCAATCGAGCCGCACGGTCGCGCGTTTCTCGCCGCCCTGGCGCAATAGGTCGGAGCCCTTGACCGTGTGGAAATGACCGGTTTTTTCGGCGCGCAGGTCGGACACCGCGTGCCTGAGCAGGTTGCGGCGCTTGAGGTAGATGATCTTCCAGCCGTGGTGCGCAAAGTCCTCGAGGGTACGGGCCGGGTCTTTGTGCTGAGCGACCGCGATCTGGCCGTACTTGACCTTGAACCCCACCGTGGGCTTTTTGCTGAGAGTACACAGGCCCTCGACCCACCAGCGCGGTCGCAATACGTCTGTCACGACGTAGCGCTGGAGAATCTCGCCGTAGGTAAATACGTCCGGGTGCGAGTTGAGCAGGTCGACGAGCAGCGTGCTGCCAGTCCGACCCTGGCCGAAGATCATGAATCGGTTGGCCGGCAGCTTGCCGCGACGGGCGGCGAGCAAGCTATAGACCGCCGCCTCGCGCACGCGGTGAGGCATCTTCCGATACACTGCCAGGGTCACCGGGTTGATCAGCGCGACCTTGCCGGCGGCGGCGTATTTCTTGATGATGTCGTGAATTGCTGAATTCCCCCGTGGCGCCGGGCGCCGAGCCGATCGCCGGGCGCCGAGTCGATCAGAACATATGTCAGCGTGACTGAAAACTCTTTTCTCTGCATTGGGGCGTCTTTGCGGTTTGGGTATACTCCACCCGGACTGAGACGAAGTGAAGAACAAACACAAAAGTCAAAAGCGCAAAGAAGCCAGGCGAGCGCGGCGCAAGCAGCGCCACAATCGCCCGGTTCCACAAAAGCGGGCCAGGCTGGACGAAGGGGATGCGCCGGTGGTGGAAACCTGGGCAACCCGCCGGACGATACGGCAGGTGAGCGGGCAATGCACGGTGGTGGTGGCGACAGCCATCGCGGGAATCCACCAGCTGGGGGTGGTACGCAGCGACCTGTTTGCCGGCGGGCACCAGGACGTGGACGGCTATCGCGTGCCGACTCGCGAAGCGTTTAACTCCTTTCTGGCCAGGATGCGCGAATCGCCCGAGAAGTTTCAGCCCCATGCCGAGCCTGTATCCACACTCGAGGCGTCGCTTCTGGCGTGGGGCGGGTACGCGTATGGTCTGTCGCGTGGCACGCTGTCAGACGGGGCCCGCAGCGCGCTTCGGGAGCTGCCGGATCTGCCCGGGCTGCCGGGGTTGGCAGCGCTATCCCGGCCGCGCTGGCTGGCCGCCTCGAGGGCGGGCGCAGGAAACCAGCAAGCGATCGCGGAGAGCGTGCAGCAGTTTCTCCTCGATTACGGCGACCAGCAAGTGGCTGTCGCCGACGCGCTCAGTGCACTGCACGGCACGGGAGGACTGCCCGACGCCGAGGAGGTGCACGGTCGGGTGAAAATCCGCTTCGAGCTGTCGATCGAGCGGCCGCTCGGGCTCTTTGCCACACTGGACCGGCTGATCGGCGAATTTCCCATGGACCAGCGCGGCTACGCGTGGCGGCCCGCGCTCGATGATCCACTGACGCCACCGATGCCCGCGCTGGCCCGGTTGAACATCGGGAGCGGCGGGTCTGCCACAGTCATGTGCATCAGCAGCCCGGTTGCCGCGGCCCTCACCGCCCGTCTCGAAGAGCTCACCTCGGGCGGACTGGCAGTGACCCGATGCCAGTGGCAGGTGCCAAATCTCGACCCATTCAGCGTTGCCGGCAACTTCGAGGAACCGCTGATCGTCACTCCGTGACAAGGCCGTGCCCCGCAGCAGCGATCGCTGCTGTCATTGCTTTTTTGTCACTGTCTCATTGTCTCCCGGTCAGCGTCTCGATGACGGGCCGCGCCGGCGCGGCTTTCCGTAGACCGCCTCGACAGTGACGCGCTTGCCGTCGCGGATCACAGTGATCTTGGCCCGCTGACCGGGCGTTGCCTGGCGCAACACGAACATCAGATCGCGGATCGTGCGGATCTCGGCTCGGTCGATTTGCACGATGCGATCGCCTCCTCGCATGCCGGCCCGGGCCGCCGGACCGCCCGGCCTGACATCGCCCAGCAGCACGCCCGGCTCGTCGCTGCCCTCGCCGTAGGCCGGAATGGTGCCGAGCGAACCGCCCGTAGCCCGCACGTCACCCCGCGGCGGGGGCATGGGCGCCTTTTGGTAGGTCAGCTTTTTGTCGCGGTTGGCGGTTGTTGCGGCCACCGCGGCGACGATCCGGGCCACCTGGGCGCCGCCGATCGCGTTGATGCGCCCGCTGTCGTCTGAACTGCGATGGTAGTCGAGATGGCCGCCCGTGAAGAAGTGAAGGACCGGAATGCCGTTGCGATAAAATGCCATCTGGTCCGACGGACCGTATCCATCACCGCTCAGCGAACAGCGCACCCGCGCCGCAGCGCACGCCGGCGCAACGATATCTGCCCACTGAGGAGATGATTGGGCGCCCAGGACCGAGACTCGGTTGTCGCGCATGCGGCCGATCATATCCATGTTGAGCATGGCGACAATGTCGCCCGTGGCCAGGCCGTCGGGCAGGTTGGAGACAAAGTGACTGGAGCCGACCAGGCCGGATTCCTCGGCGGTGAAGGCGACCAGATAGACGTCGCGGCGCAGAGTTGCACGGTGCGCGGCCAGATCCTGAGCGATCATCAGGAGGCCAGCCGTGCCCGAGGCATTGTCGTCGGCGCCGTTGTGAATGATGTCCTTGCCCGGCTCCAGAGAACCGGGATGGCCCCGGCCCAGATGATCGTAATGCGCCCCGACGACCACCGCGCCGGGCAGGCGATTTTCTGCCCCGGCCGAGATTTTGGCCACGACGTTGGAGACTTGCCGCATTTCGGTGCGCAGAGCCACGTTGATGCGCACCTGGTGGCGCCCGCGGGCGAGTCCGGCTCCGGCGGCTCGGGATATGAGGATCACCGGAATGCCCACATCGCCGCGGCCGTGGGCATGGAGGGCGGGCAATGCGGCGTCGGGCACGTCGTCGCCCGTGGCCGGCAAATCGACGATGATGAGAGCGCGCGCGCCGCGCTTTCGGGCGATAAATGCCTTGTACTCGAGATCGCCGTAGCGGCGGCGGGCCCGGCTTTTGTCGAACGGTTTCCCGGTGGGAGTAAAGCGTCTGACCACGACGATCTTTCCTTTGGCCGAGATTGCTTTGTAGTCATCGATTCCCAGCTTGGGGGCGACGATGCCGTAGTTGGCAAAAACCGTCGATCCGCTGACCTGGCTGCGCGCCGAGAACCAGGCCGGGACAAAGGCCTCGGCCGGCACCGACCCGCCGTCGATCGACAGGGCCGTGGCCGGCTCGCGGATCAGGCCGACCGGCACGTCGAGCACTTGCCGGTAATTGCCCCGGTCCGGCTGGCGTTTGCCATCGCTGCCAGCGGCGCCGGTCGCGCCCAGTTCGCGGAATCGTTCGGCCAGCCAGTCCGCGGCCAGATCGAGCCCCTTGGTGCCGATTCCGCGGCCTTCCCGGGCGTCGTCGGCCAGCCAGGCCACGTAGTCGCGGAACCGGTCGGCCGGGCGACGGGTCGTGCCCCGGGGCGGAGATTCGACCCATCGAGCCACGTACACGTCGGTTTCGCGCGGCTTGGCCTGGTTGCGGTTGGACGCAAAGGCGAGCCGTTTGCCGTCGTGCGAGAACATCGGAAAGCCGTCGAACCCGGGGGCGTGAGTGATGCGCTCGAGCTGGGTGCCATCGCGGTTGATGGCCCATATGTCGAATTCGCGGCCTCTCGGGTCGCCGTAGTTGGTGGAGAACAGAATCCGCTGGCCCGAGGGATGAAAGTACGGGGCAAAGGCGGCGGCGTCGAGATAGGTGATTTGCCGGGCATTCGAGCCGTCGGCGCCGGCCACAAAAATCTCCAGTTTGCTCGGCCTGACCAGCTTCTGTTTGAGCAGCGCGCGATATTCGTCCAGCTCTGCGCCCTGGGGGCGCGACGCGCGCCACACGATCTGGCTGCAGTCCTGCGAGAAGAATGCGCCGCCGTCATAACCGGGCGCGTCGGTCAAGCGGACCACGTTGTTGCCGTCGGCGTCCATGCGGTAGAGATCGAGGTCGCCGTCGCGGTCAGAGGTGAAAATGATCGACCCGTCGGTTCGACACACCGTGGCTTCGGCGTCGTAGCCGAGCCGATCGGTGAGCTTGCGCAGGTTCTTGCCGTCGGCACTGGCCCGGTAGATATCGTAGTCGTAGAGCCCCCACACATAACCCTTGCTGAAATCCGGCCGGGGCGGGCACTCGGGATTGCGGTCGTGGGTCGAGGAATAGACGATGTCCCGGTCGCCGGGCAGAAAGTACGCGCACGTGGTGCGGCCCTGACCGGTCGATACCAGCACCGGCTCAGCCGAGCCGTCGGCCGGCATGCGCATGATCTGATCGCATTGATAGGGCGGCCGTGTGGTCTGAAAAATCAGCTGAGTACTGTCGAACGACCAATACGCTTCGGCGTTTTCTCCGCTGTCGCGGGTCAGCTGGACGATGTCGGCCAGGTGCACCTCGCCGGGATGAAGCAGAGACCGGGTCTCGGTCGCTGGCGCCTGGTCGGCTGCGGCCTGCGGCCTGGGCCCGGGCGCGTCGGGGGCCGGGCCGGGACAGCCGGCTGTGCCCGCGGCCAGGCCGAGGAGGAGAAAGAGTCGACTTCTGAGCATGAGCCGCATGGTATGGGCTCGGGCCATGGCTGTCAGCACGGTTGGCGGCCTGTTGTCTCACGACGGCCGGGGCGGGCGCGGAATGTCGCGGTCGAGCACGGTCTTTCTGCCATCTTCACCGGCGTTGCGGATCGCCTCCCGGCACAGTGCGCGCAGATGGTCGGACAGGACTGACATGACCCCATCGGATGTATTCATCCCCGAGCGGGCCTTGATGTATTTTTTGAGCTTGGACGCTACGATCAGGATTTCCCGCGGCAGATCCGCTTCGCGGACCTGGCTGGACGATTGGGCAGAACTCGGCGCAACCGACACGCGCCGGCGAATCGAGTTGCCGTCACTCGAGGTGGTCGACGTGGTGCTCGAATCGGTCTGGGAAGCCGCGCTCGATACGTTCGTTGACCGGGGCGAGGGCGTCGCTGCAACCGACTTGGGCGTCGAGGTCACGGTCGTGCCCGACTCGCCCGATGCTTGCTGTTCGCGCTGCCATGTCGCCCGGTCCGGCGAGCGCTTTTCCACAGCATACGCTTCGCGGTGGCGCATCATCGGCAGATGCATCTCCCAGCACCCGACTGAACAGAAGACCATCCCGGTCCGCTTGCGGTTGCACGTGGACACGCTGCAGACTTGATACGCGGTTGTGAACCCGATCTCTTTTTTGCAACTCGAGCACCGCTGCCAGTAGCTGGTTTCGTTTGCCATGGGCAAATTATCTCACAGGCCGGCCCGACCCAACTGACCTGCCGACCGATCGGATACCGGGCCGCGCCTCTGCAATGCCTGTTTCCCAAATTGCAATTACTTGATTTTATTTGTTGTTGGCGCCCAGCTGGTGACGATATGTCGGTGTCTTCGCAGCCGGGGGCCGGTTGTGGGATGGTTGAGCAAAGCAAGAGACCCGCACGCAAAGGTCGGCACAGCACCACGATTCGCAGTATAGTCAAAGAGCTGGCCGACAGTTTCGCCGGGCGGGTCAGCACTGCAAACCACATAAACCGACCGTGAAATGCGTCGTAGCAGACCACAGCCCGCGCTTAATAAGGTCGCCCATGGTGCACTGGGATGGGCGAGCAGGCTCGATGTGGGTCGACTCGGCGCCGGACACACTGCATTTGAACCCGAGAGAGAACGTCTATGAGATGCCTAGCCTTGGCCGCGCTGCTGCTCGTCTTGACCGCCTGTCCGACTCGCCCCAACGGGCTTTACTGCACTGACACCTGTGAGGACCCTCTCATCTGCGATGTTTTTGGGATTGTGGGCCCGCCCAATACATGTGTCACCGCGCCGTCGCCCGAGTGCAGCGGGGATACGGAGTGCAACTCCACTGCAAAGCCGATCTGTGACAGTCCGGGGTTCAACGTGTGCCGGGAGTGCAGAAATAACGGCGAGTGCGTGGCGCGCGATATCAGTGCTCCAGTATGCGGCGACGACGGCGAGTGTTCGAACCGATGTGAAGCGTCCACGGACTGTGCCGATGTGCAGCCGATCTGCACCGACAATCTGTGCGGCGCCTGTGCGACCGACGACCAATGCAAGATGCGAAACGCGGACCGGCCGTATTGCGATGCTCCGGCCTGTGCCGAGTGCCTGAACGACACCGACTGCACCGACGCCAGCAAGCCCGCTTGCCACAGAGACACGGGAACCTGCGGTCCGTGCACGGCCAACAGCCAATGTGAATCCAATGTGTGCGATCGCGAGAGCGGGTTGTGCGTGGACCCGGCGCGAGTGCTCTATGTCGATCAGGCAGCCGCTGCTGGCGACGGCTCGTGCTCCCGGGCCATGCCGTGCCAGCAGATTGCCGATGCCATGGCCAAGCTGTCTGCTACCGCCGACGTGATTCGGGTCATCGGCGATGCGACAGTGCGCTATGAGGAGAACCTGCCCACCATCAATAATCAGTCGGTATCGTTTCACGGTGACGGTGCTGCGATTGTAGGGAGGCGCAATATGCCCACTATGCCCGGCGATACCTTCACCGTGATCGATGGCTCGACCCTGATCATTCAGGGATTGACCATCACCAGCGTCAACACTGCAGTGTTCGACGGCATTCAATGCCAGGAGCTCACCGCATCACCCGAGGTTAGGCTGCTCGAGGTCACCATTGCCGACAATCTCGGAGTCGGCATTGCGGGCGATGGTTGCACATTGACCCTCCGCCGCAGCACGATCCAGTACAATCAGGGCGGCGGCATTTCTCTCGAGAACAGCAGTTTCACTTTGGTCAACAACTTTATCGTGTACAACGGTACAGATCAGGGAACGGGCAGTGCGGTCGGAGGGATCAAGATTGACAACACCAAGGGCCCCCGGGACCCGCAGATAGTTGCCTTCAATACGGTATATCGCAACGAGAGCAGAGCCAATACGGTCGACGGTGTCGAATGCACACTGGCCGGGGGTACGGCGCTTTTTCTGGGCAATATCGTATATGCCAAGAAGAACGCCGATGTCCTTGCCAGCAATGAGAATTGTCCCTGGTCGTATTCGCTGATCGAGGATCTGGACACGTTGACCGGGGTGGTTGCCACCAATTCGAGCGGCACTGCTCCGACATTGGTCAATCCTGACCACCCCGTGCCTGGGAGCCGCGATTTTCACCTCATGGCAGACTCGGCCGGCATCGACTTTATTCCGCTGGGCATGGAAGCCGCAGCGGCCTATTCGGTCGACATCGAGAACGACGTCCGGCCGCGCGGGTGCGGCTGGGACGTGGGCGCCGACGAAACTGCTCCGTCCGAGCCGCCACCTCAGTGTACCAGTTCGCTGACCGGCGCAGAAGCGGTGGATTCCCACCTGGTCTCGCAGTAGACTGGATGCTCAATGGCGCGCTGGGCATCTCTTGCACTGGCCGGATTTTTGGCTATGTGGGTGCTGGCCATGAGCGTGCCGTCGTCACCGGCCAGGGGGCCGGAGGCGAAACGCGAGTCCCACTACGCGGATTCCGAGACTCTTGATGCGGGTGTGGACGCGGGCCCGTTGCCCGAGTTTTTGCAGGATCGAGTGGCCAGCGGGTTGCACTGGCGTTTTGTGTCGCAACACGGCCCGGTCCACGTGTGGTCGCCGCCCGGGTATCGCCACGACAGTGCGGGAATTGCGGTGTATGTGCACGGCTACTACACCGACGTGGACGAGGCGTGGATCCGGCACCGCCTGGCCGAGCAGTTTTATCTGAGCGGGCGCAACGCGCTGTTCATCGCTCCCGAGGCCCCGGCCGGGCGCCATGCCAAGGTGCGCTGGCGCGACCTGGGTCATCTCATCCGCGAGGTGCGCCGGCGCGTCGGTGTCAAACGGCCGTGGGGCCCGGTCGTCGCTCTCGGTCACAGCGGGGCGTACCGCACTGTGGCCTCCTGGCTGGACTATCGGCCGCTCGAGCAGGTTATCTTGCTCGACGCCCTGTACGGCCGCGAGCATGCCTTTCGCGAGTGGCTCGAGCAGGTAAAAGGCCGGCCCAATCGACTGACCATGGTCGCGATCGACACCTTGCGCTGGAGCGAATTGTTTGTCCACGGCATCGGCTACGCCCATGCTCGTGACTGGGTGCCCCGTGATATGGGCGAACTCTCGGTCGAAGCCCGCTCGAGCCGGTTCGTGTACATGCGGTCGCAGTACGGCCATATGGAACTGATCACCCAGGGCGAAGCGCTTCCGGTCCTTTTGCAGATGACTCGACTGCCCCCGATCCCGGCCCCTGGTGGTTAGCCCGTATACTCACGCGGCCGAGTGATCGGCCTCTTCAACGACCGAAAGCGCGTACTCTTCCATGGAAACAGTCTGGCTCCATCTCGCCCTTGCAGGGTCCGGTATTGCGGCTGGTTTTATCAACATCGTGGCCGGCGGCGGCTCGCTCTTGACCGTGCCGGTTCTCATGCTCCTGGGCCTGCCGGCCGACCTGGCCAACGGTACCAACCGTCTCGCAGTGGTTTCCCAGGGCATTTCGGGGGTGATCGGCTTCCGCCGTCACGGCAAGATCGACACCCGCGCAATCCTGCCAACGGTGGTGCCGACGACCGTCGGTGCCGCGTTGGGAGCGCTGTTGGCGTCTCGAGTTCCGGCCGATCTGCTCAAATATCTACTCCTGGGCATCATGATGGCCATGGCCGTGGTCATGCTGGTGCGGCCGGCCATCCTGTCGCCGGCCCAACAGAGAACCGAACTCAGCCGGGCCCGCCGGGTAGCCGGCGCGGTCGGTCTGTTTGCGGTTGGCCTGTACGGCGGATTTGTCCAGGCTGGCGTGGGCCTTCTGCTTCTCTTTGTCCTGAGCGGCGTTTTGGCCCGTGATCTGGTTCGTGCCAATGCTCTCAAGGTCGTGTGTGTGGCCGTTTTCGGCTCGGCCGCGCTCGCAGTGTACGCCGGCGCCGGTCTGGTGGTGTGGCTAGAAGGGGGACTTTTGGCCGGTTATACGATCATCGGCACGCTGATCGGGGTGCGGTTTGCTGTCCGCGCAGAGCACTCGATGATCCGCTGGATTGTCTTCGCGTGCATTGTCGCGACCTGCATTGCCGCGCTCATCAAGGGGTGATTTCGGTCAGGGCAGAGCCTGCGCCTGGCGCAGGATTTGGTGGGCGCTGGCCAGATCGGTGAGTTTGGCCAGGTCGACCACCGGGGGATTGAGCGTGGCGATATCGGGCAGATCGATTGGCAGCTCGATACCCGAGACCAGCGGGAACTCGTAGTTTTTGGTCGCGAAGTATTTCTGTGCACTCGTGCCCACAAGGTGGCTGACAAATTTCTCAGCAGCTGGTTTATTCTTCGACGTTGCCACAATGGCGACCCCTGCAACATTGACCAGCGAATCGGCCTTGCCACTGCGAAAGTAGTGATTGGCGACCGGAAAGTCATCGCCGTGTTCTGCGCGCAGCCGGTACAGATAGTAGTGATTGACCAGGGCCACGTCGACCTCGCCCCGACTCACGGCCAGGACTGCCGGGGTATTTTTGGGATAGGCGCGGGGCTGATTCTTCTGCATGGCATTGACCCACGCCCCTGCCGCGTCCTTGCCCTCGAGCTGGATCATGGCGCTCAGGGCCGATTGAAATGACGCATTCTCGGGCGCCCAGCCAACCCGGCCCTTCCACTGGGGCTTGACCAGATCGGCGCTCGATGCGGGCAGCTTGTCCGGCGTGAGTTTGTTCGTGTTGTAGGCGAGCACCCGGGCCCGTCCGGTGATTCCAACCCACAGTCCGCCCGGGCTTTTTGCACTCTTGCCGACGCGAGAGAGAATCGACTCGGGCAGCGTTGTGAATAGATCTCTGGCCTCGAGAAGTCCGAGAGTGCTCGCATCCTGGGCGAGAAATACATCGGCGGGCGAGCGCTTGCCCTCCTCGATGAGTGCTGCGGCGAGCTGGGCTGTCTCGGCGTATTTGACCTTGACCTCGATACCGCTGGTTTTTCTGAACTCGGCGATCACCGGAGCGACCAGGGCCTCGGTGCGGCCTGAATAGACCGTGAGGGTCTGCGCCGCTGTGGCTGGGTTGTTCTGGCTTGTACTGCTGGCAGGACCACTCGATGCTGCCTCGGCCTGGTCGCCGGTCTGGCCCCGGCAGGCGAGAAGCGCGACAGCCAGCGCGATCAGGGCTGTAGACGAATACAACTTGGGCATGGGGACGCGAGAATACTCGAGAAACCATGGGTCGACCAGGCGGGTTCGGAAAAAGTCCCAACCCGCTACCATGCAATCCGCCACCATGATCGAGCGATCGAGCAAGCGCCCTCGGCACGTTGTACAGGCGTCTCCTGTCCCGCATCGTGTCAGCGCCGCGCATCATTTGCACGGCCATTGGCAGTATAACGGCCCGGGCTGCTCGGTCTGCTTCGGCGTGAATATTGCGCCTGGATCCATGTCCAATGGCTCGATATTCGTAGTACAGATGCGTTCAGGATCAATCCACACTGGTCTCGTCGAATCCGGGCCAGGCTCCAACCCGCAGGTGGGACGGCGTCTGGGCAGCCACGCTGAACGGCGAACCAATCGGCAACCAGGTATCAGATTGGCCAGATTCGCCAAATTCGCCAAATCCGCTGATGGGCTGCATTCGCTCAATGTGGCCCTACAGAAGGGGTAGGACAATGAAACGTTTGTTAGCTGTCACGGTAGTTTCCGTTTTGTCTGCTGCACTGGCCGGCTGTCCAGTGCCCGGGTCCCTGCCGCCGCCGGGTCCTGTACCGGGGCAAGGTCCGGTACCTCCGCCAGGCCCGGACCCGGTTCCTCCGCCCACCTCGGGACCGGTGCCGGTCATCGCAGTCCAGCCGCACGGCCTGGAGTTCTTTGCCCAGCCCGGCGACCGCGACACCCGCGAGTTGACCGTTGCCAATCCCGGTTCCGGTGTCCTGAGCTATCAGATCACTGCCGACAACGCGTGGTTTTCTGTCTCGCCGGACCGCGGCGCTGTCGATGCCGGTGGGGCCGTGGCCATACAGGTTACCTTTGCGCCGCCTGCGGGTATGTCTGGCTCTCGACAGAGCGCCACCCTGACCATTGCTCACAACGACCCGGCTCGAGCTGCACAACTCGTCGAGCTGCAGGCCACGGTGCCGGCCCGGGCAGCGCCAGCAATCGAGCTTTCGGTCGGACAACTCGAACTGGGCGAGGTGTTGCCCGGGCGCACCGCGACCGGCGAGTTTGTGATCAGAAATCGAGGAGAGGCTCCGCTTCGATACAACATTCAATCCAACCAGCGGAGGTTCCGCGTCGTGCCCACCCGCGGCCGGATCGCGTCTCGGGGGCAAGGTCTGATCCGAGTGTCTTTTACTCCTGAGCCGAGTGTTCCGGCTGGTCCTCACAGCGCGATTCTCGATATTTCGCACAACGACTCAAAACGGCCACCGCTGAGCGTCACGGTGAACGCAGCGGTCGCATACCCAGCCGCGCCAGATATCGAGCTCTCGGCTTCCAGCCTCGATATGGGCGCGGTTGTGCCCGGGCGCCTGTCCACCCGAGAGCTCACAGTGTGGAATCGCGGCCGGGCACCGCTGCGCTATCGGCTGCGCAGCAGCCGGCGCGCCTTTCGCGCCTCGCCGGACCGCGGCCGTATTCCGCCTGGGGCACGGGTCCGCATCCAGATCACTTTTTCTGCGCGGCCCGATGCCCCGGCCGGGGCCAGAACCGCCAGTCTGGAGCTCACCCACAACGACCCGGCCAATCCGCCTCTGCGCGTCGATCTCCGCGCAACAGTGCTGGTGCCGAGTGCGCCTCTCATCGAGATCAAGCCGAGACAGCTGGAGTTTGGCAATGTCTTGCCGGGCAGCAGTGCGCGGCGAGAGGTGGTGATATGGAATCGGGGCACGGCGCCACTGCGCTATCGGATCCGGTCGACCGGACCGCGATTTCGGCCATTGCCGGATCGGGGCCGTATCGAGCCGGGCAGCAGCCATCGGATCGAAGTGGTGTTTTCGCCGCGTCCGGCCGCGCGGCCGGGCCAGCGACAGGCGACACTGGACGTGACGCACAATGTCGGGGGCCAACCGCCGCGGCGGATCGGCATGCGGGCAGCAGTGGTGCGGCCCTCGGCGCCCAGCATCGAGATAGACCCGGGCCAGGTGGATTTTGGCAGTGTGTTGCCGGGCAGCAGTGTGCGGCGAGAGGTGGTGATATGGAATCGGGGCACGGCGCCACTGCGCTATCGGATCCGGTCGACCGGGCGGCGATTTCGGCCATTGCCGGATCGGGGCCGTATCGAGTCGGGCAGCAGCCATCGAATCGAAGTGGTGTTTTCGCCGCGTCCCGGCGCGGCGCTCGGAGTCAGACAGACTGCCCTCGAAGTGACTCACAATGATGGCAGCCAGGGGCCCGGGCGCGTCGATATGCGGGCACGAGTGGTGCGGCCGTCGGCACCTGGTATCGAGATCAAGCCGAGACGGGTCGAACTGGGCGATGTATTGCCGGGCAGCACGACCACCGGCGAGGTGGTGATATGGAACCGGGGATCGGCGCCTCTACAATACCGGATTGTCTCCCGCAAGCCGCGGGTGCTCCGTGCTCAACCCGATCGCGGACGCATCCAGCCCGGCGCCAGTCAGCGCATCGGCATAACCTTTGCGCCGCGCCCGCGTGCCCGATCGGGCCCGCGAGACATGTCTCTCGAAGTTACTCACAATGACACTGCCACGCCGCCTGTGCGTATTGAGGTCAAGGCCACCGTGGCTTCTGCGCCTGCGCCCAGTTTGCAGATCGAGCCGCAGAGGCTCGATTTTGGCAAGGTTCAGCCCGGACGCCGCGCGACCCGCGAGTTTGTCGTATGGAACCGGGGTCAGGCGCAGCTTCGTTATCAGATTCGCCCAGACAAGTCGATGCTTCGCGTATCGCGAACCAGGGGAACCATCGACCCGGGCCACAACCATCGCATCCTGGTGACCCTGGCGATTCGACAGGGCTCGCCCGCGGGCACTGTGCGGGCCAGCCTTCAGGTTGCCCACAACGTTCCGGATCAGCCACCGATACAGATGCCACTGTCGGCCGCGGTGATCGATTCGGGCCCGGTTGCCGATCCATCTCCGCCCCAGGTGCAAATGAAAGTCTCGGTGGGGGGAGGGACCATGACGGTCCGTGAAACCGATGCCCGCCGGGTGTTGAGTCCAAACGATGTTTTGCAGTTTCGCGCCTTTGCCCGAGATCGCCAGAGCGGCATTAAAACCTCGTATCTGACCGGAAAAATCAAGTATCGCTGTGCATATGGCAGGCAGCAGTCGCGCGTGCTCGAGGACGATATCAGGCTCGAGAGTCCGGCCGGTACGCCGTCCGATGGCCATCAACCAGGAGTTTCTCACACTGTCCGCCTTGCCGACCTAGTGACCAAACCCTGCGGCAGCGGATTTTCTGTGCGCGGCGTTTCGGGCCATGTCAGGGCCGGCGCGGTCAACAACGCCGGCAGCACGACTCGTACTGGCAAATACGTTTTCGAGTACAAGACCACCCGGCCCCGCTAACTTTTAAACAGAAACACATTGGTTGTGGATCAAACGAGGTGTTTCTGTTGCGAGGCCAATGGCCGTCACAGCCGAGTTTCTGCTCTGCGCAACAAATCAGCACCGCTGCGCGAAGCCGCGGTTATTTCGATCGCATCCGCGATTTCATCGCTGTCGGCATCGGACCCGGTCAGCGGCTCGATATCCGGTTCTGTGCCCGGCTCGCCATGGCAGGGGGAGTTGCTCAAAAACGGATATCATGATGTCGATGAAGTCCACAGAGAGAAACCAGGCGATCAAATGGTTGTTCGAGCAGGCTGTGGATCTGGATCCTGAACAGCGGGCAGGGTTTCTCGAGCGAGCCTGCCCCGATGATTCAGGGCTGCGGCGCAAGCTCGATAAATTACTCGCGGCTGCCGATCGTTCGGGGGGGGGGCAGCTGTCCGAGCTTTTCGAGCCCGGGCGAGAAGAGCAGTATTCCACTCGATCGCGGCGAGAACATTCTGCCCCCGCAACAGGCCGGTCCAGCTCCAGCGACGACGCCGACACTCCCCGCGTCGGCGACCGAATCGAGCACTACGAGCTGATTCGCATGCTCGGCCGCGGCGGTATGGGCTTGGTGTATGTGGCCCGCGATATCCGATTGGGCCGTCGAGTTGCCATCAAGTTCATGGCCTACCGAGACGAGTCACTGGCAGCCCGCTTTCTGACCGAGGCCCGCGCCACGGCCCAGTGCAAGCACGACAATATCGTGGCGATCTTTGATATCGGCGAGTCACAGGGGTATTCGTACATGGTCCTCGAATACATTGAGGGAATCACGTTACGCGAGTGGCTGACCGAACGTCATCGTGGACAAGAGAGCGATACGAGTGCTACCACGCGGCGTTCAGAACCGGTTTCCATGGTCCAGGCAGTCGAGCTGGTCGTGCCGGTTGTTCGAGCTCTCGAATACGCCCACGCGCGGGGTATGGTGCATCGCGATCTCAAGCCTGAAAACATCATGCTCGGCAACGATGGTGCCATCAAGGTCCTCGATCTCGGCGTCGCCAAAGTGCTCGAACAACCAGCTCTATCCAGTGGGTCACAGGGCGAGCTGCACGGCATTCAGGTAGAACGCGACTTCGCGACTCGCACCGGTTCGTTGGTCGGCACCCCGCCGTATATGTCGCCCGAGCAATGGAATGGCGAGGACATCGACGCGCGCAGCGACCTGTGGGCGATGGGGATCATTCTGTGGGAAGTTCTGACGGGCGACCATCCGCTGGCGCCTCTGTCGACCTTGCGACTCATGGACGTCGACGATCTCACTCGCTCCATGCCCGCGATATCCGAACGGCGTCGGGATATCGGTCGGCTCGCCGACATCATAGACAGCTGCTTGTGCAAGCGCAAAGCCGGGCGTATTCCGTCGGCAGTAGCGCTCCTCGAAGAGCTCGAACCTCTACTGCGTGAAGGGCGACGCACCGGGCTGGCCAGCGGCAATGCCGGCGACGAGGAGGCCAATCCCTACGCCGGGGTGGCAGCATTTCAGGAGGCTGATGCTGCGCGCTTTTTTGGCCGCGAGCGCGATAGTGTCAGCCTTATGACCAGGCTGCGGCATCACCGAATGATCGCCGTGGTCGGCCCATCGGGCGCGGGCAAGTCGTCGTTCATCCGCGCCGGGGTCATCCCGGCCCTGAAACGCTCGGGGCCCCGATGGGAAGCGTTCATCGTGCGGCCCGGACGCGAGCCCCTGCTGGCCCTGGCCAATGTGTTGCTCGAGATAGCTTCGAACCACAGCGGCGAACCAGGAGCGGCCGACCCCGGCCAGTCCGACGCGGACCGACAAACGGCCCATGTCGCCACCTTGCGCCGCCAGCCCGGTTACCTGGGAGCTGCGCTGCGGCGTCGCTCTGGCCAGCGGCAGGCCCGCATCCTGCTCTTTGTCGACCAGTTCGAAGAACTCTACACACTGGGAGCCGACCGCCAGACCCGGACCGCGTTTGTCGGCGCCCTGGAAGGCGTCGCCGATGATGTTTCGTCGCCGTTGCGCGTGGTCCTCTCACTGCGTTCTGACTTTCTCGACCGAGTGACCGAGGACCGCGGGTTTTCCAGCGAGCTGTCCGAGGGCCTTTGGCTCTTGCCACCCATGGGCCGTGATGAGCAGCGCCAAGCCCTCACCTTGCCACTGGAGGCGACCGGCTATCGCTTTGAGAGCGACGATATGATCGAGGCCGCACTCGATGCGCTCGAACTCACTCGAAGTCCTTTACCGCTCTTGCAGTTCACCGCAGCCCATCTGTGGGACGCCCGCGATCGCAAACGTCGGCTGATCACGGAGGACAGCTACAGCGAACTGGGTGGTGTGGCCGGTACTCTGGCCGCTCACGCCGACGCAGTACTGACCGGATTCTCTGCGCCCGACCGGCGACTGGCGCGCCTGATCGTCACCAACCTGGTTACCGAGGAGCGGACCCGCGCAGTTGTCAGCGCGTCCGAGCTTCGTGCCCTGGCACCGGATCGGATGGGCGACGCGCTCGAACACGTCATACAGAATTTGGCCAGAGC
>JAKSDA010000255.1 GCA_022360315.1 Pseudomonadota bacterium
CAGACTGCGCACCGGAGCTATGAGGAGCAGCAGGACAACCCCGGTGATTGGGAGGCCTGGAGTAGCCAGGGGCCGATGAACGTCCATCGTCGTGAGTACTTGGGGACAACGGATGAGGGCATTGCATTGCTGAGAACCAAACTGAAAAAAGATATTCGTGCAGTCGGAAAAGGTAAGAAATTAAGCATTGTCGAAGGCAGCGAATCTTCACCGGTAAACACCTATGGTGGCGATACCATTTTGCGCATGCCCCCGGATGCAGAGGATGATCGTAGCTTGATGAAGCGGCTCATAAACGAAGTATTCGATCTTTACCGTAGCGCCGATCGACTGGATCCTCGCAAGAGACGGGACTACGTAACCCGGGAGCTGGCCGCTCGATACCCTGGTGCCGTTTGATGACGATCGATATCGAGGAGTCGGACTGGTTCTTTGCGGCTAAAGAAATTGAAATAGAAGAGGAGGAGGTAAAAGTCGTCCAGGTGCTGGATCGTCAAATTGGCCTGTGTCGATTTGAGGACCGGATTTATGCGTTCGACAATATTTGCAGTCACGAAGATGCCTGTCTCAGTGACGGGATCGTGGATGGGGATCGAATTGAATGTCCTCTGCATCAGGCAAGATTTTGTATTCGTACGGGAGAGTATCTGAGTGCTCCGGCAACTGCGGACATCGAAGTGTTTCCGGTCAGGCAAATTGGCGAATCTGTCTATGTGCAGGTGAAGTTAGCGTCGCTGACTTGATTTGGAAGGTACTGAGAAAAAATGCAAATGATGCGATTCTCATCCAATCAGGGATTCCCAATGGAGATCATCCAGGAACTCGTTAGTCGATGAAAAATACGACCGAAGATAATCGCCGACCGAATGGGTAAATCTCTTTGTAATTAAAGATTCTGGTTTGGCGGTCGGATAGAGAAAGACCAGATCGGTGTGAATTTTAGGCCGAAACGGGCGCACCTCGACGTGTTCGCTGACCCGGTCGAGATCGAATACAGGCCCGATGATGGAAACACCCAGCCCGGATTCGACCATCGAAATGATGACGCTCGTCGTCCGCGCTTCAATTTGCAGTTCGCGGGTTACTTCGGCTTTAATGAATTCGGCATCGATCCGGTTTCGCGCAATCGAGTCGGAACAAAATGAGATAAAACTCTCCCCCTCGAGATCTTGTGGTGAAATCGTCTTTTGTTTCGACAGCCGATGACCTCTTGGCAGGATACATACGGCGCTGCCCTGGGCGCATCTGCGAACCTTGATTGAACCCATATCTGTCGGCAGTGTGGTTGAAATACCCACGTCAAAGCGTTTTGTGGCAACCAGCTCAAATAGTCGTTGAGATGGTTCGACTTCAACCGTGACCGCGATTTCCGGGTTTTCCTTTTTAAATTTTTCGATCACATCTGCAATTATTTTTGATCCCACCCCAGGAACGAATATCACGCGTACACGACCGCGGAAGCAGGCGCCAATGGCCTGAGCGGAACGTTTTAGTTCTTCCAATCCGGTGAACGATCTTTCGACGTCCTCGAAAAAAGCCCTCCCTTCGTCGGTCGGAATCATCGTTCGATTGATCCTCGCAAACAATTTAAAACCGATTGAATCCTCGAGATCCGCCAGGATTCGGCTTACGGCAGGCTGTGATACGTGAAGCTCGGAGGCGGCTTTGGTGATGGAGCCGGTAATCATGACGGCGCGGAAGGCTTCGATTTGTCTAAGTGTCATTGCCACGAGTTTATGCGGTCATGTCCATAGGTTTAATTTTGCATAACATAAAGTAATCTATTCTTGAATTAAAATCATTTATTTTTATGAACATAATTAAATAAAATTGCATCCTATGAAACGAATTGCGCATCGGATGCCTGTCCGA
>JAKSDA010000460.1 GCA_022360315.1 Pseudomonadota bacterium
TACGAGGCAAAACGGGCATTTAGGGACGGGAACTAGCTAGCAGCATGCGGGAAGAATCGTTTGCCCCGAATTCGCGTGCGCCCCGGCCGAGAGCGGCGATCAGCCGATTTCGGGCACATCGGGCACCCGGCGGGAGTCCGCCGGACGGCTTTTTGCCCAATTTTTTGCCCAATAACGGTAGCGGCGTTCGGGATTTTTCCCGAACGTCGCTAGTGCACGACTTTGCCGATCCGCCTCCAGCTCACGCCACCGGCATCTTCGGGCTTGGCCGACCACCAGATAAACAGCGCCTTGCCCTTGATGTTGTCGAGCGGCACCACGCCCCACGAGCGTGAATCACTCGAGTTATCCCGGTTATCGCCCATGACAAAGACATGGCCGTCCGGCACCCGGTAGCGCTTTGTCGGTCTGCACTGGCCCAGGTGTTTGTACTCTTCGCGCTCCGGTATCGAGTCCTCGGTAAGGCCCAATTTGGTAGTCGGATTGTCGACCGTACGGCCGCTGTGGCCTTCGCACGTGGGCACACCGCTCGAATAGAGCGCGGGAAAATCGTGGCCCCGGCCCAGCCGCGCCGCAGACCGCGACAGGCGGCCCTTCGAGTTCTGCCGGCTGCGCTCCAGGGCCGGACGCATCTCGTCGTAGTGGGTCTGGAAACGAACCCCGTCGATGGTCTCGAAGTAGCGGCTACAAACCTTCTCGCTCCACCGGCCCACTTCGTCGGCATCGCCGTCGCGATCCCAGTACGAGCACTCGTCGCTGTCGGCCACCAGTTCGTAAGGCACTGGCTTGCCATTGACATAAAGCACATTGCAGCGCACTTCGACCGTGTCGCCACCGATGGCCACAATGCGTTTGATGAAGTCCTTCTCCTGCTCGCACGGGTTGATAAAGACAATGACCTCACCCCGTTCGGGCTTTCTGAAATCGAAGAACTTGGTCCGCGTCCACGGGATGCGCACCCCGTAGAGAAATTTGTTGACAAAGATGTGGTCGCCGATCTCCATGGTCGGAATCATGGAGCCAGACGGGATCTTGAACGCCTCGACCACGAAAGCGCGCAAGAAAAGGGCGATCATGATGGCAATGCCGATCGATTCGGCGTATTCCCGCACGGTCGATTTGCGCGCCGCGTACTCGTCGATCAGGTCGTCGAGGCGGTTCAGTTGACCCCGCATGGCGCCGCCATCGTCCTCGCGGGACGCCCGCTCCAGTTCGCCGATGCGCTGAGCCAGCTCCTCGCGGGCGTGTTTGGGCATTTTGTAGCCGTATTTGGTGGCACAAATACGGGCTTCCTGAATCAGCTTCTTGGCTTCGATCCGCACGCTGCGATCGATGTGCGCCTGCGACGACATATCCGGTAAAATTAACCGATTTTACCTGGCCAGTCGAATGGGCGACACACCGGAAAGGCTCCAACCTGATCGCGCGTGGCCCGACCGCTTCGAGCCGGCCCGGAGTCCCGGTCGGCTCGGCGGTTTGGCTTCGGACAGAAACGCCTTGTTTTGAACTGTTTCTGTTAATGCGTTTCTGTTTAATCCACTTTGAGCACAGTGAGAAACGCCTCTTGCGGCAATTCGACGGCGCCCAGGGCCTTCATCCGCTTCTTGCCCTTCTTTTGTTTCTCGAGCAGCTTGCGTTTTCGAGTGATATCTCCGCCGTAACACTTGGCGGTCACATCCTTGCGCAGCGCCCTGACATTGACCCGGGTGACCACGCGGCTGCCGATCGCAGCCTGAATGGCCACGTCGTACATCTGCCGTGGAATCACTTCCTTCATCTTGACGCACAGCTCGTGGCCGCGGTGATAGGCGCTGTCTTTGTGAGCTACCGTGGACAGTGCGTCGACTTTCTCGCCGTTGACCAGGACGTCGAGACGGATCAGGTCCGACTTGCGGTAGCCGGCCGGGTCGTAGTCGAGTGAAGCATAGCCCCGTGACAGCGTTTTGAGCCGGTCGTAAAAACCAAATACCACCTCGGCGAGCGGCATCTCATAGGCGACCTGGACCCGGCCACTGGTTCCGTAAGTGATGCCTTTTTGCATGCCGCGGCGTTCCTCGCACAGCTGCACGACCGGTCCGACATACTCCTGAGGCACGTGGATGGTGGCAATGATGACCGGCTCCTCGATGTGGTCGAATTTGCCGATATCGGGAATCTTGGCCGGGTTGTCGACCTCCTCGATCGCGCCGTCCTTGAGGTGGACCAGATAGCGCACCGAAGGTGCTGTGGTGATCAGGTCGAGATCGTGCTCGCGCTCGAGCCGCTCCTGGATGATCTCCATGTGAAGCAGGCCGAGAAAGCCGCAGCGAAACCCGAAGCCCAGTGCGCTCGAGGTCTCGGGCTCGTACGTCACCGAGGCGTCGTTGAGAGTCAGTTTGGCCAGGGCTTCTTTCAGATCGGTGTAGTCGCCGGCGTCGACCGGAAATAGACCGGCAAATACCATCGGTTTGACCGCCTTGAACCCCTCGAGAGCAGCGGCGCACCGGTGGTCGTCGTCGGTGATGGTGTCGCCGACCCGGGCGTGACTGATGTCTTTGATCGAGGCGGCGATGATGCCGACCTCGCCGGCCTCGAGCGCGGCGACAGTTTTGGGATGAGGGGCAAAGACAGCGGTCTCCTGACACTCGTACACCCTGTCCGTGGCCATGAAACGGATCTTCACCCCCTTGGCGATCCGGCCCTCGACCACCCGGATCAACACCACGACTCCCTTGAACGAGTCGTACCACGAGTCGAAAATCAGAGCCTTGAGCGGTGCGGCCCGGTCGCCCTCGGGGGATGGAACGCGCTCGACAATCGCCTCGAGAGTCTCGGCTACCCCTTCGCCGGTCTTGGCCGAGACCAGGAGCGCGTCTGCCGCGTCGAGTCCGATGGTCTCCTCGATCTCCTCTTTGACCTCATCGGGTCGGGCAACCGGTAGATCGATCTTGTTGAGACAGGGAATGATCTCGAGGTCGTTGTCCAGGGCCACGTACACGTTGGCCAGCGTTTGCGCCTCCACTCCCTGAGCTGCGTCGACTACCAGAAGCGCGCCTTCGCACGCAGCCAGGGCGCGCGAGACCTCATAGTGGAAGTCGACGTGTCCCGGTGTATCGATCAGGTTGAGCTGGTAGGTATTGCCGTCCCTGGACCGGAACGAAAGACGCACCGCCTGGGATTTGATCGTGATCCCCCGCTCGCGTTCCAGCTCCATCTTGTCGAGAAACTGATCGGTCTTCTCCCGCTCGCTGAGCGCCTGGGTGAGCTCCATGATCCGATCGGCCAGGGTGGTTTTGCCGTGATCGATATGGGCAATGATCGAGAAGTTGCGGATCAGCTCCTGAGGGTGGGACATAAAACACTCTCAAACGGTAAGGCGGACGCCCGAGCACAGCGCTCGCGCAATCATCCGGCCACGAGGGGTCTAGCACATTTGCCGGGTTTTCGCAGAACCCGATCAATTGCCCAAAACGAGAGCTTCTCACTCCCGGAAGAGGTCGACCTGACCGGGTAGATGGTCCTTGTACTTGTCCAGGACCATGTCGATACCTTGCCGAATGTACTCGGCTACCGGAACCCGGGTACGCGCGTGCAGTTGCTTGAGGGCCGCATCCTGCTCGGGAGTGATGTACACCGTGGTCGAGATTTTTTTTCGGGCCACTGAGTTACCATACGTGACACTATGTATCTGGTCAACGCCTTCGTGTGATCCCAACTGCTTGCACCCCTGAATGGAGCTGGTCATGATTGACCATGGCCGCTCACTTCCCGGTTGCATCAAAATCCCTCTGTGGCGCGGCGCCGCGTTTCGCCGCGCAGCTATCTCTGGTCCTTCTCGCTGGCTGCACCATCATCGGCTCGATGGCCGCGTGTGGTGGCAAGAGCAAGGGCAAAGGCGGCAAGCTCATGCCGTCGGACCGGGCCAAGAGCGTTCCCGAGGTCGACCCGGAGCTGTGCGATACCAAGGGAAAGCAGGTCACTACCTACGATCTCAATCGCGACAACCGACCGGATGTGTGGAAGCTGTTCAAACAGGTCAAAGAGGGCGGTGCGCGGCTGCAAATCCTGAGCTGCAAGCAGGTCGATCTCGACCACGACGGCAAGAAGGATTATGTCGTCGCGTATGATAAGAAAGGCGCCAAACTGTTCGAAAAGACCGACAGCGACTTCGACGGGCGCTTCGACACCTACTATCAATTCGATCCCAAGACGGGCCACAAGGTCGAAGCCCAGCGCGAAAGCGGATTCGACGGTCGCTTCGACGTGCAAGAAGTCTACGACGAGTCCGGACAGCTCACGTCGGTGCGCATTGATCGCAATGGCGACGGCAAGGCCGACCGATGGGAGCAATACGTCAAAGGCCGATTGGTCGCGATTCTCTACGACAACGACTTTGACAGCAAAGTCGACCGTCGCGACGAAATCGCAGTCGAAGACACAGAGAGCGATGGCGAGAAGGGGTCGGCCTCCACACCGTCCGATCCCGCACAAACCCCGGGCGGGACTGATCAGGCCGGCAGTGACCAGGCCGGCGGTAATTGAGTCGGGTGCGATCGAAACCGAGTCGGGTGCGATCGAGACGAATGCGATCGCGGCGCCGGTAAGCAAGCGGGATCGCTGCAACTGAACCGGGATCGCCCCGGCCGTCACAGCGGGCGAAATGTGCCGCCGGCAACCGACTGATCAAAAGAGCCGGCCGGACAGGGGTTGGCGCAACCCCGCGACAAGGTTGCCTCCGACACCGAAGTCCGCGCTGGTTTTTTGCTCGAGCAAGGCGGCTCTCACCACAGGGTCCGAACCGATCGCGGAGGTCGAATCTTGACCAGGCGCCGCGAGACGACTATGTTGGCCGGCATCCTTGCCTCGTGGATCCGAGAAAGCCAATGAATTCAAGCGCTACAGACAGATTCTTGCCGCGCTTTACATCGGCACCATCACGGCGGGTTTCCTCCTATTGGCAGCATCCGTGGTCAATGAGCTGTTTTTTCGTCCGGCACCTACCCCCAATGGCCCGGTGCTCTCGGGCGACGATCCAGACAACGAAGCGCTCATGCACTGCCACCGCAGTGTTGCCGGCCTCTACGACGAGCTGGGAGGCATCGCTGCCCAGCTCCTGGCTCTGCCCGGCCAGAGCCAGAAGCTCACGCCCCATTGGATGGCGTTTTCCGAGCGTTGGATGAGGCAATGGGACAGAGTCGCCGTACAGTGCCGATTCTCGGAGTTAGCGGATACCCACATGGGCGAGGCCTACGATCGTATGGCGCGGGTTCATCGCGAGTTGCCCACCATACGTCTCAAGTATCAGAGCCTGCTCGTCCGATTCGACGAACAACAAGCGGCCGATCTCTCCCGCGCGAAGCGGGACCTGGACCGGTCGCGAGAACTGCTTCTCCGCGTGATGAACAGCGCGGGCGAGGAGGCGCCATGAAGCAGCTTGGAAGAGTCTTATGTCCCACGAAACCACGACCGCCGTCTCCGATACCGAGGCGCCAACTGAACAAGATACCGATTCGAACACGACAGTAGATAGCCCACAGCAAGACGAGGCCGACGCAGTCGACTCCAGTACCGACGAAACCGGCTCAGGCGACGAAATCGAGGCCGTCGAGCCAGGTCAGCCTGCGGACCAGGACAGCAATGGCGACGAGGACGCTGCGCTCCTAGATACTTCCCGTGATCCCGCCGATCTCGTCAGCGAGATGCAGGCTCGGGATGGAGACAGCCCACCGATGCCCTACCGCAACGACAGTGCCGGAGCCGACGTTGCCATGGGCGAACTGGCCGACGACGAGGCCGGCGAAGACGACCCGATCCTTGAAGAGGTGATCAACAGCCGCGCAGAAGACGAAGACGAAGAAGAGGACGACGAAGAGGACGAGGACGAAGACGAAGAGGACGAAGAGGACGAGGGCGAAGACGAAGAGGACGAAGAGGACGAGGACGAAGAGGACGAGGACGAGGACGAAGAGGACGAGGACGAGGACGAAGACGAAGACGAAGAGGACACAGCGGAA
>JAKSDA010000254.1 GCA_022360315.1 Pseudomonadota bacterium
ACCCTCCCCACAACCAAGCCCACCACATCCTGCACCGCCCAATTTGTTGCTATGCTCCGCGGTACGGGGTCAACTCCGCGTCCGCCTCCCTCGACCAGCCCTTGCTGACTTTTGCGGCAAGTTCTTGGGGATCAACACAAATAGCCGACCCCCGCGCACCAATCCGCCACGTTGGGATTGTTAACGCAAGGCGGGCCGCCACAGGGCTTGGCCGTCTTCTTTTTCTGGCAGCAGTCGACCCATCCAATGTATCGGCCCTTGCCGTTGGGGTCTTTGCAGCAGCTGTACCAAGCGTTGCCTTTAACAGTTCCCGAGGGGCAACGCACCTTCTTTCCATCGAATGCGTTGCCACCACCGCAATTCGTGCACAAATAACCCATCATACCGCAGTACGCCCAGAAGCCACAGGTTTTGTCTTTTCCTTTGGCGTGTGGTCCTACCTGGCCGGCGTTCATCGCATTTGCCATCATGATGATCTCAAGTCCAAAACGCCGGTCGACCGGAAGCAACGGCCCGGGCTTGATGCCGGCCAGGGCATTGCCCGCCAGTGCTAGTGGGTGCTGACCGGGTGTGTTGTTGTTGAGCCAGTCACACAGCACTTTCACCCAATAGATCAACCATTCTTCGAGATTTCTCATAGCGCTCCTTTCCCAAAAAATCACAATGAACGGGCCGTCTCGTCCGCCGATTCGTCGACGGAAGTATCCCCTGAGGGTCTGGTGCGGTCGGCTTGCAGGCTCTGCATGGTCGGCAGGCCAAGGTCAGCCGCATTCTTCAAGCTTTCCAAGTGTTCCCGCCGATCGACCATCCCCTTGGCGAGCACCTTTCCGGTGCGCTCCACCCAAATGCCGAAGGGTGCGCCGCCGACATACCACCCCTCGGGAAGTTCCTCTTCTTGCAAGACGTGGTACTCATTGAGCTGATGCGCCGTGCTGTATTCGCGCTGCAGCTGGCGACTTCCGTGAGTCATAACGGTCATCGTTTCCGCCCGGTCGGATATCTCACGAATAAAACTTCGCGCGGCCGGCATCAGCTCCGTACAGACGGTGCAGTGGGGCGAAAGGAAGAAAAGGAATAAATCGCGCCGGCGCGGGAATTCCAGAACGACCGTTTGACCATTCAAGTCCGTTCCTTCCCAATTGTATAGCATCTCGCCCAGCTCCGGTCCCGGATCAACCGTCATCGCTCCTCCCCGCGGGAACCTGCGCGATAGTTGACCAACGAGGCGCGCCACCGAAAGGATCAAGAAAAACTGGATTACGACAACAGCCCACAGGACGATGTACGATACCCAACCAACTGTCGACCAATCCAAGAACACTTTTGCGGTAACTTATGATTTGTTGATATTGTCTCGAAAATGCTGCCCACCGCTGAAGTCGGGCGCGAATCTTACACCATGGCCTGCAATTCGGCGTCGATTGCCGTGGCCTCGGCATTGTGCAGCCGCACGATTTGACCGATCTCGACAAGTCCCTGCCAAGCCAAAGCGACGCCTGCAATCGTACAGATTGCCAACGTCCATTCGAACATACCCCAAGCGGGCACATAAATCTCGCTGACTAACAACAACGGCAAGGCCGTCGCGCAAAGCAGTACATTGCGGGTGATCAAGTAGGCCACCGATTGCTTGTGCTCGAAATCGGCAAAACATCCACACACGAGTCTCTTGTTGCCGCGTAAGCGAGACGCGGTAAGTGTCAGAATGAATACGCCGAGCAGTGTGAACACCAAAACGCCGGTTATCCTGGTGCCCGTCGCCGTCAGAAGATTCAAAGCAAGCAGCACTTCCGCTGCGACAATGCACGCTACGACTGGGCGCAGCATGACCGCGGGAATGAGTTCCATGGATGCGATGGTGTCGCGAAACCGGTGCCAGTGCCGCAGCTTTGCGCCACTGGAAACAACGAAGACAGCGCCCATAAACAGGCTGCTGATCCAAGCTAGTTCGTTGATGGAAACGAACGGAGCGTTCTGCATCGTAGGTTACTCCGACACTTGGCAAAACCGCGCCCGCGAAACACGGCCCATATCACACCGGGTGCATCGTTACCACGTTCCGTAGCTGTCCGCAAATAAAAACTGGTCGGAAATGATCTGGAAGTCGCTGCGAACCGAATGCCGGCTGCTTCCCTCATCGCACCTCTCCCCACACCTTTTCCACATGGTCACCTTCGTCTTCGGCGAGCAGTTCAACTTGCTGCAACAGCTCGCGCGCAAGGACAACGTGCACCTGATCGATGCATCGCGGCTCCTCGACGGAGCCGATCAGCTGGCCCTGCCCGAGCCATACGTTCGCCTCCAGGTTGAGTAGCAGCATGAAGATTGATGGAGATAGCCGGGATTCCGAGCAAGCTTTTTGAGGGACAACCCTGATGGTCCCTCATGAATCGTGCACATTGTCGACGGGCAGAATGTTGCCGACCGGCTTCGTGCTCCTAGTAAGAAACGTGACACCGGTCTACCCATAGCAACCACGTTCGGACGCTAGGCAGCTGAGCTGCTCAAGGCCCAGGGCTGCGTTCGTAGTCCTCAGTGACACATACCCCCCCGAAAACTTGACCATCACGGTCTTACGTAAATGTCTCGAATTTCTGGCCCCAGTTACGACGGGTCGAGCAGGTTCTGTGATGGACGGATGACGATCCGCAGAGGATGGCAGCAAGTTTGGCTGGCCTGCTCACCGCCCTCGAGCTAGCTGCCCTGGACCTGCAGGGAACCGAGCTGGCCGTGTTGTCAGCCTGCGACACAGCGGTCGGCACGACCGAAATCCACGACCGGTGGGGCACCCCGACTGGCCGGGCCGATGGCGTCTACGGGCTGCGCCGGGCATTGATATTGGCCGGAGCAGAAACCCAACTAATGACCCTGTGGAAAGTCGAGGACCGCGCGACCCGTCAATTCATGGCCCAGTTGTACCAAAATCTGGCTGAGGGTATGGCGCGCAGTGATGCATTGCGAGCGGTGCAGATCGCGGCGATCCGCAAGCGCACGCCGCCGAGGGCGTGGGCGGCGTTCATCATGGCCGGTGTGGACGGCCCCCTGGAGGCCGCGCGCCCGATCCGGAACAAGCCGGCCAGACGGCACGGATGTGGCTGTAGTACCGGTGGAGCATACGCGGAGACAAGTGGGATCATCGGGCTGTTGGCGCTGTTTATGTTGTGGCTGATTCGGCGGACCAGTAGTCGAGGACGTTCCCGGGGTTGCCAGTATACCCGCCACAGATCATCGTTACCTCATCCCCCTCACCCGCGCAGAGAGACTCGAGCTTGAGGCCCTGGAGCAGCTGCAACACGGCGTCGAGCCGCTGTCTGACTTCATCGGTCGCATCTCGCCCCGCTTCCCGTCGCCCGATCACGTTGCCCCGCTGCGCGAGCTGATCGAGGAGAGCCGGCACCGGCCGGTGCAAGCGCTGGTGTCACTGCCGCCGCGGCACGCCAAGACGTTCACGATCCAGCACGGCCTGGCCTATCTCCTCCGGTACGACCCAGCGAATACGCACGCATTTGTGACGAACGAGGCCAAC
The DNA here is from genome assembly GCA_022360315.1 of Pseudomonadota bacterium. Lineage (GTDB taxonomy): Bacteria > Myxococcota_A > Polyangia > Haliangiales > Haliangiaceae > JAKSDA01. The sequence goes on from JAKSDA010000254.1 coordinate 3,527, forward strand.
CTGGCCCACGATAAATCCCGCGAGATCCAGCGCTACGCACTCGACGCGGGGGTGGACCCAGCCTCCTGGACGGCGCGCGCTCAGTGCTTCTGCGACGGCTCAAGCTCGCGAATGACGTCCTCGTATAGAGCAATCTTGGCGCTGCGCTCAGGAGAATTCCACTCTTCAGACGAAAATGCGGTGAGCGGATATTCATCCGTGACGAGCGGAGGCTCATCCGGCACGGAATAGAACAGCTCAAGCGGCACATCGCCTGGAGGGCGTACGTGGCCGTGAAGCGCGCGCACTCGATACGGGCCGGCGATACCGCGTTCCCGAATCGCCCGGCCGAAGAAACGGATCGCTACCTGCTGCCGCCCACGTTGCGTGGGACGAAAATAGTCGTCGTAGACCGCAATCGGAGTCTCGCCCCGTTCATCGAAGAGACCCGCTTGAATGAGAGTAGGGCCGATATGAATCACCTCCACATCGAGGGTCAATTCCAGGGACCCATCGACCACGCGGTCGCCAGCCAATCCGTGGACGACGAAGGACGGAGCTGCCACGTAGCGAAACGGCATCCGCAGTTCCTTCGAGAATGCCTCGCCGCGACGCACCGACGCGACAAAGTTCACATCGCGCTGTGCAGCCGTCAGTGGCGCGATGCTCGACGGCTGGATCTCGGCGCGCCACTGGTCGCCTTGCCGCGTCCACTCCACGTCCTTTGCCTTCGACCATTCCTCGAACTCCGGGTTGAAGTACTCGACACGGGCCGTCACCTCATCGGGAATAAAGGGTGACCCGTCGTCGGCGCGAGTGACGGTGAGGATGGCGGTCAGTGTTTCTCCCGGACTTGCAAAGAGCCGGTCCATCGTGAGGTCCGCCCGGATTTCGCGCCGCTCAGCGTCGGCAGCCCATACTTGCCCAACTGGGTAGGTCTTCTGCCAGTCGATGAGGTGCATAGTCGATCCGTCAGCGCGACGCGACCAGTACGGATAGGTAGTCGTCTCTTTGTAGAGCGCAAGAGTCTTCTTGGCGCGTTCAAGCGCCCTTTTGCGCGATACTGCGTCAGACGACGCTGACTCTTCAGAGGAATCCCTGATATCAGGGGCCGAGATACTCTGAGTAGACATGGCTCGGAGCCGCGACACGAGTTCTCGCTTGCTTTTTTGCTGCGGCCTGTCAGCTGTTTCCGAAGAGCTCGGTAACCGCCCTTCGTGGGGCTCTTCATGGGCTACTATAAAGGCCCATACGCCCATGCAAGCTAGTAGGACGAGGGTGCAGGAAACTTTGAAGTTGGTTCGTATCATATTCGATGCACCTTACGCTTATGGACAGTATCTATCGCGGTGGTCATGGGAGGAAACGACATAGCCGTTGCGCAGGGAAGCCGTATTGGGATCGGCGGGATGCGACGAGATGCCGACGCGATAGACTCGGCGCATCGTGGCATAAGACTTGGTCACTGGAAAATAGTCCTCACAGCCGTTGTAGAGGAATACTTTCACCAGCGGCCGGCATATGCCGTCGACACTGCGCGTCGAGCGTACGGTCACCGTGGCTGTGTTGTTCCCGGACGTCCCCAGGCCATCGTAACTCTGAAACCGACTGAAGGTTCCCTTGCTGTACTCCCATCCCGAGCACTTCTCTCCGGTGAAGAAACTGCGGCCTGCTTGCTTCTGCTGAAAGCAGAGAACCTCGCCGCACGTACAACCGGCAGTGGTGCCGGTAGAAAAGTTGTCACAACATCCATAGGTTCCCAAGCAAGAGCTTGGTCCCGCCAGCAGCAGATCCCGCAGCAGAGGCCCATAGAAATCGAGACGGATAGCGGCCCTCGGCACGGAGATCTTCGAGGGCGAGAAGCATACGGGCGCAGCCAGCGCTATAACAGATGATTACGCAGTCTGTACTCGTGCAGCGGTCGGCGATCTCTTCTTTAATCGCATTGCGCACCTGGGGATTGTTCAACCGGCGGCTACCGTTGTAGCTCATCCCGACGTGAGTCCATGCCGCGCTACTTCCTATATACGCTGTCCCGGGGAACGAATCCATGGACCGTCCGTGAAGATACAATACGTACTTCGCAGCTTCGGCTGGCGCACTTGTCGTAAACAAACAGACGCCGAGAATCACTGGAAGCCATCGGAAATATGATTTTTTACTTATAAGAGTTTTTTCAGAAAACGCACTCTGAGTGTCTTTCATGTAGTTCTGTCTCATTTGGGCTGTAAGACTGCGAGCCCGTGCACCAAGTTGCGCGAAATTATCCAACTCCTGGGATTTGTCCAGGCTGGCACGTAATGTGTCCAGAATTCTGGAATCAAAGTGTCCAATAATCAGGTCATCCTTCGTCAGATTGAGGCCCGGCAAGGAGCGCATGTACTCGAGCATCGAGCTTCACCGCGCCCTGTCATCGAGACCGAGTATCACGTCGGCTCGAAAGCGACGAGCAGCGTGACAAAGCTCGGGATCTCTGGCGCGAGGGTATCGCCACCGCGTCCCTCGCACTGGATTGCACGTGACACCAACAAATGCAGCGGATTACCGTACACTCATGGACGTCCGCGGAACTGGTGGCCCCGTTTTTCGCTACCATTTCCTGGTCTTGGCCGAACCCACCACCACACCACTGGCC
>JAKSDA010000069.1 GCA_022360315.1 Pseudomonadota bacterium
GACGAGGAGCTCGAATCGGACAGCGATGACGAGGAGCTCGAATCGGACAGCGATGACGAGGAGCTCGAATCGGACAGCGATGACGTGTCGACTGAACAGGCCGACGAGAGCGGGGTCGAGCTGGCCGATGGCGAGTCGGACACTCCGCCCGCGCCGACCGCGCACGCGGGTGCCGGGGAACCGCACGATCTCGGTGCAATTTCGCTGGAGGCGCTGCGCGCCATGGATGCAATCAAAGCCGAGTCAAGCCGCGATCGGTTGGTCGACAAGTGGCAGACCCTGGCCGACTGTTACCGAGATGACGAATCGCCGCGAGGGCGTAATCAGAAGCGAATCATGGCTGCGGTCCAGCAGCTTGCCGAGCGCACAGCGACCATCACCAGCCGCATCGGTAAGAAGGGCGAGAGCGAGGACTCGCTGCTCGCAGAGCTCGAAGCGCTGTGGCATCGCGCAGTGCGACTCGACGAGCTGGAGTTTACCCCGACACTGGCAGACGCGGCGCGCTTTGTCGACGACTGGACTCGAACGAGAGGTGACTCATGACAAAATTGCCTCCCTCGTGGAAGGGCGGTATCGGCCGTTTCGACCTCGATATCGAGCCCCCTGGCGGAGCTGTATTCGATCCCTCGACCGCTGCCAATTGCCGCGTGCTGGAAATCAGCACCGAGATGACCGACCACGATTTTGGCACTGACGACGACACCGAGTACGTCATCACGGTCAAGAATGCGTCCAACTATTACCTGGCGCTAAACATCGAGGTGTGCATCACCCTGGCCCCGGAGGTCCTGCAGGACAACACGATGCCCGACGGCAATTGCCTGATCGAGCTCATCCCCAACGAGCAGATCATCGAATGCCTGAAACCCCAGTCCACAAAGGCTCTCCACTACCGCGCGATCACTCGCGGCGTCAAGGCAGATTGTTATGAGATCGATGTCAAGCTGAACTACGACGTCGTCTACTGGGATGGGCGTCCCGCCTGCCAGCACCGAAAGTTCTTGTTGCCTGTTGGTGTATCGCCCACAGGCATCATCCGTGCTGGCACGCGCTCTTTACGAAGCAAACACACTATTGACCAGGACAAGGAGAACGACCATGAATGAGCCATATAAAAATCCAGGTTTTATCAGACGGTCCGACAAGCGGACAGCACCCGGCGAGCTCAAGCACCTCTGCTGCCACTTTCCGCTTCCTCATTTACACGGAGGGTACATCGAGGCCTGCTTTGAACTCAAAAAAGGGACCCGTCCCCTGCACGGCTGCGATCCCGACACAGGACAGCTCGAGTCGTATTTTTCGACCCAGGATGACGCCACTCTCGAGCTCACTCTCACCAACAAAAGCCACTACCATATCCACCATGCACGGGTCTGTGACGTACGAATCATGAGCTACCATGGTGCCGATGAGGGGTTGCAGTATCCAGACAAGGAGTTGAAGGAGCCCAACGACGGACATCGACTTCCCGACGGCAACGCGTTTATCGAGATCATACCCAACGATGCGTACTATGGCCATCTGCACCCGCACGACGGGGTCAGCAAGTATTTCTCGGTCATCACGCGGGGCACAGCGCCGGGTTGTTATTACGTGTGCATGGAACTCGATTATTCGATCGACAACTGCAAGACACATGTCCATCTGCCGCTGGAAGTCAAAAGCGACTAGTCTGTTGTGAGCGACTTCAATGCCATACGCGATGTGAGCGAAACGCTCAGGGTGCTTCTGCAGAATCAGCTGCAGGTCAGAGACCCGTCGGTTGTGGTCACGGTCGATTCCCCTCACAAGGAAGACCAGCCAGAGCCCCGGGTCAATCTTTACCTCTATCTGATCAATCAGGAAGAGCACCGGCGCAACAGCGGCGGCTGGGTGCCGCTGGAGCGCCAGGGCAACGAGGAGGTCCAGATCAAGGAGCCGCTGGCGCTGCGGCTCTATTATCTTTTAACTGCATTTGCCAGCGACGGCAGTTCGGAGCATCGACTGCTCGGAGAGTCGATCCAGATCCTGTTCAACAATCAGCACCTCGCCGATGACGACCTTCAGGGCAATCTGGGACAAAGCCCGGTGCGCGCCCGGAACATTCAGGTGGTATTGCTGAATATGGATCTGGACTCCATCAACAGCATATGGGGCAATAACGTGGCGCTCCTGCGCGCCTCGGTCGCCTACGAGGTGTCCCTGGTTCTGCTCGAGCCCGGTGTGCCGGAAAAGAGGGTGCCCGTGGTTCAGGAAATCGCAGCGGGCAGCGGCGACCCCAAGGTGGAACCCGACATCGAGCCAGTGCCCTTTTTGGCCTCGATCGAGCCGGACGGCGCCGCGCCGGGCGTCACAGTACGGATCACCGGTGCCAACCTGGCCTCTGAATTTCTGCAAGTGCGATTCGAGGGTCGATACAATCAAGTGGCCGTGGTCGACCCCGAAGACGAGGGACGGGGGCCCGGCAAGCTGAGAGTGGTTGTGCCAGCCACGCTCGGGACCAACCGCCGGATCCGGGTTCGGCTCCAGATGGACAGATTTCGCAGCGCCTCGGTTCCGTTCGATATCCTGGAGCCCACTCCGTGAGCCAATCGAGAAAGGACGTCGAGTGTTTCAGCAGCGCGGAAGAGCATCTACTCACCGAGCTCGAGCGTCTCGACCTGATCCTGCTCGAACGACTTCACGCGGTCGGAAAAGCGCGTATCGAGCCAAAGCGGTTTCTCAACACAGACGATGTGCTAACCCAGCTGTCGTCGGCTGGGGAGCAGCTGTCGGACGACGACCACAGGGCTGAAATACGACGCCGCAAAGACCAACTGAGTGTGGTCATTGCCGCGCGTATCGAGCTCAGCCTGGCCCGGGGCATCCGGCTTCCCATCATCGAGCTCGCGCGCAACCTGAACCTGGACGCGGTCTCTCTGGCCGCGGTCGTCATCGCGGTCGCGCCGCATGTGGACCGCAAGTACGAGCGGGTGTACGCCTTTTTGCAGGACGACCTGACCCGACCGGAGCCGCGCGTGGACCTGGCATTGACCCTGCTGGCCGGAAGTGCAACGGAGCGGCTGGCCCTGCGCGACCGTTTTGCCGACGACTCGCCGCTCTTGCGCAGCGGATTGGTCCGGCTGGGCATTCCGCCAGAAGGCCCGCAGCGCTCGTGGCTGTCGCGCACCATCGATATCTCTCCCCGTCTGGTGAGATTTCTGCTCGATCAAGATGGAGCCGAGCGTGCAGTAGAAGCCATGCGCCCGGGCGGCCCTCTGCCGCCTGCCACGATCAGCCAGCAGCACGCCCTGGACCAGTTCGATCGCATCTGGCAGCTCGATGCGGGTGCGATTGGCATCATCCAGACCGGCGACTCGGCGGCCGGGCTTTGCAGTGCTGCCGAACTGGCGCGCAAGCGCGGACGTCCCTTTCTACCCGCCGACCTGGCTCGCGCCGCAGCGGTGCAATTTCCGATAAGCGAGCGGATTCAATCCGCCATCAACGAGGCTCGGCTCACCGGGGCCCTGCTCGCATTTATCGGCATCGACGAACTCGGCCAGCAGGGCAAGGCAGCGGCCGCCACGGCGCTGGCCGCCGGGCTGGACAGATACCAGGGGCCGTGTGTGATTTTTTGCCAGGCTGGGCCAGACCTGCACAGAGAGTTGTCCGCGCGCGCAGTGCTCATCCTCCACGCTCCGCCACCCGACCTGAGTGAACGACGGGAACTGTGGCAACGCGGTCTGCGCGACGCATCGGCCGACCATGCCGACGAGGTCGCCTGGCGCTTTCGGCTCGGCTCTGGCCAGATTCACGATGCTGCGCGCATGTTTCATTTTCTCGAGGCAGCCCGGTCGGCCAATGGATCATCGGGGCCTGCCATCGACTCGCTGATACGCGCCTGTCAGTTTCAGAGTCGCCACCAGCTCGGCGATCTGGCCCAGCTGGTTCCGCCCCAGTTCAACTGGGACGACCTGGTTTTGCCCGGCGACAGTGTGACCCAGTTGCGCAGCGTGGTCGCGCATTTGCGCCATCGCGAGGTGGTGTTCGACCAGTGGGGGTTTGGCGCAAAGGCGCCCTACGGCCGCGGTCTGGCCGTGCTCTTTTCCGGTCCCCCCGGCACTGGCAAGACCATGTCGGCATCGCTCGTGGCCGGAGAGCTGAAGCTCGAACTATTTCGCATCGACCTGGCCGGGATCGTCAGCAAGTACATCGGAGAGACCGAGAAAAATCTCGATCGAGTATTTGCCGCGGCGTGGCGGAGCAACGCGATTCTGTTTTTCGACGAGGCCGACGCATTATTCGGCAAGCGCACCGAGGTCAAAGACGCCCATGACCGCCACGCCAATGTCGAGACCAGTTACCTCTTGCAGAAAATCGAAGAGTTCGACGGGGTCACGATACTCGCGACCAACCTCAAGAAGAACATCGATCCGGCGTTTCTGCGTCGGATCCAGATTTTGGTCGACTTTCCGTTTCCGACCAGCGAGATGAGACGGCGTCTGTGGCGGACTCTTTTGCCCGACCAGATGCCGGTCGAGTCGTCGCTTGAGATCGCATTTCTGGCCGATCAGTTCGAGCTGGCCGGTGGCGCCATCAAAAACGTCATTCAGACCGCGGCTGTCATGGCGGCGAGTGACGGCGCGGTTGTGCGGCTGGGCCACATTCTTCACGGCATTCGGCGCGAACTTCAGAAGCAGGGTCGCATCTTGAATATATCGGATTTTGGCCGTTATGCCTCGTTACTCGAGCAGGTCAGCCCGAGCGCTGCCGACGGAAAGCACTAATACGCATTTCGAGCCCATCACCACCACGAGGAGGCAATTATGTCAAATGGAGATCAATCGAATATAGCATCATCGGCGTCGAACGCAGGTGCATCGACTGCGACGCCGGTTTCCTCGGGCCAGGGGGGGGTCTGCCCGCCGACCTCTGCCGAGCCGGACACGTCCAATATTCCGAAATTGGAGCTCGACGTCATCAATGCCCAGCACGAGCTGGACTTGAGTATGGCGCGACTGACCAGCAACCGGGCCAAGGCAGTCGCGATGAGCAATCGCGTCGCGGCCGATGCGGCATGGGAGCAGGAGAAGAGAAAATTCGAGGCGGCCAAAAACGAGGCCGAATATGCCAAAAAAGCCGCCCGGGACGCGGCTCAGCTCAAGTTCACGGTCGACCTGCGCGATGCGCCCCGATCGGACGGCAAGATGAGCGAGAACGCGATGCGGCTTCTGGAGGAGCAGCGATGCGAGGCCTTCCACAAGGCCGAAGTGGCCTACTGGACTGCCTATCAGAAGGCCGAGCTCGACTGGACCAACGCCCGGGCCGCCTGGGAGACGGCCAAGCTGGCCCAGACCCATGCCGAGACGCTCGCCGACGGGAACGAAGCACTGGAAACAACCAAGGCCAAGATCAAGTATTACCAGTCCCTGGGCAAAATTTTTAAAAGGCTAGAAAAGGAAGCAAAAGACTAGAAAAGGAAGCGGCTGCCCACATGTCCAAATAGCGGACACCATCGAGCACTGCGGTCGGCCACAGGACTGGCAGGGCCCGAGATTCAGCCATGAAACACGCTCCAAAGCAGATGGTGCGGCGTCCCGATCGCCCATCTCGCCGCGCTGTGGCACCGCTGCCCTCACAACCGGCGCCCGCACCGGTATCGGCAAGGGTCGTTCAACGGGAGCAATCGAGCGAGCTGGAGCGTTACCAGCAAGGCGCGGGCAATGCGGTAATGGCCAGGGCTGCACAGTCTGCGGCGGCGCAGGACGACGACTCGGGGGACGGGGTTTTGCCCTCGGGCGCTGCGCTGTTCGAGGCAACCCGGCTGGCATTGCAGCGCAAGCCCGAGACCGGGGAGCCGGGTCGGCCGGGCCCGGCCAGCGCCTACGACAGCATCATTGCCCTGGCGCAGAGACCGGGCGCCAGGGCGACGACACAGAGCGCTGAAGCCGATGACTCGCACATCGTACAGACCAAATTCTCGGCCTATGAGCCCGAACCAGCCGCGGTCCAGGCCAAGCTCACCATCGGGCATCCAGACGATCCGTTAGAACGCGAGGCCGACGCGGTTGCCGACCGCGTGGTGTCGGGTCGATCACCGCCGGTGCAGAGAAAAGACCGAGATTCGGGTGCACCGTCGCTGTTCGCGTCCAAGCCACTTCATCGGCAGGCCGACCACGACGCAGTGCGGTCGAGCAGCGGCCTCGAGGATCGGCTGCACAGCTCGAAGCGGCAGGGGAGCCCGCTCACCGCGACCACCCGCGCCCGTATGGAATCGTCGTTCAGAGCCGACTTCAAACATGTACGAGTCCATACCGGCTCCGATGCAGCCGAGATGAGCAGAGACCTCGGTGCGCAAGCTTTCACCCATGGCTCGGACATCTACTTCAATCGCGGCAAGTACAAGCCCGACACCAAGGAAGGGGAGCACCTCCTCGCCCATGAATTGGCGCATACGATACAACAGCGATCGGTTGACCAGGTCTCGCCGCAACACCTCCAGCCCAAACTCTCGAAATACGGCCAACCTGAATTCGGCGACACCTCACAGCAGCGGCTGAACGAGGAGATCGACCAAGAGGTCGACGAAGACAAAAAAGAACAAGCGCAAGATCCGGACCGCCGGGAAGAGCTACTGGACGTGGATCCCGGCGAAAAATCGGCCAAGAAAACCGAGATGAAAAATCCGGCGGCGCCGGACATCAACCAGGCAGAGGTCGAGAAACCGAAGATCGAGCAGCTCAAGAAGGAGGGCGACGAAAAGATTGACAACCCAGAGGAGCTGGTCGAGGAAGGGGACACCGAAGAGACCGAAGAAGTCGAAGAGCCCGTGGTGCCCGAGCAGACGGAAATCGGCGAAGCGCTTGCTCTATCCGAGACGTTCCTGGCCAGGTCAACGTCGATCCCCGATCCTGAAGTTCCACCGGTGGTCGTGGCTCCCGAGCCTTTTGAGCCGTTGGATGCCAACGGAGATCCCATCAAGCCGGACCCGGAGGGCGACAAGTACCTGTATGAAGTCGCTCAGAAGGCACAAGACCTCCGCAGCAAAGGGCTACAGACGCGCGCCAGTGCCATCGAGAAAGAGAGAGAGAGTGAGCTGCTGCAGGCCAAATGGGAGCTGACCAGAAGCGGAATCGCGGAGAGCGAGCGCACCCTGGATACGGTTGACGAGGCGCTACGGGCCCGGCGCGAGATCGCAATACAGAGCGAGGAGGCGCTCCGGGTTTCGGACGAGAAGCAGAAGACGGTAGAAGCACAGGCACCGGCATTTCTGGACAACGCCAGAGCGGCCAAAGCCGACTCGGCCACAGTTGCCCAGGAGAGCCTGGACAAGCAACAAGAGAACCAGGCCAACCGTCCCGAAGACCCCGACGACCGCGCGGATGCGGAAGAGCAGGGTTCACAGCTGGCGGAGGTCGCCGACAAAGGCGCGCGAGTAGACGATACCTTCGGGCAGGCGGAACAGAAGATCCAGAGCCTGATCACGCGAAACGCCGAGGCGAAAGAGAAGAATACCCGTTCGACGGAAAACATCGCGAATATCCATGCTCAACTCGACCAGGCCGATGCCAAGGCCGCCGAGCTGCGGTCCAGTAACCAGGCGGCCAGGGCAGAGCTTGCCGCCCATGCCGCGGAACCGGACGAGGTCAGGCAGCAAGCGCGCGCGATGAATGCCGCTGGACAGCAGATCCACGCCGATTCCGAGCAGATGGAACACGATCTGCTCCAGGCACAGGCGAAATACCAGAACGATCTGAGGGCCATCCCGGGCTTGAAACTAGAGGAGGAAGCGGCTGGAGCCGAGGGTGACCTCGTGCAACTGAAGCCCGAGGGTGACTATGCCAATCGGATCGACGTCTTCCGCAACACGTTCCTCGACCCGGAAACCTACAAGAGTGCCGAGGAGCGCGAAGCGGCGGTGCAAAAAGCCACCGAGGCTCGGCGCAAAGAAATCGAACGCATCGAGAATTTCTACAACAAGCCATTTAGCGAATACACCCGGTGGGAGAAGATCAAAGCCGGGATTGGCGCGAAGATCAGCCGGTTCACCGATTGGATCTCCCAGTTGACCTTTGCCGATGTGATCAAGGGGGCCGGCAAGCTCCTCTTGGATACGATCAACCCGCTGACGTACCTGAAGGGCATCGGCGGGGGACTCAAGATGGTCATCAATGGCCTGGTCAACCTCGCCGTCGACGTCTGGAATCTCGACTTCTGGGGCGTCATCAAGTCCATGGCGGACATCGCAACCGGAATTGCCGTTGTTGCCGGAACCATTACAGCGTTGGCGCTGGCCATTGCTGCCGCCATGGTTGCCCTGATCATCATTACCTGGGGCCTCGCTTCCCCCGTGGCTGTGCCGGTGATGACGGCCATGGGTACCATCATGAAATTCGCTGGTACCGTCGCTGTGTGGTCGGGCCTGGCCGCAGCGGCGTTGAACGGGATTGCCGGCGTCAAAAGCCTGGTCGACATGGGCGATGCCGAGAGCGCCGAGCAGCTGCAAGCCGAGACCGATGACCTTCAGCAGGACGTGGGCGGTGTGACGACGGGCTTGATGATGGCAGCCGTGGGTCGGGCCGGCATGGTCATGGGACCGACCATGAGAACCACGGGTCTCGCCGTGACACTCGGAACCCTGATCGCAGGGCCCAAGGCCATGGCGGGGATCATATTGGCAGAGATGGGAGCCGCCGCAGCCGCAACACTGTCCTTGCGGAGATTCCGCCTTTGGCTGAGGGGATTGTTCCGCAGACGCAAGAAAGGCGCACCTTCCTCCAAGAAGGAGGTCAAGCCTCCCAGGGATACAGACGAGGTCAAGCCTCCCAAGGATACAGACGAGGTCAAGCCTGGCAAACCAGCCAGTGATGTAACTCAAGACATTGGCCAGCTGGTCTATAAAAAGAAAGACGGCACGTTTCGGCTAAATCGCAAGCGCATTCAGAATAGCCATAAAATCAAAGGTGAACCCGAGTCCTTGGGGGCTGCCGAAGCTGCTCGCGAAGCGTATGCGGCTGAGCGTGCGGCACAGCTAAAGAATGTCGAGAGAGTTTATGTGGGTACCGAAGCAGATGGTTTCATTAACCCGGCAAGCAGGCTGGGCACCGAAGTGTCGGCCGACGTCGTTGCGGTTACCCGCCAAGGTCAATGTGTGCTGATAGAAGCCAAGGGTATGGAGATACTCCACGGCCTCCAACAGCTGGAATACTCCGCTGTCACACTGGGTTATCAGAGGGTGATCCGGTACGAGCTTGTCATTCCCGAGAGGATCAGCACCCCCGGTTTCTTTATAAAAGATCGATTTCTCCATCTTCACGATCAACCGTACCTCATTTTCGGCAAGAAGGTGCGGGTACACCTCACTAAGCATTAGATGAGATCTAGAAATGAGCACTGAACTTGTCGTTCGCATCTGGACAGATGGGGCATCTACTGGCCCAAGTGAACGGTTACTGCAATTGGTCAATCTAATCGAAGAATGGGGGGTTGCGGGCGCAGGGTGGCAAGGACTCCGAGCGCGTAGGGGCGGGGAAATGGCCACCACTCAACAGCTGGATGGCAGGCTCTCTGGCAGCGAACTGGCTGAGCGGCTTCCTGAGCTCAAAGGAGACGGGCTCCATTTGTCGACACGCATTGCCGCACCATGCTGGAGATTCCCCGGCGAGACTGCCACGAAGGGATCTATTATCCTATGGGTAGAGTGCTGGGAGCGTAGTTACGCGACGCAGGATGGGCGTGACTACGACGTGGAAGGAGATGCTGCTCTGATGTTCGAATCTGTGGGGCCGTTTTGTGCTCTGCTCTCTCCTGGTGACCACCCCAACTTCGACAAAGTGAACCGACGGGTCGAGGATAACCTGGAACGGTTGCTCGATTTACTCATGAGCGTGGCCAACAAACTCAGGCCTCGCTCCATCAAGGTGTTCAACGATCAAGGCGTTTATCAACCTCTGAATTCTCATTTGGTATTTTTTAGAGAAGCGGCTGTACTACTCCACGATTTGCACTTCCTGAAACGGTTATGGGATGAAGGCCTCCGGGGATATAATACTCCTCCATTGCGAGAGAGCCTCTCAAACCTGGATCGGATGGCGCTCAATCTGTGGAGAGATGAAGATGCCCAACTTGAGTTGCTTTTACAACTAAAAGATCGTATTGATCGCACGTCACAACTTGATATCGGTAATATTGCACGACTGGATTGGGAAAGGTTTGACAACTATGAAGGAGATACTGGCCGCATAGTACTGGAATATCCCGACTTCATGAATTCATTTCTAGACCAGTTCTACTTGGCGCTGCTAGACCTTGTTTAGAGCAGGTTGGCATGGAGTATTCTACGACGTGTCGTACGCATTGCAGAGTCGGGCATTTATCGACTGTGTAGAGTCACTGGCGCAAAAATCCCGGCCTCCCGCTGGCTCACATGGTCGATGCTGCTCGCGTTACTGTTGTCACAGACGATGAAGAACAATCTCCGTAGCAATCCAAGGGCGTCCCGATCGCGCATTTCGCTGCGCTGTGGCACCATTGCCCCCCGCGATCGGCGCCCGCGCCAGCATCGGCACCGGCCGTTCGACGGGAGGAATCGAGAAGCTGGAGCGTTACCAGTAAGGCGTGGGAAACGCGGTAATGGCCAGGGCTACGCAGTCTGCGGCGGCGCAGGACGACGACACAGGGAAGAGGCGTTTCCCTCAGGCGCTGCGCTATTCGGGGCAACGCGTCTGTCGTTGCGGCGCAAACCCGAGACCGGGGAGCCCGGTCTGTCGGGCGCAGAGACCGAGCGCCAGACCGGCAACACAGGGAGCTGGCCCTTGCTGCCCGTACGCGGGCCATGGGTGAGTTCAGGAACGTCTCCTCAGAATCCAAAATCCAGTAAAGTGCTCATTGGTTACCCAGCAAAGGAAAGATATTTATCATTGACATAAAATAATGATGTTATGCGTGAATTTTCCGAAATAAGCAAAGAGCCCGGTTTCAAAAAATTTCTGTATACTCCCTCCGGAACACTTTATATGATAATGGATGGCTCTGGATATCCTGAACTAATGATTAGACATTTTGATGGTGATATCCCCATTGAATACATTGGGCCTTATTGTGAAATTATTCAGGCAACACGAAAATGGATCGAAAAGTATCCTCAGCTTGACGAATTGATAAGAGTGGAGCTGATTACAGAAATCGGGCGTGACTTCATAGTACGGCCCTTTCATGTTTATCAAGTTTCTACAGATTCTTATGTTAACTGGGATAACCCTCCCGATCCTCCACAAGAACTTCAGAAAATGCGAAGTGCATTTGAGGCAATTACAGGTACCTCTCAAAATAAAAGAGACCAGATATTAGAAGCGGTGTTGGCCAGGAATATACTGGAGCCATCCTATAAGACGTATTTTGATGAAGCTAGTAGGATATTTATCATTATTGAACCACGAATTAGTCATTCAGATATCGAAAATTGGCTTTCGATGCCCAGGTAAAGGTGATGCTCAGGTAAAAGTAATACTGGGAGACGGCGAGGATCTCTGATCAAGGGTATTACTTGGAAAGATCAGGAGGGAGTCTGAATTCGGGAACAAGCTTGCTTTTAATTTTGCGAATGGATAATTCACGAAGATCGATTTCCCATATTCAGAAATCAAGGAGTAAAGACTGTCCCCTGACCGGGCAGGAGTCGAGATTCAGCCATGAAACACGCTCCAAAGCAGATGGTGCGGCGTCCCGATCGCGTATCTCGCCGCGCTGTGGCACCGCTGCCCCCGCAACCGGCGCCCGCACCGGTATCGGCAAGGGTCGTTCAACGGGAGCAATCGAGCGAGCTGGAGCGTTACCAGCAAGGCGCGGGCAATGCGGTAATAGCCAGGGCTGCACAGTTCGCGGCGGGCCAGGGCGACGACTCGGGGGACGGGGTTTTGCCCTCGGGCGCTGCGCTTTTCGAGGCAACCCGGCTGGCATTGCAGCGCAAGCCCGAGACCGGGGAGCCGGGTCAGCCGGGCCCGGCCAGCGCCTACGACAACATCATTGCCCTAGCGCAGAGGCCCGGCGCCGGGGCGGCGACACAGGGAGCTGATGTCGGTCCCGACGTCGTACCGGCCAAGTTCTCGGCCTATGAGGCCGAAGGAGTCGTACAGAGAGAAGCGGTGGCCACGCGTGCTATCGGGCCGGTTGTCATTCAGCCGTCGGCGGTGAATTCTCCCGCGATGCAAAGGATGGGCGAGGAGGGTGACGAGTTGCAGTTGGACGATGAAAGCACGACCATGCCCGGGGACGTGCAGGCGACGATCCAGGCCAGGGGGTTGGCAGTACAGGCCAAGCGGGTTGCAGTCAGTCATGACACGAGGCTGGAGCGAGAGGCGGATGAGATGGGGAGCAGAGTGGCGCGCGATGACGCCGCAGTGCCGTTTTCGGTGTCACAGCGGATGAGCCAGTCGCCTCCTCCTGCGGCGCGGCAGGCCGATTCTGGCCATCCTTCGTCTGGCGACCGCCCGGCCGCGGGTGAGGTAGCGGAGCGGCAGCCGGCCGAGGCCGAGCCGGAGGTGAGCGCTGACGTCGACGCCTATATCACTTCGGCAGGCGAGGGTGAGCCGCTGCCGGACGATGTGCGGGAACGGCTCGAGCGCCATATGGGGGCCGACCTGCGGGGCGTGCGGGTTCATGCGACGCCGGAGGCGGCCTGGGCCGCGGCACAGTTGCAGGCTCGGGCGTTTACCTTTGGCCGCGACATCTTCCTGGGGGAGGGCGAGTCGGCCGGGGACCTCGAGCTCATGGCGCACGAGGCGACCCACGTCGTGCAGCAGGGCGCGGTCGAGGTGTTCCGGCAGGACGCGCTGTCATCGGGCGTGGGCATGCAACGGCGCGACGAGATTATGCGCATCCTCGGCGTCGACGTGATCGGTTGGGTAAGGGAGAACGTCGCCTCGGCGGCGTCGGCCATCCCCGGCTACACCATGGTCACGCAGATCATGGGCCGGGACCCGATCAGCGACCAGCCGGTGCAAACTCCGCGAGAAGAGCTGCTCGAGGCACTGCTAACGTGGGGCCCGTTCGGTGAGGCCGTGGGTCCGCTGTTCACTGCCATGGACGTCTTGGGCGACGTATTTAACTACGTCATCGAGCAACTCCAGGGCAACGATCTGACGTTCGAGCGGCTGCGACGCGACCTCGCGGGGGCATGGGACGAGTTCTCCATTACCAAGGGCGTATCCGGCAACATCGAGATCGTCCGGCGCTACCTCAGTAACCTGCTCAGCGACGTGAGGTCGTTCGTCAGCTCGATCGTCGACCGGGTCATCGAGATCGTCCGCGAGGTCATCGCGGAGTTCGTCGAGCCGCTGCTCGAGACGCCGGAGATCGAGCCGCTCTGGTCGCTGGCCAAGAAGATCTTTCACTACGATCCTCTGCGCGGCGAGGTGGTGGAAGCGCCCACGGTCGAGATCCTGCGGGACTTCCTCATCGTCATCGGGCAGGAGGGCGTGGTCGTGCAGATGGAGGAGCGCGGCACTCTCCAGGAGACCGCCGACTGGATCGATACCCAGTGGGACACTTTTACCGGAATTCTGACCGACATCGGGCAGCTCTTCACCGACGCATGGGACGCCATCACCCCGGCAAATCTGCCCAATCTGCTCGAGACCTTGCCCGGTCTCGTACAGCGTGGCTTTGCCATCCTCGGCCGCATCCTCGACTTCGGTGCCACGCTGCTGGCTGAGATCCTGCGGCTGGTCAAGGACTCGCTCATGGGCTGGTTGAGCGAGTATGCCCACGAGATCCCCGGGTTCCATCTGCTCACCGTCATCCTGGAGCGCAACCCGTTCACCGATGAGCCGGTACCGCGGACCGCGGAGAACCTCATCCGCGGGTTTATCTCACTGCTGCCGGGCGGCGACGCGATGTATAACGAGCTCGCAGAGTCCGGAGTCATCGGCGACGCGGCCAGCCGCATCGAAGAGTCGATGACGTCGCTGGGCATCTCGTGGGAGATGATCAAGCAGACGTTCCTCGGCGTATGGGACCTCGTCACCCTGGAGAACCTGCTATCCCCGCTCGACACCTTCCGCCAGATTTTGGACCTGTTCGGCGAGCCGATCGCACGGATCTTCGAGTTCATCGCTGTCGTTATTGAAGTGGTCATCACGCTGATTTTGGCGCTGATGGGATTTCCGACGGAATTGTTGATGAACATCATCAACAACGCCATGCAGGCGATCGACCTGATCATGGCCGATCCGGTGCAGTTCCTGGTCAACATGCTCGAGGCGGTCAAGCTGGGATTCTCGAACTTCCTCGACAACATCGGCACCCACCTCTTGCAGGGCCTGGCCGACTGGTTGTTCAGTGGGCTGAGCGAGCTCGGGATCACGCTCCCCACCAGTCTGGAGCCCGCCGCCATTTTCGAGTTTGTTCTGCAGGTCATCGGTGTCGACGAGGAAACCCTGTGGACCAAACTCGCCGAGCAGATCGGCGAGGAGCGGGTCGCGCAGATTCGCGCAGTCATCGACACGTTGACCGGGATATGGGCATTTGTCCGCGATGTCCAGGAGCGCGGCATCGTCGCGATCTGGGATTTCATCGCCGATCAGCTATCGAACCTGTGGGACACCATCCTGTCGATGGCCAAAGACTGGATCATGGAGACCATCATCACCCGAGTCACGGCCCGGCTTCTCTCCATGCTCGACCCCACCGGCGTCATGGCCGTCATCAACAGCTTTCTCGTCTTCTTCGACACGGTCCGCTCGGTCATCCAGTACATCCGCGAAATCCTCGCGATCGTCGATATGTATGTATCGACGATCGCCGCGGTGGCGGCGGGCAATATCGTCCCCGGCGCCGAAATGCTCGAACGCGGCTTCGCCGCCGCGATCCCGGTTGCCATCGGCTTCCTCGCCAACATCATCGGCCTCGGCGGGGTACCGCAGAAGATCCGCGAAATTATCGAGAGCCTCCGAGAAGTGGTCGACCGGGCCCTCACCTGGCTCTTCGAACAGGCCATGCGCCTCGGCGGGGCCGTCCTCAACGCGCTCGGCATCGGCGGTGGGGGCGACGGGGCGCAAGCCGAGGAGCAGGGAGCAGAGGGAGATACTGAAGACAGGACACAGGGCGATCCAGAGCAACGTCTGAACGAGGGCATGGCTGAGTTAGAGCAAAGACTCGACGGGGCTGTGATGGGGGATGGGCTTACTCCCACAGAGAGCGAGTCGATAGTGTCTTCTGTGAAGGCAAAGTATGGCTTTCAGGTTCTCGAAATCACAGAGTCAGTCGAGGAACTAACTCTCCATGGAGTGATCAATCCGGATAAGAACAAGAAAAAGGGTTTAAGGGCTCTGAGAGTCGCAGCAACAAAGCCAGAGGCTCGATTAATCGAGAATCCAGCAAATAGGTTTCCTCGTGAAGTAGCCATAGCAATAGATGCTGCCCAAGAAGTCATGAATGATCTCTATCGGAAAGATGGCGACTACGGCGACGGCAGTAGTGCATTTATGGCGATGAAGGAACAGTTTGAAGGCGGAGTGGGTAATCCCCCCAAATCTCTGAAAAAGGGTACTCTCCACGCCGGGAAGTGTGAGCAATACATCAGGGGCCTCACAAGGCACCTGGCAAATTTACCACCGGAAGCGAAACGGAGGGCCGAGGGCGAAATCGAAGCGATGGAGGAAGCACTCGAATGGGCCAGAGATTACCGGGCCGGCAATGATCCTGCGATTCCCCGATGGGCACGAGCGTGGAAGAGTGAGCTAGGGAAATGATTATGGATATAAAAAAGATAGAAAGCAGTTATCAATCAGCATATGTGGCAGTACGCTGGCAATTTGTACCAGACTCTATTCATGTAAAGCCGCACGAGCATTTTATCTGCTGTGATTTACGAAATTGCAGCTTTGATGGACTGGATCTTTCAGAGGTTGATTTTTTTGGGTGCCGACTCGATGGAGCGTCTTTCGCAGGAACTACGTTGCAGGGGGCAAAGTTTATTGGATGCTTCTCGGCTGATAAGAATCAACCAGTTGACTTCCGAAACTGTCTTTTGAACAATGTTTCGGTGATAGATTCGCATCTCAGCGTCATCTCTGACCGAAAACTCTCAGGGCTCTGGAACTGGCCATCTGAGGTGGTAAAATGGGCTGCCAAGACATCATCCGAGCGCAATGATGTTAGGTACGAAGCTGTCAAGGAACTAGGAGGGTTGGGTGATCCAGTTGTCGCATCTATGCTCGTTTACTTACTCACCGATGAAGAGTGGGATGTCAGATTGGTTGCCCTCGAAGCATTAGGACGGCTACGCGAGAACAAGGTATTTCCTCATCGGGACCGGCTCTTGTTGAAGTTGATGTTCCTTCTCCTCGGCGACGAGCATTCTCTGGTAAGACAGGAAGCAGGAGGACTGGTCAGGACCTTGTCGCCACCTGATGACATTCTAAAGGTCTCCATTCAAAGAGTAATGGAGTTTTCGCCAAACGAAATCCTTGCCGGTTTGCGTGCCGCTGCTGAATTGTGCAAGGTTAGCAGTGAATATACGCATTTGGTCGATACTGAGAGACTTCAATTTTTACTATCGGACGACAACCCAGAAGTTCGCGGTAAGTGCCTGCAACTCCTTGGGATTTTAGACGATCCATCGAACATGCCGTGGATATTGCGCGGCCTATCTGATTCAAGGGCCAGCGTCCGTGTTGCAGCTCTCTGCACCATCAAACTGCTCACAGAGAGGCCGCCAGCAAGCGAGGTGATCCCCCTGCTGGCTGATCCCGACGAGGAGGTGAGGATCGAGGCCATCTATACGATTGGGCAAATTGGAGAATTTAATCCTCAAGAATTGGAAATAGCAATGTCCGATCCTTCTTCCAAAGTGCGTCAACTGGTAGAAGAACTGTTGAAGCCCGACCAATGAGCGGAGGTATCCCCGACTCCCGGCGGAGCCAAGCGTTCGGCTCAACGAGCGTATAGAGCGGGGGCTCAGCAATGAGCATTCCCACCGCGACCCAATTCTGTTGGTGATGAGTTGTCGGATGCGACGTAAGACGTAATATGAGCAAGGAGGTTAGATGACGAAGCGCTCCAAGCGGCCTCGGGACCAGACTGCGCGCCCATCCCCGAAGAGGATGTGAGCCTGGACAGCGATGTCGAGGCCCAGCGGGCGTCGATTGAAGAAGCCGGCATGGATACCGAGCCGGCCAAGCTGATCGAGACCGGTCCGGTCGCCGAGGCCCGTGAAGCGCAGGGCGTTCCAAATTTCCAACCAAGGGTCGTCTCACCGGTTTATCACCAGCAGGACGGTCCCCTCGCCGGTATAGCTGCTTGACCGTTTCTGGCGCTTGTCTCACCGTCAAAGGCCTCGCTCGCGATGACGCCCGGCAGCTATGTTCGTCGTGGTCTTCCTTGCCCGCGTCGCGATGACCAATTTCCTCGGCATAACCAAACGCGTGGAGTAGCATGAGGTCATGCGCGGACACGATGGACACGGCGGACACTGCAGCTGTGACGACCTTGGTACCATTGCCATACCGGATCAAGTTCAACTCTTCGCACGTCTCGGAGCATCCGGTCTGACGGATCGGTTGCTTCGCACGCGAGGCCCCCATTGAAGAAGCGCCCACCGACCGTCGTCCACGAGGCCGACTGTCCCGTCGAGGGATGGGAGGATGGCTCGCGTGGATCGGTGGTGTGGCGGACACTGTTCAGCGGTGACCGCACGCCGACGGACCGGCTGACGATCGGCATCGCGGAGATCGCACCCGGCGCCGAGGCGGCCCTCTCCCTTCACCATCATGCTCCCCCCGAGGCGTACTACGTGCTCTCGGGTGAGGGCGTGGTGATGCTGGACGGTGAGGCCCACGCCGTTCGTCCGGGAAGTGCAGTCTTCATCCCGGGTGGAACGTTGCACGGCGCGCGTGCGGAGGGTGATCAACCGTTGCGGCTCCTCTACGTCTTCGCCGCGGACTCCTTCGACGAGATCGAGTATCACTTCGCCGAATCCTGAGTGTGATTGCACATCCCCAACCCCTCGGTAATCCTCAATGTGTTCATCGGCCATAACAGGCGACATGGCGGCCTTGGGCTGCTTTCTCTGGCTGCCTCACTCCACGGCGGCGCAGGTTTGGTGCGGCCTTTGGTCTGGATTCTTGGCTTCTTTCTTGCCATTCCTGATAACAATCCTAACCCCGCGGTAATCCTCCATATTTTCATCGGCGCTCAAAGATAGGTATGGACAGACGTTGGCGTTCTACGCAACGCCAGAAAGTTACCGCCCGAACGCGCTGAACCTCCGCCACGCTCTCGTCGCCGTGGACCGGCTGTGCAAGCTGGAGGGCCTGTACACGGTCCAGATCGAGGGCGCGGTGAAGCTCGATGCCCGAGTCCATGCGCTACTCGCCGGCTTGAATCTGACACCGCAGGAGCGTAGCCAGCGGATTGCGCAGCTCAAGGCGAAGGCGGCGCCGGCGGAGCCAGGGGGGAACAATGGCTAACTGGACGGGCCCGCTCGATACAGACCTTGCCGCCGCCGGGTACTCGAGCAACCATAAAGCGTAAGGGTCAATGCTGGCGAGGCCGGGCCCGGACGGCCCGGAAGCCGAGGAACCAGCTCCGGTTCCTGGGCCAGTTCCCGTCCCGGTACCCGCAGCGCAGGAGCCTGGACCAGGAGCCAAATGAGCCGCCGCGCAGCACCCGACTCGTACCTTTGACTACACCCCGCGGATCGATTCCGGCCTTGCCCGACGGCGGCATTCTGTACGGCCCATACCAGTCCCATACCCACTCCCAAACATTGCCGTGCATATCATAAAGACCCCAATCGTTCGGTTTCTTGCCGCCCACTGGATGAGCCGCATTCTCGCTGAAGTCCTCACCGTACCAGGCGTACTCGCCCAGCTGAGAGTCATCATCCCCGAAGCTGTACGCTGTCTGGCTGCCCGCCCGACACGCGTATTCCCATTCCGCCTCGGTCGGCAGACGAAAGCCATTGCATTTCTGATTCCACTCGATGCCGTCGCGCTTTCCGCTGTAACACGGTATCAGTTTCTCTCGTTTAGACAGCTTGTTCAGAAACTCAATGGTATCCAGCCAGCTCACCTCTTGCACTGGGCGTTCGGGGCTGCATCCGTTGTTGGCGCAACTGCTGGGATTCGTTCCCATAACCAGCGCCCACTGCTTTCGCGTCACTTCGTACTCGGCGATTTCGAACCTTGATACACGCACCCGGTGCTCCGTTTCGTTGTCGTCGCGGAATCGCTCGTCCGGCGGACTACCCATGATGAATTCGCCTCCCGTGAGGCCGACGAAACGCATCGGGGCCGCGTCTTTCAGCGCGACGTACACGATCCCCCGGGTGCTCATGGTGAAGTCGCTCAGGGCAGTGACGGGCACAGGCGACACATCTTTCAGGCCAGGCCGCACTATCTCACGAGCGCTTTCCGCGCCGTCTCCATACGGCTCCTGACTGACAACTTCCAACTCGTTGTCGAGTGCCGCCTCCCTGGCCTTTGCCATTTCCGCCTCGCGCCGGGTCACCTGCTCCCAGGCTTTCCGCCGCTCCTCGTCGTATTGTGCCAATTTCTGGTCAAGAGCGTTTTGCTTTGCCTTTAGTTCGTCGATGGCTGCTCGTTTTTCGGCCATTTCTCGATCGATTCGGTCAATCACCGCGCCCGCGTTCACCTGGGCTCGTTGCTGCGCGAGCTGCTTCACGACGCCTTCGAGCCGGTTGATCTCCTCGCTGTAGTTGTTCTTTTTGGCACTCAATTCAGCGATTTGGTCGCCCAACCGCTTTAGGTCTTCGGCTGCTCGCCTCGCCTTGGCCTCGGCCTGTTTGGCTCGTTCGCTTTCTCTTTCAGCTTCCTTTCGGGCCTCTCGTTCGCGCAACTGAGCCTGTCTTTGCTCCTCGGCCACCCCAGACTGATACACTGCAAAGCCCACCGAGCCCGCCACCACTAGCGCCACAATGGTCAACAGCGCCCGGTTCTTGCGCACAAACCGCCAGTTCCGGGCTAGCCGCGCCCGCGCCGCAGCCGCACCGGTATGGCACTGCTCGAGCTCGGCGATCATCTCGCTGGCACTGCTGTATCGCCGCTGTGGGTGGTACTGGGTCGCCTTGCGTACGATCTCGACCAGGGCTAGCGGATGCCCGGCTAGGTTATCCAGGGATGGATCCTTTTCGACTTCGTACCCGGGTGACCGTTCGAGTAACAAGTAATAGAGCAGCCTACCCAGGCTGTACACATCCGAGCGCTCGCTGGCCAGCTCGGCATCGACCAGCTGCTCGGGCGCAGCGAATACTGGCGTACCCAGGCCGCCTTCCACCGTGGTCGATAAGCTGGTCGCCCACTTGATATCGGCGATGTCAAAGTCGGTCAGTACTGGCTCGTGGGCCCTGTCCAGCACGATATTGGCCGGCTTGATGTCGCGGTGGATCACTCCGTTCTTGTGCGCGTATTCCACTGCGCTGCACACCGACAGCATCACTTCCAGCTTGCGCTCCAGGCTCCCGCCCTGCTGCTCGATGTACTCTAGGTTGCCATTGTCGAGGTAATCCATGGCAAAAGCCAGCGAGCTCGAATCCTGGCCACGGAAGCGAACCACGTGGCCCCGCGTATCGACCCGCTTGTCCAGACGTTTTTTCTCGCTCAACAGCCGCATGGCCCGAATACTCCGCTTGAACCGCGATAGCATCTGGCCCTCGCCCAGCCTCTCGAGCCGAAACACTTTGACCGCGACTCGCTCCCCAGTGTCCAGTGTCTCGGCTTCCCATATGGTTCCAAAGTTGCCGGCACCGATCACTCGGATCAGCTCGGCCCCGGCCACGTGAGAGCCTTCGGTCGGGGTGAATCCGCGCCTGATGGCACTGGCCAGCTCGTCGATGCGTCTGGCCACGCCTTCGGACTGCGCCCGCGCCGGGCCCAGCGTTCGTTGGTCGGCCAAGCGAGAAATCAGCTCGTCGACCATGCTGCCCACGTCCATGCCCGCTTCTCCGTCCAGGTCGTCACCATGGCCGATTAGCTGGCCCGCTGGGGGGTCAGCTGGTTCACCGGGCGGGCCCACCAGAACGATAGTGTTCGGGTCCACCCCGTCGCGACAGACCAGCTCGTGGGCTTGGGATAGCCCTGCGAATGTACCCGCATTGCAGCCCAGCTTGTAGGCACTCTGGATCGACTTGCCAAATCCCAGCGCCCGATAAAACCCTGCCGCAAACTCGATCGCGGCCTCGTCGCCCACGTCGTGTCGTGTCCCAATGGCACAATCGATATATTCAGTGAGCGCTTCGGCCAGATTGTCCGAGTAGCATGCATTGAGCACCACCAGCCGCAGCCCGTCGCGCAAGATGCCAATCAGCTCGACGATGGCCGCGTGATCGACCAGAGCCGCTGCATCCCTTTCTCCCTGCAGCACCACTTTACCATTGGCAGTACCATGGCCACTGAAATGCACCACGTGCGGCCGAGTTTCCAACAGCTGCTGCTGCCAGTCCTTCGGTCGGACCTCCCATCGAGTGATCAACTCAAGCGCATCGCGGTGCTCGGACGCCCGAATCAGGGACGCGATCCGCCGAACCTCCTGCTCGATCCGCAAACGCTCCGTCATCCGCGGATTGGCTGCCAGATACAGAATCCGGAGTTTGTCACAGCTCATTGTACAAGTCTACGGCCCAATGATCGACATCACAGCGCCGCCACTACCAACCTCCGAGTGACCAGTCGCCTCGCGATGTCCTCTACAGAGGACACTTTTTGAAGAGCAAGAGCCGCAGGTGGCTACGAATCTTTTCGAGTCGTATTTCTGCGTCCGTGAAGACTGTGCAATAGCACCACTCCGGCCAATCGCCCAGCTCTTTGCGGGCGACAGCGTAGGTCCTCAATCTGTCGCCATAGGTTGAGCGATCGCCAAACGCGAGCCCATTCGATCAAATCTTCCCATCGAACTCGACGTGGACCGCGTACAGGTCGACGTCATTTGCGTCGCCGTCGGGGGTCTGCTCGAGTAGTAGATGGGGGCTCGTTGGCGGCGTGCGCTTCGATCCACTCGGCTAGCTCTGTGACAATGGGTTGGGTATCTCGCTGCCGGCGCTGGAGTCTTCGCGCGTGAGACTGGCTGCCTCTTTGGACGCGGCTTCGATTTTGTACATCGCGCCGATTAGCTCCAGTGGCTTGGCAGCGCGGAGCTCGTTGCGTTTGAACGCCTTTACCCATATCCGTCGCTTGGGTGGCCACGAAGATGCGCACTGCTGGCGGTAGGCTCAACACGACGATTTCTCCATCACCGCCAGCACGCGTTCTAGTTGCTCAGCGTCGAACCCGGGCCATAC
>JAKSDA010000522.1 GCA_022360315.1 Pseudomonadota bacterium
ACTGCTTGCGCGCCTGCCGATAGGCTCTCAGCGCTGCCTCGTTCTCGCCCAATCGAAACTGAACTTCGGCCTCGCCTACCCAGGTAGTGCCCTGGCCCTGCTGGTCCCCCACCGCCACAAACTGCTTGCGCGCCCGCCGATAGGCTCTCAGCGCTGCCTCGTTCTCGCCCAAGAGAAACTGAACCCGCGCCTCGCCGTCCCAGGTAGTGCCCTGGCCCTGCTGGTCCCCCACCGCCACAAACTGCTTGCGCGCCCGCCGATATGCTCTCAGCGCTGCCTTGTTATCGCCCAGTCGAAACTGAACCCGCGCCTCGCCGTCCCAGGTATTGCCCTGGCCCTGCTGGTCCCCCACCGCCACAAACTGCTTGCGCGCCTGCCTATAGGCTCTCAGCGCTGCCTCGTTCTCACCCAGGAGAAACTGAACGTCGGCCTCGCCTACCCAGGTAGTGCCCTGGCCATGCTGGGAGCCCACCGCCACAAACTGCTTGCGCGCCTGCCGATAGGCTCTCAGCGCTGCCTTGTTGTCGCCCAGGAGAAACTGAACTCGCGCCTCGCCCTCCCAGGTATTGCCCTGGCCCTGCTGGGAGCCCACCGCGACAAACTGCTTGCGCGCCTGCCTATAGGCTCTCAGCGCTGCCTCGTTCTCGCCCAGTCGAAACTGAACCCGCGCCTCGCCGTCCCAGGTATTGCCCTGGCCCTGCTGGTCCCCCACCGCCACAAACTGCTTGCGCGCCTGCCTATAGGCTCTCAGCGCGCGTCGATTATGACCGGCACGAAAGAGAAGGCCTCCGTACTGATCTGCCAGTATGGCGGCACCGCGCTGGCCATGACGGCCCGGTGACAGCGAAGCCCATTTCTCAGCCGCCGGCAGGATGCGGGCGGGCGGTATGCGATGGTTGACAATTTGCAGCGCAACGCCCGCAGCGACAAAAAGCATGTCGCGGCGGCCGAGTTGTTCGCACAGGTCGAGCCAGGCGTCTACCGTCAAGGCGGCCGCCTGGACATCTTTCACCAGGGCATACTCCACAACGAGGCCGGGCACCGACAGGTCGACTTCGGTAAGCTCTCGGGCCTGGCGAGCCTGGTTGATCACGTCGAGCCGCATGGTGGGCGGCGTTTGTACAAGCTGTCCGATCAGCGCAAGGGCTTGCTCCTGCTCGCTCTTGTTCGCTGCCTTGACCACGTCTTCGAGCTGTCGGCCGGACGGCTCGAACACGGGCGCGGGCAGGTGGTTCCAGCGCGCTGGCAGAGTCTCCAGCCTGGTTAGCAGCCGCTCGAAAACCCCGGCGCGCCATTGCACGTCCTTTGCGTTTCCCTGGGCCAGGACCGGCCCCGCGCCGGCCCCAATCAGGACCAGTCCAATAACGAAAACTCGCGGCCAATATGCAATCGGCATGGTTCACCCCTGGTTGAGAATCAGCTCGTTACCCCGACGATGGCGAATACAGCCCTCGCGCCCTGCCATGGATGCCGGCGGCACCAGATGCTTGCTGCGCAACGACTGCACCGAACTGCCAGGGCATTGGTAGCCCTGAATGATCACGGTCTCTTGCTCGGCCCCAGCCGAGACGTCCAGGACGCGGCAGCTGGCCTCGGGTGATGCGAGCACCTCGGCCAGAGCCGCATCACAGCGCGGGTCGAGTTCGACCACGCGGGGATAGCGCAGGCCCCAGTGGCCGATGGCGTACGCCCGCGGCATTTGCATAAGCACAAAGAGCAAGAGCACACCGTAGAGCCCGGCCAGGGCGATTCGCGCGATGGAGCAGACGTGAACAGCGCCGGGCCGGGCCGGGGCTGCCAGTGGCATGGAGTGCTTTCTACGGCGGCCGAATGCGCGCAGGCAAAGCCAGATGGCCAGCCCGGCTGCCATGGCGTACCAGCCGAGCAGGCCGGCCAGGGCCATGCGGCGGCCTTCGTTGACAGCCGAGTCGTTTTCCAGCCACGAACATACTTCGAAGCCGATTTGCTCGGGGATGCTCGAACCGAGGTTGCACGGCCATTCGGATAGATTGCCGGGCAGGGCCACCTGATGCACGCCCACGGCATTGGCGTAGAGAATGGCGCCGTAGGCCAGAAGCGGCAACGCCGCAGCCAGCCAGCCGAGGGCGAGGCAGATGTAGCGACGCCAGATCAGCACAGAGGGCACGGCCAAAAGGGCGACCAGTAGAGGCACGGCCCAACGCTCGATGCCGAGGCCGGCGGCCGGGCCGGCCAGGGAGTACCAGGCGAGGCGGAGCGGCACGGCTGCGCCGGTCTCAACCAAATGACCAGCCGGATAGCTCAGCTCGACGCCCGACAGGCCGATCAGGGCCGTGCGGGCGCGATGGGCAGACGCGCCCAGTTGATAGATCAGCACGCCCAACCCCACCGGTGCCAGAGCCAGCGCAGTCCACAGGGCCAGACGCGCGTGGCTCCGAGGGCTAAGCTGAGCAGGGCTGGCGAGCTCGCCGCCGCTCGTGCCGGTGTCGGTGTCGGTGTCGGTGTCGACCAGCACGACCTGGTCCGGGTCGATGCCATCGCGGGTGACCAGGCGCAACGGTTCGGTGGACAGGCCTTCCAGATGAACGCTTTTGCGGGCAATGCGAAAGGCCCGGCCCACGCTCTTGCCCGTGGCCAGGGCACCGTAAAAATGCCGGGCAAATCGAATGGCAACCCGGTCCTCCAGCTGGCCCGATACGCCGATCACGCAATCGATATGTTCGGCCATGGCGCTAGCTTGAGCCTGGCTAAAACAGGCGCTCAACACCACGCAGCGCACCTGGTCGGCATACTCGGCAAACAAGTCGGAAAGCTGCGCCGTGGACACGGGCTGGGCCAATCCCTCGCTGTCTTCGAAGGCCAGCTGGTCGGTACTGGCGCCGTAGCCGTGGGTGCTGATGTGAACGATGTGCGGATTGTGTTCGAGCAAATGCTCGGACAGCTCAGAGGCAGAAACCGCCTGTTCATCGGCCACAATCACGCGGTCGCCATGTCGCGACCGGGCCAGTCGCTGGCGAATTTTTTTGTATTCTCGGTCCTGGCGAATCCGGGGCATATCTTCGGGGCCAGCACCGAGAAAGAGCAGCTTAAACGGAGCGGTCGAAGTCATCGGCGTGGGTCTTTGCGGAGGTGGATGACCACATTAGCAATCCATGTGCCAGGATTCAAACTCGTGAAATCAGCATCATGGCGCGTTGTCCGGGCTGGCACTGAGCACGAATAAGGACACCGGGCCATGACAGACGTTCAGGATTCTGTACATTGCTTCGCATGCCAGCGAGTGTCGTCACAAGGACCCGGGCGACCTGAGCGAATGCATTGTCCGGAGCTGTGACCACATAGGCCGGTCACCACCATCCCGCCCTGTCGCCGGACCATCGAGCCTGACCTTGCTGTAGCATTTGTTCATGTGTCGCCTCCCTCATCGCCGAGATCGCCGAGACGCTCGAGGTCGATGCGTCGCAGTGCATGGTTTGCATTAAATCTCAGCAGGCGATGCAGGCGGACCAGTTCGGTGAAGGTGGGTAATCTGGCTCCGGCCTCGATTCTCTGGTACTGCTCGATCGAGCAACCCGCTGCCCCGGCCGCTTCGGCACTGGTCTTGGCCTTCTTGGTTCGAACGCGCGCGATGTATACACCAAAATGGTAATAGTCAGGTTTCGATGGTAGCTTGCCCAATTCCTCCAAAAGGCTATTTGCATCAAACTCGAGGCAATCATGCAATCGGGCCAACATGGACACAGATGGCAATCTGCGCCCGGTCTCGATACAGTAATAGTATGATCTTGAGTATCCGACAGCTTCGGCGACCATCGATAGAGTCAGGTGTCTTTGTAGCCGGGCCGGGCGAAATACTCGGCTGAATACGTCATAAGGGCCGCTGGTATGTTCGGGCTCGTCGAGGCTCGAGGACGCAACGCCCTCCACTGATTTCGAGCGCTGGCCAAGTGCTTTCAACAGAGTATTGACGTCAACGCGCAGTGTCTTCCGAAGCGCCGCCAGGGTCGTCAACGAGCACTGAGCATTCCCCGTTTCGATTCGAGCATACCAGTCGACGCAAATTCCCACCGCGTCGGCAACCTCGGTTTGCGTCATTGTCATGTCCTTGCGTGCTTGCCGCAGTAATTGCCCAAATGCAGCGTATTTCTGCTGCTTCATCTTGTATCCTTCCTTGCACCATGTCCCCGCTTCCTGTCGCGCGTCCGTGTGGGACGGACGGGATTCGGAACAGCTGGTAAAATGAAACGTGCAGCGCAGCCAGCAGCACAAGCTGGCTGCGTGCGCTATCACCGCCACATCGATATGGCGCTGTTGAACTGACGACAGCGAACGCGGCGGTCTACCGAAACCCGCGGACGATCACTGCGTGTGCAGATGCACCCACGAGCAAACAAGTAGCCCGCCGCGGCGGATTGTCCTTCTACTCGGAACTCGGCTCGCTATTGCCGCCCTTGGGCTTGTCGCCATTCGGTTCAGCATCGTCTGTGCCGCTGTTGGTCTCTTGGCCGCTGTGGCCGTTGCCATTGCTGTGGCCATTACCGTCGTTGTCGTTCTCACTATCCTTATCGAACAGGAATGACGACAGGTTTTTGTGCATCCTACTGAGAAACCGCGCCGGGTATTTGTCACGTAGCCGGTCCACAAAAGCCAGCAGTGTGGCCAAAAACAGTGTGTCGCGGTGGCTTCCCGGCGACAGGCTGCCCCGCTCGCGGAGATCGCTGAACGCCTCCATGGTCGCTGTGGCAACCTTTGCGCTCAGTGCACAGCCACTCTGCTCATGGTGGCGTCGTAGCAACTCCAACAGACCGGCGACGAATTTTTCCTCGGCCGTTGATTTGGCGCTCAGGTCGATCTCATCATCGAACTTGATAGGCTGTGGCACTCGGTCGTCCGTGGCCTGGTCGTCCGTGCTTGTGACCGGCTTCTTGTCCCAGCTACCCAGCTCGTCTAACCTGTGAACATCAATGGTGAGTTGGCCGTTGCCCGTGAGGCGGACTCTCATCGGACACCTCCCTGAGGGCCATGGGCCGGCTCGCGGATGCGACCGAGACGCGCAGGTGTAGTACGCTGCCTGATGGGGTAGGTATACATGTAGTACTTGCCTTCCTGGCCGGGGCGTTGATTCTGCAACGCTCCGGCCTGCTTGGGTTCTGATAGTGAGCCAACGCGCGAAGGGCCGGACTTATTTCATTCGATGATTCTTTTTGCAGCAGAGTTGGCGTCATTCGGAGGCTACCGTCGTCTGAGCTCAGGTCGGGCATCAGCGCTCTCGGAACCAATCGTTCGAAATTACCCTCATTCTGGCACTCTACAGAACCAATGAAACACTGCGTCAAGAGAGAGCAGCGGCTGCACTGACTGACGTTCATTCACTGGTTTCGATTGAAAGTTGTCTGTATGCATGGGGCGACCCAAGATATCTATGATTATGCGCTACACCGCGATTCGAACTACGGTGATCGTTCTCGTGGGCCTGGCAGTCGGCTGTACCGACGATAGGATGCTCTCCGAGGAGGTCAGCTTCACCGATCCCGGACTGCAGCAGTGCTATGAGGAGACTCTGCGATCCCCTTTTGGCAAACCGTACGTGGACGAAATTCAAGAGATGCATTGCATCGATATGGACATCAAAAATCTCCACGGAATCGAAGCACTATTTGCGCTGGAAGTGCTCATCTTGGGCGGGAACCCTGAGCTGTCAACTCCCGAACCAGTCGTGTCTCTTCCATCGCTCAGATGGCTCGAACTTTGGGAGTGTCAACTCGGACCTAAAAGTACCGCAGTCCTCGCAACACTGCAGACCCCGGTTCGCCTGAATATCAGCCGCAACAACCTCGGTGACATATCTGCGTACTCAAAAGCGACGAGTCTGATAGGACTTGTCGCAGTTGAAAGCAACATTACTAGTGGCGTAGCTACACTGGTAACGCTGACCAATGCAACCGTGCTGGCGTTCAGTGGCAATCCGGAGTCTCCGTGCGAGGATCTCGACTTCCTCCGAGCGAATATGCCTGCGTCGACCGTGGTTTCACCGCTAGCGTCTCGCGTCCGCCCCGGTGTTGACTGCGCACCGTAACACAATACTATAGAGCGCTGACCTCGGCTAGTACATGCATAATGCATAGGCTGTCGCTTTGCCAACGATTCCGTCGCGGTTATTCCATCCGCACTCCCACGTGTTACTGGGACTCATATCTCCGGTGTAGCCAGTGCCGAACATAGTTAATCGGCCCATCATATCAACCGGTGCGTCTATGGCACAATTCCCCAAGAGCAACTGACGGCCAGCTGGACATGTAGCCTGAATTTGGTTTGTACCAACATTGAGATCGGCCGTGGTGCTGACGAGTTGTATCAAGTCCGAGGTGGCCGTGCACCCTCCGCAGCGATCCTGAATGTATGGTTTGAGGCAAACAGAAACCATCTCGATTTCTGCATTCACTTGCGATTGATTCGATACGACACAACTCCATTCCTGAAATGGCACCGTAAAACCATGACTCGCAATCGTGACATCTCCGAGAGACTGGCCGGGATCACGAGCAAACGTTCGGTCGCAACTACCGCTGACAAGGACCTCGTCATCTGGGCACCCGAAACGGAGGTCAGTGACAGTACCGGCCATGGCCATGCGGTGATTTACAGCGGCCACGGGCTCAAGTTCCCATTCACAGTCATTTGTGGTATGTGGGTACAGGCAGACTGCAAAATGCACTCTCCGCGCGATCTGACCCGGAATATTGCTATTGTCATCAAACCCCGCCCACGTCGTATTATATAACCATGTCGAATCAACGGGCTTGTCCGGTACGTGGGTAGACAAAAAGCCGATATCCGCGAATGCTATCAGTGGATTAAATACATCGAAAAACATGACCGAGCCGCCGAGCTGCGCAGCGTTCTCGAGAGAACGGCACGAAACTGTGGGCACCGAGTAATCGCCGGGTGCCTCTCTGCGCACGTAAGCGATTCGGTCGCTAGCCGGCGCAGCGACGCAGGGCTCGTGCGCATCACCGGACACTCCTGGGTCATCCGAAGCCGATGCGCCGCAAGCGAGTACTGGCCAAAGAATGCTAATCTTCGGAGCTAATCCAGCGTTGTGAAAAGCCATGAGCGATCCCAAAACTACGCTCCTGCCCGATGGGTGTTCGCGGGGTCAGAAACGCATCCGTCGATGTTTTGCCAGTAATTGCACCCTGCACAGCTAATAGCGCGGCGCGCATTGTGATATGTTCTTGGTAGAATTCCCGGTCGGTGCAGGTGCCATCCCCATTGTCTTGCACGCAATACACGTAGGCACGACTTGTCCCGGTCGCGAGCCCCTGCCCGTCGACCGGGTCGGCAAACTCACTGAATTCGCCCGGTGAAGTACCCTCCGGAGCCATGATGCCAAAGTTGGACCAGCGTACGTGCACCGTGATCGGTGCACCCGGCGCGACTGGTATCGAAGTACCCGAGCAGTCTCCGCTACAGAATCCATCAGCCGTCAACAAGACCCCGTCGACAGGTATGGGCGGATTCGGTCGAGACGTCGGCCGGTTGATTCGTATCGGCCTCACTGGCGTACATGTGACTTGTTGGATACAGGAGTCAACCCCGAGATCGAGCCTGTTAAAATCATATTCATAGTTCCATGTCCAGGCGAACTCTCCATGGATATTTTGGGGTCTCATGGTAAGATATACAAGCTGATCATTTGGGTTGAATATTTCAAATGAAGCCAATATCGGGGCATTTGATGGCGAATGCAACCCGTTCAGTACTGGTGACAGATTATCGCGTTCTAGTGAGTAATTGAGTAGTGACTCCGGTCCGTCCGCAGGAGTCACCGGACCGACCCATAACGGCGCGGCGCGCGGTACATGGTGCCAGCATCCATTGAGTGGTGTAGATTCATTGCCGACCCCATCCACGGCAACGACAGAGATCCTGACTTTCGCTTCACGATCGGAAAGCTCCGGAATAGAATCTGACGTGGCCGTTACCAAGACATCGTAACCACCGTCGGGTAACTGCTCGTTTGCAACTAGCACGTTCGCATAACGCATAGGATGAAACGACGGTCCGATGGACACTTCTGCCCGGACCCCGACAAGGCCAGTACCTTCATCATAGACAGTAAAACGCCATTGTAACGGATTCGCTGCAGGGTTGGTGCCGTCGAGCAGATTCACGTGCTTGTGAATCTCGGGGCAACCGGGCTCGAATACGGTCTCGAGCGAAATCACCGATGATTTGTCGTTGAAATGAATGGGTATCCGGTTCTCGTCGAATACAATACGACTATCGCGTTCATCAAAAATGGGCGAATGCCCTACATAGATAGACGGTGCAGCCGCATCGATTGGCTCTGGTTCTCCCTCACCAAACAGCCTGGAATCAGTGTTGGAAGCAAGTCGTTCGAATGTTACGGCAAAATCGACGTAGCTGTGAGATTCGGGAACGGCGCCGAGGCCGTGGATTGCGAACGCACGGCCCAATTCTGAGCGTAGAGTATCTCTGGTTGTCTCACTCGATCCTTCTGGTGAGATACCATCGAAGCGTGCGTCCCGGGCATCTGGCACAAGGCGCCCAGTCGTAATTGTCACAGAATTCAAGTTCTCGATGTCTTGGGCAGTCTCGGTAGCAACGCGAGCGCTGAGAGCAATGAGTGTGAGTGCATACGTATCAGACTCAGGAAGACGATCCTCCGGTTCGAAAAGCCGTGCTGACGGTCGCAAGCAGTTGAGGTGAGACGGACAGTGATTCTCGCTGTGAGCACCGATTGCGTTGCCAATAAAATGTCTATACAGTAACCGCTCCGCGTCACGCACTGCGGCACCAAAGGTTTCGGCTTCACCGCTGCGATAGCGCGCAGCTGCGAGTTCGTGTGACAGTGTTGTCCAGGGGGTAATGGTGACAGGTCTTGTACCGATCCAGTACTCGACGACCGCAGTGAGATGGCTGATGTGCAGTCGCGCTGGCGTCGGCGACCAGTATTCCTTCACCTCACCGCCGCGAGCGACAAATAGCAGCGTTCCACTGAGCGCCATATCAGGGATGCGAAACTCACCATTGGCATTGCTCGGCGTGGGTGTGCTCGCGATGGGATACCGATCGACAAGCTCACCTGTCCTATCGTCGAGCTGGTAGATATCAATGAATGCCCCAGCGATTGGCTGAGCTGCTCCAATATAGCCATCGACCGGCCCCTTATCGACATCGGGGAGACCGTCCCAGCACCCACTGAGGCAGAGCACCACGTATGCTGCTACAATCCGTGAACCGCTACATGAGAAACTGTTTGATCGCACAGGTTCTACTCCATGGCTTTCAGTCTAAACTGAGCCGGCGAGTAATTGTGAAAACCGTTGCAGCTGTGAAAAATGACGGTGCACCCAACAAGCCAGATGTCTGTAGCTCGACCTCCGCACCGAGGACCCACGTTGGAAACACCGCATACCCGAACCCGACACTGGCTGTAACGAGCGGGCTGACATGCCAAGCGCTGTGTGCCCACTCGCCGACGACCGCGGAGTGTGTGGTCCTGGCACCGGTGGACATACCTTGATCGATGATGCGTCCATCCGCATGTCTACGGAGCAAGAGCCCTCCATATCCACGAAGGATGATGAGCAACGGCGCGGCACCGAGTGTCTTGGTCATACCACCGGATAGACTCGACCACCAAGCGAATCGCGCCACGTCCGCGATACATCCCTGCGGATCACCTGATCGAGGACACGTGACGTCATCGTACCGTGCAGACCAAGCCAGCCGGCCAAGCGCCCAGCGCGTGCTCACCGACCAGCGAGAGCGGAGCGTATAGTCCAGCTCGAAGGCAACGGACGCAAACGGAGACAGATCAGATACGGTGCTTGCATGCTCGTCGCCGAGCCACGCGCCACCAGCAATGAACCGACCGAGGGCGGATACTTCGCCCATCTGCAACTCATCGAGTCTGTTCAGCACATAGCCATGGTCGCCAGAATCCGCACTCGCGGCTCCGGGCCATAGTACAGCCAGGAATGCGGCTCTCACGAGTATGCAGCGATAACCGGAACGCAACGTGCTGGACCGTAACATAAACACGAGACCTTCTGGTACCCCCAACGGATTTTCCCCTGCGGGTAGGCTACGCGCGAACGGCCAATACGCGTTCACCAGCCTACCCCGCACCCCGGGCCGGGCAGCCGGATAGACACAACCACAGGACGTAAACCTGGCCCCTCGACTCGGAGTGCAACGGGACTCCCTACCAGTGCACTTGCATTGGCCAGCCCCGCCACGGCCAGATCCCCCCGCGAGTCTCGCTGCATAACCTGCTGATCTTTTTGCCAGAACGATAGGCCCATGGCGCGCGGAATTGCATCCGATGGCTCCAGGGTTACTCGCGCACCACTCAGATCGCGTAGACCCTCTATCGAAAACGCCACGAACAAATGGTTACCGATCCACCGTATCCAGCCAGCTCGCACAACCATGTCGGGCGTTGCCTTCCTTTGTCGTACTTTGCACCATCCGTGGGCCCGTTTTCTCTTCACCAGATCCGTTAGCAGGGCACGCGCCAATAGATCCTGTCCGCGTTGTTCGATGAGCTTGACTTGGTTCGCTGTAAGTTCTTGGTAGCGAGCTTTGGTGGATTCGAGCTCTTTGAGATGAGGCGCCAGCTCCTTATTCGCTGCCCGCTGGACTCGCGCCTGGAACTGTTGTTCAGCTTCTCTCGACACAAATGCCACCGGTGCATGGGCTTTCGCTTCATCACTGACGGCATGGATAAGCAGGTGAACGACCAGATCACCTGCCCATATCGTGGTGTAGGCATGTGTCGCTTCAGCGTTTGCCTCGACAAGGATCATCTTCGGAGCATCGGCATCTCCGCCTCGTGCGAACCGGGTAAACGTAAATTTGTCTGACGACCAATATTTGGCCTCAATAATTTCATAGGGGAACGCAAGCGGTACGGTCGTTCCACGGAGGATGTTGATTTCGAATGTGCGACCGCCTTTGGGGACTTCGAATGTTTTTGCCTCTATCGCGTTCGCGACAGATGGAAGCAAGAGTGACAGTGCGATCGTTGCAAGAATCCCGGTCCTCCGTTTCACGGTGAATCTCCTTTGTCGGCCCGAAGCGGGATGGAACGCCCGCGGAGTACGATGACACCACTCCGCGCCTTCCGGCGTTTCTTTGCCCGTTGCTTATGCCTGGTGGCCTTGGTTGACGTTCCACGTTTTGCAGCCCTGGTCGACTCTTGACGTCTCTCGGAATTACTCGGCTCTTGACGTTTCTCCGGATTGCTCTGTGAATTGAATGACACAGCGCGGCTTGCCTGATTGTCCGGCTCATTCGCGGTTTCCAGGTAACATGCCGTTGCGGCCTCGAGACGCCAATCAGCGGTTGGCGTTGTAAGATCTGTGAATTGCTCACCGGACCCGGTATTGAATACGACCCTTTCCACGCACAACACCAGCGAGAAGCACAACACCAGCAGCACGAGCAATCGACCCAGGGAACCATACCGGCCGCGCGAAACCATGCCCGGAGCAATTGCACCCGTAACTGTGTTTGGCAGCCGACGCCGCCGCGGCGCTGGTTTGCGTTTGAGCGATTGACGTTCGGTATCGAGCGGGCCGTCTGTCATGACGACCATCTGTGCGATCTCCTTGCTGTCCATTTGCGTTGCGAAATGCGCTTCGATAAATGCAGCGATATCGGCTGCGGACTGCAGGTGTCGCTTCGCCGCTGGAATTACTTGCAGGTCGGCCAGTAACTCATCAAATACTGCGGAAAACTCACAGTCGGGCTTGGCGATCTCCAGTGACGCAATGCGCTCGAGGACTTCGTCAAATCCCGCTTGTGTATGATCGGCGTCTTGCGCATCGGGGCCATAGGGCAAATAGCCGCTGGCAGCATAAAATGCCGTGGCGAGCAGAGCCCATAAATCAGATTGCCGCGTGTGTTGTCCGGTGTGGAGTCGCCCGGGACACGCGAAGGCAAAACGACCCTTGAGATCATGGACGGAAGTGCTGTTATCATCCGATCGGGCCAGGCCGAGATCCGATATCTTGACTCGGCCGCGTTTCGAGATCAGAATGTTCGGCGGTGCAATGTCGCCATGCGAGATTCCTTCGCTGTGGAGATACGCCAACGCCCGAGCTACCGAGTGGACTACATGCGCAACAACGGACTCGGGTAGCGGCCCATGGTGAAAAACCAGCTCCTCCAGACTACTGCCATCGACGTATTCCATCATGAGGTACAGTCGATTATCCGCGCGCATGCAGTCGTAGACCTGTATGATATTGGGGTGAGCGAGACCCATTGCCGTGAATGCCTCTTGCAGAAACATCTCTTCGTAGTGCGAATCGCTCGACAGGTCGGCCCGAATCACCTTGCAGGCGGCCTGGGTTTGTCGGTCAAGCCCATCGAATCGGCGATAGGCTTTGTAGACAACTCCGATCCCACCGCTACCGAGGCGTTCATCCGTGACTTGGTAATTCTGTATCTTGTGCATCGTATATAGTCGTTTTCGAGCAGCCAATTTCGTGCGCAGCCTCGCCGGCATGTTGGTATGCTGTGAAAGCCCGGCGTCGGAGCTGCTTTTGATGAACAGCGAACAAGCCAATTTTGCCACCGTCGGAGATAGGCAAGAATGCGATCTCCTCGATGAGGATATGCATATTCAGAGAGAGCACGACACGCAAATCCTCCAGCGGCTGGGCGATGGGATCCTCGGGTCGGTATATGAGCGTTCCATTGGATGACGTGTCCCGAATCGTCCAGAGCGCGTCGACGCGTTCGATAACGCAGTGCAGTTTGCTGATAGTACGCCTCTCGAGTCGGATATCGCAGTGGTGCCCGCGACCTATCGTGATGATGCGCTTTGCTGCTCCATCGGTCGCGAAATCCCGAAAATAGTGGCTTTCTCGGGTCCTCCTGTTGCGCAGCCCGGCCACGGGTATGTGGGGGAACGCGAGTGATGCCGGCTCGGTTATGAGATCGGTGGGCGGGAGCTGGGAATCAAGGTCACTGGCTACCGTGTGCTCGGGCCCCGGTTGGACTCCATCGCTACGTCGCATATGCGGATCGTATCTTCACCGGAAACGAAACCTCAAGACTTCCCAGGTGAGCACCGCGTCATTTTCCGATAATCGGAAAATGGGGGCCGATTTT
This sequence comes from Pseudomonadota bacterium, assembly GCA_022360315.1. Taxonomy (GTDB): domain Bacteria; phylum Myxococcota_A; class Polyangia; order Haliangiales; family Haliangiaceae; genus JAKSDA01. Next base: position 13,132 of record JAKSDA010000522.1, read on the forward strand.
CCGATTATCGGAAAATCTTGTGTGGTTGGTATTTTTCTGCTTGAAGACGGCCGCACGCAAATGCCAAATGGTGCGCATGCGCTCAGGTGATACGAACAGAGCTCGTTTGGGCCTGTCGGGCAGCGTACGAAGAAGAGTGAGCCAGTCGCACGACCAAGCTGCTGCGTGGGTGCGCATGTGTTCAGGTGATACGAACAGAACTCGTTTGGGCCTGTCGGGCAGCGTACGAAAAAAGAGTGAGCTGGTCGCACGACCAAGCTGCTGTGTGGACGGTATGCCTACACTGCG
>JAKSDA010000508.1 GCA_022360315.1 Pseudomonadota bacterium
GCTCCCTGCGCGCCACGGCCAGGGTCCTGAGTTCTCGCCTCGCTCGCGCAGCCGTCTCTGTGCTGATGACCTTGCCGGCGCGTTTCAGGCCACTCTTTTGCCGTAGCGCTCACACCCTCGGATAGGTTCGTGATACGGCGGGGCCGAGGTGCCAATTTCGTCGGGACTGGCACGCAACACGGGGCTGTGGTACAGGTCGGGACGCACCGCGACGTCGGTCCAGTCGTCGATGAGACTGCTACGATACAGCGGGAGAGATTGCGACGCTGAATGTGCTTCGTGCTGTACCTGCGTGTCTGCGAGCAGTTGAGATATGGACAACTTGCCGCTTTGGGTAGTGCGTCCCGGAGCCTTGGACACACGTTGCGCAGCAATCACGGGTTCGAATGTATGTTTCGACTCGTTGTCGCGAAACTTGCCGGTGGGACGCTCAAACGACATGGCAGCTACCTCGACCAATCCTTTTTGCGACTCACGGCTCTACAGCAGTGAGCGCCCGTTGCGAACACACGCAGTAAGCACTTACAATTACAGCCCATTACACGAGAGGGTCAGCGATATCATCGGCTGGTCAAATGCCCGCGAAACAAATCGCCAAGGCCGACGAAGCTGTGCGCATCGACCCTGCAAATCCCCACAGCAGACTACCTGTTCGGCGATGCGCTGGTCCGTTCGGGCAGCCGAGAGCCTGGCGAGAGGGTGCGAGCACCTTCGCCGCGCGCGCTGGCCGGGACGCGTTCGGCCTACCGACTGGCCAGATGCGGCAGCTCGGATTGACCGAGGCTCGCAAGGGCCCGTAAACTGACTGGTCAGCCGGCCCTGACCGGCGGCCCCAACAAGAATGACTGCCGACGCCCAGCCAGCACCGGCCAACTCACTGCCAGCTCGAACCGTACTTGCCGATCGGTACGCGATAAAAGCGTATGTTCGCAGTACATCGTTTACCGAGGTCTATAGCGCCCTGGACCGCCAAACCGACCGCGCCGTATTCGTCCACGCACTGCGTGCAGAGCTGGCTTCCCCGGCCAGCGGTCAGGTGCTGGCCAGCGCGGTGCAGGCCGCCGGCAAGCTCGGCCACGCCGGTATCGCCGCCCCGATCGACGCGGCGAGCGCACCACCCACCGACTTTATCGTCACACTGCCGGTGCCCGGCCACACTGCGAGCGAACTTCTCGCCCGCAGAGCCGAGACCGGTACCGTCGGCTTTGGCGCGCGCAACGCCAGTCGCATCGTCCTGGCCGCCATCGACGCACTTGCCGCAGCGCACGCAGATGGCGTCTATCACGGCGCCATCTCCACCGAGACGGTGTATATCGACGACGGTGGACAGGTCACGCTGACCGGCTTTGCCCTGGCCGCACTGCTCGTTCATCGCGCCGCCGCGAATTCGAGCCACACGCCTCCATGTATCGCTGCCGAGGTCGCCGCGTCGGGACGGGCCACCGAAGGCGGAGACGTGTTTGCCCTGGGCATGCTGCTCTACCAACTTCTGTGCGGCCGGCCGCTGCAAAAAGGCGGACCGCGTCCGAGCGAGGTAGTGGCCGACCTGCCCTCGGCGTTCGATGCGCTGATCGCCAGTTCGGCGCTGCCCGAGCCGCGCCGTCGACCCACCACAGCTGCGGGGTTTGGCCAAGCGCTGAGAAAGGCGATGAGCGCTGCCGCCTCGCGCGGTCCGACGCAGAGCCGACCCGGCATGCCGAGCCTGGCCCAATCGCTGGCTCCCCAGCAGTCTGCCATCGACGCGAATCTGCTCGCCGACAGCGAAGAAAAATGGTTGATCAGCAAAGGGCGGCTCGACTACGGCCCATTCAGCATGAGCGAGATCGTCGCTCAGATCGAAAAGGGCGAGATCCTGACCGGAAACATCCTCATCGACAATCACAGCGGCGAGCGAGTGTTTGTCGAACAGCATCCCGTGCTTGCCGACCTGGTCGAGCAAGCCCGCCAGCGTCGCGATGACAGCCGCCGCGCCGATGCCGAGGCGGCCTATGCGAGGCGGGAAAAGCGGCGCGGCACGACGCTCTACGCGGTTATTGCCGGCGGCGTGGCGGCCCTGGGGCTGGTCGTCTATCTCATCGTCGGCGCGGCCGGGGATGACGATTCCGAGCTGGCCCAGCAAAGCATCGACGTGGTGAGCCAGGGCGAGTTCAGGGCCGCGATCCGCTTTCCCGAAAAAGCAGCCAGAAAAACCCGGCCCCAGGCCGGCAAAAAGACCCGTCGATCCCAGCGCTCGGATCGCTCCAGCGATACCCTCGCTCTCGACCTGTCTGAAGAAGGAGGCAACGAACGGCTCGACAACTCGGTCATCAACAGCGTGGTCCAGCGCCACGGCAGACGCCTGGGCCGCTGCCTGCACAAGAACAGCAGCAGGCGGGCCAAGATCGACTTCATCATTCACGGACCCACCGGGCGGGTGAACTGGGTCAAGGTCAATGGCCAGCAAAACGGCGCGCTACACGGGTGCATCGACCGCGCCCTGCGAGGGATGAAATTCCCCGCTGTGGACGGGCCTCGCACCCGCGCCGAGTTCGAGATGGAACTGTGAGTCGCCCCGGGTAGGCGCCAGAGGAGACATGACAGATACTTCGCAAATCGAACGGGCTATGGGTGACCGGGCCAAACTGGCCAAGGTGATCCAGCGGCGACCCCGGGTCCATCCGGTCGCGCTCATTCTGCTCAGTGCGGCGTTTGCACTCGTTGCCACTCCGGTGGTGATGCTCGATGTGCTGCTGATCGACAGTGGATTGGTCGAGTTTAAGAGCGGTGAGACTGCACCCATCACTCTGCGGGTCGCGACGTTTTCCGGTTTTTCCAACGAGCGCTTCGAGCTGCACGGCGGCTCGGTCGTACTTTCGTTCCGCCAGACCATCGACAGCGGCTCCGAGGAGCTCGCCCGTGCAGTGACCGGCCGGATGCAGTCCGGCGTTTCCGCGTTGGCCGCCTATGCCAGCGTGTTGTTCTTGGTCGCACTATTGTTTACCACCCAGTTGCGCCGATCGCATCGGGGCCGCCTGGTCCGCACCCAGCTGGTCACCCTCGCGGTGCTCTGGGTGACCTTGCTCGCGGCCAAAGTGGTTCTCTTGACGACGTCGGTTTCGGTGTTCAGCATGCCGGTCGCGGCTGTGGCCATGTTTTCGGCCCTGACAGTGGACGCGGCTGCCGGGCTGGCCACCGCGCTAATGGGCAGCGTGGTCTTTGGTCTGGCGGTGCCGTTTGACTTCGGCGTATTTGCTGTACTCGGCGTTCAGACCGCAGTGCCGCCGCTGGTACTGGGCGACCGCGAGCACCGGCTTGGCCACATTGCCCTGGCCGGCCTGCTGGGCGGATTGGCCGCTGCGTTCACCTATGGAACGCTGTATTTCCTGTCGACCGGACTATCGCCCATCGAGCCGGGCGCGCTGCTCTACTCGGTACCGGTCGCGGCACTTATCGGCAGCGCCATATCGGCGGTGCTGGCCATGGTACTCAAGCCGTCCCATCAGTTTCTGCTCGGCGAGATCACTCGAAACAAGCTGGTCGAGCTCGAGGATCTGTCCAATCCACTGCTCAAGCGTATTGCCGAGAATGCGCCCGGCACCTGGCAGCACAGTCTGGCCATGGCCAACATGGCCGAGATCGCCGCCAATACCATTGGCGCCAACGGCCGTCTGGTCCGCGTCGGCGCCTACTACCACGATCTCGGCAAATCGCTGCAACCCAAGTATTTTATCGAGAATCTCGAGCCCGGCGAGGCCAGTCCGCACGATCGACTGCCGCCCGAAGTCTCGTGTGACGCCATTTTTGCCCATGTCACCGAGGGCATCCGTCTGGCTCGCAAGATGGGGTTACCCGAGCGGATCATCGACTTCATGCACATGCATCACGGCGACGGATTGCTCGAGTATTTCTGGGCCAAGTGCCAGGAGAGCGGAAATCCGCACCGGCTCACGGCTGAGAACTTCCGCTATCCCGGGGTCCCGCCCCAGAGCCGGGAAACCGCGATTCTGGCCATCTGCGACGCGGTCGAGGCGGCCTCGCGCACGCTCAAGAATCCCGACGACCAGGCGGTTTCCAAGCTGGTCGAGCGCATTGTCTACGGCAAGCTGCACCTCGGTCAGCTCGACGAATCGGGACTTAGCATGTCCGATCTGCGCAAGATTTCCAACTCGTTGCGCGAGACCATCAAGCACGCCCACCACGGCCGGATCGAGTATCCGTGGCAGCGCGAAGAGCGGGCCCGGGCGCAAGCCGAGTCGGCGGCTGCCGGCCGGCCCGCGGCCTCGGATCGACCGTCCGCTTCGCAGGACGCCGTGGTCACGGCAACCCAGCGGATCATTTCCGAACCGCGGCTCGACTCGCTCGACGTACCGCGTCCCTACTGGCGCGATCTCCAGCGGCCGCCCGCCCCGGCAGGGCCATCCTCGGCGAGCATTCCGACCGGCCAGCGACAGCAACTGGAGATCGCGGCCACTGCGCAGCAAGGTGCGCTTCCTCCGGCCGCGTCCCGGCCCGAGCCCGGGCCAGACGCTTCCCGGCCGGGCCTGGCCGCTGCGCCGGCGTCTGATCCAGCATCGGACCGGCCGGACGATCCGAGTGGGGCGGTTTCTCTTCCCAGCATCCCGGCCCGGCCCGACGCTCTACCGCCAGTGGTGACCGGCACGCCGGTAGTAGCCCCGCCGGTGGTGATCGGCACGCCGGTAGCGGGCCCGGGCCCCGGGCAACCGGCGGTGAGTGCCGGGGGGACTGCCGGGCAGTCCCGCCCCGGGGCATCGCAGCCCGGTGCGCCGGGGCCACGGGTCGCTGCGGCCCAGCCCGACATCATCAGCCGCGAGACCACTCAGCCCGGCCTTGCTCCGGGTCCCGTGGTTGGCCCGGCAGCAGTGCAGGGCGGGGATGACGGCCAGCGTCCGCCGGCCACGCGGCAGAACAGTGTACCGCCACCTCCGCCCCAGGCCACTGTCTCGCGGCGGAAGCAGCGCGGTACCATCGAATTGATGAAGGACCCCCTTGTGCCGCCGGCGCCCCAGTCGCCAGCGCCGGCCGGGGATGATGACGACGGACTCGCGCCCGGGACCATGGTTCTCGGCCCACCGCCAGCCACGCGACCCGAGATCAAATCATCGCCCAGTGGCAAGAGCGGCCAGCCCACTGCAGCGACGCCGCCGGTCGCCCCGGTGACGATCGTTCCGAACAATCGATCGTCATCGGGCAAATCGTCCACATCCAAATGAAGCGGACGGATCATCTGGCATCGGCCGACACCTGGTCACTCCTCGAGCCGGGCCTGCAGGGTCTGGATTGCCCAGTTCACCTGATCTCGTAAGTGGCCGGGCAGGTCGATCGCGGCCAGAGCTCGATACTCGTGCAGGGCTTTGCGGTGGCGCTGATGTCGCCACAGCAACGCCGCCAGAGCGATACGTGAGCGAGGGTCGCCCGGGCGCACTGCGATCGAGCGGCGAAAGGCCGATTCGGCGCCGGCCACATCGCCGCGGTGGCCGCGCAGAATGCCGAGGTCGTGCCATGTACCGGGATCGGTTGGAACCAGCGTCGCGGCTTCCTCGAGCTGCCTGTCGGCCAGCTCGTAGTCGCCCCAGAAAATGAGTGCGCGGCCAAATGAGCGCGCGGCCAGGGCGCGGCTTTCGACATCGGGAGCTTCGCGTTTGGCCTGTTGATAAAGAGTGCGGGCCCGATCGTAGCGCCGTTCTGCCTCGGCGGCTTCAGCGCGCTCGATGAGCGAGGTGGTCGATGTGGTTTGCCGGCTCGGCGCCGAGCCGCACGCGCTGGCCAAAAGGACCGCCGGGGTAATTGCCATGGCGACTGCGGGCACGATCGTCGCCCGCCGAGTGCTCGAAGGCGTGGATCTGGGGAGTGGCCGGGCATATGATAACTGCCTCATGATCCAGAAAGTGCTCACAGACGTGCTCCTCAAATACGGCCAGGCACAGCGCGACGGCGATCTTGTCAGGCTTAGCCGTGATGTCGAAGTGAATATCTTCGTGAATGTAGGAGACCAGACACTCAACATAAATCGGATCGACTCGGTCGAGCGCATGTCCGAAATCCTGGTCTTCACGACCCAGCGTCACGAACGCTACATCGTGTCGCACGAAGACGTTCGAGCTGTCCACATCAAGGCACCCGGGGCCAAGACAGGCTACTAGCCTGGACAATTGCTCGAATGGAGGATTGGGTGTCGAAAATCGTTAGATTTCTTGGGATTAGGTGGCGCGAGTGGCGGCCTTTGGCCGGCTGTTGGTAGCAGACCCTGATGCAGAAGCCAACATCGTGCTGGTTTGTGCCGCGAGGAGGGCCGTCCTGCCGGCCGTTTCCAGTCGCACGGCATCTTGTGACC
>JAKSDA010000602.1 GCA_022360315.1 Pseudomonadota bacterium
CGGCCTTCTCGGTGGCCATGGCGGCGGCTTGCCTGGCCTCCTTGCGCTCGGCCTCGGTGGTCGCGATGGTCTGTCGTTGCGCCTGGATGAGGGCCAGTTTCTCGCGCACGTCGGCCTCGGCATTGCGGGCCCGCCCGGCCTCCCGCTCGGCGACTCGCTTCTGCGCTTGGGCCAGCTGCTCGGCATTGTGCACCCACAAGAGAGCGACCGACGCGGCCACCACCAAAGCGCAGAGAAAGGCAAAAGCACCGATGACCAGCTGCCGCTTGCGCCGGGTCGCTCGCGCAGCAAGGCCGAGCACAGCGTGTAGATAGTCGCGCTCGCGCGGCGATAGCTCGCCCTGGTAGCGGCGGTGAAATCGCTGCGCCTCTTGCATGGCCCCGCCGCGCCACAGCAAACCGGTCGGGCGGTCCATGGACTGCCATTGCCGCGCGGCCGCGCACAACTGCTCGAGAAAGGCGCTGTCTTCTGCGCTTTCCTCCCGCCATCGACGCAACGTCGGCCAGCTATCGATCAGCGACTCGTGCACGATCTCCACCACCGAACCTTCTTGTTCGCCGCGACCCATGCCGAGCAAACGGCCTGCGACCAGGTGATCGAGAAGGATCCGCACCTCGGTGGAATCGTCTGCCAGTTGCTCGAGCTCTTCGACGTCGGCGAGAGCGCGAGTGCCGTCGCTGGTGACCAGGCGCTGAAAAATACTGCGGGTCAGTCGCTTTTGCGCCGTCGCCAGGCCGGACAGGACTTCATCGGCATGGCTGGCCAGAGCGCCGGCCACGCCGCCGAGAGCCTGGTAACTGGCTGCGGTGAGCAGGCGACGCCGGCGATCGCGCGCGTCCCATAATTTGGCCGCGGTGAACTGCAAAAGCGGGAGGGCTCCAGCAGTGCCTTCCAGGGCGTCGAGCATGTCGTCGATCACCGACTCGCTCTCGAACGCATAGCCGGCCATTTCCAAAGGCTCGACCAGGGCTGAACGCATGCCCGTGCGATTCATGGCCGGCAAGAACAACAGCCCGCGGGTCAAGCGATCGAGCAGATCGCGATGGTCGGCGACCCGGTCGAGAAGATCAGAACGCATGGCCAGCACCACCCGCAGTGGCGACGACGGATCGTCGGCCGCGCCGGCCAGGCACGCTGCATACTGGCGATGTTCGGCAGGGTCGGCGACCAGCGTGTACAGCTCCTCGAACTGATCGACAAACAAAAGGATACGGCCGCGTTTTTGCCGGGCCCGGTTGCGCAACATGGTACCGGGGAGGCCGGGCTCGCGCCACAGGCGTCGGGTGAGCTCACCGTGCCGGGCCACAGTAGCGGCGACATTACTCCCGTCAGCATGGCCACCGGTGTGGGCGAGCGGCCCGAGGAGAGCCGCCAGTGCTGCCGTCGGCTGGCGGCCGGGCCGGGTGACCAGCACTTCCCACGATTCGTCCGAGGATTTGAGAGCGGGAACCAGTCCGGCCCGCACAAACGACGATTTGCCGATACCGGACTGGCCGACCACGGCAACCAGCGGCTGGTCGCGAAGCCGCTGAACCATCGGGGCGATATCGGTAATACGGCCAAAAAACCGGCTGGCATCGCACTCCTGAAATGCAGTCATACCCGGATATGGGCATTCGTCGAGCGCGACCCGGCGCGGGTACCGGTCGGGCATGAGCAGCTCGAGTGCATCGAGGAGCTCTCTGGCCGAGGCCATGCGCTGCTCTTTGCGTTTGGCCAGACAGCGATCGATAATCCGCGCCAGCTCGGCCGGGACATCGCACAGCACCGACTCGATGCTCGGCATGGGCTCGTCGGCACAGAAGGCCATGGCCTGAAGACGCTGCATCGAGAGCGGATCGAGCGGATGGCCTCCGGTGAGCATTCGCCACAACATAATGCCCACGGCCCACAGGTCGGTTTTGTGATCGACCGTATCCGCACCCCACTGCTCGGGGGACATATAGGGCATGGTGCCTAGGATCGCACCGGGTTGGGTGATATCGATATGGGCCGATGGCGCCCGCAGATCGTCTTCGAAATCACTGCCGAGCAGCGCAGGAGGGTCGGGGGCAAAGATCTTGGCGATGCCAAAGTCGAGAACTTTTACCGAGCCCGTGCGGGTGACAAAGATATTTTCCGGCTTGAGATCCCGGTGAATGATGTCGAGTTCGTGGGCGCGAACCAGTGCGCGCACGACCGGGACCACGAGTTCGACTGCGCGGCGAGGAGACATACGGCGGCCGTACAGCAGGGCAGAGAGCGGTTGGCCGTCGAGGTACTCGAGGGCCATGTACGGCCTGCCCTGCCACTCGCCGGCCTCGTGGATGACCACGATGTTATCGTGATGGCATCGTGCAGTGGCCCGGGCCTCGACCAGAAAGCGCTCGATCCGTCGGGATGATTGCACGCCGAGAAATTTCAACGCCACTAGCCGAGCCAGCTTTGTGTCGCGAGCCAGGAATACCTGGCGCATGCCGCCCCGGCCGAGTTGGCGAATCAACTCGTAGTGGGCCACCAAAAGACCGCTACGCAGGCGGGAGGACCCGGTCAGAAGAGAACTGGACTCTCTTGGCCGAGTTCTCGTCCCATCGCTCGAGGTTTGCCCTGTTCTTGTGCCTCGCCCTCCTGTCTCTCGTATGACCTGGACTACTAGAGCCCGACAAGTGTCGCAGTTATCCAGATGGACTTCGACCTGGCTGTGAAGACCGGCGAGCAAGCGCTTCTCCACGAAAGCATTGATGACGTCGTGTCCCGGACAAGACATGCCCATCCCCTGACTCGATTGAATACCGGTGAGACTGTACGGTTACAGGTCACTGAAGGTTGCATCCAGTCTGCTCTCGATGAGCCGCAAGACACTTTGCAGCTCGGCCGGTGACGCGCCGAGCCGCCTGGCCAGACGCTTTCGCGTGCCCTCGAGCAACGTGCGGCGAATGTGCGCAAACCATCGCGAAACCGTGACCCGGTTGACCCCGTAGAGAGATGCGATCTCTTTTATTTTGAGGCCGTCCATGACGTGGTAGCGGAGAATGTTGCGCTCTTTGGCGCTGAGATCGGCCAAGGCCTGGCCAAACGCGATGCGAAATTCCTTTAGATAATGCGACTTAAAAGCGGCTAACTCCGGATCTGTGTCGCCGAGCGCCATCCTGTCCAGGGCAGCGTCGCTCATCGGCATTGCGCGCCTCTCGCGCTTGAGCGCATTGAGCACGCGATGGGTGGTAATCACGCGCAGCCAGCCGCGCAGGCTGCCGCGACCGGAATACTTGTACAAAGTGGGCCACGGCTTTACCAAAAGGTCCATACGGAGTTCTTGCAGCAAGTCGGCCTGGTCCGCATCAGACAGCCGCATCTTCGCCGCAACGCGGTACGAGATATCCCTGGCCAGCTCATCCAGCCTCGTCTGCGCCTCGGAGACACCGGACATACTCGAAAAAACCAGCCCGAGATCGTCGGCAGCACAGTGCCGAAACCACTCGAGCGTGCCATCGGTCGGGGCGACCCGCCCCAGGAACCCGACGAAATCCACCGCGGATTGCCGAATACCTGGCCAGGCTTGCTCGGCCCGCTCGACCACCTCTCGCAATAGAGGCCCAATATCGTCTGCCACCTCGCCAGCGCAGGGATTGCCGATCAGTCGATCGCTGCCCTGATTGTGCAATATACCCATGAAGGCAGGGATAAGCTCCTCACACTGTTGCATCTCATCCTCCGTGTCCGCCGCCAAGGCGTGTCGCCCGGACACAACAATTTTCATGGCCCGCTCTAAAGGTGCCTCTTTTATACTACCGATTCCGCGGTCGATTGTCTACCACTCATGTGGATACGGCCGCGGTATATTCCGTACCAGGAATGCCTGGTACACCGCTCGGATCATGTGAAAGAATCGCCTGTGACAGCACACAGCAATTGACCGAAGCGGTGGCGAGGAAAGGAAGTAGTGCAGAATGCTCAAGGTGGCATGGATGGTGAGTTTGAGTGTCTTGTTTTTTGGCGAGCTGGCGGCGGCCCAGCCCGCCGATGTGCAATCCGAGGCGGCAACCTTGCCCGGAGCAACCGGGGACAGGCCCTGGGCCAGGGGGGTCACTGGCGCGCAGCGGAAAAAAGCACAGCGGCTCCTCGCCCGGGGTAATGCGCTGTTTCTCGATTCGGAGTATCGCCAGGCCCTGGCCGCGTATCGCCAGGCCCTCGAAGTGTGGGACCATCCGGCGCTCCGCTTCAATATTGCGCGGACCCTCATCAATCTGGACCGTCCGGTCGAGGCCTATGAAAACATTCGCCTGGCCGTGCGCCACGGTCCTGCGCCGTTGCCCGAACTGTACGCAGAGGCCAAGAATTATCAGATTCTACTCCGTGGCCAGCTCGCCGAGATCACGATCAGTTGCCGGCAGGCCGGGGTCAGGGTGACCGTGGATGGCACGCAGTATCTCGACTGTCCGGGCGAGCGGACTGCACCGCTATTGCCTGGGCAGCACAAAGTGATCGCTGAGAAAGCCGGTTTTCTGCCGTACAGCCGGAATGTGACGCTCGTGCCAGCGGCCGTGGAGCGGCTCGAAATCACCCTACTCACTCTCGAGGAAGCGGCCGTCACCCGGCGCCGATGGGCCTGGTGGAAACCCTGGGCGGTGGTCGGCGGCAGCGCCGCTGTGGCCAGTCTCGGCATCTTGTTCGAGTGGCAAGCGGGGTCCGCCCGCGATAGCTATGCGCGGGATTTGCGCCTTTTTTGCTCCGACACCTCGTGCGACGTCGACGACGATCTGCCCGATTCGGCGCACCGCGCGTGGCGCCGGGCGCAGATCGAACACGCGGTGGGCGTCTCGGCAATCGCCATTGGCAGTGCAGGCGTCCTGAGCGGCCTGCTTCTGGTGTTCTTGAATCGATCGAGGACATTCTTGCCGGACCGATCAGAACAGCCAGGCCCGCGCGGTGTGCGAGTGGTGCCGGCGGTATCTTCCGATTCGGTCGGCGCCTTCCTCATACATCGGTTTTGAGCAAACGCCTGCCCCTCGGCCGCCTCATCACCGCCATCAAGGCTGTAGGCTGGCCGGCTGGCGTTTGTCCAGCCAGCCATCGACCTCGGCGAGTTTGCTGCGATTTCCAAAAGTCCGGTAAAGCTCTTGCGCTCGCCTGGCCAGTGCAATGGCTCGCCGCTGATTCGCGCCGAGCAAACCCTGCCGCTGTCCGGGCGTCCGCGCCAGCCACAGTGATCGGGCAAGGGCAAATTTGGCCATGGCCGCCAGATCGGTCGACTTATCACCCACGTTGGCCACCGCACGTTCGAGCCACTCGAGCGCCTTTACCGGCTCTTTTGCTGCCTCCAGGACCTCTCCCAATCGCACCAGATTCTCGGTTACCAGGGGATGTTTGTTGCCCAGCCAGTCGTTCCACATGGAGAGCGCCCGCTCGAAGGTTTTTTGCGCCTCGTCATAGTTGCCCATCTTGCCCTGTATTCGGGCCAGATTGGTCAATGCATAGGCCACTTTGGGATTGTGCGGGCCCAATGCTTTTTGCGTGATGGCCAAGGCGCGCTGCACCAGGCGCAAGGCTTCGGCGATATCGCTCAGCTCGATCAAGGCTTCGGCGACATTGATGAGCGAAATCGCTGTCCGTGGATGCTCGGGACCCAGGAGCTTGTCCCGGATGGCTGCGGCACGCCGGTGCATGTCCAGTGACTCCTGATATCGCCCGGTGCTGATAAATACAATGCCGACATGATCGTACGAATCGGCGACCAGGATATTCTCCTCGCCCAATACATTCTCGCGCAGTGCCAACGCGCCTTGCAGCTTGCCAAGTGCCTCTTCGTACCTGCCCTCCTGGTGAAAAACGCCACCCATGGCACTCGCCAGTCTGGCCGTGATCAGATCATCGCCGGCCAGGTCGGCGGTGATGGTCGCCAGGTCGACCAGTCCAAGAGCGTCGTTGCTGCGCCCCTGCCGGAACGTGACATAAATGAGTTCACTCGCCATCCGGGCAATGCGAATGTGATCCCTGGCTTTTGCCGCGACCCGTAGGGCCTGCCTGTACAGTGTTTCAGCGCCGGAATAATCGCCCAGATATTTCTTTATTTCGGCAACTAATTCCATGATTTGCGCACGCATGGGCGCATACTCGATGTCCGCCGATTCCTCCATCAGGGCCAGGGACGCATCGAGCGCCGCCCGATACTTGCCAGTTCGAGCCAGTGCCTCGGCCTTCACGCGCGCGGCTTGCAACTGGTCTATCCGGGCTCGCACAGTGGGGTTTTCCGGCACCGGCACCGCCGCCATCAATGCTTTCAGATCGCCACAGTAACTCACCGATGGCAGGCGTCGCACCGCCTGGACGGCGTTCTCCACTACCCCGGCATCAGCACCCGCGGCAAAAAGTCCGGTCAGCGCAGCCATGCTGGATTTGCGCCTGGTGAGGCACTGCACCCGCAAGTCCAGCGCACGAGGGGATTGCATTCCAGCCACGTGAGTGGCCTGGCAAGCCTCGGTTGCCATGGTTTTCCACGCGAGCGCGTGACGGTCGAGTGCTGCCGCAACCCGCGCGTACGTATCCCTGGCATACGGTAACTCAGTGGCCAGAAAACCCGCCTGGACCTTGCTGGCAATGCGGTCGTCCCAAACCCCGCGAAGATCCGTCACCGACTCGCATATCCGGCCAGCTTCGCGCTTGGGATTCTGCATCCAGCCGAGAAAGGCCAGGGCGGTGAGGACTGAAAACATGGCCACAACCGCCGCGATTCGCAAACGAACCCTGCGCCGCTGCGCGGGGTCGTCAGCCAGGGCGGCGAGCAGTGCGTCCATGCTGGGCCAGCGCTCTGTCGGCTGGGCCCGCAGACCGCGCTCGAGCACGCTGCGCAACCACAGTGGCACTTCGCTGTGGCGAGGGGGTGGCGCGATCTTTCCCGTGCGTTTGTTCTCGAACAGCTCGGTCGTGTCTTTTGCCGAGAACGGGGGCTCGCCGTACAGACCGCAATAGAGCGATACACAGAAGCTGTACTGATCGGATTGCGGGCCGACATCGACGCCGAGGTGCTGTTCCGGAGCCATGAAGGCCGGCGTGCCCATTATCGTGCCAATCGAGGTGAGTGGCTGAGTTGTCTCCGGTATAGCGCGAGTCCGGCCCTCGGGCCGTCTGCCGGCGTTCTGGCCCGCGCGGTAACGAGTCAGGGCCGAGGCCAGACCAAAATCGGCCACCCGCGCTCGACCGTCGTTTCCCACCATGATGTTGGCAGGCTTGAAATCGCGGTGAATCAATTCCTCCGCATGAGCAGCGGCCAGACCGCGGCCTGCCTGACAATACGACGCCAGGACCTCGCGCCAGCCGGGCCGCGGAGTTCGACGACACCAAGCGTCCATCGACGTGCCGGCGACAAACTCCATAGCGACAAAAACGTCGCCTTCATACATGCCGGCGTCGTAGACCTGCACCACATTGGGATGCGACAGTTTTGCCAACGCGCGAGCTTCGCGCATCAGGCGCTGCTGATCTGCCGCAGATCTCGCCGCGCTGAGGTGCAGGACCTTTATGGCGACGCGGCGGCGGAGTTCGGGATCATAAGCAGCGTACACCGTCCCCATCCCGCCAGAACCCACTGCATCAATGATGGTGTAGCGACCCATATGAGTACCGCGCATGTGTCCGGCACGTTGGGGAATCGGAAGTGCCCTGGCGCCGCGCAGGTGCCCGGCACGTTGGGGAACCAATGGTGCCCCCGCCGGCTGCAGTGGGTCCAGGTGGACGGTTGCCGGGGGACCCTGTGACCGCTCGGGCGGCAAATGCAATGTGACACTGCCCTGCGTTACACCGCCGGGTGCGTGTTCCGACTCATCATCAAGGACAGTTTCTTCCGCCACGGCCGTGCCGTCTTCACGGTTCGCCATGCCGGTATCAGTATCCGATTGCCGGTCGCCCATCGGTCTGTCTACGTGGGTTGTTGCCAGAGGATCGATCCCGACCTGTTGCCTTTCGGTCGACAGTTCATCTCGCTCCATACTCATTGCTTTCAATGCTCTGGCGCGCCAAATATGCTGCAGAACTCACTCGCGGGTTCATGTCGCAGCCCGCGTCGCGCCGGGTCGTGCTCCGAACTCGGCCTTCAAAAATCCACACGGCGAAACCGCTTTTATAAGCGATGTCCATTAACATCACAATCCAATTCATTCGCTGGAAATTATTCTGATTGCCAGAATGAGCGGGATTGCTGCAGATGCCTGCCAGGCAGTACAGGGGGCGTCGACGGGAAGGAAAGGGTCGAGCGACGGGGGTTGACCGAGGGCTTTGCAGGGCAGGGTCAGGGCTTGAACGACGGATCGTCCGAAGTGGAAGGTGGTGCCGAGCCATTTCCCGAGTTTTCATCGTCCGGCACGTCGTCTTCGTGCATGTATTGGGCGAGATCGTCATCGGACTCTGCATTCGTATCGGACACGAATGCGATCCCGCCGCCACCGCGGCGGTTGCGACGTCGGCCGGGTTGACGCCGGGCCTGGGTCGTCTCGGCGGCGTCAGATGGTTCCGCAAAGGACGACGACTTGGGTGATTCGGAGTCGTCCGTCTCGGCAAGGTCATGTGTCTCGGTGAATCGACGCCCGCTGGCCGGCCTCCGGTGTACGTCGGCGATGCTGTGATTGTCCTGTTTACTGAATTTCGGGCCATCTGCGCCCATGACGAGCTTCTTGGAGGGCCGCACGGGTACTTTTCTCGGTGTTTTCTTTTCCCGGGGTGCCTGTTCGATGCCGTGAGTGCCCTGCCTGGAGAAAGGCGATTTTTCTCCACTTCCGGCGTGCTCAGCGTCACCGGTCGCGTCTGGCTGATGCGGCCCTTTGCTGTCGTCCGGGCCATTCTGGCCAGGTGCCGGCTGCTCGTCTATTTCTGCGACGTCGGCATCGGTGGGGCGCCAGACCTGGCTCTTGGCGTGGCGTTTTTTGCGGGTCGGCCTGCGCTGGTGGATTGGTTCCCAATCGGCCGAGGATACAACTTCGGGAACATCCGGGCCGATGCCGAGTTGATCTTCGATATCGGCGAGGTTGGTGAGGAGATCGAGAATTTCGGGATACTCGTCCAGAATGGTCAGTTCACCGCTCACCGCCAGTTCGTAGACCGCTTCGCCGAGTGCGAGCACGGCCTCGCGACGTTTGCGTTGGAGCATGACCTCATCGAATCGGGCACGCGAACTCCGGGCCTGGCGCATTGCCACATCCTTGACGAGGCCGACCTGCTGGAGAGTGCTTCGCACCCATCCTTCCAGCCTGCCCGAAAGATTCTCGGCCGGCGAGCGCCGCCCAGTTTTACGACGCCCACCAGGACGTTTTCTCTCTTGTGCCATCATCCGATTATCGTCGCGACGTGAGCTGGCGCCAAGGGCAGCCTTGCGTTAGCCTGCCCTGGTCAGCAGTGAGCAGAGCAGTGATGCAAAGCGGGAGTGAGCGATTTCTGCAAGTATGGTTACGATTGGCCGCCGTGGCAGCCGTTGCGGTCGCCGTACTGGGCTGTCCGCGCGGGACTGGCTCCAAGATCAGCCGCTCCAAGCAGCGAGTGCTCGTCCACTCGTACTCCGAGCCATCGCCGGTCCGCATCCTGGTAGCAGCACCGCCGTACTTATTTTCGGCCTCCGAGCGCGGACTGGTTCGCTGGGAGCTAGATACAGGCGACAATCTGCAACTCAGCGCCGAACACGGGCTGCCGGGCGATCGCGTTGAGGCCATGACATACGATGTCGGCCGGGGATGGCTGTGGGTTGCCACCGACGGTGGCGTGACCGGCTACGACATCGACGGAGGTACGTTCATCGAGCTCAAGTCTCCGCCCTCAGCCCTTAAACTCGACAATTTTGCTGGAATTTCAATGGCTCCAGCCATCGATGGTGGCCTCTGGCTCGGCCACAGGCGGGGCTTGTACTACACGGACATCGAGGGCAACTGGAAGGCAACAAAGATTCGGGAGCCGGTCAACGCGGTTTTTAGGACGCGCAACGGCGATCTATGGATCGGGGCTGAATCGGGCCTGATCGTACGGCGCTCCGATGGTCAGACCGAGCATTGGGGCAGCGAAAAGGGTTGTGATCTCGAAACGATTCGATTTATTGCATCGACTCCATCGGGTGGTCCCATGGCGGTGGGCGAAGATAGCAGCGGCGAGCAGCGGATTGTTTTTGTCCTCGGCGATTCGTGTGCCACCTATCGCACTTCGCCGAATCAGCAGTGGCTCGGCGCTGCGCTGCGCCGCGACGAGCTGGTGATTTTGACACCGCGCCGGCTGTACAGTGCGAATACAACCTCGAACGGGGCGCGCAGTCTGAGTCGCGATGGTATGCGTCTGGTGCCGGTCGAGGTCAACGCGACCAAGCCGCCGCGCAGTCCGTATGTATTTCGTCCTACTGGCGCGCCGCTCCCCAAAGGGTCGCAGAGTATCACTGCGCTCGGCGACGACGTATTTGTCGGCACCGGCTTTCTCGGCACGGCGCGGCTTTCTTACGGCGATGAGAAATTTCGCATCGAGTGGCTGCGGCAGAGCGTTCTGGTGGCGGGGGCGCGCACGTTATCGGTGGCGTGTTCTGACCGCGACGATTGCTACATTGCCACGGGTGCGCCGGCTGTATGGCATTTCACCGGCGATGGTTTTGATCGGGAGCAAGCGCTGGGAAGCTACACCCTGGCCTTTGCCCGCAAGCCTGGTGGCGACCTCTATGCGGCGGCGCGCAGCGACAACGAGCAGCGTATCGAGATATATCGCCTTACCGGCGACCGATGGCGCAAGATACAGCGTCTTTCGATCGAGGTACCGGACAATGTGCCCGATCTTTCTTTTGCCCGTTTTGCGCAGGATGGCTCGCTCTGGCTCGGCGTGCGCTACCGGGATCAGGACGGCGAGATCGGCCCATTTGGCATTGCGGTGGTCGATGTTCGCGCGCGCAGGGTGGACTACCATCGGGTCGCCGCCGGGGACAACATAGACGCAGCTGGCTGGCCCATTCCGGTCGACGCCGACGATGCGTCATTTCTCGACGAAGAAGAGGTATGGTTTGCAGCCAGTGAAGGGGCAGTTCAAGTAGATCGCGACGGCGAGGTCACCATCCACCAAGATCCCGAGGGGACCGAGGGCGATATGGTGCGCGGCGTTGCGGTTTCGTCGGGCGGCATCGTATTCGCGGCGACTCGCAGTGGCGTGGCCACGTACAACGGCGAGGAATGGGCGTTTCCCAAGGTGCTCCGGCGAAGGGTTAACGACGTCGAAGTAGACCCGGACGGCCGGCTGTGGATGGCCACTGATCGCGGTGTGACCATGTTCGACGGCGCTCGAGTACATCGTCTGGATGTTCGTCGAGGTTTGCTCGAGAATCAGATCGACCAGATCGCGATCGATCATTTTGGCCGGGTATGGGCGCGCAGTTCCAAGGGTTTTACTCTCATCACGCCGTGATTTGGGATCGGACAGAAACGAATTTAAGGTCCGGCCGAATCCACGATGGGGAGGAGTCGCCGGTCTGCAGTCGAGTCAGCGACAGCAGCGGAAGCCCACATTGGGAAAGAAAAAGCTGTCATCCGCTGCGGTGAAGGCGAAGTCGCATTCCAGGCCGCGTGCGCTGCTGGTGAACGAGCCGCCGCGCTGCGGATTGATACCGGGCAGACGCGGTGCAGTCCACTCCTTGACGTTGCCCGACATATCGTAGATATGGCCGGCAGGGCCCCAGTCGGCGTAACACGAAGTGAGTTCGCCGCAGCTAGTCATACCGTCTTGGTCGGCAGGTGTACCCGAATCAAAATCGTAGTCGAGGCCATTGCAGCTATCTGCGACGTAGCTGGTGCAACTGTTCGCATACGACCAGGTGCACCCGCTGGGATCGACTCGCTCGGGGTTCAGGGATGAGTTGGTGGTGAGAATCAGAGCGTCGAAGCGGAAGCCATCTTCCGCCATCCACACGTGAATTGTGTGAAGACCTGCTGTGGACACGAAGATCTCGGCATTGGGCCCGACTTCTTTGTCGCGCGCCCACGTCCAGGAATCGCTGAAGCCAGTGATATTGGTCGCCGAAGTTGGGGTCGTATCATCGATACCGATGTGTAGTGAGTCATTATCGCCATTGGCGCCCCAGCCGCGGACCCATATGTAGTGGACACCGACCTGGTTGAACTCGACTTTATAGTCGAGGCGCGGACTGATCGGTGCATAGTCGAGATCGATATCGAGTCCGATATTGGGTCCGGCCTGCAATGCTGCGGTTCCCGAATAGCCCGCCGTGGTATCGACGTGCCACAGATGCTCGTTGCGAGGCACGTGAGCGACAAAATTCTCAGCTTCGATGAACACGATGTGATCGGGGGTATTGTCCTGGACCACTGGATTTGGCCCCGGGGGCATCACTTTGCAGGCCCTTTGCCATTCCAGTTCGGTACACAGCCGGGCGCCGACCGACGCGCATGCGGCCTCGGCGTCGGGCCCGGTGATATTGGTCCAGGGCAGCACTCCGACGTGCGAGCACGGCCTGGTGTTGACCGTGCCGCTGTCACTTGCCGTGGCATTGGGCCGCGACGCCTCGTAGGCAAAGATCTCGACTCCGTTGCCGATATCGACCCACTCGCGAATATCGCCGTCATCGACGGTGCCATCGCAGTCGTTATCCAGGTTATCGCAGACTTCGTCGCTGCTCTTCTGGCCCGGTGTGTGGTAATCGCAGACCAGCGGAGCGCTGGCATCATCGGGGTTGCAGATATACGTGCCGATCGATTTGCATACTCCGAGTTGCCCGTCGTCGCACGCTGTGCCCTTGAGTGGATCACCATCGTCAATGGCGCCGTTGCAGTCGTTGTCCCTGCTGTCGCACAGGGTTTCCGGGACGATGTTGCCGTCGCCGTCGACCTCGACAAAGGTGCCGTACTCGCAGAGCCAGCCGTTCTGCGTGCACGTGGGCTCCACGACCGGATTGCCGCACTCACCCTGGGTCAGACAGATATCGGGCGGTATCAGTTTTTCGTCGAACTCGCCGTCGCAGTCGTCATCGAGCTGGTTGCAGGCTTCCTGATCACCCCGAAAAACGCACTCTCCATACTCGCAGCCGTCGCTGTAGTCGAGGTTGAGGTCCCAGTAATTGGGCTGGCAAACTGCTATCTCGCACTGACCCGCGCCATCACATTGCGCGATGGCGTGGTCGGCCTTGCAGACATTGCCGCAGGAACCGCAGTTCTGCGCGTCGTTCTGCAGGTCGAAGCCGTTGTGCGGATCGCCGTTGCAGTCGTGGTCGAGGTCGTCGCACTGCTCCACCGTCGGGTACACCGCACCGACGCATTGCGGAGCTCCGCTGATACATTCGAATGCGCCCAAACGACACTCGCCCACCTCGCTCGAACCACAACTGCCCGAGGGAGGGATGCCCTCGTCGATGTTGGTATCGCAGTCGTTGTCCAGATTGTCACATTTTTCGGTCTCGGGCGGTGTACCCGAACAGGTCAGGGTTCCGCTCGAGCAGATCGTGATACCGAGAACGCATTCACCGACGTTGCTGCTGCACGGCGTGCCGAGTGCGGGATCGCCTTCATCGACGCGAGCGTCGCAGTCGTTGTCCTCGCCGTCGCAGATATCGACGCCGAAGCCGGGGCACGCATCGTTGGGCGGGCTGGCGTCGCCAATGCTTCCGCCATCGCCGGGGACACCCCCATCGCCCTTGCCGGGATCGCCGGGATCGCCGCCATCGCCGGGATCGCCGCCGTCGCCGCGGATACCGGCATCGACCTGACTGTCGTCCGGGCAGTCGATGCACAGGGGATAGCTATTCGTGCTACAGGCCGCGGCCCACAGCCAGACCATCGCGGCCAATGCAGCCACTGATGCAGTGAATGTGTGACTTGCTCGTCCTTTACCCATTGCGGCGCTCCCCCGACGGATGCCGTTTGCGCCGGCGTGAGACGAGCAGAAATCCCGCCAGAAGGATCGCTGCCAGGAGCGGGGTCGAGCGATTATTGGCGCTACATCCACTGCCTGCTGCGGTGACGTGTTCGACACTCGGCCTCGATTCGGGAGGAAGCAGCTGGTCGGGTGTGTAGCAGCTGCCGCGCACACAAACCTGGTCGGTGCCGGGACAGCTAACTCCCTGGCAGGGATCGCTCTCGCAGCGCCCCACCTGCGGGTTGCACGCCAGTCCGGCTGGACAGTCCACTACCCGGCAGGGATCGGCTCGGCACTGACCGGTGGTCTCGTCGCAGATCTGGTTTTGCGGGCACGGACCACCGCAGGGATCGGCCTGGCACTGGCCGAGGATACAGCGCTGCTCGTCGCCGCACTCGACACCGGCACAAGGTTGCACACAGTTGCCGTCAAAGCAGTAGCTCCCACCTGTGCAATCGACTCCAATGCACGGATCGGATACGCACTTGCTGTCTATACACAACTCGTTTTCGGCACAGTACTCGGGGAACGAGGCACAGGTATTGGGCACACAGATTCCATCTGACGGCCTGCATATCAGGTTGCCGGGGCAGGTGAGCAAGTCACACGACCGCATGCAGACACCGTCCGCGCATTCGGTCTTGTAACCCTGCGCATCGGGTATACACTCGACATTGTGGCAGGGGTCGATGATGCAGTAGCCGTTGGAGCACATCAGGCCCTCGGGACAGGGAAACTCGCCTGCCGCACACGGGAACGCACACTGGCACTGGACACACGACTCGCCGCCGGCACACAGAGCTGGCGGTTGTTCGTCGACCTGGTTGTCGCAGTCATTATCGACGCAGTCGCACGCCTCGGGCTTGCGCTCGACGCCGCCGATGCAGCGAAATTCGCCGTCTTGACACAATAAGGTTCCCGGCTGGCACAGCGCGCCATTGTCGTCGCACGGGCCATTATCCGGTACATCTTCGTCGAACACTCGATCGCAGTCATTGTCGATACCATCGCAGATTTCCGGCTCAGGCGTGGATAGAGGCTCACATTGCAACCCCCCGTCGATGCACCGGGTGATCCCCTCGCCGCAGGCATCGTTGCACGTATCGCCACCGGTTTCTTCGTCTACCTGACTATCACAGTCATTGTTGACCGCGTCGCAGACCTCGGTCCGCGGACCTACCTCGCCCAAACAAGGGCCGAATTGACCACTGCCGTCGCTGGGGCAGATCCGGGTTCCCTGCTGGCAGATACCGACGCCCGGGACGTTGCCCGGCAGGGTCACACACTCCTCGGCGAAGCCATCGATGGTACCGTCACAGTCGTTGTCGGCGCCGTCGCAGGTTTCGGGCACACCACCGATCGCGGTGCAATTTTGCCAGTTGCCGCCGACGCAGGTCTCGAATCCGCTGGAGCACTCGCCGACGTCGGTGCCGCACGGCCGGGTCAGGTTTTCATCTACCGAGTTATCGCAATCGTTGTCGTTGCCGTCGCAGATCTCGATCGGCGTGCAACCGGCGCACACGTTGTCTTCATCCACTTTGTCATCGCAGTCGTCGTCCAGGCCATTGCACTCTTCGGGCATCGCCGGTTGCCCCTGTGTATCGATGATGCATTCGAGTCCGCTGCCATCGGCCGAGCATTGCAGGGTCCCGGTGCCGCGGCAGTTGCCGAAGAGTCCATTGTCGCAGGCCGAGCCCTTGGCCTCGAAGCCCTCGTCGACCTGTAAGTCGCAATCGTCGTCGTTGCCGTTGCACACTTCAAACTTGAGCGCATCGCTGATGATCTGCGAGATGGCGACAGACAGTTCTGCTTCGTTTTGAGCGTAGAATCCCTCGAATTGATCTTCCACGTCGAGCGCGCCGCCAGCGTGGGCCAGATCTTCGATATCCCTGGCACCCGGCGTGCGGCCAAAACCGATCGGTTTGGTCTCGATGCGATAGTGCAGGGTGTCGACCTCGGTATCGAGAAGGGCGGCCGCAGCCGTCTCGGGTGCGTCCGAGTTGGAATCTTTCGGCACGCATGTCTCCTGGCCGTCGGTCAACATGATGACGATGTAGGGCCGGCACTGGGCGCCATTGACGAAGACATTCTTCAGCGAGTCAGCGCGGATGGGGTCGGCACCGTGACCGGTCCAGTACGGCTGGACATCAACCGAAGGATCGTCGCCCGGGGTGGACAGCCCTTGAAAATAGCGCTTGGCGCCATTGAGAGATCCGGCGATCGGGGTCCAGCCGTGTTCGACCAATTCGGGATCGCTGCCCACCGACGGGTCACAGGTACCGCAGGTGAAGTTGACCCAATCGAGCAGTTCACCCTGATTGCGTTCGACCAGGGGAACCAGCACTTCGAAGCGGTCGCCACTGGTGTGCAGGGCCGAGCAATTGCCGTTTTCGTAGCAGTCCTGGCAATCGATGCCCCGCATACCGCACTCGCGCGAACAATCGTTCCGGCTCGATCTCTGGCGAAAGCGGCCGAGCGCCATGATCATATCGCCGTAGCCGTTGACGATGTTGGCCAGGGCGCATTTGAGGTGATTGATCCGGGTATCGCCATTGGCACACGACGGACTGCCAAAGCCGGTTGCTCCCTCCATGGATGTCGAGGTATCGGCGATAAACAGGATGTAGGGCTTGACCGGCTCACCGGTCTGCGCCTCTGCTCGTCCTGATACGGCGGCCCATACGACACACACGGCCAGGACTCCCAAGCGCAATCGCTGCATGCCACCCATGGTATCGAGAGAGCTCGATACGTGAAAATGAAATCGCATTTTTCGTACCGGGCCGGCCAGCTAGTCCAGTACGACAACGTGTGCTCACAGTGCACAAGATGCCCGACCGTCGTCGAGGGGGGCGAGTTAGGCACCGGCACACCGAATGAAACTGTACTATGATGAGGCGCTGCGATGAAAGCTATCGACGTGTATCAGATCGCTCGGGCCACCGTGCGTGTTTTGCGAGACTCGAGCCGAACATTGGAGATCTTCCGGGTCGCGGAGCTCACTGGCGGGCCGCGATACCGGCGGCAGCTTCGCGCGCTGGGCGAAGATCCGAGCATGCGGCGACTACTCCGCGAGCGGCCCGAGATCGGCCCCGAGCAAGTGGACTTCGACGCCCTGCGGCTGCTGTCAGCAGATACCCTGGGCGGGGCGTACGTCCGACATCTCGACAACCACGGCCTGTCGATCAGCCCCGAACTCACGGCGACCCGGTTTACCGACGACGTCGACGTCGCTTATTTGATTCGCCGCTGGCGCCAGACTCACGACATCGTGCACACGCTCCTCGGTGTCGGCACTTCGGGGCACGAGGAGGTCCTGGTCCACGCATTTTCCTGGGGCCAGCTCAAATTGCCAGTGTCGGCCATGATCATGTTTTTTGGCAGCATCAAACACATGCTTCTCGAACGGCGTTGGAACGCCCTTCGTCGCGGACTGTATCAAGCTTATCGCAGCGGCCGTCGCGCGGCTCCGCTCTTGCCCGTGGTGTGGGAGGATCTGTGGACCGAACCTATCGATGCGGTTCGCGAGCGATTCTTCATCGTTCCCTGTAACCCTGCCAACGTGCACAGCTGACGGTTTCGGTTTTTCTCGCCAACCGCAACCGCGGCCGGATACCCCGGCATTCGATGGCACAGGCTGTACAATATCGGTTGGTTCCGTGTCGACGGCGTGTGCGTGAGTTACCTTGTTTACGGATCATCCAGACAAGGACAAGCACGATGAACGCGTCCGTCGAATCAAAGCTGCATACAGCCATAATTTTGCTCATAGCGATCATAGCCGTGGCAACGCTAACCGCAGCTTGCAGTGATGAAGATGTGCGTGAGCTCACCTGCGCGGAGGCGAATGTAGAGCGGCTTAGAGCCGCGACCCGCAAGTAAGTACCCATTATGGCCGACCAGCCCGCCGATGGCTGTGTTGCTCATCGGTCATGTAGGCCCACTATGCTCCCTCTTCGCGCCTTGCCCTCGACGCGCTGGACCGACCCTACTGGGCACTTACTTACGGGTCGCGGTATTTAACATGTGGCGTGCCCTTCCCGGTAAATTTGCGTAATCATCTAAAATCACTAGATCACACAGATCAATCCTTGCTGGCAGACGTATCTATTCTTATATATAGTAATCCATTCTTATATGTCCGTTCGCTCGCTCATTTCTTAAATGTCCGTTCGCTCGCTCATTGTCATCGGAATGCTCGGCAGCACGCTCGACGGCGGCAAAGGATCGAAGCGGTGGGAGAGGTGGCGTCCGACTGTCGCCGTGTGTCGTCATGAAGACTTGCCGGTCACGCGATTCGAGCTTCTGTATCAGAAGAAGTTCTCGGCACTATGCGAGCTCGTCAAGCAGGACATCGAGCAAATCGCGCCGGGGATCGAGGTCAGACCCCATTTGGTCGAATGCGACGACCCCTGGGATCTCGAACAGGTTTACAGCGCGCTACATGACTTCGCGAGAGCCTACCGCTTCCGACCCAATCGCGAGGACTACCTGGTTCATATCACCACGGGTACTCACATCGCGCAGATCTGCATGTTCTTGCTGACAGAGTCGCGCCATTTCCCCGCCCGCATCCTTCAGGTATCTCCACCCACCAGAGAGGACAAGGGCGGCCCTGGTACCTACCGGATTATCGATCTCGATCTGTCGAAATATGACCGGCTCGCCCAGCGCTTTCGGCAAGAACAACGAGAAGGCCTTTCGTTTCTCAAGTCCGGTATCGATACCAAGAACCCGGCGTTCAACCGACTTATCGAGCAAATCGAACGCGTTGCCATCGCCTCGACAGATCCGCTTTTGCTGACCGGGGCAACTGGCGCCGGCAAATCTCAGCTCGCGCGTCGTATTTTTGAACTCAAGAGAGCGCGAAGACAGATCACCGGTGATTTTGTCGACGTGAACTGCGCGACCATCCGCGGAGATGCTGCCATGTCTGCGCTCTTCGGTCATGTAAAGGGAGCGTTTACCGGGGCAGCGCAGAGTCGCGGTGGGCATTTGAAGCAGGCCGATGGCGGCGTCCTGTTTCTCGACGAAATCGGCGAGCTCGGTATTGACGAACAGGCAATGCTGCTTCGCGCGGTGGAGGAGAGAGTTTTTTATCCTGTGGGCGCCGACAAACAGACCCACAGCGATTTTCAACTCATCGCCGGCACCAATCGCGACCTGCTCCGCGCCGTCGCAGAACGCAAGTTTCGCGACGACTTACTGGCGCGGATCAACTTGTGGACATACGAGCTCCCGAGTCTCCGCGATCGACCAGAGGACATCGAGCCCAATGTCGATTGGGAACTCGAACAATGCGGCCACGCATTCAATTTGAACATCACGATGAGCCGCGAGGCTCGGACGCGTTTTTTGCACTTCGCTCGTTCGCCGGAGGCGAGCTGGACAGGAAATTTCCGCGACCTCAACGGGGCGATCCGGCGCATGGCTACTCTGTGCACCGGCGGTCGGATCGCCACCAAAGATGTCGTCGAGGAGATCGCGCGTTTGCGCGCCTCGTGGCGACTGGTTGGACACGCCGGAGCCAGGGACGAGCAGTCACGGCTCGACAAATATCTCGGCGATCGGGCAGAGGGTTTCGATCCATTCGATCGAGTGCAACTGGAGGAAGTTCTGCGCGTTTGCGAGGCTAGCCGCAGCCTGTCCCACGCGGGTCGGCAGCTTTTTTCGGTGTCGCGCCTGGCCAAGAAGACGACCAACGACTCCGATCGAGTCCGCAAGTACCTCGCAAAGTTCGGGCTGCAATGGTCGGATATCCATTCGCCCTGATTCAGTCTGCGGCCCACACCGTCCGAGCTGTGCGCTGCGGGAATCGTATTGCCCGGCCGTATAACCTGAGCAAAACTGATCAGTGGTGACATTTTCATGACCGGTGCAGGCGACATCGTGGCCGACAAGTATCGCGTCGAGGCCCACGACCAGGGCATCATCCATCGCGACCTCAAGCCGGGCAATCTTTTTCTCACCCAGCGCCCCGACGGTTCGCCCCTCCTCAAAGTCCTCGATTTTGGCATATCCAAATACCGCTGCGGCAATGACGATGCAACGGCCGAAGAAAGCATCAGATAGTCCGAACGCGAAGCGATCGGCCCGCGCACGGTCACCTTGCATCCTTTCCAACCTGACCGTGCGTAGTTCGAGGGACCCGAGCGAGATGGGGCGGATGCGAGGAGTCCCGCCGAGCGCGCATCGGTTGGCGATGTCAGTACGGTTTGAATACCAGCAACGTCAGTACTTCGTTACTGACGCACCTCGATTGTTCGTAGATTTCAAAGCTGGCCGCGTCTCTGTGCTCCAACCACATATCCGCTCGAACTCGCCTACGGCCATTCTTCTTGCGTTTGCCGAACAGTTTCGAGGCCCTGGAACGCGGGTGGAGCTCATTTTTTGGAACCCACTTGTTCGAAACCGTGGGTCCGCGAATATACCATTTCCTTCCCCTCCTGCTGTGACAGACCAACATCGCCGGCTCGGGTCCGATTTTGACCAGTCGGATCAGGGTCGCCGTAATACTGGTCTTAAACGCATTACTGAGCTTCTCGGCCGTCTCTATGGTTACCCCAAGCTCATGCACCCGCGGCAGAAAAAGGTACCTCGGCATGAGGAGATTGGCCGCATACGTATCAGCCGAGCGTTCGGCATTTGCATCGTTATCGTCCGTGCCGAGCTTACCATCGGTTTCGCAGGTCAATATTTGCCCCCGATGAAAATGCCAATGACCGAGTTCGTGGGCTAGCGAAAAACGCTGACGCGGACCGCTGGAGGTACGGTTGATGAAAGCGACTGCTCTGTCTCCAAACCCCACAATATGGGCTTCACAGCCCACTAGTGGGCGATAGTGGACCGTCACGCCTCTGTAGTCAGCAATGCCCTCCACTCGATGTATTTCTTCCGGCTCGGTCACGCCGAGCTCTCTGAGTAGAATTTCAGCCGGAAAATCCGAGTCGCTCACTTGAGATTGTATTGAACCGCGATGCCATTGGCGTAGGTTCCCCATATCATCAACCACACCGAGCTCGACCAGCGCCTCGAGTTTTGCATTGAGATTTTCTTCCGCCAGCTCTTCTTCTTTGCGGGCCGCCAGGGTCAGACAGACACCGGTTTTCTGCGCCTTTGTTATCACTTTGCGGACGATAGCTATTTTCTCACGTACTGGGAATGTCAGCACCCCGAGATCAGGGGCCCTTCTGATCCGTACTTTGGCATTTGCAGCCCTCAGACGCTCCTTGCCCGCCGCTACGAAAGCACGCTGGATTATCTCCTGTACCTCATCTGCAGCCTTCGTGGGATTTCCATATTCCTCGGCGGCCTCTGCCAAAATTTCCTCGTCGGGTGTCTCCATCATGTTGTTGACGAGCGCATCGGCCAGCCGGAGCAATTGTTCCTTGTACTTGTTTTTCTTTCCGGTCATGGCTTCCATCCTTTGGGATATTTTTTGTTGATGCGTCGTCGTATTTTCTTCATCTCGGACGCATAACTATTCCGGTCGAGCCCGGCGCGTCTTTGGGTTTCATCGGGGGAGAATCCCTGACAGGTGTCTTCTATGATCATCTGAGCGGTCGGGTCGTCCGGGAAGAGCCCCGTGAAGGCCGCGGTCATCCTGCTGGCCTCCTGTTGACCGCCCAGACGTTCCTCAGCTGATGGCGTGGGATCCTCTATCTCGTGCGATAAGCTCTGACGCTCCATTCTCTTGGGTTTTTTCGTATCGCTCGAGGCGATACTTCGTATGGTCCAAATTAAGAATTGCACTACACCCACATCGCGTGGACAGCGCCGCTGTTGGCTGAGAGCGCGAGTGATCGCTTCTTGCAGCAAATCGTCGGCTTCCCATAGCAGGCCGCGACTGTATGTCCTGGCGGCTTTTCTCAGCCGATTCATGTCGGCCGACGACATGGCGCTGATTGCTGCTTGAAGTTCCTGCGGGGTGAGTGTTGACAACGCCCTTCCCTTCTTGGGCAAGCGACAAGAAGCGGCTACAACTGACTGCTTCCTCTAGTCCATGCGCCGACAAGGGGGGGCCTCAGACAAAAAAATGCATCACGCCCCATGAGATAGTGGCGTGGAGACACACTTTCTAAGTTCGGGGACCGTTACTCACCCAGCGTGTCGGCGCCTGGCTTCAGCAGGAACAACAGAAGTAATTACAAGCGTTCAGCGAGGGAGCTAGAACTAAAAAATAGATCGTTAGGAATACAACTCATGAAGTCTAGTCATGCTGTGCGACCGTCACAGAATCGACGTAAATTTTTCACGCGTCAGAAAAACGATGCACTGCGATGGAAATGCTGACGTGTCCAACTATCCGTTGCGCGATAGCGGCAGCCTGTCCACCAGCACGAACACCGACGGCATCGTCACGGGCAGGCAATCGATCAGTTCGTTTGACTCGGATTTCTGTGACAGAGAACCGTCATCGATCTTGGTCTCGATCGGGTCCGAGCAAATTTCCGATCAGATACCCTCGTCTGGATCAATGCCAAGTGCACACAGTTTCTGCTCGAGTGCACGGACACGCTCAGCAGCTTCATCGGCCTGGCCGGCTTCCTGGTCGGCCCGTGCGGTCGCGGACTCTTCCGCAGTGGGCGCGACCGCGCCCTCGGCAGTATACCAGCGCAACCAGGTGATTTTGTTGCCGAGAACGATGCCATGCCACCGACCCATTGTCAGTAGCAAACTGACCCAATGGGCTGGGCAATTCTCACATCCCTTGAGAAAACAGGAAGTTGGCACGACTCCGCGGCAACCATTTGAGATAACTCGACACCCCATGCCGATTACAGCCAGCGCCGCAAACCCGCCGCCAGGTCACCAACCCTGTCGGCCGTGAGCATGGTGGTGTGATCGCCTGCCACGGGCAGCACCGTGACTCCGCGACTGGCGTACCGCGACCAGCCTGCCCCCGGGTCACCACTCTCGGGCGCCGGCTCGTCGCGCGGTCGACACAGAATCAGTTCACCGGGCCAGATATCGGGCCGATAGCTCACGGCCGCCGCATGGTGCGCACTGTAGACCGCCAGTGTACTGGCGAGCCTCGGTGGGGTTAGGTCGCGATACATGTCCAGTTCGCGCAGCACTGCCGATGCTCGCTGCAATCGCTCGGCTTCGGTCAGAGGACCCAGGGCGGCCGCTTCCACAGGCGCCGAGCAGCCCTGCAAACGATACATCGCAGTCACCATGTGCACCAGTATGTCGAGCCGCTCATCGCTCGCCGTATCCCCGTCATCGGTACTGTCATCGTCATGGGGCGGCCTCGTGTCCAGAAGCGCGATCAAGGAGACCGAGCGGCCGATGGCGCGCAGCCGGTGGCCCAGTTCCAGGGCGACCAATCCTCCAAAGCTATGACCGGCCAGACGAACTGCACCTTCGGGCCAGGCAGTCACCACCTCGTCCACATAACGGGCCGCCAGCTCCTGGACCGTCACGGTGTACTCCACCACTGGATGGCGCAGATAGGTCACGTCTTGCAGGGCGAAGAGCGGCAGACTCGGGCCCAGTGCGCGCGCCAGTGCCAGGTACCCAAACACCATACCACCCGCGGGATGAACACAAAACAACGGCGCTGCGTCGCCGGCCGGCTGCAGCATGACCAGAGCGCGCTGATCAAAGCCCGGGGCCCTACCGGCACTATCCAGGACCAGGGTCTGCTCAGCCAGAGTTTGGTGGCGAAACAAAAGCTGCGGAGTCAACCGCAATCCGGCCCGATTGGCCAGGGTAATGAGCTGAATACTCAGCAGCGAATCACCACCTAACTCGAAAAAATTATCGTCCAGGCCGACCTGATCGCAACCCAACACCTGAGCCCATAGCGCAGCTAATTGACGACCCAGCGGAGTTTCGGGCGGCCTTCGCGAGCCTGTTCGGGTCCCGGATGGAGTCGGCAATGCCGACGTGTCCAGCTTTCCATTGCGCGATAGCGGCAGTTTGTCCATCAGCACGAACGCCGACGGTATCATCACAGGCGGTAGCCTCTCGGTCAGCCACGCGCGCAGGCGATCGGCCAGTTCGCTTGACTCGGCTTGCCGTGACCGAGAGCCGCCGCGCATCTCGCTGTCGGTACCGTGGCCAGCCCTACCATGACCGTCCGTACCATTGGCCGGTACTACGTAGGCCACCAACCGGGGTCGAGGATCGGGCCGCAATACCACAGCTGCGCGGCCCACCCATTCGCTTCGATGTAATACGTTCTCGATCTCGCCGGGCTCGATGCGAAATCCGCGCAGCTTGACCTGCGCGTCGATGCGGCCGCGAAAGAACAATCGGCCACTATCATCGACGTGAGCGCAATCGCCGGTTCGGTATCGACGGGCTCCTGGCTCGACGCTCCACGGGTCGGGAATGAATCGCTCGGCAGTCAAACCCGGACGACCGACATATCCTCGCGCCACCAGATCACCGCCGATATGCAGCTCGCCGCGCTGACCGTCGGCCACGGGCCGATCCAGTGGATCGACCAGATAAGCCCGTACGCCAGGCAGAGGACGGCCGAGTGGGCTCGTTTGAGCCTGTTCGGTGTCGTCCGGCTCGAAGCGCTCGGTGACCACGCCAATCGAGGTCTCGGTAGGGCCGTAATGATTGTCGATCCGGCAATGGGGCGCTGCCCGGTGCAACTCGCGACGCCAGGACAGCTGGGATTTTTCCCCGCCTAGGACCAGATGCCGGGTCGGCATGATATCGGCGATACGGCCACCAACCTGCAGTGCTTGCAGCATGCCGGGAAAGATCTTCACGAACGAAACATCGCGCTCGCGCAGATACGCGGCCAGTAGCGCCGGCTGAGATGCCATACTGGGACCAATCGCGTGTACGCAACCGCCTAAAACGAGCGGCGGAATAAACGCAGTGTGGCCAGCATCGCCGACCGTGCTCAAGATCCAGCCGTACGAAACCGGCTTCATATCCAGCTGATCGATGATCGCATCGACATAACCGGCCAGATTGCGGTGCTCGACCGCCACTCCCTTGGGCTCCCCGGTCGAGCCCGAGGTAAACAGTACGTAGGCCGTCTGCTGTGGTACCAGCCGCGCCAGAGATTTCTGGCCGGACCCGGCGTCCGATTCACCGAGATGCCCGATCAAGTCGTCGACAATCGCGATGTGGCGGCCATCCGCGACCTCGAGCGCGAGCTGGTCCCGCCAGGCACGCGTTGTGACTAATACCCTGGTACCGCTGGTCTGCAGCTGGTAGATCAATCGTCGCGGTCCCGAGTGTATATCGAGCGGCACAAATGCCCCGCCGGCCAGCCAGGTTGCCAGCCAGCCGATCATGAATGCCGCCGAGCGGTCCATGAAAAGCCCCACTGTGACCTCGCGACCGACTCCCGCGCGCCGCAGGACCACGGCCAGGCGCCGACTGGCCGTGATCAGCTCACCGTAGCGCAGCTCGCGCAGCTCGGCCGCCGGCTCCTCGACCGAGACAACTGCGACCCGATCGGGACTCTGCTCTGCCCGATTCAAGATTCGCCAAAGAACCGGCTGCTCGCTCCGTTTCGATGGATTCGACAACACTCGGTTTCGCGCTGCAATGGCGTCGGCATCCAGGTGGGGCAGCCGGTCGGCGATCCGGTGAAGAGTGAGCTCGGGCTGAGCGGTGACCAGCCCAATCAGCTCGACAAGCTGCTCGGCCAGACGGGCCATGGTTTTTGCGGCAAAGAGCGACGAACGGTATTCCAGAAATCCCCTCAAACTCTCGCCGTCCTCGAAAAATACCAGTTGCAGATCATTGCGAATCACCTGTTCGTCGCTGGCTTCGCCCGCCGGTAATACGGCGCCGCCAGGCTGGACCGGAGGGTGATTCTGATAGACCAAAAGAACCTGAATAATGGGAGTACGGCTGAGATCGCGCTCTGCGCGCAAGAGCTCCACGAGCCGCTCGAACGGCAGCTCCTGGTGAGCGAAAGCACTCACCACGTCACTGCGCACCCGCTCCAAAACAGCGGCAAAACTGGGGTTTCCCGAAAGATCGGCACGCAGGACCAATTGATTGACAAACAGACCGACCAGATTCTCCAAATAGCGATGATTGCGCTGAGTACTGTGGGTGCCGATCAAAAAATCGGTATTACCGGTACGATTCCACAAAAGCACCTGAAATGCCGCCAGAAGGGCCATGAACGGTGTGGCACCGTACCTGCGGGCCAGCGCCCGCAGCGCCGCAGTCATCTCTGCATCGAGCGAAAGAGCAATGCGGGCACCGCGGTAATCGGCCACTTCGGGCCGCGCAAAATCGGTGTCTATTTCAAAAACCTGCGGGGCACCGGCCAGGTGCTCGTGCCAATAATTCTCCAGCCGCTCCATCCGCGGACCGCCGAGGTAGCTGTGCAGCCAAAACGCATAATCGATATACTGCACTTCGAGAGCCGGCAGAACAGCTGGCCTGTCCTCGAGACGGGCCCGGTACAACTCGCCGAGGTCGCGGGCTAGTATGCCAAACGAGCCACCGTCGGCCACGATATGGTGCACGTTGAACAGAACGATATGGCGGTCGGCAGCCAATCGCAAAACCGACGCGCGCAGGGCAAGACCGCGCTCGAGGTCAAATGCCCGCCCGGCGTCGGTGCGGCGCAGCTCGTCGATCCTGCGCGCCTGTTCGTCCGCGGCGAGCTCACTGAGATCGGCTAGCGGAAGTTCGATGAGCGCGCGCGGCGCGACCTCGACAACTGGCCGATTACCGCGATAGGGAAAACGACAGCGCAATATCTCATGCCGCTGCACCAGGTCGCCAATCGCATTCTGCAGCGCAGCCAGATCGAGCGGCCCGTCGACCGGAAACGCACCTGGCAGATTATAGGCCGGGCTATGGGGGGCCAATCGATGGAGAAACCACATGCGCTCCTGCGCCGGTGTCAGCGGTAACTCGCCCTCGCGCGGAAACGGCTCGAGGCGGGGTTTGGCGCTGGCCTTGCCGCTACGCTGATCGCCAATCGCCGCCGCCAGATCGGCCACCCGGCCACCTCCGGCGGCGAAGAAAAGGGCGAGATCGAGCTCCACGCCCAGGGTCTCGTGAATACGAGTCGCAATACGCGTGGCCAGCAGCGAATGGCCACCCAGGTCGACAAACGCGTCCTCGCGGCCGACTGGACTCACGCCGAGCTGCTCCTGCCAGATCGCGGCAACGGCTGTCTCGACGTCGTCTGCCGGGGCCACATACCGGCTGCCGAGACCACTGGGCCGATTGTCGATATGGCCGGCCCGATCGCCGACTATGCCATCGTCGGACAATACCGCCTGCCGAGCGGGCTGCAATGCGGGCTGCTGGCCTGGCCTTTGCCCGGTCGGAGGAACTTCGACCGCCGGAGGTGCGGTCATGGCGCGTGCTTCTACCCAGTGGCGATCCCTTTCGAACGGGTAGCCCGGCAGCGGTACCCGCCGGGCTTGCGGATAGAGCGCGTCCTCGTCGAGATCCACGCCAGCCAGCCAAAGCCGGCCGACCGCGGCCAGCAAACTGGTCTGGCTATCTTGTTCGGCTGCCATGGCGTCCGGCAAACAGGTAATCGTATGGGCGCCCGGCAGGGTCGCTCTGGCAAACGTGGTTGCCACCCGACCGGGACCCACCTCGATAAATACCGGTTGCGCCTGGTCGGCCAGAGTTCGCAGTCCCCTGGCAAAGAGCACGGGTTGGCGCAGATGGCGAACCCAGTAGTCGGGATCGCAGGCTTGCTGATCGGTGATCCAGGTGCCGGTCACATTGGACACAAACGGGCGCTCGGGGGGCTGTAGCGCCACCCGGCTGACTGCGGCGCGAAACCGGTCCAGGCAGGGCTCGAGCATGGCGGAATGAAATGCGTGCGAGGTGACCACACGGCGATGGCTGATATCTCCGGCAACCAGGCTGGCGACCAGCTCGTCCACAGCTCGGGACGGTCCCGAGGCCACGGTGAGCGCAAAACCATTTTCGGCCGCGATCTCCACCTGGTCGGGCAGCAGCGCAGACAGGCGCTCTCGGTCCAGTTGCACCGATACCATGGAGCCGGACGGCAACGAATCGACCAGACGCCCCCGCTCGGCAATGAGAGCGAGGCCATCTTCGAACGACAACACCCCGGCCAGGCAAGCGGCCACATACTCTCCCACGCTGTGCCCCAACATGGCTGCAGGCACGATCCCCCAGCTGTGCCACAATCGGGCCAGGGCCATTTCGAGCAAAAATATCGCCGGCTGGGTGAGCGCAGTCCGGCGCAAACGCTCTGCGGCGCTTGCATCTCCCGGTCTGGCGAACATGAGCTCGCGCAGGTCGAGATGTAAAAGCGGCTGCAGTATTTCGGCCCCCTGGTCGATGATTGCGCGGAAGATCCGGCTTTCCGCCCAACTGCCTTGATAGACGTCTCGCGCCATGCCGGGGTACTGGACACCCTGGCCGGGAAACAAAAACACCACGGACTTATCGCCACCGGTCGCCTTGCCATCGGTGCACCCCTGGCCATCGCGCAGGCGAGCTGCGGCGTCCTGGCCCGACCGGGCCAGACACATTCGGCGATACTCGAAACCCTGGCGGCCCCGGCCGAGGGTCGCGGCGACATGGGCCAGAGGCAGCTCGGCGTGTTTTTCGAGATACGCGCCCACACCGACACAGGCACGGTCCAGAGCGGCTGGGCTGCGAGCCGACAGGCGCACCAGGTGTGGTCTCTGGCCCTGCTCGGCCCCTTGTGGTTCGACCCCTTGTGACTCGAGCCATCGCGGCCTGGCAGCCTCTTCAACGATGAGGTGGGCGTTGGTGCCGCCAATGCCAAACGAGCTGATCCCTGCCCGCCTGGGCCCATTGTGGGGCTTTGGCCACTCGGCATCGACCGTGTTTACGTAGAACGGTGTCTGGTCAAAATCGATTTGTGGATTGCCACGCTCGAAGTGCAGACTGGGCACCAGACGCTTGTGGTGCAGCATGAGCATCACCTTGATGAAGCCGGCAATACCGGCAGCGGCTTCCAGGTGGCCGATATTGGTCTTTACCGAGCCGAGCGCGCAACGATCTGGCCGATCGAATACCCGGCCGGCCGGCCGACCACTGCCAAATACCCTGGCCAGCGCGGCGATCTCGATCGCGTCGCCCAGAGTGGTGCCGGTTCCGTGGCATTCCACGTATTGCAGATCTGCCGGATCGACCTCGGCGATGGCCAGAGCGTCGGCAATTACCCTGGCCTGGCCGTCTGCTGCTGGCGCAGTCAGGCCCACTTTCCGGCCTCCATCATTATTGACTGCCGATCCGATGATCGTGCCGTAGACAAAATCGCCATCATCCAGGGCATCTTGCAGGCGCTTGAGGACCACGACTGCCACACCGTTGCCAAACACAGTTCCATCGGCGCTGGCATCGAACGCCCGCACATGGCCAGTTCGCGAAAAAATGCTGTTGGAGTGATAGTGATAGCCAGCGCGCTGGGGCAAACGCACGGAAACCCCACCGGCCAGGGCCAGGTTGGCGGTGTGCGAGATCAACGCCTCGCAGGCCAGTTCCACTGCCACCAATGACGTCGAGCAGGCAGTTTGAACTGAAATACTCGGGCCGGTAAGATTTAGTTTATAAGAGACAAGAGGCGCCAGATAATCCTTGTCATTGCCGAGCAGAGCCTGAAAATAGCCCACTCGGTGCAACCAAGACGGATTGCTGTAGAGATGGCGAACCAGATAATCGCTGAATCGTGAGCCGGCAAATACCCCGACCCGGTCGGACAAGCGATCGGGTCGGTAGCCGGCGTTTTCGAGCGCGTGGTAAGCGGTCTCCAGAAATAGACGCTGTTGCGGGTCCAGCCCTTCGGCTTCGCGGGGAGTAACCCCGAAGAACCGGGCATCAAATCGGTCGACCCCGTCGATGGGCGCTCCGCGCGGAACATAGGACGGCGCACTGCTGTCGTGGTCGGGAACTCCCTCGGCACGGAGCGTTTCTCGGTCAAAACTCTCGAGCGATTCTACCCCGCCGCGTAGATTGGCCCAAAACCTGTCCAGATTGGGCGCACCCGGAAAACGACCGCTCATCCCGATAACAGCGATCGCCTCGCCGCTCTGCTCGACCTCGTCCCTATCGTCTTCGCGAATATTGCTGTCTTGCCTGTTGGCCTGGTTCATGGCACCTCTTTCTCACCCAGCAACTGGTCCCGTTCACCTGCGTCGCCGTCGCCGTCGCGCGGCCTTGCGCCGCGACGCTTGCTCGCGACTCTCGCCCATATCGACAGCCGACTTGCTGGCCGCAAAGTAGCGAGCCTGGTCGCGAATCGTGGGGTTCTCGAATAGGTCCACCAGCGGGAATCTGCGCT
Source organism: Pseudomonadota bacterium (assembly GCA_022360315.1). Lineage (GTDB taxonomy): Bacteria > Myxococcota_A > Polyangia > Haliangiales > Haliangiaceae > JAKSDA01. The sequence goes on from JAKSDA010000602.1 coordinate 30,092, forward strand.
CGAACCGCTCCTGCAGGCGATTGTGCAAGCGCACCATTTGCACCGACGTACCGCCCAGCTCGAAGAAATTGTGCGTGACTCCAACCTCAGTGGTGGCCAGGACATCGCGCCAGATATCGGCCACGCGCTGCTCGTTTTGGTTGGCTGGGTCCTCAAACGAGTGCCGGCCCGCCCCGATATCAGCGCTACCCTGGGGATCGGTCAACGCAGCCCGATCGAGCGCCCCCTCGGGAGTCAGTGGCAGTCGGTCGAGGACCATCACATGACCCGGTACCTGGTACGGTGGCAGTCGCTCGCGCAAATACCCGCGGACCTCATCCGGGTCGAGTTGCCCGTGGCTGACCGGTCGATCGCCATCGTCGAACAGCGCAGCTGGTGTGGTCGATACCCTACCACCGATGAATGTGTGAGCCAGGTCGTGGTCCTCATCGAGCGCAAATAGATGCCGCAGCTCTTCGAACGCCAGGCCGCCAATGGGCGTGACACCAATACCGTGCTCCATATTGGTCGTCATCAAGAGCTGGCCCATGTAGCCCGCTTCGAGCAGGCAAAAGTCGCGCGCCATGTCGGGATAGAGTGGTGCCACGGCGCTCAGCTTGCCGATCAAGAAGATCGAGAACGCCGCAGTCTGATAAATTGGCCGGTTGGGCGGGCCGTGACAGTCGACCGGAATGTCGACATCCGTGGTGATGGCGACGAGTCGATGACTTTCCGCATCGTAGTAATAGGTGCCGGCGCGCAGCCCGTCGACCCGGTCCGGTCGCACGTGAAGGTACGTCTGTACCGGGTACAGACCGCCACCGGAGGGATAGCGGTATTTGGGCAGAGGCATTCCGGCCGGCTGCACCGAGCGCAAGCAGGCCAGCCAGCGACCCAGTTCGACCAGGCCGACCGGCTCGAGCATGAAATGACTATAACTCCGGCGACGAGCGTACACCGCCTCGATGGCGTGGTCGGGATTGTCGCCAGTATGTGCGGCCAGACGGCCGGGCAGCTGCAAGGGTAGAGCGACCGCGGCACCTGACTCTGCGCGCAAACCTCTCTTGTCCAGTTTGAACTGCAAACGCGCGATGGGATCGAAGATCGCCCGGGACATCCAGTCTACCGGCTCGGGTGCCGAACCCGGCGGGGCCACAAGAGCGGTGGGCTGGTCCATTGCACCCAGGTCGCGAGCGTCCAGTTGCTCGGCCAGAAACGCCTCTTTGAGTGATTCCGCCGTATTGGACACCGCCCCACCTGTGATCAGATGAACCAGCTCGTCGGTCTCTTCTAGATCGAAGCGGTCGCGAATCGCTTCAAACGCCATCCCGCCAAGTGGACACAAACCGACACTGGCCGGAGTTTCTTCCATGAGCAGTTGTCCCATATAGCCAGCTTCCAGCACACAGAAATCGCGGCCGAGCCCGGGATAGAGAGCGGCGACTGCGCTCAGCCGGCCGATGAAAAAGATGGTAAAAGCGGCTGCATCGACGATAGGCCGGTTTTGTGGCGCATGAAAGCGTGGCGGCGCCGGTGCTTCCGATAGCTTGTCGAGACGGTGAGCCCCGGGGTGATAATAGTAGATGCCAGGAGAGAAACCGTCCACTCGTCCCGGCTCTATCGAAATGTACGCCTGCACCGGGTATAGCCCTCCGCCCGAGGGATAGCGGTATTTGGGCAGGGGCGAGCCCTTTGGCTCGATGTAGCGCAAGACCTCGAGCAGAGCCGCGAAGTCATCGGCCGACACGGCTCGAGGCAAGAAACGGCGCCGACTGCGGCGGTTGATGAACGCCTGGCTGTCGTCCTCGAGTGCCCCATCGAGATGCACGACCTCGCCGTTCAGGTCGCGGCGCAAAAAGCGCCGTTCCAGCTTGAATTGCAGTCGCTCCACAGGAACCGAGATCGGCTCGAATTCCAGCCGCAACCACCGGTCGTCGGCTGCGGGAAACGCGGGCATCGAGGCTCCGCCAGCGTTCGCATTAACCGGCCCGGCCTCGACCAGAGGCGGGCTGGCTGGCAGCGCGCTGGTTGCCGCCATGCTCTGACGCGACACCACGTAGGCGACCAGCCGTCGGGTCGGCGCCCCCGGTTCCGGGCTGCGCACCGGAAATGCAGCAACCGCGGCCGCGCCGACCGAGTCGTGTTGGCCCAGGACCGCCTCTATTTCCGAAAACTCTCGGTGTTGTCTGCGAATGGCGACAGGCGTGTCATCCCGACCGACCAACTCGATCACACCGTTGTCTCGCATCTGGCACACGTCACCGGTGCGAAACAGGCGCACCGTTTCACCGGCGTGCAGAGGATGCAAAACCGCGGCAAAGGCCAACTCGGTGCTGTCCTCGTCGGCCCAGTAGCCGCGGGCCAGGCCGGCGCCACCGATATACAGATCGCCGGGTACTCCGATCGGCCGGGGTCTGTGCTGCTTGTCGAGAATAAAGGCAGTTTGACCCGGCAAGGGACGACCCAGAGGCATGACTCCAGCACCGCCGTTATCGCCAGACCCACTGCTCTCGCTTGATGAAGCCTCGGTCGGTGAATCCGCCCGGCCCAGTTCGTAAACCAGCGACCAGGTGGCGGTCTCCGCGCTGCCGCTCAGGCTGGCGACACGGGCACTGGGCCAGCGCTGGTGCAGGCGCTCGGCCAGCGCCGTAGGTACCGGCTCGCCGGATAGCAGTATCACTCGCGGCGCCCACACCGACTCTGTGCGCTCGGATGTACCGAGCACAAACGTATCCATGATTACCGGATCACTGCTCCACACAGTGATGTTTTGGCGTTGACTCGTAGCCCACAGATAATCCGAGTCACGCACCGCGCCGGGCCGCGGCAGCACCACGGTGGCACCTGCGACGAGCGGAGCAAAAAGATTGTAGACACCGCGATCCTGGTTCAGGTCAGCAGGAGCAAACACCTTATCAGTCTTGGTAATATCGAATTGGCGATTGACATGCACCATGGCGTTAACCGCGGCACTGTGAGGTACCGCGACACCGCGCGGCTCGCCATCGCTGGCTACATCGAAGATCATGTAAGCGAGATTCTCGATGTCATGATCTGGCAAATCGTCAATCGAACGCTGGCCCTGCAGCTGGCCCGACCCACGGACGACATGATCCACCGCCAGCCAATGGCCTGCAGCCTGTGGCCGAGAAAACGCCTGCAGCAAATCAGATCGGGTCAGAATGAGCCGCACCTCGCCTCGCTCGAGCAAGTCAGCCAGGAGTTCGGCCTGGTGATCCGGGTTGATCGGCAGAAAAGGCGCACCGGCTGTCATGACGCCGAGAGCGGCCACTGCCTGCTCCCAGCCGGCATGCAAGACCAGCGCGACCGGCATATCGGCGCACGCACCGCGTTCGACCAGCCAATCGGCAACCGCACAGGCACGTTCCATCAGCTCGCCATACGTCAGCTCGAATTCACCACCCCGCGCATCGACAATGAGCGCCGTTCGGTCGGGATGCATACGCGCCTGTCCGGCGACAAACTCGTGCAGTGCCGGCAGAGAGGGCAGCTTCTTGTCCTCAGCGGCCTCGAGTGCGATCAGCGTCTGCCGTTGCTGGTCGGGGATGAGTGCGGGTACCGGCCGATGCCAGGTCTCGGCATCTCGGGCCAACGCCTCGACAAGGCCCCAATAAGCCGCAAACATCGCCTCGATCATGCCCTCGGGAAAGAGCTCGACAACCACGTCCCAGTTGAAGCACAGAGCTCCGTCCTCTTCGGTCAAGTGATGATCGAGCCACACCTGGGGCGTTTGCGAAATACTGTAGACCAGCTCGCCCACGCTCTCGCCCGCGGCAGTGTCGCCGCCGAAGCCCTGAATTGTGAACAGCCGGCTGGTAAAAACCACCGGCATCAAGACCGCACTGCCGCCCTGGCGGCGGCCGAGATCGCGCAGGACTCGCACCCCGCCGTAATGGCCGTGATCGAGATCGGTCCACAGGCGCTCCTGCAAACGGCGCGCGCGCAGAGCAAAACTATCGTCGCCCAGCGGTCCATCCATGGGCCCGGTATCCACCCCCACCAGGGTCATCGAGGTGAACTCACCGAGAATGCTGTGAACCTGGGGATGAATCGGCAGACGATTGAACATGGTCACGTTCAGAGTAAAGCGCGGGCTCTTGCTCCACGCCCCGAGGACCTCTGCGAATGCGGTCATGAGCACGCCGGTCGGCGTGACACCGAAAGCGGCGGCAGTTTTTTTGATGCTGTTCCATTGCTCGGCGGGCAGGCGGCCAGCAAGCCGTTCGAAGCGGGCATTGTCGGGCCGACTGGCCCGCAAGGGGAGCTGAGGAGCCGGTGGCAATCCGCTGATGCGTTCGTTCCAATAGGCCTGCGAGCGCCGATAGAGCTCGGTCTCTTCCAGTTTCTTCTCAGCAAGCACGTAGTCGCGGAACGAGATGTCCAGCGGTTCCACAGCAGTCTGGGGCGATCGCGCCAGCCGGGCCATCTCCATGAACAAGAGCTGAAAACTCCAGGCATCGGCGAGAAGCAGATCGAATGACAGGTGCAATCTCGTGCGCGTTCGGTCGATTCGAGTCGCCCGCACTTCGAAGAGCGGCCACGTATCAGTCGCCCGCACACGATGCGAAAGCGCGTGGCGAAGCTCCAGAAGCTGGCGCTCCCGGTCGGCCGGAGAGGCGTCGCGAAGGTCGAGTACTTCGACCTGGTAAGCCGGCACTTCGGGCAAAATCCGCTGCTGACCATCGGGCAAGAAGACCAGTCGAAGAGCATCATGGCGTTCGATCATGGCGCGCAGGGCAAACGTAAAGCCGTCGAGATCGAGGTCCACACTGTCCACCTCGGTATAGTAATGGGCCGAAAAATCGCCCATATCGAATACGCCCATGCGACCGACCCAGTACGCCTGCTGAATATCGTTGAGCGGAAACGGATCGTGGCGGTGCGCGAGGTCGGGCCGCAGCACCGGCAACTTGCTGACCATGACAGCCTGGCCGGAGGCGCGATCGCGCGACATGGATAGAGCCAGCTGGCGCACAGTCAGGTTTTCGAACAGAGTGCGCAGCGAGAGCTCAACTCCAAATTCGTCGCGAATGGCATTGACCAGCTGTACCGCCACCAGCGAGCTCCCGCCGAGCTCGAAAAGATTGTCGTCGATACCGACGGTGTCAATTCCGAGTAGCCGGGACCACAGGCGGATGAGTCGCTGTTCGGTGGTAGTGCGCGGCACTCGAGCATCGCTGTCGATATGCGGCGAAGGATCGGGCAGGGCACGGCGATCGACTTTGCCGTTGGGAGTCAGCGGCAAGCTGTCGAGCTCGATAAACGTCGCTGGTATCATATAGTCGGGAATTTGTTCGGCGAGAGAGCGCCGCAATCCGGCCACATCGAGCGGCCGCAACTCGGCGCGCACTACCACATGAGCGACCAGGCGGCGCGCTCTGCCAGCGCCGCCGCCAATATATGGCGCCGAAGCCACTGCAGCGACCACATGCTCGCTCCGGGCCAGTGCAGCCTCGATCTCGCCGAGCTCGATCCGGTAGCCGCCGACTTTGACCTGGGTATCTTGCCGGCCAAGAAACTCGATATTTCCATCGGGCAGGTATTTGCCCATATCTCCGGTGCGGTACAGGCGCTCGCCGCTCTCGGGATGAATGATGAACGAGGCCGATGTTTTGGCGTCATCAGCAAAATACCCGCGAGCGAGACCGACACCACCGATGTACAGCTCACCGGCAACGTGCAGTGGACGCTGTTGTAAATGACAGTCCAGTACATGGAAGGACTGATTGGCCAGGGGTTTGCCGTAGGGTACGCTGGGCCAGCTGGGCGCCGGAGTTGGTACCGGATAAGCGATCGACCAGATCGCAGCCTCGGTCGCGCCGCCCAGGCTGACCGTGCGCGCATCGGGTCGATGCGCCACCAGCCGATCGCCGATATCCACCGGCAGCCAGTCACCCGACAGCATGGCCAGGCGAAGACTGGCCGGGATCGCGCCGGGATGACTGTCGGCATGGGTCAGCATCATATCCAATAGAGCTGGCACCGAATTCCACAGAGTCACTCCATGGCGGGCTGCGGTGTTCGACCACGCCGATGGATCGCGGTGCGCATCGGGGTCGGGCAAGACTGCAGCCCCGCCCGCGGCGAACATGCCGTAGAAATCATACACCGAGAGATCGAAGCTGAGGTCGGACAGAGCCAGTACCCGATCACCGGCAGTGACGCCGAGGCGGCGATTCAGATCCACAATCGTATTGATCGCACTGCGGTGCTCGATCGCTGCGCCCTTGGGGGTTCCGGTCGATCCCGACGTGAAGATGACATAGGCGAGATCAGTGGTGGTGGCAGTTTGCATCGGCGGATCGACCGCTTCCGCGGCCAGCACATCGTCGCCAATCCGCACTACATCGATCGCATTGGGTCCATCGGGCCAGGAAAGGTCCAGACCCGCCTGAGTGAGCGCACAGACCACCTCGCCGAGCTCCATAACGATTTGGCGGCGATTTCCCGGCCAGCTCGGATTGACCGGCAGGTAGGCGCCGCCCGCCAGCATGACGGCCAGAGTCGCCACGGCCTGTTGCCAGCCTTTTTCCATCACCACGGCGACCAGTCGATTGGGCGACACGCCGCGGTCGCGCAGGCGGTGGGCCAGATGGCTGGCCGCTCGCCACAACTCGCGGTAGCTCACTGTGCGTTGGTTGGTAATCACTGCCGGGCGTTCGGGCCAACGGGCAAACGACGCCGCGACCAGACGATCCATGGTGGCTATGGCCAGCTCGCCCAGGTCGCAGGCAGTGTCATTGGCCCGGGCATAGAGAGCGCGATGGGATTCGGGCACGAGGTCGAAGGCAGCTCGATGCCAGGCCCCGGGGTCGTTCGCCAAATGCTGCAGCAAGCCGGTGTGAGCGGCAAAGAGGTCATCGATCATGTGGTCGGGAAACAGCTCGTCGACCGTATCCCAGCTCCACAGCAGCCTGCCGCCCTGTTCCAGGACTTGCGCGTCGAGCCACACCTGCGGCGTCTGCGATACACTGTAGACCACGTCGCCGTAAGGAACATCGCTGTCGGTGAATTTTGCCACCCGCGGGTCGCGGAACAGCCGGCTGGTGAAGACCACCGGCATCAGTGCGCCAGGAGATTGGCCCCGGGCCCGGGCCAGGTCGCGAATCACTTCCACGCCGCTATATCTGCGGTGATCGAGGTCAGCCCACAACTGCTCCTGCAGCCGGCGGGCCCGCAACGCAAAAATCTCGTCATTGCCGTCCGGGCCGGGCGAGGTATCCACGGCCAGCAGAGTCAACGAGGTGAAGTCACCGACTACCGCATCGATCTGTTCGTGCAGAGGCATGCGGTTGAACGTGGTGACATTGACAGTAAAGCGCGGGTTGCGGCTCCACGCAGCCAGGGTTTCGGCAAATACCGCGAGCAGGAGTCCGGACGGGGTGATGCCCGCGCTGGCCGCACGCTCGCACAGAGCTTGCCACACAGCCGGCTCCAGCTGACCATGGCGGCGTACAAAACGCGGTTGGCCGAGAGTGGCAGGATCCCGGGCCAGCGGTAACTCGGGCGCAGGTGCGAGCTCGTCCAGGCGATGGCGCCAGTAATTGCGATCGCGGCGGTAGCGGCTGCTGTGTTCCTTGCGCGCGACCGCGAGCATATAATCGCGAAAGGTGACCTCGAGCGGCTCCATCGCTGCATCGGGCTCGGCGTAGAGGTAGGCGAACTCCAGAATTAATAACTGTGAACTCCACGCATCAGAGATGAGAAGATCAAAGCTGTAATGAATCCGAATGCGCTCCGGACTGAGCCGGGAAATGCGAATGTCGAACAAAGGCCAGCGGTTGGTGGGCAAGACCTGATGCGACATTTCCGCCCGGATAGCAGCCAGTTCTCGTTGCCGCTCGTCTTCGCTGGCACTCGAAAGGTCGCGTACCGGAATTTCGAATAATGGCAATTCATCACAAGGAATCACCCGCTGCAGGCCGTTTTCCTGAAAAACTGCCCGCAGCATGTCGTGGCGTTTGATCAACCGGCGCCAGATCATCTGGATCCGGTCGGGTTCGAGAACTGTGGAGTCCAGTTCGGTATACGAATGCGCCGCCACGCTGCCCAGTTCCAGGGCTTGCTCGCGACCCAGCCAATACGCTTGCTGCACATCGTTGAGCGGAAATGGCTGATAGCGATTGGCCCGGTCGACCGCGATGCGCAGCTCCTCGGGAGCAGCACCGCCGTCCTGGCTGTGTAGCCGCTCTTGTGCCACGGCCTGGGCCAGAGACGCGATCGACGCATTTGCGAACAGAGTTCTCAGCTCCAGTTCGACGCCCATCCGGCGCTTGATCTCACCCACCATGCGGATAGCCAGGAGAGAATTGCCGCCCAGTTCGAACAGATTGTCGCGAATGCCGACCCGTTCCAGGCCGAGCAGCTCGGCCCAGATACCGGCCAGTTCACGCTCCACGGGCGTTCGGGCCTGATCGCCATCATCGGAGCCACCGTGATGGACTGGTCGACCGGTCAGAGCACCGCGATCAACCTTGCCATTGCCGGTCAGCGGAAAGCGGTCGAGCACGACAAACGCACCGGGCACCATATACGATGGCAACTCGCTTGCGGCCAGCTCGCGCAGACCGGCGATAACGGAGTCCTCGTCTGCCGTCTTCTTCGAAATCACCTCATTCGAATCGGTCTCGCTCGAACCGGTTTCGTTCGCTTCACACGGCACGATATAGGCGACCAGGTGGCGATTACCGCGCGTTTCACCCGGTGCTACCACCACCACTCCGACCACGTCGGGGCTGGCGCTCAACACGGCTTCGATTTCGCCGAGTTCGATACGGTGGCCCTGAACCTTGACCTGGGTGTCCTGCCGACCGAGAAACTCGATGACACCACCGGGCCGCCAGCGTCCTCGATCGCCGGTGCGGTACAGGCGTTCGCCAGTACGCGGATGGGTGATGAACGAAGCCGCGGTTTTTTTGGCATCGCCCAGGTAGTGGCGAGCAAGGCCAATGCCACCAATATACAGATCGCCCGGTACCCACAGCGGACACTCGCAGTAGTGTGTGTCGAGCACGTGAACACACTGATTGGTCAACGGACGGCCATACGGCACGCTGGCCCAGCCCGGCAGACTGCCGTCAACTGGATACCATATCGACCAGATTGCAGCCTCGGTCGCGCCGCCCAAACTGACGACCCGGGCAGTGGCCACATGACGGTGCAGACGCTCGGCGATATCCAGCGGCAACCAATCACCCGAGAGCAGAACCAGGCGCAGACTATCGGGCACTGCCCCCTGTGCCTGCCCGGCGTGTTCGAGCAGCATGTCCATGAGAGCCGGAACCGAGTTCCATACCGAAACCCGGTATTTGTTCAACAGCACAGCCCAGTGCCCCGGATCGCGCCGGTCGCCGGGATCGGGCAAGACCAGAGTCGCGCCCGCGGCCAGGGTACCGAAAATGTCGAATACCGAAAGATCAAATGTCAGGGCCGATATGCCAAAAACCCGATCACTGGCAGTGAGCGCAAATCGCTGCCGCATGTCGAGCAGAGTATTGACCACCGCGCCGTGCTCCATGGCCACGCCTTTGGGCCGACCAGTGGTTCCGGACGTGAAAATGACATAGGCCAGATGCTCAGGCCGTGGGGGTTTTATCGGCTCGGCCAGTCCGGAACTCTCATCTCCCGCACCGGCCAGCTCGACTGCAGTCTGCCGGGTCAGCACCAGGCGCGGGATCGTATCGGGCCAGGCCAGTGATTCAGCCAATTGGGGGTGGGTGATCACACAGCGAGCCCCCGCGTCGGCCAGGAGCAAGCGCAAGCGCGACTCGGGCCAATCGGGATCGATGGGCACATATGCCGCGCCCGAGGCGGCGATGCCCACTGCTGCGGCAACCTGTTGCCAGCCCTTTTCCATGACAATGGCCACCCGCTCGTCGACACCGACGCCGTGACCGCGCACCCAGCTGGCCACAGCGCGGGCCAGGCTGTCCAGTTCACGGTACGTGAGCGTCTCGGCTTCGCTGATGACTGCCGGATGGTCGGGATTTTGCTCCACCATGTCGGCGAATAACTCATACAGTGTCGCCTGGCTGGGGTCGGCGCTGGTCGCATTGACCCGGGCGACACTATCGCGGTGCAACGCCGGTGCCAGCGAGACGATTTCCTGGCCCCAGGTTTCGTCATCGCCGGCCAGCCGTCGCATCAGACCACCGTAGGCCGCAAACATATCGTCGAGCAGAGCTTCGGGAAAAAGCTCCTCGACTGCGTCCCAGGTCCAGGTCAGGGCGCCTGCATGCTCGGAAACTTGCATATCGAGCCACACCTGCGGTGTCTGCGATACACTGTACACCACCTCTCCACCGGGCAAATCGATGGCTTTATTGCGATGGATTGGCGCGCTTGCTCCGGACAGTTCCGCGTTTCCGGCCGCAAACAAGCGACTGGTAAACACCACCGGCATCAGTGCCCCGGGCGCTCGGCCGAGCTGGGCAGCCAGATCGCGCACGACCTGTACACCACTGTAATGGCGATGGTCCAGGTCTTCCCATAGCTGCTCCTGCACCCGCCGGGCGCGCGATTCAAACCTTCCCCGGCCCGCTCCGTTCACCGCCAGCAGAGTCAATGACGTGAAATCGCCGACAACGTTACCGATCTGCGGATGCACGGGCAACCGATTAAACGTCGTCACGTTTACTGTGAAGCTCGGCTCGGCGCTCCACGTGGCCAAAACCTCGGTGAATGCGGCCAGACACAGGCCCGACGGAGTCAGACCAGCACGAGACGCGCGCTCTTGCAGGCTCGCCCATACGTCCGGTTCCAGCTGATCGGCCCGGCGTTGAAACCTGGGTGCATCGATGCTGGCCGGATCTTTGATGATGGGCAACTCCGGAGCGCCGGGCATTTCGGGCACGCGCATTGTCCAATACGCTTCGGCACGCTGGTAGGCAGCAGTGCGCGGCAAGTCGCGCATCGCTACCATGTAATCGCGAAAACTGAGTTCCAGTGGCGGCAGGATCGCGTCCGGATCCCGGGCCAGCGTGGCCAGCTCCAGGAACAAAATCTGTGACGACCACGCGTCGGCAATCAGCAAGTCAAAACTGATACAGATTCTCATCCGGTCTGCGCCGAGCACACAGATACGAATGTCGAAGAGCGGCCAGGTATCAGCGGGCAATACCTGGTGCGATAGCGTCTCCCGTATGGCCATGAGTTCGGCGTGAGCCTCGCCGTCGCCGCTGTTGCGCAGGTCGATAATCGGCATATCATAGTCGGGCACCTGGGCCAGAACTCGCTGGGTACCATTTTCCCGAAACACGGTCCGCAATGCGTCATGGCGGTCGATGAGCGCTTGCCAGGCCCGTTTGATGCGCTGGGCATCGGCGCTCGGCACGTCGATTTCAAAGTAGGCGTGGGCAGCCACATTGCCCAGTTCCAAGTTGGCGATGCGGCCGAGCAAATAAGCCTGTTGAACGTCGCTTAGCGGAAAGGGCTCAAAGCGGTCGCTGTGGTTCGCCGTGCTGGCAGACTGTGCAATCGTCAAGCCGAGCCCACCGCCGAGACTCTGGCCGGTTTCGCCAGCGGTGGCCTTCAAACCCACCACAACGTCAGCCAGGGCTGCCACGGTCGGATTTTCGAACAGGCTGCGCATGGATACTTCAACCCGAAACATCTCGTGCAGCCGGGCCAGCATGCGGATGGCGACCAGCGAATTGCCACCCAGGTCGAACAGCGTATCGTGAACTCCGAGCGGTTGGTCATCGGTGATGTCGAGAAGCTCGCGCCACAGTTCGGCCAGCTGTTGCTCGACCGGAGTGCGCGGTTTGACCGATTCGGCCCGCTGGCCCCCGGGCGAAGAAAGCGCGGCCAGAGCTGCGCGATCGACTTTGCCGTTTGCGGTCAGCGGCAGGCTGTCCACGATCACGAACGCGCTCGGCACCATGTACGAGGCCAAACGTGACGCAGCGTGCTCTCGCAATGATTCAGCCGAGATCTCTGTGCCGGCAGTGGGAACGCAAAAAGCGACCAGACGGCGCCCGTTCTGGCCTTCACTCACCACTGCGACCGCACTGGCCACCTCGGGGTGATCGGTCAGCACCGATTCGATCTCGCCGAGCTCGATGCGGTATCCGTGAATTTTCACCTGCAGGTCGTGCCGGCCGAGAAATTCGATCGTGCCGTCGGGCAAATAACGAGCCCAGTCACCCGTGCGATACAATCGCTCCCCGGGTGCGGGCCCACCGGGCAGTACTGGACCGCGATAGATAACAAAGCTGGCCGCGGTTTTGTCCGGTTCGCCAAAGTAATCGCGAGCCACACCGGTACCGCTGATATACAGCTCGCCCGGTACCCAAACCGGACGCGGGGCCCGGTGAGTATCGAGCACGTGCAGCCGCTGATTGGCCAGCGGTTTGCCGTACGGCACGCTGCGCCATGCGGGATCGACGCGTTCGATATCGTGGAACACCGACCAGACCGATGCTTCGGTGGCCCCGCCCAGGCTGATGACCCGGCATTCGGGTACGTGGTGGCGAATACGCGTGGCAATATTCACCGGCAGCCAGTCGCCGCTGAGCATGACCAGACGCAGCCGAGCCGGCCACGATACAGTCTGCGAGGCCGAATACTCGCACAGCATTTCCATCAGCGCGGGCACCGAGTTCCATACGCTCACCCGATGGCGATTCATCGCGTCGAGCCAATAGCCGGGTTCGCGCACGGCCCAGGGCTCGGGGATGACCACCGTGCCACCAGCGGCCAGGGTGCCAAATACGTCGTAGACGCTGAGATCAAACGATAGTGATGAAATAGCAAATACACGGTCAGTCGAGCCAATACCGAATCTTCGATTGATATCGAGAACCGTGTTGACGGCACCGCGATGAGTAATGCTGACCCCTTTGGGCCGGCCGGTCGAGCCCGAGGTAAAAATGACGTAGGCCAGGGCCTCGGGCCGATGAATCGATGGCAGAGGTGAATCGCCCGGCTGGTCGCTATCCACGGCCAGCCGGGCGAGCTGCTCGGGCCAGTCGAGGGAAAAGAGCAGTGACTCCTGGGTGAGAATGGCCAGCACACCGCACTGCTCCATGACGTAGTTGCGGCGATCGTCGGGCCAGTCGGGATCGATCGGCACGTAGGCGGCGCCGGATTTGAGCACGCCCAGGACCGCGACTACTTGCTGCCAACCCTTTGCCATGACCACCGCGACCAGCGCCTGTTCGGCACCCCTCGCCTGCCCGGGCCGGTTCTGCCCATCGAGCCAACGCGCGACCCGATTGGCGTATTCGTCGAGCTGGGCGTAGGTCATCTCTCGATCTGCAGCAATCACGGCCAGCGACTCGCCGCGACTTGCCGCGGTCGCTTCGAACAGGCCGTGTAGCGTGGCGTCTTCCAGCTCGACAAACGTGGCATTGACCCGGGCGCGCTGCTCGCCTTGCCGGTCGGCAAGACCGCGCACGATCGGCGCGCGCCAGGCCTCGTCGCCATCGGCCAGAGACCGCAACAGAGCTCGATAATCAGCCATCATATCGTCGAGCAGGCGGTCCGGAAAGAGCTCGTCGACTGCGTCCCAGTTGATCACCAGGGCGCCGCCCTGCTCGACAACCTGGTGATCGAGCCAAACCTGGGGGGTTTGCGATAGCGCAAAAATTTCGTCTACAGTCGGCGATGCTCGGTCTGCCTGGCTGCCGTCACTGTTTTTGTCGCGACTATCCTCGTAGCGGGTGAGCAAGCTGGTAAAGACCACGGGCATCAGAGCCCCCGGTGCACGCCGCTGTTTCTTGGCCAACTGGCGCAGAACGTCGATTCCGCTGATGTAGCGGTGCTCGAGGTCCTGCCACAGCCGGTCTTGAACGGTTCGGGCGCGATTCTCAAATGTCTGCGGATTCGAGCAATCGATGGTCAAAAGGGTCAGCGAGGTGAAATCGCCCACAATGCTGTGGACCTGCGGATGCAGGGGCAGGCGGCGAAATGTAGTCACGTTGATGGTCAGGCGCGGAGAGCGGCTAAAACGGGCCAGGACCTCGCCGAACGCGGTCAAGAGCAAACCCGAAGCGGTCACACTTGCCGCGCTGGCTCGCTCCTTGAGCCTGTCCCATCGGTCGACAGACAGGCGGAAGCTGCGGCGGACAAAACGCGGCTCGGCGATAGACGAGGGGTCTCGCGCCAGCGGCAAGCTGGGTGCCGGGGCCAGCTCGTCCATGCGCTGTTGCCAGTACTGGCGCGAGCGAGCCATGTGCAGGCTGTCGTCGAGTTTGCTGTCGGCGATCAGATAATCGCGAAAGGTCAGGGCCGGTGGTGTCGCATTCGCATCGGGTTGTTCCATCAGCCGGCGAAAGTCGTCAAACAGGATCTGCGCGCTCCACGCGTCGGCGATCAGCAAATCGAGGTAGAAATGACAGCGGAGCGCCTGGTCGGAGACTTGCGTGACGCGGAATTCGAAAAGCGGCCATTGCTGCGACGGTCTGACCTGGTGCGCCATGCGCTCGCGCAGTTCCATGCGCCGGGATTCTGCCCGGGCCGGGTCCCATGCGCGCATATCCTGATATTCGATGGTATAGGGCTCGACATCGGACAGAATCTGCTGCTGGCCGTCGCTGCGCACGATGGCTCGCAGCATGTCGTGGCGCGCAATGACACCGCGCCAGGCTCGATTCAGCTGGTCGATATCGGCCGGCGGAATATCGAATTCCAGATAGTAATGTGCAGCGACATTGCCCAGCTCGAATGTCCCCATACGGCCCATCCAGTACGCCTGCTGAATGGGATTGAGGGCAAACGGTTCAAAGCGGCCAGCCGGATCGGGCTCGACCGTGGGCAGGGCAGCAGTCGTGTCACCGCCATCCCGTTTCAGCTCGTCGATACTGCGAGCCAGACCGGCGACAGTGGGAGAATCGAGCAAAAGGCGCAGTGGCAACTCGACCTCGAATTGCTCCTGCAACTGGCCATGGACCTGAATGGCAGTGAGCGAGCTCATACCCAGGTGAAGTAGATCGGCCTGCACACTCAACTGATCGATGCCGAGGGCGCGACACCAGAGCTCGGCAACCTGTTCTTCTGTGGTCGTGCGCGGCGCGATAAACCCGTCGGTCGGGCCGGTCGACTGAGCGGATTCGCCGGCCAGACGGCTCAGCGCGAGCCGGTCGACTTTGCCCGTGGGCCCGAGCGGCAGGCTGTCCACGGCCACATACCGGTCCGGTACCATGTACAATGGCAGTTTGCTGGCGAGAAAAGCCCGCAAACGATCTTCGATGCTGCCCTGGCCGGCGCCCTCGATGCCCTCGCTGGTGTCACTGCTCTCGCTGGCAGCCTGGTTCGCCACGTAGAACGCGACCAGGCGCCCGGGCTCGAAGCGCTCACCTATCGCCATCACAACTGTAGCGCGTACATCGGGGTGTCTGGCCACAGTGGCCTCGATCTCGCCGAGCTCGATGCGCACGCCGCGAATCTTCACCTGGTGATCTTTGCGACCCAGAATTTCGATGTTGCCATTGGGCAAATAGCGCCCGAGATCGCCAGAACGATACAGTCGTTCGCCAGTGTCCGGATGAGTAAAAAATGGCTCATGTGGGCGTTTCCAGTACCCGCGGGCCAGGCCGACCCCGGCAATGCACATTTCGCCCGGCACCCAGGTCGGGCAGGGCTGATCGTCGTCATTCAATATGTAATAGCGGGCGTTGGCCAGCGGTTTGCCATACGGAATACTGGTCCAGGCCGGGTCAATACCGATCACTGGATTCCAGATATCCCATACCGTGGTTTCGGTCGGCCCGCCCGAGGCGATGAACATGACCTCGCCAGCCACGGCGCGCAGACGAGCGGGCAAGTCGAGAGCAATCCAATCGCCGGCCAGGATGGCCCAGCGCAGCGAATCGATGCGTCGGGCGCCAGCCGTGCCCTCCAGGTACTCGACCAGCATTTGCAGAAATGTCGGCACTGAGTTCCACAGTGTCACCCTGTCCCGGATCATCAGCTCGGCCCAGTGGTCGGGATCGAGTCTGCGCTTGGCATCTGGCAACACCAGTGTCGCCCCGCAGGTCAAAATACCAAATATATCAAATACCGAAAGATCATGGTGTAGAGCTGTCACTCCCAATACTTTGTCGCCCGGACCAATATCGAAGCGCGTGGCAATATCGGTCATTCGATTGACCACACTGCGGTGCTCGATCATGACCCCCTTGGGGATGCCGGTAGAACCGGATGTGTAGAGCACATAAGCCAGGTGGTCCGGGCTCTGAGCGGGCTCTAGGCGGTCACTGTCCAGGCCGTCCCCGTCTCCCTCAGCATCCACGGCCAGGACTGTACGCCCAGGCGATGCGGGCAGTGATCGAACCAGACGGGCCTGGGTCAACACCACTGTGATCTCACCGTCGTCGAGTAAATACTGCAGCCGTTCTGCCGGCTGGTCTGGATCGATCGGGAGATATGCTGCTCCCGAGGCCATGATGCCCAACACGGCAACGATTTGTTCCCAGCCTTTTTCCATCACCACAGCGACTAGGCTGTCGGGCCGCGCGCCGCGATCGCGCAGCCAACGACCCAGCCGGCAGGCGCGGGCACGGAGCTGCCCATAACTGAACGAACGATTGCCAGCGACAAGCGCAGTGTGATCGCCGCGCTGGTCGGCCTGATCGGCAAAGAGATCGTACAGCGTTCCATCGGGAATACGCCGGTCAGTGGCGTTGATACGGCGCCGGGTGTCGAGTTCGGCCGGTGCGATCAGAGCGGGACACGGCTTCTGCCAGGCCGCACGGTCCTGCAATCGCACGAGCAAACGCTGATAGCCGGCGAAGAGATCGTCGATCAGATGGGGCGGAAACGCGTCTTCCAGAGCATCCCAACTGAGCAAGAGCTGGCCGTCGTCCTCCATGACCTGATGGTCTAACCACACTTGCGGCGTTTGCGTGATCGAAAATACGATGTTGCCCAGGGCGCCCAATGTGTGGGAAGGCGAGGAATGACCGTCGTCGTCCAGGTTGAGAAAGCTGGTAAAGACCACCGGCATCAGCGCGCCCGACCGACTGCCCCGCGCAGCGGCGAGTTCGCGCAAGACCTGCACACCGCTGACATGGCGGTGCTCGAATGCGCTCCACAGCTTGTCCTGGACCCGGTGGACCCGCGCCTCAAAGCTGTCTCCCTTGTCGTGGCGAATGCCCAACAACACCATGGACGTGAAGTCGCCCAGGATCTGGTCGACCTGGGGGTGCATGGGTAGACGATTAAACAACGTGACATTGATGGTCAGGTCTTTGCTGCGACTCCAGTTGCCGAGGGCCTCGGCATAGATAGTCAAGAGCACGGCCGGCAGGCTGAAACCGAGTTCCCTGGCGTAACTCTTGACGGCGTCCCATACTTCGCGATCCACAGCTGCAGTGCCGTGTTTGAAACGCGGCCTGGTTGTATTGCCCCTGGCAGTGGGTAACTGGGGCGCGGCCGGCAAATCGTCGAGCTGCTGGCGCCAGTACTCGAGCGACTGTTGATAAAAATCGCTCTGGTGCAGGCTGGCCTCGGCCAGCACATAATCGCGATACGACAAGTCCAAGGCTGGCAGCACAGCCCGGGGATCGCGGTACAATGCGACCAGATCGCCAAACAGACCCTGCAAGCTGCCGCCGTCGATATGCAGGAGATCAATACTCACGTGCAGCCGGGTGTGGCGGTCGTCGATGAGGGTGGCGCGGACCTCGAATCCCGGCCATTGGTCAGGTGTGCGATGGCTGTGCGAAAGCTGGTCGCGGATTTCGGTTAATGTCTGGTTTGCGTCTGCACTGCCACTGTGGCGCAGATCGAGCAGTTTCGGGACATATGCCGGCACATCTTTCACGATGCGCTGAGTGCCATCTGGCTCCACCACCGCGCGCAGCATGTCGTGGCGCTCGATCGCGCCCTGCCAGGCTCGCGTGAAGCGGTCGAGGTCGAGGTCCGGACAATCGATTTCTGTATAAATATGAATCCCCAGGCCGCCGAGCTCGAAATCCGACTGGCTGCCGATCCAATACGCCTGCTGGATATCGGTCAGCGGAAACGGCTGGTAGCGGTTTTCGAGATCGGGCGTGATCCGGGGCAACTGGGCCAGGGTCTGTGAGCCGGTCTCCTGGCTCAGCAGTCTGAGCACTTCGTCTCTGTGCGAGGCGAGCTGGTCGCGCAGCGTCCGGGTCAGCGCGCCCTTGGGACTGCGTACTTTGAGGCGACCGCCCTCGATCGAAAGCTTGACACCGATCTCGGCGAGTTGGTTGAGAAGCTGTGTGACGCTCATGCGGTAATCTCTGGCTAAATACGTTTTTCACGGCGTACGGGTCACCTCAAAGTATCAATTCATCCCAATCGCCGGTATCCTGGTTATCGTCGTTATTGTTATTGTTATCGTCGTCTTGATCGTCTGCTTTATCGTTGTGATGGTCGACGCGAGTGTGGTCGGTCTCGACCAGCGCGGCCAGGGCCAGGCGCTCCAGCTGTCGGGTCGCGAACGCGCGCAGAGTGCGATACTTGTAAAACTGCACGACCGGGATGGCGAGCCCCAGTGCGGCTTCTACTCGGTTGCGCAGTTCGAGGGCTAAGAGGGATGTCAAGCCGTATTGATTGAGTGCAACGTCGGCGGCAATCCCCGCGGCCGGGATGCGCAACACCGCAGCGACCTGGTCGATCAAGAAACTCTCCAGCATGGCCTGCTGTGCATCCGGATCGACCGCGCGCAACCGTGCGCCGAGTACTCCGCGTTCTCGCTCGCCTCGCGGTACTGCAATGCGCGAAAAGAACGGTGATCGGGCAATGTGCTCGCCCAGCCAGACCGGCACAGGTACCGGGGTGACCGCGACCTGTGGCCCGGCACCGCGAGCGAGCAGAAGATTGAGCGCCGCGATCCCCCGGGTCGGCGAGATGCCGAGTTGACCGGTGCGACCGGCGAAATAGTCCGCCGCCATGCCGATTTCGCGCCAACCTCCCCAGTTGACACTGAGTGCTGGTAAGCCCTGGCTGCGGCGATAGTGAGCCAGGGCGTCCTGAAACGCGCTGGCCGCGGCGTAGCTGGCTTGCCCCGGTCCGCCGTTGAACGCGGCCACCGAGGAGAAAAATACCAGATAATCGAGTTCGAGCTCCCGGGTGAGCTGGTGCAGGAGCCAGGAACCGGTCACCTTGGGCGCCAGTACAGCGCGGAATTGGGCCGGAGTCTGATCGGGCAGCAGACCGTCGTCCAGTGTACCTGCGGCGTGCAACACGCCGCGGAGAGGCGGCCGATCCGAGCGGATATGGTCCACAACTCGCTGCAAATCAGCTTCGCGAGTGACGTCCGCGGTCTCCACGCGGATATCAGCACCGCTGGCGGCAAGGGCTTGCAGCTGCTCGTTCACAGCTTGCGATGGCCCGCTGCGCCCGACCAGAACCAGGTGGCGAGCCCCCTGTTCGACCAGCCAGGACGCAAAGGCCAGTCCCAGGCCGCCCAGGCCGCCAGTGATCAGATATGTGGCGTGTGGGCGTGGAGTCAGTCCGCGTGCGGCTGGCACCACGGCAACCGGGCCGCGATCGCGGACCACAGCGATCTTGCCG
The DNA here is from genome assembly GCA_022360315.1 of Pseudomonadota bacterium. GTDB lineage: Bacteria > Myxococcota_A > Polyangia > Haliangiales > Haliangiaceae > JAKSDA01. Next base: position 49,574 of record JAKSDA010000602.1, read on the forward strand.
CGGTGACCTGCGCGGGCCATCAGTGCAAATGCGTCAGCGGCTCGGGAAAATGGATATTCATGCACTGGCAGCGGGGGCAATTCGCCGCTCGCTGTCATTTCCATGATTCGGTGCAAGAGACGCGAAACCCGCTCGGGCCGCTCGACCATCATGCGGGCCAGGTCCAGGCTGAAATAGGCAATGTTTTTGTGAAAAGGCCATAAACCGATGTGGTTATTTTGATAAATGTCGCGTTTACCGATCTCGATAAAACGGCCATGGGGTGCCAGCAGGTCGAGGCCGGCCTGTATGGCGTCCCCGGTCAGAGCATTTAGCACCACGTCGATGCCGCGCCCGCTGCTGGCCCCGGCAAAGTCACTGGCAAACTGCAGTGAGCGCGAGTCGGACACATGGGCGACGCGCAGAGATTTCAGAAACTCCCGTTTGTCTTGCGCGCCTGCCGTGGCATAGATTTCGGCGCCGATGGCCCGCGCGATATGCAGCGCTGCCAGGCCAGTGCCGCTGGCGGCGCTGTGGATGAGCACGCGCTCGCCGGCGCGCAGCTGGGCGAGTTCGACCAGAGCACAGTAGGCGGTCATGGGAGCGATCAACATGCACGCGGCCTGGGCAAGGCTCAGGTTGTGTGGCTTTTTGCAGACAAAGGCGGCCGGCGCAGACACGCGACTGGCAAACGCCGGATGGGCAAGGGCGACAACCGAATCGCCGACCGCGATGCGGTCGACCCCATCGCCGAGGGCAGCGACAACACCAGAGCATTCGGCGCCGAGCACAACATCGGATTGTTTATTGCCGTCACGCGGTATATCGGGCCGCTGGCCCATGGCCGATAACACATCGAGAAAATTGATACCAGCCGCTTCGACATCGATCAGTATTTCGCCGGGGCGCGGCTGCAAGGGCGGCGCCTCGCGCAATAGCAAGGTGTGCAATTGTCCGATTTCGGCAATTTCTAGCCGATAATTGCCAGCTCCGGCAGTTGGTCGGAGCTGTGGCGCAGATCGGTCGGGCCGGTATGAGACCAGGCGGGCGACGTGGCGATTGCCGGCCCGGTATGCAATGCGAGTTTCTTGCCCTATTTGACCGCTGCCTCGGTGCCTGGATAGGATTTCGCCAGCCAGGCGATCGCATACTTCGCCGGCTGAGCCAGCGTCCTGGCCAGCCGGGTCGAGGTCGATGAGGCGACAGGCCAGTTGGGGATACTCGCCGGCAATCACGCCGCACAGGGCCGGTAGTGCGGCCTGGGCCAGGCCGGCTCTGTCTTGCCCATCCACTGCGCAGGCACCGCGCGTGATCACAGTGAGAGCGGGCGCGTCACCATTCGCGACAGGAATCAGAGCTTGCACCAGGTGCACGAGGCCATGGCAGGCAGACGCAACACTGTGGGTCAATGCGTCGGGCTCGTCGTTAAATCCGCTGTCCAGATCCGGTAGATAGATGATTCCACGCCAGGACCGGGCGCTGTCATGGACCAGGCGATCCTCTGCCCTCACCCTGACGCAGCTCTGGCCACGGCTCGACAAGGTGTCGGCCAATGCATCGCCCAGGCCATCGCCATCGCCGACGATCAGCCACTCACCGCCAGCCCGGGCCGTGCCGGTGATTTGATCGTCAACTGGCTCGGCCGCCTCCCAGTGGACGCGATAGAGAAGTTCTTCGGGGTTGGCAGCGGCGCTATCGGCTTTTTTGAAGCGCATGCCGCGAGCCTCGAACACCAGCGCGCCGTCGGGGCGATAGACCAATACATCGCCAGTTTGCCCGTGATCGGCGCGGCTGGCGGTGTCCTCGGGGCGATGCAAGCGCGCATGAGCCCACAGCTCGCGCCCAGGTCGGGCCAGAAATCGGCAATCGTCGAGAGAAGCTGGCAAATAGATATCACAACCGTTCGAATAGCCGGCCGAATCGGCTGGCGCGGCTGCCATCATGGACTGAAAACATGCGTCGAGCACCGCCGGGTGGATGTAGTAGTCCGCAGTATTGGACAGATCGGCAGGAACCTGTAATCGAACCAGGGCTTCGCCTTTACCGCGATGAACGACGCGAACAGCGCGAAAAGCCGGGCCGTAGACAAAGCCCTCGCCCTGCCGATCCCGGTAGAAGTCGGCTGCCGCAATGGTCTCGGTGCAGCGCGCGCAGATCGCCGCGATGTCTAGCCGCGCGCCCTCGGGCGGTACGGACCGACCGAGATCGCCGTCATCGAACTCGCCGACCTGCGTCAGATCGACCGAAGTGCCCGACGTCCGGCCGACCAGACCGGAGGCGTGAATCGTCCAGTCGATGTCGTCGCAGCGGCTGGACGCGATGTGGAAACGGGCGCGGTTGGCATCGGCGGCGCGAAGGACGACCTGGATCAGCAGGCGCTCGTCTGTGGCCATGACCAGCGGGCGTTTAAACCGAATCTCGGCCAGATTCGCTGTTGTGCCGGGGTACGCCTGGAGCGCCGCGGCCTGGGCCAGCTCGATGTAAAACGCCGCCGGTGCGATGAGTTCGCCTTGCACGCTGTGGTCGGCGAGATACGACGCGGTCTCGCTGTCCAGGCCGAATTGCCACAGATGGCTGTCGGCATCCAGAGACAGCGAGAGATAAGCGCGCAAAAGGGCGTGCTGCGCACTGGAGGCCGTGGCGATCGGGCCGGTTGCAACAGGGTCGTTCTTGGCCTCGACCCAATAGCGCTGGCGATTCCAGGGATAGGTCGGCAGGTCGATATGAGACCCGGCATCGCCCAGGACCTGGCGCCAATCGACCCGGCAGCCGTGAGCGTAAAGACCGGCCAGGTTTTCCAGCATCGTGGCCCGTTCATCGCTGTCGCGGCGCAGTGACGAGACCACTGCCGACACTCGCGGGTTTTCGGCAGCATAATGGACGGCCGCGCGGTCTCTGCACTCATCCAGGCAATCGCGCACAGCCGGGACCATGATCGGATGTGGGCTGATTTCGACAAACAAATCGTGGCCGTCGTTCCACGCCTGTTCTACTGCTTCGGCAAAGCGTACTGGCTGGCGCAAGTTGCGCACCCAGTACTCGCCATCCCACTCGCGACCGTCGCCAGGCGCCGCGTCCACGGTGGAATAGAGCGGTATCGGGCTCGCCTCGGTCTTGATAGAACGCAGATCGCGAGCCAACTCGGTCAGGATGGGGTCGACCGCGGCACCATGGCTGGCGTAGCTGACATTGACACGGCGGCAATCGATATCGTGCCGCTCGAGATCGGCAATGGCCGTGTCCATGGCCGCGGTTGGCCCCGACAGTACTGTGGAGCGCGGGCTGTTGATCGCGGCCACGGTCACTGCACCACTGTACCCCGCCAGCATTTGGCGAGCGCGATCAGCGGATAGCTCGACCACCGCCATGCTGCCCCGCCCGGCAATCGCGCGCAGGAGGCGACTGCGGGTGCAAATGATGTGCGCCGCGTCGTCGAGGTCGAGCACACCGGCGATGTGAGCTGCCGCGACTTCGCCCTGACTGTGACCGAGCAGGGCGTCCGGCTCGATGCCCCACGAGCGCCACAGCCTGGCCAGCGCGATCGATACGGCAAAGAGGACTGGCTGAACGACTTGGACCTCGTCGAATTGTGCGCCGAGGACATCGTCGGCCAGGACCTGGCTCACCGACCAGCCGGTATGGGCGCGGATGGCAGTGTCGCACTGGTTCAGCGCGTCGCGGAAAACCGGCTGGTCGCGGACCAGCTGCCGGCCCATACCGCGCCATTGCGACCCCTGGCCGGGAAACACGAATGCGACTTTGCGCCGCCTGCGGGGATCGGCTGTATTGTGAATGACTCCCGCTCGCTCGTCACCACGCGTAAAGGCGTCGAGCCCCGCGCTCAGTTCTGCACGGCCACGCGCGACAACAGCCACGCGATGGCCGTGATGCGCTCGCCTGACCGCGGCATTCCAGCATAGGTTGTCGATATCGATATCGCTGGTGTGGGCGATCTGCTCGCGATAGGCAGCGGCGAGATCGCGCAGCGGTACGGCGGCGCGAGCCGATATGGGCAAAATGACCGGCAACGTGGCCGCAGCGCTCTTTTCGCTCGGCCCGGGTGCTGGCGCCCTGGCCGGTATCGGCGCCCGGTTGGTCGCGGGCTGGCTTGGCCTGGCTTGTTCCAGGACGATATGTGCATTGGTGCCGCCAATACCAAAGCTACTGACTCCGGCACGGCGCGGCTCGCCTGTCGAGGGCCAGTCGCGCAACATGGTATTTACATAAAATGGAGTTTCCGAAAAATCGATATGTGAATTGGGCCTTTGAAAATGCAGGCTGGGTGGAATCTGGCCGTGACTCAGGGCCAGTGCGGTCTTGATCAGACCGGCCACGCCAGCCGCGCATTCCAGATGGCCGACGTTGCTCTTTACCGAGCCAAGGGCGCACATGTCGCCGGACGGCACATCGCGATACACTCGAGCCAGAGCCGCGATTTCGATGGGATCACCCAGTGCGGTTCCGGTGCCATGGGTTTCGACGTAGCCGATGGTTGCCGGGGCGACCCCGGCCACTTCCAGGGCCTCGCCGATCACCCGGACCTGACCGTCTTCGCCCGGAGCTGTGTAACCGACTTTTTGCCCGCCGTCATTGTTCACTGCGGAACCGAGAATCACGGCATGGATGCGGTCGCCATCGCCGATGGCGTCGGTCAGGCGTTTGAGCGCGATCACTCCCACACCGCTGCCAAAGATGGTGCCGCGCGCATCGGCATCAAAAGGCCGGCAGTGGCCATCGGGCGAAAACAGGCCGCCTTCTTGATAGACGTAGCCGGATTTGACCGGCAGGCGAACCGACACACCGCCCGCCAACATCATGTCGCATTCGAAATCGAGCAGACTCTGACAGGCCAGGTGGACTGCGACCAGAGAGGTCGAGCAGGCGGTTTGTATCGCCACGCTGGGCCCGCCGAGGTCAAGCTTATAAGCGACCCGGCTGGCCAGATAGTCCTTGTCGTTGCCGATGAGGGTCTCGAAGCCCTGTTCGGAGTACGTGAAGCCATGGCGCAGGTTAAAAAAGAGATAGTGGCTCAGCCCTGCCCCGGCGTACAGGCCCAGGCAATCTCGATTCTGCTCTCCGTCCCAGCCCGCGTCTTCCAGTGCCTCCCACACGCACTCCATGAACAGGCGCTGCTGTGGGTCGAGAAGCTCGGCCTCGCGCGGAGTGTAGCCAAAGAAATCGGCGTCGAAGTATTCGACTCCACGCACCATGGGAGAGGCCTTGACGTAGCGTGGGCGGGCGAGCTCGGTGCTGGCCACTCCGGCGTCGCGCAGCTCTTGTTCGCTGAAAAAGCTGATGCCCTCGTTGCCCTCACGCAGCTGGTGCCAGAATTCGGCCAGATTATTGGCTCCGGGAAAACGGCAGGCCATGCCGACGATGGCAATGCGCTCGCCGGTTTGCGAATCTGGCTGCGGGGAATGGTCGGGCGGCGGCAACGACCTTTCGCTCATGGCTTTCGCTCCTTGCGCCGGCGGCGGCGCCCCTTGGTCAGGCGCTGGCGGGCGCGCTGGCGGCCCGCTTCGAGGGCGTCTTCGCTCTGGACGGCGACAGTTTTCGCCAGAGCGGTCACAGATGGATTGGCAAAGATCTGGGTGATGGCAAGCGATTTGCCCAGGGCCGCTTCGAGCTCGCGGTGGAGTTGCACGAGCTGGAGCGAATTGGCCCCCAGCTCGAAAAAGTTGGTGAGGGTGCCGATCTGCCCCAAACCCAGAATCTGCGCAACTGCGTCGTGAATGATCTGTTCGAGCTGGTTTTGCGGCGTACGGTTCTGTTCGGGTCTGGCCCGGTTGCCGGCGTCGTCCACGGCCAGGGCAGCCAGGGCCTTGCGGTCGATTTTGTCATTTTTGGTGAGCGGAAGTCGGTCGAGAAAGACCCAAATCGCTGGCACCATGTACTGCGGCAGGCGCTCGCCGAGGTACGCGGCCAGGGACTGTCGGGTCAAATCGTGGTCCCCGGCCAGGAGTGGGGCCAACTGGGCCGGTGGTTGAGGTGGAGACTCAGGGCGGGTCTGGCTGGCCGCTATCTGCTCGGCCACGCGTTGTTCTTCCTGCAGTGCATCGTGGAGCGAGAGCGGCTGGTCTGGCACCCGTCCGCCGACAAAAAGGTGGACCAGGGCATGGCTCGTACTGAGGCCGAATACCTGGCGGATCTCGGCCATGTCGATGCCGCCCAGCGGGCACACGCCAATGCTGTGCAGCCCGGCCTTTTCCATGAGTACCTGGCCGATCTCACCGGCGGCGATCAGGTGTTCGTCAGTGACCGGCCCGGCAACCACAAAGAGCAGGGTAAAGGCCGCTCGGTCGTAGATGGGCCGATTGGTGGGGCCGTGGGCTGCGCGATCGATGTCCGCATCGGGACCGAGCAGTACCAGGGAGTGGCTGCCCGGATCGTAGCGATAGGCACCGCCCGCCACGCTCGCGATGCGGCCGCTTTTGACGTGCACGTAGTATTCGATGAGCGCGCTGTCCGCGCCCGGAGTCGACAGCGATCGCATAACCGGAAGCCCGGCCGATAGGCCGGACAGGCACCCGAGCCAGGCGCCGAAGCGGTTGAGTTCGATCGCTTCGGGCAAAAAGTCGCGAGCGCTGCGCCGCGCCTGGTAGACGCGAATGGTGTCGCGGTCGACCTCGCCGCCAGCCAGATCAATATGACCGAAGACCTGGCGCGGAGTGGGCAAGCCGTGCTGTCGCAGCTTGAAGGTCAGGCGTTCGATCGGGTCGGTGATGGCCTGGCCGCGCCAGTCCACTGGTTGCGAGGATTGCAGTGTCTCGGGCCATGGCGGTCGCGGAGCAGGTCTGGCAGCGGGCAACTCAGCCGGGCTGGCGGCGCCGTGGACGGCAACGAGCCACTGGTCGGCGGGTTGCAGATCGAGCGCAGCGCACAATGCGGTGACATTGACGGCCCGGCTTCGAACCATGGCAATACCGATCGATGGCGCCTGGCCGGTCAAGAGGCGGACCATGTAGCCGGCTTCGAGCAGGCAAAAATTGCCCGCCAGCTCGGGATAGAGCGGGCCGATCGCACTCATGCGTGCAACCAGATGCAGGGTAAACGGCGCGTTCTGGGTCGCCGCCGGCATATCCACGCGATCGGCCACGCGAAGTAGCTGATGGTCCCGGGGATGATAGATGTAGAACCCCTCAGTCGCGCCGACAACGCCTTCTGGAGCAATGGACACGTATACTTGAACCGGATATAAGCCTCCACCCGATGGATAACGGTATTTGGCCACGGGCAGGTTATCGGGCTGGATCTGGCGCAGGCAGGCCAGTAATCGCCCGAGCGCGCTCAGAGTCACGATGCCCACCGGCGCTGTGGCCTGAGCGGAGGTTGGCTCGCCCGGCAGCAGGGCGGGCAACTCGATGGTCGCCCGCGGCTGGGCATTGGAGGAATTGACCTCGCCATGGCCATGCCCGGGTCTGCGCGATGGCACGACGTACGCGACGAGCCGGCGGTGGCGGCCGGTGATCTGATTGCTGGCATCGACAAACGACGCATCGATCACCGCAGAAGCCACCTCAGGGCAATCGGCGAGCGCGGCTTCGATTTCGCCCAGCTCGACCCGGTGGCCCAGGATCTTGACCTGCAAATCGTCCCGGCCCATGAACTCGATGGTCCGGTCGGGTAACATGCGGCCGTGATCCCCGGTGCGATAGAGCCGTTCGCCAGTGTCCGGGTGGTCAAAAAACGCATCTCGCGTCCTGGCCGGGTCACGCCAATATTCGCGCGCCAGACCGTCGCCAGCAATGTACAGCTCGCCGCACACCCAGTTCGGACAGGGCTGCAGTTCCCGGTCGAGTACATAAAATCTCTGCCCACGCATGGCCTGGCCATAGGGGATGCTGGGCCAGTCCGGATCGACCGCCCCGATCGGATAGAGGATCGACCAGATGGCAGCCTCGGTTGCGCCGCCCATACTGATAATCTGTGCTGATTCACGCTGAGCACGAATGCGGTCGGGCAGCGGCAACGGAATCCAATCGCCGCTCAAAAGGACCAGGCGCAGCCCGGGCGGCAAGCGATGATGGGCGACCGTCGCGTGTTCGGCACTGTCCATCATCATCTCCATGAGGGCCGGCACCGAGTTCCACATGGTAACTCGGTGCTGGTTCATGAGCTCGGCCCAGTGCCCGGGATCCCGCAGTCTATCGGGATGGGGCAAGACCACTGCGCCGCCCCGGGCGAGCGGGCCAAAGATATCGTAGACCGAGAGATCAAAGCTCAATGAGGACAGGGCGAGCACGCGGTCGTCGCTGCGGACCGAAAAGCGCGCGTTGACGTCGCGGACGGTGTTGACCGCAGCCCGGTGCTCGATGGCGACTCCTTTGGGCGAGCCGGTCGAGCCGGAGGTGAAGATCACGTAGGCCAGGTGGAAAGGACGCTGGACAGTCGGCAGGGCTGAATCGGGCCAGTCGGTATCCAGTGCGGCGCGATCCACTGGCAACATACGCATCGCGCCAGCTTGCCCGACCAGCTGCGAAAGACTGGCCACATGGCGCGAATGGGTCAGGATCAGCGAGACCTCGCCGCGCTCGAGCAAGTGCTGGACGCGGCTCGGCGGCAGCTGGGGGTCGATGGGAAGATAGGCAGCACCACTGTGCAACACGGCCAGAACTGCGGCGATCTGCTCCCAGCCCTTGTCGACAACGACTGCGACCAGGGTGTCGGGGGCCGCGCCATTGTCGCGCAGCCAATGGGCCAGGCGATACGCCGCTCGGGCCAGCTCGCCGTAGCTGAGCGTGCGATCGTGGGCAATGACCGCGCTGCGCTCGGGGCAGTCGGCAGCCTGGCGCTCGAAACCAGTGTGCAGGAGTTCCTGACCAGGCGGCAGGACTTGTAGTACCTCTTGCCCTTTCGTTGCCGGGACGTTCGGCCATGCGGCCGAGAGCAGATGAATGGCACTTTCGGTCCAGGCTTCATCGCTATCGGCCAGGCGCTGGAGTACGTCGCTGTAACTGTCGAACATGGCCTCGATCATGCCGGCGGGAAACAGGCCGTCGATCACGTCCCAGGTCCAGCGCAGAACGCCGGCTTCTTCAACTACCTGGTGGTCCAGCCACACCTGCGGCGTCTGTGATACGCTGTAGACTACATCGCCGAAAATCTGGCTGCTTTCGTCGCCCGCGGCGAAGCGATTGCCGTGGAGCAAACGGCTGGTAAACACGACCGGCGCACGTGGCGCCAGGTCGCCACCGGAGCGCCGAGCCAGCTCGCGCAGTACGTCGACTCCGTTGGTGTACCGGTGATCGAGATCGGCCCACAGCTGTTCCTGGATGCGGCGGGCCCGCGAGGTAAAGCTGTCGCGACCGCTGTTGTCCACTGCGAGCAGGGTCAGCGAGGTAAAATCACCCATCAGTTGATCGACCTGGGGGTGCAGGGGCAGGCGATTAAAGGTAGTGATATTGACGGTAAAACGCGGGTGTCGGCTCCATCGGGTCAGGATCTCGCAGAACGCGGCCAAAAGGAGTCCCGACGGGGTCAGGCTGGCGCGGGCGCCGCGCTCCTGGAGGCGCTGCCAGACCGATACGGCCAGGTCGCCGCGGTAGCGGATGAAGCGCGGCGAGCGGGCGGTGCCAGACCGGTGGAGCACCGGCAGTTCGGGGGCTGGTGGCAGTTGGTCCAGACGCGATTGCCAGTATCGACGCGAGCGCTGGTAAGGAGCGCTGTCGCGCAGGACGATTTCGCCGAGTACGTAATCGCGAAACGATATGTCGATCGGCTCGAACACTGGCTCGGAGCCGGTTTCTTGTCCGCGCAGACACATCGCGAGTTCGTGGAACAGAATCCGACTGCTCCAGGCATCGGAGATCAGGAGATCAAAGCTGAGGTGCAGGCGAGTGCGCCGGTCGTCGATCCGGGTGGCGCGAACCTCGAAGATGGGCCAGGTTTCGGTATCCAGAACCTGGTGAGACATGCGCTGGCGCAGGGCGTCGAGCGCAGCGTCGCGTTCGGTCTCATCAAGTGGGCGCAGATCGGTAATCTCGACGCGATAGGGCGGGACGTCGGGCAAGATGCGCTGGAAACCATTGCCGCCGACCACGATGCGGAGTGCGTCGTGGCGCTGGATCATGCGCTGAAAGGCGCGCTCGAACGCGGCTATATCGAGGCCATTGCTGTCGAGTTCGTAATAGGCGTGAGCCGCGATGTTGCCGCCGGCAATGCCCTCCATGCGTCCGATCCAGTAGGCCTGCTGAACCGCGGTGAGCGGAAAGGGATCGTGTCGGGTGCTGGGATCGGGGGTCAGCGTCGGCCAGAGTTGTTCGTGAGCATCGGCCGGGTCGGCCGGGCTGCTGGCTTCGAGCTGGCTGATGGCATCGGCCAGCTCGGCAATGGTGACGTGCTCGAACAGGGTTTGCAGGGTGAGCTCGACGTGAAAAGCCTGGCGCAGACGGGCCAGGATTTCGAGTGCCATGAGCGAATTGCCACCCAGGTCGAAGAAATTGTCGCGCACACCGACATGGTCCACGCCCAGCGCGTCTCGCCACAGCCGCGCGATACGCGCCTCGCGCGGACTGCGCGGCTCGACCCCGGCGCGAACCTGGCTCGCCAATGCCCGGGTGCCAGTGCTGGCAAGCTCATCGAGAGCGGCGCGGTCGACTTTGCCATTGCTGGTGAGAGGAAGGCGCGGCAGGGCGAGAAATAGCCCGGGAACCATGTATTCGGGCAGAATACTCCGCACATGGCGGCGCAGTTCGTCGCTGATCGGCGATTCTACTGCCGGATCGTCGCCCCGGTCAGAGGCGTCGTCGCGGTCGGTGCCAGCGGTGTCGACGGCCTCGACAATCAGGGCTACCAGTCGCCGCGAACCGCCGGGCCCGGCCTTGCCGTGCAACCAGGGCGCAGTGACAACAGCTTCTTTCACTGCCGGATGGCGACCCAACGCGGCTTCGATTTCGCCCAGCTCGATGCGGTGGCCGTGGACTTTGACCTGTTCGTCGCTGCGGCCGAGAAATTCGATCGTGCCGTCGGGCAAGAGTCTGCCCAAATCGCCGGTCCGGTACAGGCGCTGGCCAGTTTCCGGGTGAATGGGAAACGACTGCGCAGTCAGTTTGTCATCGTCGTAATACTCGCGGGCCACTCCGATACCGCCAATATAGATTTCACCGGGTACCCAGTGCGGGCACTGGCGAAACTGGCCATCCAGTACAAACATCTGCTGATTGGCCAGCGGCTTGCCGTACGGAATGCTGACCCAGCTGGGATCGACGCGCTCGATCGGGTAAACGATCGACCAGATCGAACCCTCGGTGGCCCCACCCAGGCTGATCACATCGCAATCGCGGCGATGGCGGCGAATTCGATCCGCGATGTCCAGGGGTACCCAGTCGCCGCTGAGCAGGATCAATCGCAACGATTCGGGCCAGGCGAGATTGTGTTCGCCGGCAAATGCGACCACGATCTGCATCAGTGCTGGCACCGAATTCCACACAGATACCTGATGATGCAGCATCAGGTCGAGCCAGCTGGCCGGGTCGGGCCGCAGGGTTGTTGCGGGAATGACCAGGGCGCCTCCGGCGGCCAGAATGCCGAAGATATCGTAGACCGACAGGTCGAAGGTCAAGTTGGAGACCGCCAACACTCGGTCCCCGGGGCCGACCGCAAAGCGCCGGTTGATATCGAAAATGGTGTTGACCGCACCGCGATGCTCAATGGCCACACCCTTGGGATCGCCGGTCGATCCAGAGGTGAAAATGACATAGGCCAGGTTATCGGGCGCAACGCGGGCATGTTCGGCATTGACGTGCATCGAGTCGTGGCCGGCGTCGCCGAAATCGACACCATCGACCGGCGCATCGACACACAGCCGGCGCACTGCATCCGGCCAGCGGATCGGTTGATCGCAATGAGACTGAGTGAGAGCCAGCTTGACGCGACCGCGCTGCAATACTGTATTGCGCCGCTGTTCGGGCCAGCTGGGATCGATGGGCAGGTAAGCGGCTCCACATAGCAAGACAGCGAGAGCGGCGACTGGCTGCTCCCAGCCTTTTTCCATGACAATTGCCACCAGCTCTTCGGGTTCCGCACCGTGCGACGTCAGCCACCGGGCCACTGCCCTGGCCCGGCTGACCAGTTCGGCATAGGTGAGTCGAGTCTCGGCAGTGATCACTGCCAGTCGGTCGGGTCCGCGCTCGGCCTGGGCCAGGACGAGCTCGTGGAGCAGCGCGTGTGATACCGGTACGTCGGTGGCGTTTACGCTGCGGGCCAGCTCGGCGTGAGCCGGGGGAAGAAGGTTGCAGACCGGGCTGGTCCATTCGGCTTCACTGTCGGCCAGGCGCTGCACCAGCCGGCTATAGGCGGTGAACATGTCGTCCATCATGCCGGACGGAAACAGGCCGGCGACTGAATCCCAGGTCCAGGCCAGGCCGCCATCTCGCTCAAAGACCTGTTTGTCGAGCCAGACCTGGGGCGTTTGCGATACGCTGTAGACGACCTCGGCCGGGCTGCCGTCGTCATTCGTGGGCAGGTCGGGTCCGTCGCGATGACTGGCAAAGAGACGGCTGGTAAACACCACCGGAATCAGCGCCCCGGGGGCCAGTCCTCGCTGTCGGGCCAGATCGCGCACGACCTGCACACCGCTGATAAAGCGGTGATCGAGGTCTTGCCACAGTTGTTCCTGTATGGCGCGAGCGCGGGTTTCGAATCGATCGCCTGCCCGACTATCTACGGCCAAGAGAGTGAGCGAGGTGAAGTCGCCGACCAGATCGCGAAGGTGCGGATGGATGGGCAGTCGGTTGAACGTCGTGACGTTGATCGTGAAGGTCGGATTGGCGCTCCACATGGCCAGTACATCGGCGTAGGCAGAAAGCAGCAGCCCCGATGGCGTGATCCCGGCCCGGGCGGCGCGAGCGCACAGGGCGCGCCACGCAGCTGGCGCCAGTCGGGCGCTGCGGCGTTCGAACCGAGGTGCGTCGATGGTGGTGGGATCGCGCGCCAGAGGCAGAGCTGGCGCTGGCGGCAAATGCGGCAGTCTGGCGTTCCAGTAGGCTGCCGAACGCTGATACGCCGCGGTCTCGGGCAGCCGTTGCACGGCGCAGATGTAATCGCGAAAGGTGATGTCGCCGGCGTCAAGCTGGGCGGTCGGGTCGTGGAACAATCGCGCAAAATCGCTGAAAAGCAGACGAGCGCTCCACGCGTCGGCGATCAGCAGGTCGAAGCTGAAGTGCACGCGAATGAGCTGATCCTCGAGCCGGCTGATGCAGATCTCGAATAGCGGCCAGCGATCGGCGGGGACCACCTGATGCGATAGTCGATCCCGTGTCTGCTGCAGCGCTGCAGTGGCATCGCGCCCGCGCAAGTCGACGATGGCAATCTCGAAATCGGGCACGTGCTCGAGCACTTGCTGGGTGCCGTCTGGCCGGATGACAGTGCGCAACATATCGTGGTGCGCGATGAGTCGGCGCCAGGCCATCTCGATCCGCTCGGGGTGGTGAGTGCGCAGGTCGAGCTCGAAATAGAAATGAGCGGCGACGTTGCCGAGTTCCAGGGCACGATTGCGACCCATCCAGTACGCTTGCTGGATAGCGCTGAGAGCAAAGGGTTTGAATCGGTCGCCGGGTGCGTGGACCAGCTCGGGTAGCTCGGCGACAGCTGCGCTGTCCGGAGCTTGCTCGTCCTGGTCGCGAACCCGGGCTCGGGCGACCAGGGAGGCAAGCCCGGCCACGGTTGGGGTGGCAAAGAAATCGCGCAGTGAAACGTCGACACGGCTGGTTTGGCGCAATCGGCCGAGCATCTGGATGGCGGTCATGGAGTTGCCGCCGAGCTCGAAAAAGCCGCGGCTGCGGTCGTCGACCGGTACGCTGAGAAGCTGGGTCCACAGTGCTGCCAGCTGGTGTTCCAGCGGCGATCGCGGGGTCGCCCGATCGTCGCTGCTGGCCAGTATGCTGGCTTCGAGGTCAGCTGCAGGCGACGCCGACAGGGCTTTGCGGTCGACTTTGCCATTGGCGGTGAGCGGCAAGGCAGCGAGGATTGCGAACGCATTCGGCACCATGTAATCGGGCAACAACTCGGCCAGATGGGCGCGCAGCTGTTCGCGACCGGCCGCGGAGTTCGGCTCGCGGTCGGCCTTAAAAACGACATACGCGACCAGGCGGCGCGGTCGGGGTGGCTGGCCGGCGGCATCGACAACCGCGCTCTCGACGTCGCGATGCTGTAACAGGGCAGCCTCGATTTCGCCCAGCTCGATGCGATGGCCGTGAATCTTGACCTGAAAATCGTCGCGGCCGAGAAACTCGATGGTGCCGTCGGGCCGATAGCGGCCCATATCGCCGGTGCGATAGAGGCGCTCGCCACGGCGCGGATGCACGGTGAATCTCGCCGCGGTCTCGTCGGGATTGCGCCAGTACTCGCGGGCCAGGCCAATACCGCCGATATAGAGCTCGCCGGCAACCCACACCGGGCACGGTGCCAGGTGCTCGTCGAGGACGTGGAACCGCTGATTGGCCATCGGTGTGCCGTACGGAATGCTGGTCCAGGCGGGATCGACGCGTTCGATCGGGTGCAGGATCGACCAGATCGACGCCTCGGTGGCACCGCCCAGGCTGATCACTGCGATTTCGTGGCCGCGTGCCCGGATGCGGTCGGGCAGGGCGACCGGTATCCAGTCGCCCGACATGAGGACCAGGCGCAGCGAGTCCGGAAGCAACGTGTCGTGGCTTTCAGCGTGAATGCCGAGCATGTCGGCGAGTGCCGGTACGCTGTTCCACACGGTGACGCGTTGTTGTTTCAGCACGTCGAGCCAGTGGTCAGGATCGCGTTCGCTGCCCGCCTGTGGGTAGACAATGGTGGCGCCGGCAGCCAGGGTTCCGAACACGTCGTAGACCGAAAGGTCAAAGCTGAGCGAGGACAGAGCAAACACGCGATCGCCACGCCGTACACGAAAACGGCGATTGACGTCGACGATGGTATTGACCGCGCTGCGGTGCTCGATGACCACGCCCTTGGGCTGACCGGTCGAGCCCGAGGTGAAGATGACATAGGCGATGTCGCGCTCGGTCTGGATCGGCGCTATCGGGCCGGTATCCTGGCTGGCAGCCTCGCGCCCGGTGACATCGAGTACCCGGACTGTATCGGGCCAATCGAGCGTATCGGCCAGCTGTGCATCGGTGAGGACGAGATCGACCTGACCGTTGTCGAGCAAGTAGTTGCGCCGTCTTGCCGGCAGGGCCGGGTCAATGGGCAAGTAGGCCGCGCCCGCGGTCAAAATGCCTACAACTCCTGCGACCTGGGTCCAGCCCTTGGGCATGACCACGGCGACCAGGGTATTTGGTCGGGCACCGTGGCCACGCAACCAGCGGGCAATGCCATTGGCGCGCGCTTGCAACTGGGCGTAGCTGAGAGTGAGCTCTGGCGTGATCACGGCAGGGTGATCGGGATGCAGTTGGGCGCGGTTGCCGAACAGGGTGTGCAGCAAGGCCGGGCGGCCAGCCGTTGGCTCGATGTCGATCGCAGTGTCATTGCTGCGCTCGCGGACAGCGCGATCGCCGGCCGGCAGCAGGTCGAGCTCGGCGGCATGCCACACTGCGGGGTCCTCGGCCAGGCTGTGCAAGAGGCCGCAATAGGCGGCAAAAAGAGTGTCTGGCAGGCCGTCGGGCAGCAATTCAGCAACCACGTCCCAGGTCAGCAAGAGCTCGCCGTCTTGTTCGCGGACCTGGTGATCGAGCCAGACCTGGGGAGTTTGCGAGGTGGCAAATACCACCTTGCCGCCCAGCGGCACAAAGTCGCCGCTGCGACCATAGCTGTCGAGCAAGCTGGTAAACACGATCGGCACCAGGGCCGCAGGAGCGCCGCCGCGGCGCTGGGCCAGCTCGCGCAGGACCGAGAGCCCGCCGAAGTAGCGATGCTCGAGGTCTTCGAGCAGGCGCTTCTGGATCTGCCCGGCCCGGGCCTCGAAGGTCGGTGCGCGACCGTCGACCGCGAGCAGGTTGATCGAGGTGAAATCGCCGACCACATGCTCGGTCTGATCGTGCAGGGGCAGGCGGTTAAACGTGGTGACATCGAGGCAAAAGCGACGGGAACGGCTCCATCGGCCGAGAATTTCGGCAAATGCAGCCAGAAGCAATCCCGACGGGGTCAGGCCGCGCTGGCGAGCCTGGCCGGTGAGTGTTTGCCATCTATCTGCAGCCAATGCGGCGTGATAGCGTTTGAACACCGGGTGTGCGACATCGCCGATTTGTTTGACCAGAGGCAGTTGCGGGGCGGGCGGCAAGCTGTCCAGTCGTTCTAGCCAATAGGCTTGCGAGCGCTGATAGAGCGCCGACTCGATCAGTTGTTTTTCGGCCAGCACGTAATCGCGAAACGACAGCGATAATGGGTCCAGATCGCGATCGGGGTCGCGGTAGAAGCGCTGTAGATCGCCAAACAGAATCTGCACGCTCCAGGCATCGGCGATCAGAAGATCGAGTCCGAAGTGGAGTCGGTAGCGGCGGTCGGGCAGTCGGGTGACGCGGAACTCGAAGAGCGGCCAGCGATCGGGGGGCAATACCTGTTGCGACATGCGGTCGCGAATGGCGGCCAGCTCGCGCTCGGCCGGTTTATCGGGGCAGTCGTGGAGGTCGAGAACCTCGATCGAGTACGGGGTTGGCGGGGGTAGAATGCGCTGGCGGCCATCGGCTTGAAAGACCGCGCGCAGCATGCCGTGGCGGTCGATGACCCGCTGCCAGGCGCGCTCGAGTCTTGCGGCATCGAGGTCGCCCAGGTCGACTTCGAGATAGAAATACGCCGCCACATTGCCCAGTTCGAAAGCTTCCATGCGGCCGACCCAGTACGCTTCCTGGATGGCGCTGAGGGGAAAACTGTCGTATTGATCGGGCGGCTGCGGGGTGATAGTGGGCAAAAGGCGGCGCGCATCAGCCGGGCTGGCCGGTACATTGGCGGCCTGGTCGGCGATCAGAAGAGCCAGGCTGGCGACCGAAGCCCGCGCGGCGAATACGCTGCGCAGGCCGATGTCCACGCCAAAGCGCTGCCGTATCGCGTTGACGGCATTGATGGCGATCAGCGAGTTGAGGCCGAGCTGGAGCAGCTCGTCGTGAACGCCGAGTGTTTCCACCTGCAAGAGACCGCGCCACAGCTCGACGAGCTCGGTCTGTAATGGCGTTGCCGGGGCCTGGTCGGCCCCGCCAGTATCCGCTCCGAAACCGCTGCGTTGTGCGCCAGTAATTCGGCTCAGCACAGCGCGGTCGATCTTGCCAGTGGCGGTGAGCGGCAAGCGCTCGTGGTAGACAATACTGGCCGGCACCATGTAGCCCGGCAAGCTGTCGCCGGCAAAGCGCTCGAGTTCATCAGTGGCGAGTTCTGCTCCATCGGTCAAGACCACGTGGCCGACCAGGTAGCGCCCCTGGCGACCCTCGCCCGCAGCAACCACCACGGCAGAGGTGACCCGCGGATGTTCGAGCAGCACAGCATTGATCTCGCCGAGCTCGATGCGATGCCCTTGAATCTTGACTTGGTGATCCTCGCGGCCCAAAAACTCGATCGAACCGTCGGGCAGATAGCGGCCCAGGTCGCCGGTCCGGTACAGTCGCTCGCCGGTGCGCGGATGGACAAAAAAGCTGGCTCTGGTCCGGTCCGGATCTCGCCAGTAGCCGCGCGCCAGACCGAGTCCGCCGATATAGAGATCGCCGGCAACCCACACCGGACACGGGTCCAGGCGCTCGTCCAGGACGTGGAAGCGCTGATTGCGCATGGGCTTGCCGTACGGAATGCTGGCCCAACAAGGGTCGATCTCGGCGATGGGATAGATGATCGACCAGATCGATGCCTCGGTGGCGCCACCCATACTGATGATCTGCGCGGCCGGGGCGTGGCGACGGATGCGGTCGGGCAAATCGAGTGGAATCCAGTCGCCCGACATCATGACCAGACGCAATGACGGTATCAGGCTCTCGCCGGGATCACTGCCCGAGTCGTCAACATGGCCATTGCTATCATCGTTGTCATTGTCATTGTCATTGCCCTGGCTCTGGCTCCGGCCGGCGAGAAACGTCACCAGCATATCCATGAGCGTGGGCACTGAGTTCCACACGGTGACCTGGTCGCGGCGCAAACACTCCAGCCAGTGGTCGGGGTCGCGATTGCTGCCCGGTCGGGGGACGACCACAGTGGCACCGGCGGTAAGCGCGCCAAAAAGATCGTAGACAGAGAGATCGAAGCTGAGCGAGGACAGCGCAAAGATGCGGTCAGCAGGGCTCACATCGAAGCGGCGGTTGATATCGATAATGGTATTGATCGCACTGCGATGCTCGATGCTCACCCCCTTGGGCTTGCCAGTGGAGCCCGAGGTGTAGATGACATAGGCGAGATCGCCGGGGCCCTGCACTGAATCGAGGGGGTCATCGGGCTGGGCTGCGACCTCGGGGCCATCGACGGTCACTACCTGTACGCTGTCGGGCCAATCGAGCTCGGCCGCCAGTGCGGTCGTGGTAACTGCAAGTGATACCTGGCCGTCGGCCATCAACAGGTTGCGGCGGGTTGCGGGCAAGCTCGGGTCGATGGGCAGATATGCAGCTCCCGAGACCAGAACCCCGAGGGCACCGGAAATCTGCTGCCAGCCCCGGTGCATGACCACAGCGACCAGCCGATCCGGTGCTGCACCGCGGTCGCGCAGCCAGCGGCCGATCTGATTGCCGTAGCTGTGTAGTTGGCCGTAGTCGAGAGTGCGATCCCGGGCGATGATCGCCGGGTGCTCGGGCTGGCGCGCTGCCTGCCTGGCCAACCCGGTATGCAGTAGCTGGTGGGCAGGATTTTCCGAGCTCGGCACAGAGGTCTGGTTGACAGCGCGGCGCCGGGCGAGCTGGGCCTCGGGCACCAGTTGCGGGCGTTGCTGCCAATTGGCCTCATCGGCCAGATCCAGCATCAAGGCTTGATAGCTGGCTAGCATATCGTCCACCATGCCATTGGGAAACGCCTGGTCCACCGAGTCCCACATGCACAGGAGCGCACCGGCCTCTTCGAAGAGCTGGCAATCGAGACACACTTGCGGGGTCTGGCTGGCCTGGTGGGTGACTGCACCGAGATCCTGCAAGGCACTGTACGGCGACGTTGTCCCGGCAATATCGAGATCCAGGGCGCTGGTAAACACGACTGGCATCAGCGCCCGGGACGCCTGCCGGCGTACCCGGGCCAGCTCGCGCAGGACCTCGACTCCGCTGACATACCGGTTGGCCATGTCGCGCCACAGTTGTTCCTGGATACGCCGGGCCAGGCTCTCGAAATCGTCCTCATCGTGCTGATCGACAGCGAGCAAGATCATCGAGGTAAAGTCGCCGGTGATGTGGTCGACTTCGGGGTGCAGAGGCAGTCGATTGAATACAGTCACGTTGAGGGTCTGGCTGCGGCCGCGACTCCACGCACTCAACACCGAGGCATAGGCGGTCAGTCCCACCACTGAACGGCTGACGCCTTTCTTGTTGGCCAGGGCTTTGATTTTTTCCCAGGTTTGTCGCTCGACGCGAAACCAGCGGTGGACAAAGCGATACGTTTCGAGAGTGGCCAGTTCTCTGGCTAGGGGCAAGGCTGGTGATGGCGGCAGATCGGGCAGCCGCTCGGTCCAATAGGCCAGCGAATCGCGATATACCTGGCTCGTTCGCATCGATCGCAGGGCCAGGGCGTAGTCGCGGTAACACAGGGTGAGCGGCGGCGGATCGAAGTCGGGGTCGCGGTAGCGGCGGCCCCACTCGGCCATGGTCAACAAAAAGCTGCTGCCGTCGAGATGTACGGCGGCCATGCTGATGAACAGGCGGGCGCGATTGCGGTCGACATGGGCGACGCGAATGTCGAAACCGGGCCAGCGATCGGCGGGCAAGATCTGATGCGAAAGAGTGTGCCTGAGCTCGGCCAGAGCAGCGCCGCGGGCCTCGGCGCTGTGGCCGCGGAGATCGATCTGAGCAATGGAATAGTCCGGTGCCTGGGGCAATACCGATTCGCTGCCATCGGCCCGGATCACAGCCCGCAACATGTCGTGCCGCGCGATGACCTGGTTCCACGCCCGCTCGAGGCGAGCCACATCGAGGGCATCGGTATCGACCTCGGCGTACAGATGCATGGCCACATCGCCGAGTTCGAAGTCGGCAGAGCGGCCTATCCAGTACGCCTGTTGGATCTCGGTGAGTGGAAAGGGGTGGAAGCGGTGTTCGGCGTCCGGCTCAATGGCCGGCAAGAATTGTCGACCTGGATCGGCCGGATCTGGTCGGCCCGATGGGTCGCCATCGGCATCGCTCTTCGATCTGGCCCGGGCGATCAGGTCAGACAGCTGGGCAACTGTGGGGTTGTCGAGAAACTGTGCGGGTTCGACGACCACATCCATGGTCTCGCGGATGCGGTTCAAAAGCTGGATGGCGCGAATGGACTGGCCGCCCAGTTGGAAGAAGTTGTCGGTGATGGCGACGCCGCGAACACCGAGTACAGCGCCAAAAAGTGCGGCGAGCTGGCGCTCTTCATGGTTGCGCGGCCGAATGTCGGTCGCGGATTCAGCGCCGGACGCTCGATCTGCCCGCCCGGCCAGCTGGCGGGCCCATTGCGCGAGCTGGTCGCGATCGACGTCGCCGGCAGCGGTGCGCGGTATCTCGGCAATGGGCTGCAGCTCGCACGTGGTGCGGTTGCCGTATCGATCCGTGACGTCGGCTCGGGCCGGGCTGGCCAGATCTGCCCGGCCCGGATCACCCGCTTGCCGGTCCGGCGCCGGTGCATAAAAAGCGCACAGACGCAGATCGGGCGCCGGTCGGTCATCGATGACCAGACCGGCGATGCGCGGGTTGCTCGCATTCAATCCCACGATGAGAGATGGTGCGGCTGCAGCCAGACCCGCCATCAGCGAATCCACGCCCTGCCGGGGTGACAACAACTCGTAGCCAGCAGCGCGGGCCAGCTCTTTTTGTGCAAAGCCGGCGCTCATGCCGAGCTCGTCCCACATGCTGAAGCCAAAGCAGTGCACCCTAGCCGGGCGATTGTCGCGCAACTGGTGACACACGCTGGCCAGGGCGCGACTGGCAGCCGCATAGGCACCGGCAGACGCGCCGCCAAACAGGCTGGTAACCGATGAAAAGCCGATGAAGAAGCCGGCACGATCGCCGGCCAGGCCATGCAAGATGCGACTCCCGGTCAGTTTGGGCCGCACGAGTTCCATCAGCCCACGCGGTGTTTCGAGGTGAAGTGGGCACTCGCGGGTGGCCCCGGCCAGATGGAATACGCCCTCCACAGGACCGCCCAGAAGTGCCTCGCCCCGCTGTACAGCAGCTGCGATCTGTTCGGGCTCGCAGACATCGGCGGCCTGGTAGATCACGTCACCGTCCAGCTGGCGCAACTCGGCAAGGGTCCGAGCCCGCGGGTCGTCCGGCGTCGGACTGGCCGGGTCGCCCCGCTCGCCGGTGTCCGTGGCCAGTGGACGCCGGCCGATCAGGAGTAATCGGGCCCGATAGCGCCGCAACAAGTGATGAGCCAGTTCGGTACCGATCCCGCCCAATCCGCCGGTAATGAGGTAGACTCCGTTATTGCGCAGCAGCGAGTCGAGATCCTGGCCAGAGGAGCCCAGGTCGGCCCGGCGCAGACGTGGGACCAGACGGCGTTGCTCGCGCCAGGCAACCTCGGGTTCACGGTCGACAACGCGCAGCTCGGTCAGCAAACGAACGGTGTTTTGCGCCGGCGACGCGAGTGGCAAGTCGATAAGGCGGGCGCGCAGTCGGGTTATTTCGCGGTTACCGGTACGCACCATTGGAGCGAGCATAGATCGCTCGGGAACAACTGGCTCATTGCCAGCAACTGTCTGGGCCAGGCTGCTGGCCACCCACAGAAAAAGCGGTTGGCCCGACTGTTCGGGCAGAATCTGCGCAGCTGCTCGCAACAGCTCCAGAACACTGATCGCGCCGAGTTGCAGGGCGGCATGGCTATCCCGGTCCGAGCTGTCGCCAGTACTGCTGGCCTGGCCGTACGACCACAGGTGAATCACTCCGTCGATCAACTCGCTTCCGCGGATCGACTCGCCGCGCCTGGCCAGGTCGTTCCACAGGGCCTGGTAGCCCTGTAGGTCGGCGGGGTCCAGTCGATAGTCGCCGTTTTCCTGGCGCTGAAAGCCGCTGCCCTGGCGGACGCAGTGGACGTCGACGCCGGCCGCGCGCAGCGCACGCACAAGTGTTTCGCCCAGGCCGTCCCGGTCGACGAATACGAGCACGCGCCGCGGCGGTGGTCCGGCCGCACTTGCATGGACTGCACGGGGTTGCCAGACTCGCTCGAAGAACCAGTTTGGCAGGGTGTTTTCGTTGCCTTCGGCCAGGTCCAGCTGTTCGAGCAAGCGGTCGAATTGGCCGTGCTCGAATTGCTTTTTTAGCCGGGATCGCTGGATTTTGCCAATACCGGTCTTGGGAATGGCCGCTTTGGCCAGGGGTAGCACATGATCGGGATAGAGACCGATCTGGCTCATGATCTCGTCTCGAATACGGTCGATGAGAGCGAGTTTTGACTGCATATCATCGACGGCGGGGTGAAAAAAGATGGCCAGTTTGTCGGTCGCTGCACCGGGGCTGCGCACGGCACAGGCGGCGGTATACGACGGCTGCACGCCGGCGACTTCTTCCACCGCCGATTCGATCTCGTGACTGTAATAGTTGGCGCCGCGAATGATGATGACGTCTTTTTCGCGGCCGGTGATGAACAGATTGCCATCGCGCAGCATGGCCAGGTCGCCGGTTTTGAACCAGCCGTCCTCGGTGAACACTTCGCGGTTCAACTCGGGGGCCCGGTAATAGCCGGGAAAAACGCCGCATCCCTTGATGTGCAGCCGACCGATGGTCGATTCGGAAACAACCTGGCCCTGTTCATCGACCACGCGGGCGGCAAAACCGGGCACGGGCGGGCCGAGGTTCATGAACGATGGCTCGGACGAGCTGATTCCGCGCAGATAATCGAATGAATAGGTCACGCCCGACGCAGTCTCGGACATGCCCCACACTGGCCGCATGGCATTGGCGGGCAAACCAAAAGGCTCGAGAAGGTCGAGAAATCGCATCGCGGTGCGCGGGCTGATCGCCTCACCGCCATTGAATGCGTGGCGCAGGCAGGTCAAATCCCAGGTCCGGCTGGCCAGCTCGGCGGCGCGATCGACGACCAGTCCGTAGGCAAAATTGGGAGCCCAGGTGATCGACGCGCGGTGTTTGTCGATCAGGTCCAGCCAGTAGAGCGGATCGGCCAACACTGCCGGGGTTGCCACCTGGATCTGGCGACAGGCCAGAAAGACGTCACGCAGGTGGAAATCGACCAAACTGGCCACATGATCGAGTGGCAGCCAGCACAGCGAGATATCGTCGCCAGTGAATCCGAGCGCGTGGACCGTGCCCAGCTCGCGGGAGAGCAGGGTCCGATGGGTGTGCTCGACCAGCTTGGGCGTTCCCGTGCTGCCCGAGGTCATGAGGAAGAGAGTCGAGTCATCGGGGTCGGCGCGATGGGCTGGCAGCGGGTTTGATGAAACGGTTGCCATCAACTCGTCGATGGCAAGGACCCGGAGCGGGTCTGAATCGAAGAGCCGGGCCAGATTGCGCACCCGGGGCACCAGGGCAGCGCTGGCCAGAACCGGCGGGCAATCGAGCGCCTGCCAGCTGCTGTGCAGCTTTGCCACCGCGTGGTTGCGATCCTCGTACGAGGATGCGATGGCACCGGGCAGCGGGACCAGGCCAGCCAGGAAACAGGCCCATATGCCGGTCACAAAATCGCGGCGTTCGTCCAGCTGAAGCAGGATGGTATCGCCTGGAGCGAGGCCGTGACCTCGCAAGGCCGCGGCCAGGTGCCCGGCTGCAGTTGCGAGTTCGGCGTAGGTCTGCACGCGTTCGCTGCCATCGGGGCTGGCGTAGACAATCGCTTGCTGGGGGGCCCGTCTCACTGCACGCTGCAGCAGGTCGGTCAAGGTCGCGGGCAGGGGTTGGTTGGGCAGGGGGCCACCGTCACTCACAGCTGGACCGGGGTCGTGGGGATGAGAGACTGGTTGCCGCGCGGTCTTGCCGTGAGCAGGGGGCGCAGAGGGCTGCTGGTTATCCAGCTCGTCCGACCGTCCGGTGCCGGGGAGCAAATGGGCCAGATGAAGGCGCTCGGCTGGCTCGATCGTGGCTGGTACGGCGAGCACAGCCACTTCGCCCACGCCGTCGACAGCGCTGATCACGTGTTGCCATCTATGCGTGGTCGCACTGTCCAGCACCGGCACCGATTGCAGCACCTGTTCATCGACCTCACCAGTGCCGGTATAAGGGATACGCGTTACCCCCACTATCGCGTCGGGTATTCGCGGAGGAGCGCGGTGATCGGTGAGTCGGGCGACGAGTCGATCGCCGATCACCTGTGGCGACACTCTGTCATGGACAACCACATAGGCGGCCAATTCGTCGCCGCCCGGGGCCTGGCGAGCCAGTACTGCCGCCTCGGCCACGGCTTCGTCTTGATAAAGCGCACGTAGAATGGCCGCGCGTTCTCGCTCGACGCCCTGTGAGTCGCCAGCGATCCGGGCGACGGCCATACCCGGTGAAATCTCATCTCCGGCAGCTACCAGCCATTCTTTTAACCTGCCGCAGTGGGGCAGCGCGATCTCGATGACAATGCCCTCTTCCTCGACTGCCAGCCAGGGCAGGTCCGGAGTGACCGGATCACCCAGGTCCCTGAGCAGGGCGACAACGGTGCCATAGGGCATGTCCTCGTTGGCCCGGATCGGAATCACTGCCTGCCTTTTCATCGTTCGACCCGGCGGCACAATAGCAGGACACGCTGTGAATTAGCAGGAGGCGCCGTAACGGATCGGTTGAATTTGCTCAGAAAAACCATGGTGTGGGCGAACTCGGGCCATGCGAGACGGCGAAAAGACAGCGCATCGGTCTCGACCTTCGGTCTCGATTGTCGGCCTTGTGCACCTCTCGAAACCGGCGAGAGGGATCCATTCCGTGCCGGTGAATGGCATCGGTCCGCCCAATGCGGTAGTGTATCGGGCAGCATGCCCTACCGGAACAGAATCGCGGGTTCCCCTTCGGACCGTGAATGCCCGCGCTGTGGCGAGCCACTCGCTTCGGACCACATCGGCAAATTGTCGGTAGAGCGGTGTCTGCGCTGCTTCGGCGTATGGGTGAGTGCCAGTGAGTTCAACACACTCCTGGTCGAGAGCGACCGGCAGCGTCACGTGCTCGAACGCGAGACCCGCCATATGAGCGAGACGCACGAGGAAACCGCCCTTCTCTGCCCCGCCTGCAGTGGCGAGCTATTGCATCAGAACTTCGGCCGCATATCGCAGGTCATGGTCGATACCTGCCGCAAACACGGTATTTGGTTTGATGCTGGCGAGCTGCGCCGGGCCATTGAGTTCCACAACACCCGCACCGCCGCGCCCGCGCTCACCGAGCCGGCCACGCCAAGAGCCAAGAAACCAGAGCCTCTTGACCTGTCTCCGCTCGTGGCCGCCCAGCCCAGCGCAATGGAGCGCTTGCTCTACGCCTTACTCGACATGCTGACCTCGCGAAGAGGGCACTCCTGATCGGCTCGTATGCCTCGACGACAGCTTGCTCGATAGCGAACCTGCGTCTCGGACGCGATGAGTAGGCCGTCACGCACCGCGACTGATGCTGCGAGACAGAAGCCATGGTTACTGACCCAGGTCCATGAAGATCGGCTGTTCGTCTTGGTCCTCCAGCACGATCACGTGGCTGCTATCGTCATCGAGCACGGTCCAATCGGGGCGTACGGAGGTGATGTGTCGTCGTAGAGCGACATCTTGCTCCGGGACTGCCACGAGCCAGAAATAGCAGGGCCGCTGCAAGCACGTCGCGAGCAGCGCGCGATCGCTCAGGCCAGCGGCCATCTCGCGGGACAACTCGTGATGTCCCGGGTCACCGACCAACTTCTCGGTTGCACTGCTCATGTAGGCCAGGCGCGCGCCGCACTCAGCGACGAGCGCGCGCAAGAGAGCTAGCGCGGTCGCCCGTTTGCGATCTGCCATCGCCTGACTGGGCCCGCCTCGATCGTAGACCTCGCTGTCGAAATCCCACAAGTCGGCGGCGACAATGGTGTCTTGCTCTTGCCGCACGACGACATCGTCCTGCTGGCCCTGCATGCGTAAGGCGTGCGATTGCCGCCCGCCTGCCTGCTCGCTGATGACCTCTATCCGGGGCAAACGAGCACCGAGCGCGACGGAAAGTCTTTGTTCGAGCAGAACGGATTCTATGGGGTCGTCAAACAGCGCGTATATGGGAAAATAGGGCATGGATGGTCGTCCGTGGGGGGAAATGTCGTGCTACCGGTCGGATGGGTCAATGGAGAAATGATTGGTTGTTGACGACTTCGATGTTCAGACCCTGAAGAAATTCTCGGGCCTCATCCGAGATGTCGTCTACGAAGTACTTGACACGCGTGATGGACTGATATTCGTCACCGTAGTCTCTGGCCGCCTCCACCGTGCGACGTGCCTGATTTTCGAATTCGGCCCCGCGGCCACTGTCGCGGCCAAAGTTGGCTGCTTTGCCGGCCTTGACTTGTCCGAAGATGACCTCGTCGCCCTGCTTGAACACTACGTCGATATCGGTCAGCAGCTTCTTGGTGCCCACCTTCTGCATCCCCAATGCCAAGAGATCATCGCCTTTTCCCCTCACCTTGCTCGCGATTTGAGCTTCGCGTAGATAACCCAGCATGCGTTGGAAGATCGCCTTGGCGTCGTCGAGCTTGGCGTTTGTCAGGGCGTTCTTGAGCTTGCCACTTTCCCTGGACAGATTCTTGGCTAACGCGGCTGCGCCCGGAATGTTCAGGCGCTTCATGTCTTTGACGACATCGACGATGTCATCGACGATCTTGATCAGCTTGCCGGCCTTTTTTACCTTCTTTGCCTCGCCCAATCCCGGTACCAAATTGACCAGAAAATTGACGACGTTATCGAGTGCTCCAGGGGTCGGTAGTGCCAATATGGTAGCGATGGCAGCGTCGATGAACGCATCGATCGTAGTCGCCGCGACGGCCTTGCCAAGCCAGATGGCGATGGGAATGGCGGGGCCTGCTCGCTGTACGACCGCGTCGGTCGTGGTAGTGGATGTCGTTGGCGCTGCATGCTTCGCTTGGGCCACGTTGGCCTCGCTGTTGTCGTCTGCCGGCTGCGTCCCAACATAGGCAGAGGCACCGATGGCCTCGCTGGCCTCGGCTGCCGCGCCGCCAACATGAGCCTTGATCTGGCTCACGTCGTGGCCAGGCCCGAATGATTGTTGGATGCGCTCGAGGTGTGGCAGCGTGCCGCCACTGCCGCTCACGCCGACAGCGGCGGCGCAGTGCACACGGTCGCCAAACGGCGAAAACGGCGCGTAGTCCTTTGGCAACGGCGTATACGTGGCGTCGACGTCAAAGGCAGCGCTGGCAAACGCCGCGCCGTCGGCGCGCCGAACCATGTCGCCGTCCTGCGTGTGCGCGATTTCAAAGGCGGGATCGACCGGCTTCCAGCGCGCCAGCCGGGCATCGTTGGTCGCCCGCAACAACCGCAGCTCGAGCGCCGGCTCAGCCATCTCATACGCGACACGCCATGTCCTCTTTTCGACCTCCGTCAACGTGATGTGCGGCGCCTTGGACGCAGCCTTGACGGTCGCCAGCTTGTCAGGACAGCCGAGACACATTGACAACAAGGCAGGTGGCGGGAAGGTATTGCCATTTCGGTTAGTTGCGAAGGTTGCATCCAGGTACCGATGACACGGGATGGTCGCGGGCGGCACGTTTTCCTTCCTGGTGACCGGCTGACCAGCCATGGGAGCCATGGGGGGCGAGTAGCGCTCATAAAAGGCCATCGAACAGGAAGCGATATGGCCAATCGTCGATGCCCGCGCGCTCGTCGGGCGTGGCGCGATGGAAGTTCCGGACGATCCGCTTGCGTGATTGAGCTCGAGTACCCTGGTTGAGACCGAAGCAGCGCAGTGCTTGGCCCGCGCGCTCTCGGTCTCGCTCCGAAGCGGCTGGATTCGCCTCGATCTCACCGGACTCGTAGTTGAAGAGAAAATACCGTTGAAACGAGTAGCCGGCCTCGTCAGGCCGGATTAGCTCGCTGCTGTCGGTCGCGGGTTCGACCTGGCTGTCGAACTCGCGTTCCTTTTCACTCTGACACATGGTGCAGGCGAGATAGAGATTCTCCCAGCAGTACGCCAGCCAGGGAAATCTGGCCTTAGGCAAGAAATGATCGATGGTCTCGTGACTGTCTGTGCCAAATGGATAGGTATCGCAGTAGGCACAATGCCCGGCAGTCATGGCCTCGAGATGGGGCAATAGGTGCTGGTTTACCCGCTGGCCCTGATAACTCTTCCACTGAAAACGATAGCTGGCATCTTCGGCGCGGAGTTTGGCAAACTCGGCGGACCATGCGGTACCGTGCTCGGCCAGTGACTCGGGCGCCGATGGCCTATGCGCTTTCCTCACGAGGCTTTCTCCAGGCGGTGCATGAGCTGTCGCATCTCGTGTTCAATGATGTCTCGAGCCTCAAGGCTACGCTTCCGCAGCATATCCGCGAGCTGGTCGAGCTTGCTGTGTACGCTGTTATCGCCGGCCAATCGCAGGCGCTTGAGCTCATGGAAACGTTTGAACAGCTTCTCGGTCTCGATATCCCATTCGTCGACGCCAAACAGGGTATCGAGGATCGCCGGATAGCTGTCACCAGCGCACGCCGGCACTGACTTGCCAGGACTCGCCTTGCCATCGTTCAGAGTCAGCGGGTGGATCCAAGCGTCGCTGACCGAGGCGGCAACCAGGGGAGAGTGGGTGGATAGAAAGATCTGTGCGTTGGGAAATAGCCGTTGCACTACCGGAAGGACCTTGCGTTGCCAGGCCGGGTGCATATGGACATCGATCTCGTCGAGAAAACATACAAACGAGCGCTGGAGAATGTCGCCCTGACCTTTCCACGGGAGACGGTCAAGACGCATGAGCAAGTCGGCGAGCCAGCTGGTAATCGACTTGAGGCCGTCGGGCAGGACATCCAGGGAGAGTTCGACACTGTCCTGACTGATTCGTACCTCGAGAGGTTCGTCGCACAAGACAAAGCGAATGGTCCGGTCGACCAGCTGGCTGATCGTCCGTTCGACTGCAGCGATGACTCGACCGCGTTGCTCGGCGAGTGCGCTGTCGCCCTTCGCCATAGCCAGAGCCTCTTTGGTCCTGGTGTTGGCAATCCACTGGACGAGTTTTTGCGAATCGACAGTGCGAGTAAACGACACCGCCTCGTGCAAGGGATTGCCGGTGGGTTCCTGGATGATGATGTCCGGGGGCGAGCTGAGACTACGACCACCGGAATAGGCGAATGCGGCAAACTCGAGCGGCCGTTGCGGCCCTCTCGACCGGTCATCGGCCGCGACACGGAGCTCATTGATCGTGGTATGCGGGCCGTCGAGACTCATGTGGTCAGGATGATCCCGGTTCT
Organism: Pseudomonadota bacterium; assembly: GCA_022360315.1. GTDB lineage: Bacteria > Myxococcota_A > Polyangia > Haliangiales > Haliangiaceae > JAKSDA01. Next base: position 78,942 of record JAKSDA010000602.1, read on the forward strand.
GATACAGGAGCATTCGTTCACCGGCTCGCGAAGGGTTGTAACCATCTTTCTGCAGTTGCTCATGAACGGGAACACTCGCAGGGAGTCGGGTGAGGGTGGCCCTGTGCCCATCGTACTCGAGGACGATACGGGCATCGCGATCACGCATACGGTCGGCGAGGAGTGAGTGGCCGAAGAATTCGGCCAGTGCGTACAGAATCGTGCTCTTGCCGCTGCCGTTGGGCCCGACAAAGATGTGCAGCTCGGCCTTGTCGGGATCGGGGCACTCCGGGAACGCTATGTCCAGGTCGTCGAATGGCCCCACATGGTGGGCAATGAGACGCTCGATCCGCATTGCCCAGATAGTATCAGTCCGGGGCTTCTAGAGGCTCGCCGACCCGGCAACTGGCCGCACTGGCTTGCCAACGCCCGCAACCCCAGCGCATTCGATTGCCTCCATGAACCATGCGACGGCAAATAAAGTCAATGAGTTACCTTGCGATCTCCCACCGCATCCGTCGCCGATGGCGCATGCTTGTGTTTGACTCCGAGCCCGCCGCCGCTGTCGAGCTTCGTTCACCAGGTTACACGTTGTGGACCGGTCGTGAATGAGTCCCACACGCTGGCAAAACAGCACGGAGAGAACTCTGTTCTGCTTGAAGGTGCACCCAGGTCGATGACCTAGTCGCCGATGCGCGTAACTTGCCCCAAGCTACCGTACGGCGAACTCACGCGACTGGAATGGCGCAAGCTCGAGGCCGTTCAGACGTACGTCAACGGGTCGATGGAGCGAGAGTACCGGCTCGAGTACGGCTACCAAAACCAGACCACGGTGCTCGAGACAGTCAAGGAGTGCGCGGACAGTGTGTGCCGCACAGCCGCGACCATCACCTATGACCG
>JAKSDA010000591.1 GCA_022360315.1 Pseudomonadota bacterium
ATTTCTCCTCAAATGCTGAATTCTGCTGTTCTCGGCCAAATCACACTGCACAGAAAGGGCGCAAAATGGGCGGATTTTCGTGTAATATCAGCACATTAAGGATTCCGGGACGGGAACTAGTCTAGAGCCGGTCCAAAAACTCTCCGCGTCGCCAGAGCGCCGATCCATCACCGCCAGCGGGCTTGCTCGTCGGACAAATACACCCAGTATTCTCCACTCCTCGCGTACCCACTGGCGGCGCGCCTCGTCGCTCTAGCTCGGTCCGAGGTTTTTGGACCGGCTCTTATCCGCTATTCTGGACGTTTCGCTCAAAACCGCGCGGGCGGATTTGAGCATGCGTCGCCCCCGCGGTAATGGTGGACCGCGACCCGGGTCAAATAGAAAGCCATCAACCTCATCAGCCAGCTCTTCGGTGTTGAGGCGAGCCGCCTATAGTTGGCGGCCACTTCCGCCTGGCGACGATGCTTCTTGCTACTCTGGCTTGTGTGGAGGCCTTGATTTCTGGAGGTGCAGGTGCAGTCGAACACGACAAACGCCCGATGGCCTTGTGGCAACGTGGGCTCATTTTTTTTTCGGTGGGCTCCATTCGGGCATGGGCGGCAGAGACGAGCCCGGGGTTTTGCCGTCCATGCGGTGTTGAACAAAGCCATCCAGGGTGGGAAAAGCCATATAGGGGTTGTTATCGAGCTCTTTGTCGAGAGTCGAAGTAACAGTAGGGCCATAATTATGGCCCGGATAGAGCACGGTATCGAGGGGGAGTTTGTCGATGAGCAGGCGCAGGGTAGTATACATAACTTCGGGATCGCCGCCCACAAAGTCGCAGCGGCCGCAGCCCTGGACGAAGAGTGTATCGCCGGTGACGATCGAGTCGCGCAGGCGATAGCTGGTCGACCCCGGGGTGTGTCCCGGAGTATGCATCATGGTGATCTCGACGTGGTCACCAATGCGGAGAGTGTCGCCCGGACTGTGGTGCACCAGATTCTCACAGGAAAAGCCGGAAAATTCGATCTCGGCAGCGAGCATATGGACCGGAATATCCATCGACTGCAGCAGAGCGTCGACTTGATTGACGTGATCGAAGTGGCTGTGGGTGCACAGGATATGGGTAATTTCGACATCGAGTCCGGCGGCTTCATCGAGGATGGTTTGGGCATGCCACGCCGGGTCGACCACCGCGACCTGGCGGCTGGCCTTATCGCCAATAAAATACAAAAAATTGTCCCAAGGGCCGAGTTCGAATTGGTGGATAAAGACTCCGTGGCTGGCCATGTTTACTCCGTTGGCTCGGTCAGTGAGTAATCACCGAGCGGATCGCTTCGCCCTCGTGCATGAGGTCGAAGGATTTATTGATATCGTCAAGGGGCATGGTATGGGTGATCAGGTCGTCGATATTGATTTTGCCGTCCATATACCAATCAACGATTTTGGGCACGTCGCGACGGCTCTTGGCGCCGCCGAAGGCCGTGCCGCGCCAATTGCGGCCAGTGACCAGCTGAAATGGCCGGGTTGAAATTTCCTCGCCAGCGCCGGCCACGCCGACAATGATGCTCGTGCCCCAGCCCTTGTGGCAGCACTCGAGGGCCTGCCGCATGACGTTGACGTTGCCGATACACTCGAAGGAAAAGTCGGCTCCCCCCCTGGTGAGATCGACTAAATACGGCACTAGATCGCCCTCGACTTCGTTCGGGTTGACGAAGTGAGTCATGCCGAATTTTTCGGCCAAGGCGCGTTTTTGGGGGTTGAGGTCCACTCCGACGATCATGTTGGCGCCAACCATGCGGGCGCCCTGTATGACATTGAGACCGATGCCGCCCAGGCCAAAGATCACCACGTTATCGCCGGGCTGCACCTTGGCGGTGTTGATCACGGCTCCGATGCCGGTGGTGACGCCGCAGCCGATCAGGCAGACCTTGTCAAAGGGCGCGTCTGGGCGGATTTTGGCCACCGAAATCTCTGGCAGCACGGTATGGCTGGCAAAGGTTGAGGTGCCCATGTAGTGATAGATGGTCTGGTTGCGCAGGGAGAATCGACTGGTCTCGTCGGGCATGAGGCCGCGGCCCTGGGTGGCGCGCACAGCCTGGCACAGATTGGTTCGCTCCGACAGACAGTACTCGCACTGGCGACACTCGGGGATGTACAGTGGAATGACGTGATCGCCTTTTTGGAGCGAGGTGACGCCCGGTCCGACATCGACCGCGATTCCAGCGCCCTCGTGGCCCAGGATCGCGGGAAAAATACCCTCGGGATCGGCGCCAGACAGGGTGTACGCATCGGTATGGCACACCCCAGTGGCCTTGATCTCAATCAGCACTTCTCCGGCACGAGGCCCCTCGAGTTCGACGGTTTCGATGGCGAGTGGCTTTTTGGCTTCGTGAGCGACTGCGGCTTTGACTTTCATGATGACCCTCCGTTATCGTAAAGGCTCCCACGGGCTCGCAACAGGTGTCAACGTCACTACCCAGGATCCAGGATCCCGACCAAAGGTAATGCGTCGAACGTCAGCCCGCGTATGAAGTCGCCGGCCTCCTGGACGTGATAAGTATTTGGCGTAGTATGCGCGACAACTCCCTTCAGCGGCTCGATGTACTGGACAACGATGCAAGACAATACTGCAGGTATCTGAGAAAGGTATTCTTGCCTATTGGGAGGGACGAGATCCAGTTCTGGACGCACCGGTATAGAGCGAATGTCGCAGGTCCAGGCGATAGTCGTGGCCCCACACCGAACGCCGTGTAGGACGCGAGTCAAACCACCATGTGCCTGTGAAGAGCCAGGCATTCGTCCTGCGGGTCGATGCCTTCAGTCTGCGCGCCTTGGACTTCGGCATACAGCACCTCATCGAGGTCGCCGGTGGCGATCCGCTGGTACCCAAGGCTTGGCGGCTGCAGTACTGCTGCAGTTGCCGCTTATGGCGGTGAGACGTAACGCTGAACCGACGGCCGGCCGTAAACTCGGCGTCCGCGCCTACTGGTGGACCCCGTTTCCGCTGCTATTGTAGGACCTTAGAGTCATAGCCACCGAAAACGTGATCATTCGAGCATGACCAAAGGTCTGCTGCGTATGACAGCTCTCCCTTCTTGTATGGCCCGAACGACACCGCTGCATAAAGCACCAGACCACGCCAGCGCTCGCCATCTGCCGCAGCAGGTGCCGAGCAGCCAGCGATTGCCAGGCGGCTGAACGGCGCCATCTCTGAATCGAACGAGGTCGGAACCAGATCGCCATCATTGACCACTGTCACGGAGTACGCGCCGACGTTCTGTGGGAGCAGGGTCGATACACCGATGACGTAATTCACCTCGGGAGTGGTAGAGAACGCGGTCTTAACGACTTCGCCGGGCTGGGCGACGAAGTACTGGAGCAGGTCACCAGATCCGTTGGCGTCGCGTTGGTCGCGGTCGTAAAGGCCGACGTAACGTTCCAGGTCGTTCGAGGTGACCTGCAAGATGATCGCTTTCTCGTGGGTTAAATCCGCGATATCGAAGTAGTTGATGTAGTAGATCTGATCCGGGTAATCGAGATCGGTCTCATCTCCGGCAACCAGCTCGCCGTCGATACTGACCCATTGCGGTATGCCCGCGGTCAAGGGGTTGTCGGATCGGCCTCGTCGACCTTGGCAGGCATCAATGCCGCCCTCGGTCACGCCGCCGCAGATCTCGCTTCCACGTCTACGTCTAAGTTGTCCACGTTACTGTACGCGTCATCGCAAGCCTGGTCGTCGAAGATGGGCAGATGAACGTCCTGCAACAGCGTACTGCCGAGATCGCTCACCCCCCAACCGATCGCGGTCGCCAGGGTACCGGCATTGGCCAGCGCTGCGTTGTCCGCGGACAGCATGGTGACCGACTCGAGCCCGCTATCGCGCAGGGCCACGGGCGCCTCGAGCTCCAATATAGTCATATCGCCCACCCCATATACCCATTTTGGGTGATCGTAGAGCGCTTTGACTCGGGCTAGCATCCGCAACCATCACAGCAGCGCCGGGAAGCAATGCAACAGTGTGAGCCGAAATCCACGCTCTCAGAGCGAGGTAATTCTCATCTATCTCAAGGATCACCTCTGTTGAGCCGAATTATCACGATGCTTGAGGCCACACGCCGAGTAGCTCAGGGATCAACCCCTCTTTCAACCGGATCAACCCTGGCGAACCCTGGGGCTAGAAGACGCGCTTGTCGCCGTCGGTGCGTTTCCCGCCGCTGTTGAGTCCCGCTTTTGCCAACCCGGGCACCGCAGTGCTGCACACCTCCAAGTATCAGCTGGCCGTGTGCGCAGCACGCCGTCGCCGACTGGTCGTCCTGCGCGCCGCGCTGGCAACGGCGATAGTAATCAAAGAATAAATGCAAAACACGTATTCATCGTTTGATAATAGTAAACTTTTTTATCTAATCAGATAATCAACTCCGAATTTGACGAGAACGGGTCCGAATGGCCATCACCGTACATTGGACCCAAATGAGCCACAAGATTGGTGGCAAAAATGTGAGGCATATACTCATTCTGGTCTAGTTCCCGTCCCAAAATGCTTAATGTGCTGATATTATACGGGAATTCGTCCGTTTACAGCCACTTCTGTGCAGCGCGATTTTGCCGAGAACAGCAGAATTCGGCAATTGAGGCGGAATTCGGGGAAATTTTGTACGCTCGTGGGGAGGCGTGAGGACAGGTTTTCGCGGTTTGTGGTCACTGCGGGTGGCGTCGCGTTGGGCAGAAATGGGTCAATTTGCAGTGCTGAGCTCTTGGCGATGAGTGGAGCCGAGCCGGCGGCACGGTCGGGTCTTGGGCGGACGCTCCGCCAGAGTGGCGGTCCTCGACTCACGAATCTTGGATTCGC
>JAKSDA010000105.1 GCA_022360315.1 Pseudomonadota bacterium
ATACGTACGATTTGCGACGCGCTGCTGCTGTCCAAAATCTCGAGACCATCCAACGCAACTGGCAGCATGACTAACGATTCAACCTGTTTGGTGCTCTAGTAACACGACCCATTTCGGGAAAATTCGCTAACTCTCCGGGAGTACCGCCGAAATGTACCTAGAGTCGCATTTGTCGTTTCAAAGTCGTGTCACGCTCATGCGTAGTTTTCTCTGGATACATCCGTTAGTTCCTGGAGATGATTTCGTGCTTCAACTGGCCCATCCGCGAGTTCCTGTCGGCAAAGTCGGCGTCGGCGACCAACATATCCCAAACGCGCTCCTGAATCTCCTTGTCGGGCGCGTGTAAAAGCCTTGAGAACACGTCGATGACAAACTCGCGACGCTTTTGTCCCTTGCGATGCGTTTGTCTCCGCGACGCCTGCTCGGCCCAGCACCTAAGGAGCAGCAACCAGCGCTCGCGCAGAGTCGGCTGCAATGGCTGGATTAGATTGTCGATGACGATATAGATCTCGACCAGAAACTCCACGAGTTGCTCAGCACCATCGACCGTGTCGGCGCCCGAGCGCAGTACCGGACTCCAGCATTCGTCGTCTCCCTCGGCGTTGGTCTCGAGAACGTCGAATACACAGCCCTCCCACAAAAATGCCAGACTGAGAAACGCTGTGAGTTGTTGTTGACCCGGAGATATCCAGCTGAGGATGGTCTGGATCACTGGCAAGGCTCCCCCATGGTCGAACATGCGGAGGATAGCCATAATAACCCGCAAGAAGATCTCCAGCTTTTCACCGGGAGGATAGATCAACACCAGCAGCTCGAGCCAGTCCCAGTCCTTGTCGGTTCGTTGAAAATCGACTCTTCCTCCAAATGGACGCCCGACTCGCTGTTGCCGAGCTACGAGCTCGCGAAACTGCTGCTCACCGTGAGCCAGGTCTTCGAGCCGCTGGACCAGATGAGTGGTGATCACTGTGTGCAGCTCGTTCATGGCGCGAGGCAGAGAGATCTCGGCAATCTCGGCGAGACTGAGGATAGCCCCACCGACCTTTTCATCGGCCAGGACGTTTTGATAGTGCGACAAGACCGTCTCGATGTATTGTGTACTTTTGCTGGCCAGCACCCCTTGCATCAACGCACCCAGCGAGCGCCAGTCGGACACAGCCGGTTTGCCCTGTGGGTTGGCGAGCAGAGGTACGATCAGGCTATTTGGCTCGAGCTGGCCGATACGACCCAGAGCTCGTGCACAGAGCGCTTGCAGGGGGCTGTATTCCGACTCGAGCAGCTTGTTCAGGACCGGCACGACGGTACTGAGCAAGACGCGACCGTTGCCCAAAAGACACTCCCAAAACGTTTCGGCGCGCTCTTCCTGCTTGAATCGAATCACACCGCCGCCCAGTTCACTCTCCACAACCGCGTCGAGCTCCTCAATGACTTGCTTTTCCACGCACAGAGATGTGGAATCGCGAGGCTGACCCGATTGTCTCAGCTCGCGGCGAATACAGTGGTAGACCCGGCGTCGCAGCAGATCGAACTGGTACCACGACGGGTTGCCGAGATCCGGTGATACGCTGCATAGAGTCAGGGTGGTCGCATAGGTCAGCAGATCGAGGTCGTTGGCCTTGTCTTCGAGAAGCCAGCTGTCGACGTTGCCGAAATGATCGACCGCCTCCGCGACGGTCAGCTCGTTGCCGAGGAGCGGGGCGAAATAACTGCGAACAAAGCGACACAGTTTGGGGATGGTGTCGATCTTGTCGAGAACCAGATCGACACCATCGCCGAGCCATGAACTCAATGGGCTGGACTCTTGTGCTGCTCGAACACTGTCCGCTTCGGCCAGTCTGCGCAATGCCTCGTCCTCGAGGAATTTCCGGCGGGCCGGTTTGTCCGGCCCCTGCAATTGAACCTGCACACGATCGATGGAAGCGGCGAGATTTTTTATCTTGGAGTCGTCCGAGGTAAAAATAATGAATACGTTGCGCCGTTTCAGCTGCTCGCAGAGATCTTGAAAGTTGGCATCCTCGACTTCGCGGGCAAATTCCTGCAGATCGTTATTCTGGTGGTGAAATGCGTTTTTGAACAGGACGATGTGATCCCGAAAACGGTCGTCTTTGATCAAAGCTGCCAAGTCGACAGCAACATTTTGCTCGAGGTTGATCTTGCAGTCGAGTACGCCTTTCAGTTCCTGGTTGTGACACAGGGACGCGGCCGTGCCGGTCGCGATGGTACGCTTGCCGAGCTCCGCAGGACCGATCATCAAGGTGATGCGATAGGAGCCCAGTTTGTCGGCGAGCTTTCCGTCGTCTTGTGGATTGGAGACGATCTGTCTGTTCTGTTGCAGAAAATGGCTTCGAGCGTACTTATGAAAATCTTCATATATGAGCTTGTGTACGACATTGGCAGCGAATACGTTGCGAATGTTGGTCTCGTAGAAGTGCTTACTTTGATCGACACCAGTACTGCTCGGTCCGTGCAGGTTCACGGAGGGCGCCTGGCCGTCATCAACGCCCGCGCTGTTATTGTCGGCCTGATCGTTACTGCCATCGCCGCCCTGACCGTCATTGCCATTGCCGACCGGACCGTTACTGCCAGCGCCGCTGCGGCCGTCACGTCCGTCGCCACTGCCGGAACCGAGATTGTCATCATCGCCCCGGCGGTCGTTATTTCCATTGTTTTCGTTTCTCACTTCACCGTGGCCTTGGTTTGGGACGCTATCTACACTGCCATTTTGCGGTTTTTCCACGGCTCAGGACCCCTTCAGCTGGCTCGAGAGGTTTTTTGCGTCCAGTTGTTCGAGCAGACGCCGGCGCTGCTGTCGATCGAGCTCACCCGCGCCAGCGGCGGCATCGAGCTGGCTCTTGAGCTGCTTGGAATACCTGTCGAGGAGCTCGCTATCGGACCGGTCATCGAGGATGGCTTCGGCGACCAAGTGCAGGATGGTCGATGTGCAGGCCAGCCGTTCGTCGCTGGCCTTTAGATCGGAGATGTCGTGCAGCTGGGTCGTCAGAAATTCGAGAATTCGCGAAAACTCCCCATGGTTTGCAATGACCGGCGGTAACTGCCTAGGAGCTGTAGCAACGCCCGGCGGTGTGTTGAGATTGTAGGCACCGGCAGCGTGACCAGGATGATGGGGAACTGCCGTGGTTGAAGGCAATCCAGTAAGATCTTCGGCAAACTTGCTGAGATCACGCATACTCTTGAGATTGCTACCAAGATAGTCGATGGTCCCGGTGACGGCCTTGCCCGCTGCGCCCTGGAAATCGAGTTGTTGTTTAAATTGTTGCTCGATTGCTCGATCTTGTTGAGTGAAGGTTCGGCTCTGTTCCGCGAGGGATCGATTGATCTGGTTTTTGGTTAGCTGCTTCTTAGCGTTCTTGGCCGCTTTGGGCAGGTCGACGTCGTCCTCCGACAGGGTGCGCGAAATATTGATGGTCTCCAGGGCGAAGCCCATCTGCCGTGCAAACTCCTGCAGGCGCTCCATACAGCTGCCGGTTACGTTCTTGTTGTCTTGCCACCGCTGCAATAACTCGTCCTCAAACGCTGCACCGCCATCGTAGATGATGGCCCACGGCAGCCGACCCAGGCGGTCGCAGATCGTGGAGCCCGCCCGCTCAACGAGTCGGCCAAGAGGGTCGCTTTCGAGATACTCGACGATTCGCTCGGCGTCGTTCACCGCATAATCGAGCGTGATATGCACGATAAAGTCATTGACGTCATCGCGGGTCTTGCATTCGCGGTCGAAACTGTAGCGGAGGTGCGCGTCCTGGCTCACCTGGTATGCAATAAAATCTTCGTCGCGCCCAAAAAGACCGGTCCTGAAGCGCTCGCCAGGCTGCAAGTGCTTGAGAAACTTACTTACCGCGCCACTTTTTTGTTTCTTGTATACGAGCAGCTCGTACCCGAGCGGTGCGTGCAGATCGGTCGTGTCGAATGCGATGCGATTATCGCGGGTCAGATTGGCCATTGTTTTCCCCAGTGATTGCGATTGACTGTTACCTTGATGCTGCGACGATGGTCTCGGAAACCAGGGTGTCGATCACGTATCGTCATCGTTACGGTTGTTGGAGAAGACCGTTCCTCCTGTCATGTGTTCTATAACTCCCACGCCTTGCTTGCTGTACACGTGGACAGCTCCTATAGACGGCTCTCTTGTCCGGCGTGCAGCGGCACGGTCTGGCTGTGGCGCTGCATGCTCGGGTGGCGCTGCATGCTCGGGCTCGCTCGGGCGGTTCGTGGCTACCTTCAGTAGGCGGGCCAGCATGGCCAGATCGGCGGTCGACAGCGCCGGGTCGGCCGGGCCGGTCAGCGACCGATCGATAGCAGAGCCGAGTCGCTCGGATTCGCCAGCGCGCAGCGAGCAGGCCACCGCCCGCCGGCCGGCTTCCGCGGCCGCCCTGCGAGCAGTGGTGTCCCTCGAATTGTACAGGCGCTCGAATTCGGCAGAATAGTGCTGGCTGTAGAATCGCCATATCTCCTGGTTGTCTTGCTCGTCGCGCGTTTCGGCTTGCCTGTTGACCTCGGCTTCGGACGCGAACAGCTCGGGCAGGGCGTCGGCGTCCCGGTCTTGCCATTGGTCGAGCTCCCGGGCCAGGGCCGGGCGATCACCGGCCAGATCAGCCAGATGCTCAAGGACCAGGGGACGGCCGCGGCTCACTCGCAGTACTCGCTGGATCAATGCGCGAGCCTCGGTGTCGTTTTCCGGCGCGTAGAGTAGCTTGGACAGTTGCGGGTCATTGCGCAGATACAGCCCGGCCTCGACCTCGCGCAGTGGGCGCAGGGGCAGGGACAAGCACGTCGTACTGGCCAGGGCTGCGAACCGGTATCGGCTGGTGAGCAGCACTCGCGAACGCGTGTCAGACAACTCCTCGCCCAGCACAGCGAGCAGCTCGTCCCAGTTCGGGTCGATGCTGGCCCGCTCGTCTGGCCCGGAAACTGGCTCCAGGATGGTTTCGAAGTTGTCGAGTACGAGTAGGATGGCTTCGTCACGCAGCGCTTCGACCAGGTTGGTGCGCATTTGTTGGTAGCGCTCGGGGCCGCGCAACCCTTTGTCCGGCTCGAGATAGATCCGGCGCCCTGGCCTGCGCTCGCAGGTCTCCTGGTACGGTTTGCTGTTGAACTCCAGTCGCGAGGCCATCTGGCGATAAAAGTCATCAATGGACAGCGGCGTGGCCCCGGGCTCGGCTCGGAATCCCACCACCCAGTCGAACTGGCGGTGCCACAGATGAATGGCCTCGGCAGCAATGGATGTCTTGCCCAGGCCGTCCGGGCCGTGGAGGATAGCCACGGCCGGTCCATCTGCGCCCAGCCACAACTGATTGAGCCGAGTGAGCTCGCGGCTGCGGCCGACAAATAGTTCGCGCCGGTCGAGTACCCGACTGCCCCCCAGTATGAGAGGCTCCGGTCGCGGCCGCAACCTGTGCATTTGCTCGCTGCGGATGGTCGCGGGAGCGAGCAGCCGGCCTGGCTGGCCGAGCATGATCGGATTGGCGTGGTCCACCGGTAAAACGTCTGCCGCTTCGCTCTCTTGCCGCACATCGCCACGGGCCAGGAACAGGGCATCAGCCGTGGTCGTCTTGCTGTTGTCGGCGAGCAGACGCTTGTAGAACCACCAGGCCAGCTTTCGAGCATAGCGGTCGCCCACGCTGTACCGCATGGCGACGACCTGAGGCACGCCGCTGCGCAAGAGGGCCATGGCTGTTCCGGTGTGTCCGGCCGCGCGTTCGGGATCAACGATCTCGGCCAACGATTGCCCGCCGGGGCAGTCATCGAGTTCATCGGGGCGAGTCGCGACCTGGTCGCGCAATCGAGCATAGAGCGTGGTCCAGTCGTGCGTCCCAGCGAAAGTGCCAGACAGACACGCGGACAGAAAAAATAGCTGGGGCACAAATCCGCCGGCAGTAACCAAAAGCTCGATCAGCTCCCGACTGGTGATCCGGTCGCGACCGCCATCTTCGCCGCAAAGCTCCAGACCGTCGTGGTGACCGTGGCCACTCCAATGCACGAGATGATAGCCACCTGCGGCTTTGATGCGCTCGCGCAGAATGGTTCGGGTCACGCCGTGACACAAGACGTCGATCTCAACCCGACGTTTGGGCAAGATTTCACGCTCGAACAGGCAGAATAGATTCTCCCGTTCCAGACGCATGGCCAGCGGCCGCGACCCCGGAGCCTCGGCGAATACCGCCAATACCCGCACGGGTTCTTTGCTCAAGGCCATTTTCTCGGCCGTGGCCAGGACCAGAGGATCGCCGCTTTTGGTGCTGTCCGTGACTGTACGCACGACCACATTGCGCTCCATGAGCGGTTTGTGATCGAGCTCGAGCCGAGCGATTTCCCACGGAATGCGGGCAAACGCGGCGACCAGAATGTCGTGGTCGACCACGTCGCCGGCGCTGGCATTGATCGGCGGACCGACTCTTTCGAGATCCGGCAGTCGGAGCAGCAAAGTTCGGCGCTGGATGCTCTGGTCCAGGATGGTGGTGATTTCCCGGCCCAGGATATGCTGGCCCAAAAACACGCCGGGCTCGGCCAGAGGATCAACGGCGCTGGCCGAGCCGGCGTGCTCGCCATCGCCCACACGACCCGCGTAGTGCTGCACGTACCGCCAGGTGTCGAGCAAAGCCGCCCACTCGTCCAGACTGTAGTCGTCCAATCTGATCCGCTGGACAGCCAGTGGGCGTTCGTGCTGATCGAACAGGCGGAGGCGAACCAGGCGCTTTTGCGGATCGGGGATTACGACGAGTTCAAAGTCGTGCATGGTCTTGTGCCGATGAGCAAACCGACGCGAATACTCGTGTTCGCCGGGTTTTGCTCGGTTAATGCGGGCCCTTGCGGTCCCTAGTTGTTGCCGTTGTTGCCACCGTTGTCGGTGCGAACGATCGGGTCCTGTGTGAGCCAGTTATCGGGATCGTGGGGACTCTGCAGGCGAATCCACATTTCGTAATCGGTGCCGATGGTCAACTCGAGAATTACCCGCTGTACACCATCGACCAGCGCGGATTTTCGCCACTCGACTGGACTGGCGTCACATTCGTAGTCTTCGTCGCGTCTGACCACAGCGTCGGACGCAAGCACGCCAGGCCTCTCATGCTTCCACGTGATAGGAATGGCCCTTAGCTCAAACGAATAGCTGGGATTGTCCGGGCCGCGGGCAACTCGAGCCATAAACTTCGTACCCTCGACGGTTTTGTTCGGCGACACAATATCATTGACGCCGCAGGTGTCGACCCGGGTGCACGGAGTCCATGTTTCGTATTCGCCCTTGACTTCAAAGCTGCCGGTACTGGCGGGCTGACCGTCCCAGTCGACGCGTAGCTCGATGCCGTTCTCGGCCACCTCGGCCGGGATGACCTCACGCGGGTCATTGGGGTCGAGCGGTAGGTTGGCGAGCAGTAGTTCAGTTACTGGAAGTTGCACGATCATACGAATCTCCTTGGTTTTGCTGGTCTGTGAGTTCTGTGAGTACAAAGAGCGGAGTTGCCACTCCAGCTCGGATCGCACGAATCTCGTCGCGACCCGATCGGCCGCGTCCTGGTTCAGTTCGATCGTCTCTGTAACCGCGCCTTGGTCGTCGCGGTGATCGAAAACATCAGAGTCAGTTGCTGTTGCAACTCGAGCGCAGCCAGGACTGCACCGCGCTGGCTGCGCCTCGCGCGCTCGGGCCCTGGCGTTCGAAAATACCCACCGCCTTTGTAGCCAGGTCGCAGGCCCGGCGACCCGCGCGACCATCGCGAGCTGTGATCGCGCGGGCCAGGGCCCAGTACAGGTTGGCTCGGTTGCCCGGCATGCTGCCCTCGGGGATCTGGCCAAAACCCTTCTCGGCAGTCTCCAGCTCGTTCACCGCGTCAGCCACCCGACCCTGGCCGAGCATGATACGACCACGCACACTGCGCAAGAATGCCATCAGGACCGGGTCTTTGCCCAGGATCGACTGGGCCACATCGAGGCTTGCCGAGGCCTTATCGTGGCGGCCCAGGCCGGTGGCGACTTCCGCGATATTGGCCTGGATATAACCGATATCAATATGGTCGCCGGGCTTGTTGGCACGTTCTATGGCCAGTACCTTCTCGTACTCGGCCAGCGCCTGGGCGTGGTCGCCGCGGTCATACGCAATCGCTCCGAGCCGAGTGTGGGCGAACGCGCGCTTGCTGTGATCCTTCGAATACTCGCGCTGATAGATCTGTAGACCGCGCATGGCGAGCTGGTGAGCGCGGTCGAGATGGCCCTGCCTGCGCTCGATCTCGGCCAGTTCGAGTAGAGTCCGGCCAACCACGCTGTGCTCGGGACCGAGCTGCCGACGTTGCCTGTGCAACACCTGGTCGAGCATGTCTCGGGCCTCGTCGAGCTGACCGCGGGCCACGTACAACATGGCCAGGTCAAAACACACATCGGCGAGGTAGGGATGGTCCGGACCCACGGTGGCGCTGTACAGGTCGAGCGCACGTTGATAACGCTCATGGGCCTCGTCGAGCTGGTTGAGCCGAAGCAGGGTATTGGCCAGGTCGTGGAGATGCGCGGCCCGGATGAAGGACGACGCGTCAGGCTGGGAATCGAGCGCAGCCAGCGCTTGGTGCTGAAGCTGCGCGGCCAGGGCAAAACGGCCATCTTTGTAATACAGCAGGCCCTGTTGACGCAATGCCTCGATGCGATGACGGGGCGGATCGCGCAACCGGCGAATCGAGGCCAGAGCTTGCCTGGACCACTCGCGGCCGCGATCGGTCGCCGGGTGATTGCGCCACGCGCTGACCACCAGCAGATTCCATATCTCGGGGACCAGTTCGTCGTGGCGCTCACCGATGGCAATATCTCTGGCCTCGAGCAGCAGATCCTCCCCCTCTTGTACCTGGCTGCGGTTGCCGTAATAGATCAAAAGGCGACCGAGCGCAGTAAGAGCTTCAGCGTAAACCGCTCGATAGGGCAGTTTTCCAGCAGCTACCCGCTGTTCGCGGGCCAGGCTGAGAGTTTCGTCGAAGCGGCCCAACAGCGCCAGGGTACGCACGCGAGCCAGCCCGCGTCGGATGGTCGCGACCTGCTCGGCGAATTCTTCGTCGGGTGGGGCCGGACCATAACGCAAGGTTTCGATGTCGCTGCACGCAGCCAGCTTGGGAAGATCGACTGTCCCGGCCACAGCGCGTTCGACAGCGCGCGAGTCGGGTTTCTGCAACTCGATGGTCAGGGCGACAAACCCCTGCCGAGCGGTGCGCAGACAGATCATGCGCCGGTCGAGTAACCCGGGCGATTGCACATGATGAACCCTGGTGTCCCGGCACGCCTGCACCACATCGCGCTGCCAGGTGCGGTCGTACTGGTCTAGCTGGCTATCGACTGTGCGCCAGGTAGCCGCGGCATAGGGCAGTCTGACGTGGTCGAACGCCGAGCGTATGGCAGCCCGACGCTCGGATGTCCACGGCTGGCCATGATCTGCGTCCAGAGCCCAGGTGGCTCCGATACAGGGATCGGTCGACTCGTCGCTCCTGTCGTAGAGGGCACCCACGGCGGCGAGGGATACGCCAGCCACTAGCGCAAGCGTCCACAGCGCACGGTGACCCCGCCGCATCGCCTGTTCGAGCGCATCGAGGAGCTGGCCCATGGTGGCAAAACGGCGCTCGGGATCAGGCTCGAGACCGCGCAGCAGAGTTTTGCGCACCGTATTGGGGATTGCCGAGCCGCGCGGCGGCTCGGCAATGTGGCTCTGTTCAATGGACTGGCGCAGCTGCTCGACAGTATCGCCGACAAACGGCAGCGTGCGATACAGGGCTTCGTACAGAGCCACGCAAAAGCTAAACTGGTCGCTGCGACTGTCGGCGATGTGGCCGTATAGCTGTTCGGGCGCCATATAGCGCGGCGTACCCAAAATGTGGCCGCGGGTCGTGAGGTTCACGGCGGCTTTGAGTGCCTGTGCCGGCGCAGACGATAGATCGGATTCCATGGACAGCGTATCAGCCGTGGTCGACAGCTCGGGTTCGGCCGCTGCCCTACCTGGCGATTGTCCTGCCAGGTCGTTCGAGAGCGGAGACAGAAGCTCCGAGCTGTCGCGGGCGGAATCGCTTTCCTGCTCAGCACTGGCCATGGCCCGAGCCAGGCCGAAATCGGCGACCCGTGGCCGGCCGTCTTGCTCGACCAGAACATTGGCCGGCTTGAAGTCGCGATGGACCAGATCGGCATTGTGGGCTGCTTCGAGGCCGCGGCCAGCCCCGATGAACAGACGCAGAATCTCGCGTGCGGTGACCTGGCCCGATTCCCGGGCGTCCAGCCACTTCTCCAGGGTGGTGCCACGGACAAACTCCATGGCGATGAACACCCGGTCCTGATACGTGCCGGCATCGTAGATTTGAATCACGTTGGGATGAGACAGCTGGGCCAGGGTTTGCGCTTCGCGCAACAGGCGCTCGTCGGCGCGGGCAGATGTGCCCAGGCCAGAACGAACCAGCTTGATCGCCACTTTGCGATCGAGATGTTCGTCATACGCGGCGTATACCTCACCCATGCCACCCGAGCCGATATGCTCGAGCAAGGTGAATCGGCCGATCGTGACCGCTTGCAGACCGACGCCGAAGATCGATTCGTAGACCCGCGCTTTGCGCAGCTGTCTGCTCAGTGAACCGCCCGCAACTGGGGAAGCTGCTTTGCCACCAGAGAGATTGTCCGAATCTCTGTTGTCGTTGTCGCTCATTGATCGATTCGCGGGTCAGTGCCGCACCGGGAATGGGGACGGGCGCCTCGCTCCACTGGAGTAGTCCCTCGGCAGCTGCACTTGGATCACAACAATTCAGCCAAATATGTAAATGACTGAAATTGACTAAGGTTGCCCAGGCTCTTCACCGTCGAGCAGGCGCCGGCAACTCTCGGCCCAGTCGTCGAGCCGGGTCAGAGTGGTGCGCAATAGCTCGGGCGACTGCGCCAATCGAGTCATTGCCTCCGAGAGCAACTCGCGCGCCCGGCGCAACCTGCTTTTCACCGTGCCGCTGGGTAGATCCAGAATTTCGGACATCTCCCTGACCGCCAGTTTCTCCCAATAATGCAGTTCCAGAATGACCTGGTATGCGATTGGAATATTGCGCAGCCCCTCGAGAAGAAGCCGCTGTTCGCGGCGCCGTGACACCAGCGTACTGGGACTGTCCGACAGATCGCGCAGCGAGATCTGGTCGACGTCGATTTGCTCGCCTCTGCGGTACGTCTTGCGGAGGTGATCATTGAGGATGTTGTAGGCGATTGCAAATAGATAGGAGCGGAACTGCCTGCCCTGCTGCAGGCGATCGCGTCCCTTCACACAGGCGATCAAGGTCTCCTGTACCAGATCTCCTGGATCACTCGATATCTTGTTTATGAAAAACCGATCGAGCACGTCGTAGTAGCGGCCGAAAAGTACCTGTCCTGCCTTTGCGTCGCCATTGCACCACTGTTCGAACAACTCGCTATCACTGGCTTCCATGTCGTTGATTGTACTGCAAACCTCGACAGGTATGGGATTCGACATCGCGCCTCTAACTGAGAATCGCCCCAACCATCCAACTCCGCACAGTGGTCCGGGGCCCGAGTTGGCGGGTGCTTTTATAAGAAATTTTCTTGTATTTTTGAGGGGTTAAAATTTTGTCCCGGGGCCGGCAGCTGAGCTGACGACAGATTTTCTCTGCCTTTTTCATGATCCAAATTGCCGTCACGCGCGACCTCCCTGTTGAGTGCAGCCCTGCCGCTGCAAGCAGCGATTGAGAGGTCGCAGATGCCAACAATAGGAACCTGGAGTCAATGGGTACGGCGCAACCGAGCAGTCGTGCCCGTGATGGCAACCATCATGGCGCTGACAATACTGACCGGGCCGGTGCCGGCTGCTGCTGCTACCGACCCGGGTGCTGCCAAAGAAAGTCTTGAGACCAGCGAATTGCCCAATCACTACATCGTCCTCATCGACGACAGCGGGTCGATGAGAGATTTGATGTGGCCCAAGCGCAGGCGTTTCGAGGGGCTAGGAGATCTGGCAGTGGTCGCGCTCGAAAACACTGCCACTGCGCTGGGCAATGAGGGGGTCGATTACCAGCCCGGATTTGACCTCGTCTCGGTGGTCTTCTTCTCGCTGAAGCAGTGCAAGCCCTCGTATCGGCCGGACACGATGTTCAAGACCAGCAACGATCTCCTCGAGCTGCAAGGTCCCGGACAGGTGGCTGCCGCGATCGACAAGTTCGTCCAGCAAGGACGACAGAATGAGTCCGGACTCTTTCAGGGCAACCACTCGCCAATAGGCATGGCTCCGCTGGCAGTCTTGCCCTACATAAGCGCCGAGTTTTCCGCGCAGCAAGAGCGCGATATCATCGATATTGACCGACAGTTTCTGGTTGTCCTGTCGGACGGCAAATTCAATCCTATCGGGCCGGCGTTTGAATTTAGCCACTTCCGAAAGGCAGCAGCTCATATCGGAAAGACCAAGTGCGGCGGCGATTGGGCTCTCCCGAGCGACGAAGAGACCATACGCGCCAACATGGCCTGGACCCGCCGAAACTTCAATCTGTTCGGCAACGAAAACGATTGTCTCATGGACAAGCGCCCAACCAGTGCGGCGTTATCGTGTGGTCCGGCCATGGTGAGCATTTCCGCCAAGAAAGCCAAGAAAATGGTATTGGCTTTGTACTTCGAACTTCAGCCGAACACCACGCCACTGAAGGCATTGTTCGACACGAATTCGTCTGCGGTCGATCTCGAGCGAGCGGTGATCGCGGGACCACAACTCCGCTTGCACAGCCCGGGCTCTGGCCCGCACAAGGCTCGTCTTCTCGGCGAAGAGCGTCGCGATGGTTTTTCTATCCGGCCCGTCAAATTAGAGCAACGGATCTGGCAGCTAAGCGGGGACCGGCGGCTACGGTGGAACAGTTCGCGGCCGGGCGACCAGAGCTGGCACCCGTCCTGGACCGATGATTCAGCTTCCGGGACAGAAAAGCAAGAGGGCGTATGGCTTGTTGCCGAGGTTGCTGAGAGCTTTGTGTTTGACAAACGAAAATTCGCCAAGACACGAGATTTCGAGAAGCTGCGTGATCTGCGCTTCGAGGTCGACTATCGGGTGCAGTATGCGCTGACGGCGCCCGATCCGGCGCCGGGGGTCCCGTATCCATTTCGCTTCGCACGCTACCAGGAGCACCTCGCGCGAGTAGCGCTGCAACCAGACGAGCACAAAACAGTGCACACATTGGCCAGCGTGCTGGGAATCTCCGAACTCACCGATGACCGACTGCGCGAAAAAGGCGCTCCGCTCACCGGCCAGCAGATCCTGACCGCCGGCCAGATCTCGCGACAATCGCACAACGACGCGCGCTTGTACCGCATTTTACTCGGCATCGCGACAGTGGCCGGGCTGGCTGGACTGCTCTTTTGCCCGCGGCCGCCGCGAATCGGACTCAGGACCATTTCCCATCAGAAGGACGTGCGAGTGTATATCGATTTCGAACGCCGCGCAGAAGAGCTACGTCGCGGCGACAACGGCCGAGCACAATCGCCGGACCCGGACGCCGACGACCGGACAGGTGCCGAGCCAGCCGTGGTGGTCGGCGCGTTTCGCGTCGAAAATCGGGCCTGGAGTGGGTTGCTGGGCAGACTGCTGGGAGTGAGCTGGCCGTTGCCATTTCATATCGAGCTCGCGGTGATGGAGCCGCCCGATCAGGCCCACATGAGTACGCTGATTTACGATCGGCAAAAACTCGGTGCCAGGAGCTTGCCAGTGTATCCGGAGCGAGCTGAAGACAGCGTGCATTCACGAGCCGATTATCATGTTTTCTTCGATCCCAATATGGTAATTGGCAGCGAACAGTCGGTGCCAGCAGAGGGCGAGGTGGTCGAAACCCTGCAGTTCTGTATCCGCGCGCGCCGCAAGCGGCGGTGGTGGCGGCAGGAAGTTGTCTCGCCGGTCATGCAGGTCCAGATCCATCTGGTGCCTGAAGAACCGGAGCCCATCGTCGAGGTCAGTGACCCGGAGGGACAAAGACACTCACCGAGCCAGATCGAGCACAATCACGAGAAGAACGTGGTCGCGGCCATCGTGTGGATTGAATCCGACGCTCATTTCCGGTTCTCGCGTCCCATCGACGTCGAGCTCGCCCTGTCGGGCGAAAAGGAGGTCAGGACCCATAACGGCAGCGGCCTGGCCTGGCAACCGTGCCCGGGTGCGTTTTGTTTCTCTCGGTTACTGCATTACATGGACCCGACGACGGACGACCACGAACAGGTCGAGCCGGCTGCCAGGGCCAGTGCAAAAGACGCGATCAAACTCGACGGTATCCACTACGGTGACAGATTCGCCCTGTATGTGGAGGCCTCGACCAGGGCCGAGGCCGGAACAACCGGTCTCGGCAACCCCATCGCAAACCAGGAAGAGTATCGACTCGAGGTGCTGTGGTGAAAAGCAATCCGCTGGCAAGACGCTGTACTCATCGTGTCACTGTGTTCAAGGACAGCCGCCGGACCGAATACGCCGTGGCACTCAACACCAGTCTGGCCACTCATGCCCGATACAGCGGCATGGGCAGTGGCCACATCGAGCTAAGAGAAACTCCATGCGACGTGGATCTCTACGATGAGAGCCGTCAGCCCTACTGCCTGGCGATCTTGACCATTAAAAACAGTACCGGCCAGGGCGACGGATACCTGGAATACCACATGGCCGCGCCCGAGCTGGTCGATCCTCGAAACCTTGTACGCACCGACGGGCGGCCCGCACTCGCCATGTCGATCGAGTCGGCCGGGCATCCCGACCGACAACCCGCCGATGAGTTGGACCGCGGCGAGCGGTCGGGACGAATCTGCGACGGAGGTGCCCCGGTAACCGTACGGCTGCTGCTGTGCCGGGATCGCGTCAACAGCATGTCCGGCAAACAAGCCTCGATATCGGCCACTACTCAGCTTCGTCTCACGACCTATCCCGACGGCAACGAGAAAAACCTCGACGACACCATCTCCATCGCGGTTAACTTCCGGGTTCGTCGTTACTTCGGCAGGCTGCGGCTCGCCGCCGTCGACTTTGGCACCTCTGCAGTCGCGGTCGCGCTCTACCGCGGCGACGGCGAGATCGCGATGCTCGACCTGCAGGAGCCGTATATGCGCCGAAGCGACGACAGACGCAACAGCGAGGCCGGTACGCCGTATATTCCCAGCGCCTCGGTGATCGCCACCGAACCCCAGGTGCCCGGACATCGGGAGTTTCTCGAGCTCCCCGCCGAGACCAAGACCGTCCGGACCAACCCCGAGAGAGTGTTGTTTGCGCTCAAATCACTGATCGGAACCGGCCATTCCAGGGTCGTCTTCGAGCAGGGAATCGACTATCTCGACCGCGACAAAAATCGAATTACCGCCAAGTCGTTACCGGTGTGGGACTGCCTGCGCAGTGCTTTCTCCCGAGTTACCGATACGCACGTGCGGCCAGCTCTGAAGCGGAGTGTGGGCAAGGACCGCATCAGTCGGGTGGCGATCACTCATCCCAACACATTCACCCTGTTTCAGCAGGAGCAACTTCGAGAGCTGGCCTCTGAGCTGTTTCCCGATGCGCTCGAGATCTATCTGATCAGCGAGTCCGATGCGGCTGCGTTTGCTTGCCTGATCGACAAGCAGATCGCCGCAGCGGGCAACGTTCCGGACCGCGAGACCCTGCTGGTCTACGACATGGGAGCCGGTACTCTCGACCTCTCGCTCATCGACGTCACCTGGGACAGGCCGACCGGGCGGCCGGCAGTGCTCGATATTCGCGACCGTCTCGGCGTGCCCATGGCGGGCAACCGATTGACCGAGCTCGTCGCCCGCCACGTCGATCGGCGACTGAATGAGCTGCGCAAGCTCCACCCCGAACAAGTGACCAGGTACCGGACATTTGTCGCTCACAAGACGCCTGGCCGCGATGAGCTATCGCGTCTGCGCAACAGTCTGATCGACCTGCGCGAGTCGATTCTTCGCTTCAAGAAGACCTTGCATCGCGGCGGCAAACAGCCCATTGAGGTGAGCCGCGAGGGCGATTCCTTTTTTGCCGACTTCCAATCTGTCGACGAGATTCCGGGCCAGCCCATTATCCAGTCACGATCGGGCTGGTACCAGCTCATGGTCGACTCGGCACATCTGGCGGAGGACGAGGAGCTGAGCGAATTTCTCGACTACGTTGCCACCGACGTGGTGCTCGATTTTCTCGGCAACAACAAGTTCGAGTTTGTCGGAGGAGGTCCAGACGGGCAGAGCCGACAGGTCGGCCCCGGCCAGATCGATACTCTCATCATCACCGGGCGGTCGTCGATGTGGCCGGGGCTGCACCAGCGCATCCTGGCCAACTTTGCCGGCCCGCCGCCCGAGGTCCCTCAGATCAGTCGCCAGCGACTCAAAGACGCAGTGGTCATGGGGGCGGCCGAGTGCTTCGGCACTGGTCGCCAGGGCACGGTCATTCGAGATACCAATATAAACGGCCACTACGCGCTCAGCTACTACGACCGGTCGATCAACCGGTACCGCCGGCATTATCTATTCGCCGACCGGTCGCAGTGGAAGAGCACGACCAGGCGACTCGGGCCGGTCGAACGACAGGTGTACATGCCCCACGGAACTGGCACACTGGAGCTACCCACCTCGGACACCATTCAACTGGTCTGCACCCCGACCCGGGATGCAGACGCGGACTATACCAGCTGGCGCAGAGGATATATCGCCAATGCCTCGCCTATGCTGCCGTTGACCGACCTCTTTACCAGCGACCTGCCGCCCAACCAGTGCATCGTGGAGTACCAAGCCTCGGTATCGGAAGACAGCAAACTGTCGGTTGTTCTGCGCTGTCCGGCCAACAATCGCTCGATGCGCATCGTAGCATCGCGCACGGCCTCGGGCACGACAGCGCGGCCGTGGCCTATGGGTGAAACCATCCTCGAGCCCCGGAGCGCGGGCAAATGAGCAATCGAGTATCGACATGGGCGTTGCCGGCCCGGCCGTCATCGACCCGGGCCAGTCGTTTGCGAGACCATTTTCTGGCCCTCTTCGACGGCCCGACACGCGGACCAAAAATACTGCGAGCAGTGCCGGCCGAGATGTCGCCGCCAGAGATGGCACCGCAAGAGATGGCGCCGCAAGAGATGGCGTCACGAGCTGACTTCGATGACCTCACAGACAAGCTGAAAGCCGCCACGCAAACCATCAAGAGCCGCAACAACGCGCTCGCCGAGGCCGACGAAAAAATTGCCAACTTGACCCGGCAGCGCGACCACCTCACCTGGCAGTGCGACCACCTCACCCGGCAGCACGACCACCTCACCCGGCAGCACGACCACCTCGCCCGGCAGCGCGACGAGCTCACTCGGCAGCGCGACCACCTCACCCGGCAGCACGACCACCTCACCCGGCAGCGCGACGAGCTCACTCGGCAGCACGATGACCTCACCCGGCAGTGCGATGACCTCACCCGGCAGCACGACCACCTCACCCGGCAGCGCGATGACCTCACCCAGCAGCGCGACGACCTGAAGCAGCATCTGGAGCGCTGCAAAGACACCAGCGAAGAGTGGCAATTAGTCGCCATCAAAGCCCTGGGGTTGGATCGGCGGCCTGACTGCGAGCCCGCCGAGCTGCGCGCCGCGTTGCTGGATGACGAACCACTTCTTGTCGCTGCATACCGCGCCATGCTGGCCTCATTTGCAGCGCAGGTCGGTTTCTTACGCGACCTGCTCGGGCAATTCATGAACAACCAGCCAGACGACATACGCATCGCCGAACAGATGGCCGACCTGAACCAGCTGTTCAGCAGCCTCGATCAGCTGGCCAGGCGGCAGCGCGGAGAATCGCTGATGAATCGGGTCAACAAGTGGTCGGGCTCGGGACAGATTTGCGATGTGGATCTGAACCGGTTCTGGACTACATTCAAAAACGACGACTGGACGCACTGGGTCCCGCTCTTGCGAGCCGACCAGGTCACAACTGCGTACGTGCAACCCCTGCTGCCCACTTCAGTCTATACAAGGGTTCTGGCCCGGACATTGCGCGGTATGGCGCAGGGCCTTCGCGGCTTCATGGCGCTGGCCGACGCTGCGCCCGACGAACTGCAGATACTGGCGGCTGCACCCGACGGCATCGAACAAAACACCACCAGTACAGAACGCTGGCTGAGCCCGGCCCAGGCCCTATCGGACCAGCTACGTCAGCAGCTTTCGCAGCTGGTGCGAGATGCCAGGGCCGATTGTGCGGGCAACCTGGTCACCGATATTCGAGCATGGGGGTGGAGCCTGCGCGGCCAGCAGTGCCGCCACAGCGAAGTCCAGGTCTATCGCGAGCAATCGTTCAGTCAATCCCTGATTGCGGGCGACAGCGCTCGCCGCGAGTACGATCATGAGTAGAACACTGCAAAGGCAGGAGGATATCGCCCGCGACGGCAGAGCGCTCTTCGTGTTTCTGCTCGCCTCGTTGCTGGTGCTCGGAGCGGTTTTTTTGCTTCGACCCGGTTGGCTGGACGAACCGGGCGCACCGTCCACTGAAATGCACACGGCGAAAAATGACAGCGACGCGGGGACCCGCAGGCCCGAGCGGTCCGATGCCGATGGCGCGACCACCCGTACGCTGATTTTTAAGCCGCCATCGACCACACCGGCCATGGACCCGCTGGAAAAAGCCATTATGGACGAGACCAACCGCTATCGGGGCCAGGCTCGATTGACCGAGCTTTCGCCAGATGGGGTCCTGGCCGATGTGGCTCGACAGCATAGCCGGGATATGGCCAACCGTGAGTACTTCGCCCACGTCGATCCGGACGGAAAGAGCCACAGGTGGCGGGTGGCCCGGGGCCATCGCACGTTGATCGGCCTGACCGCGGAGAATCTGGACAGGCAATCGACTCTCGATGTCTCCGACCGCGATCTGGCCAGACGAATCGTCGCTGGTTGGATGGAAAGGGTCAGGCAACGCAAAAACATTCTGGCCGCAGACCTAAGTCATATGGGCGTGGGAGTGTTCCGGCACGGCGACGCGGTATACGCGACCCAGTTATTGGCCTCGGTGTGGTCGTACCTCGATGACGAGATTCCCGATGAGATAGGCGCCGGGCAATCGCTGTCGGTCAGCGGTCGCATGGCAGGCGGCCGGCCTGAGGTCGCAGCGCTTCGGATCGTCGACGCCCCGTGGTCGGGCGAGGCCGAGTCGACCGCCGAGTTCCCGGCGAAAACAACACCAGACTCTCGCTTTGCCATTCCAGACCGCCCGACGCCCCAGCCCGGGACCCGTCAACTGGTCTTGCGATTCGGCAGCAGCCTGCGCTCCGGTCGCGTCGTCCTGCGCCCCGGTCCAATCGTCGAGGTACGGTGATCCATGACATCGCTCGATCCCGAAAGACTGTATTGTCGGCCCGAGAGCTGCCCGCTGCGCAGCCACGTATCCGGCCCTGTGGGCGCCGAGCTGCGTCTGTGCCTGGGCCGGGTTGAACGGGCATTTGCCCGGTATTCGACCACTGACTTCGAACGCCGGCAGGCCCACAGCTGTGCCGAGATCATCGGCCAGCTCGGCCGGGGCACCAGAGCTGCAGACCGGGCGCTCGAGCTGACCATACCGGGTGAGCATTCGGCAACCTCGGCGCTGGCCATGCCCGCCGAACTGTCCTCGTTGCTGGACGACGTGGGCGACGCCAATGATTGCCTGTGGGCCGAGGTATTTTACCAGCTGGAACAGCCGGGCAACCGGGGCTGGACCCAGGACATTGCCCGGCGATATCAACGCGTACTCCTCCGCGATATCGAGATCGCTCGCGGCGACACGGAGCTGGCTGCTTCGATCCTGGACACCGGCGACAAGATCCGCCAGCGGTCGCCGGAACATTTCGAGCTATTTGCCCGGGAGCACCTGGCCGACTTGCAGCGACACTGCGACGAGGTTCACCTGGGCCAGGCGTTCGATCAATGCCGCGCCGAATGGGAGACCGCTCTTGGCAATTGGGACCTCGACAGCGCCCACCGGCAACTCGAGCAGGCCAACGCATATCCCGCGCCGGGACGCGAAGGCGTGCTCGCGGCTGCCCGGCAGCGATACGCCGAGATGGTTTCGGCCTTGCGCCGGGTCGACGCCGTACTGGGCCCGGACCGCTTCGAGAACAGCCAGTTCATGACTGTGCCGCCGGTTGCGACCGATGCGCAGCGTTTGCAAGTCCCTCGCGCCTCTATCGATGAGATCTGCGCGGCGCTGCAGCCACCCGCGTGCAGCCCTGGCTGGCCCGAGGACATCGCGACCCGCATCCGATCAATGGAGAGCGCCGCCCGGGTGATGGTCGAAAGCTGGTCCCAGCAGCCCATCGTGCTCGATCGCGATTTGCGATCGCTCGCCCGACCGGACTCCCTGGCGGATGTTCGCGAACGCAAGGATACTCTCGATGCAGCCAGGTGGAGCTGGCGGAAAATTTTCTCGGCGACCCGGTATTTCGGCGCCGCCGCAGACGCGCTGGACGCTGTGTCCGTGCTGGCCGATCTGATCGAGTCGGTCCGCGCTGCGGTCGGGCAGGCCGATCTGGCCAGTTTTCTCGACTGCGCTGCGTCGCTTTTCGACACCCTCGATGAGTTCCGCGGCGATGCTCAGCTCGACGAGCTTGTCGGCGCCCTGGCCAGCCTCGATCGAGTGGCGCGGGCGTTGGCAGCAGATCGAGTCGCCGAGCCATCGCTGCACCAAGAGGTGGTGAACTACTGGAACGACTGGCCCCTGGCCGAAACTCTGTCTGCTCGGTCGGCGCGCATTCGCACCCAGCAGAACCACCTGCGCAGTGCTCGCGATTATCTTCGACAGGGCGACATTGGCAAGGCCGAACAGGAGCTCGCCTACCCGGTCCTGGCCGATAGTTTCGAAGCCGCCGACCTGCGCGGCGAGGTGCAGCGGGCCCATCGGCTCACCGAAGCCAGATATTTGGCAGATATGGGCAAATTCGGGGATGCGCGCGAGTTGCTGGCAAACGCTGGTTTCGAGGGCGATGACCTGCACTGGCTCGACCGGATGGAGTCAAACCACACTCGGATCAAGGAGCTGTGTGACCAGGTCACTGGTTTGCGCTCGAGCCGAGACACATCGGCGCTGCACGATCGGATTGCCCAGCTGGCGCGGCGCGAGGGGGCACTCGCCGCCGAGTCGCGCGAGTATCTGGCCCAAAGCGACGGTCTGGCGCTTCGGGATATCAGTGGTCAGCTCGCCGTCGCGGCGCGGAGGGCAATTGACCGTTTGACGTCTCATCCGCCCTGGCTGCGCCAGCTCGACGCCACAGAGATCGCCGCAGAGCGCCAGCGAGTAGCCACTGCCAACGAGGCGATTGTCGGTCTGGAATCGCTGTTGACCGAGCAGGATCTGCACAGACTCAGTGAGCTCATTGCGGCTGACAAATGCCTCCTCGCTGGCCACGAACAACTGCTCGCCGGTGAGCTGCCCGATGCGGTCGCGCCGGCGCCGGTCACTGCGGCCCGGGAATCAATTGCCTGGCTGAAACAGGAGCTGCGCATCCGCAGAGCGGTCAGCAATGAGGATCTCGACGAGCAGGTGAACTGCATTGTCGAGCTCGGCGCCGAGCGGTGCCGCCAGGGTGGACACTCGCTCGACGGACTGGTCTGGCGATTGCTCGCAGCCGCGGACCAAAAGCGACTCGAGCTGCTGCATGCGTTTGTCGGGTCGAGCGAAAACAACCCGGGCGAAAACAACCCAGTTGATCTGGCTATCGCGGCGTTGCAGCTGGCCACGGGCGGTCATCCTGACCGTCACCGCATCATGGGTTTTGCCGGGCTGGCGCGAGACTGCGCGGTCGACCGAAAATTCGCGGTTCGATGCGTGGGTTGGTTGGTCGAGCGCTGGACCACACTGGAATGGCCAATCGCCAGCCATTGCCTGAACGAGGCGCTGTCCGATGAGTCCGGTCTGGCTTCGGCCTGGACCGCCGAAACTCCTCTCAGCGCCGCAGTCCTGGCCGCACAGCGAGTTGTCGCCGATTGCAAGCGCTGCGCGCAAGACCCGACATCGACCTGGCAAGCGCTCGCCGGCGCACTCGGAGAGCTTGACCGGATCAAAGCGATTTTCGATCAAGCGACTCTGTTCGGCTATGCCGAGCAGTTCTCCATGGCTGATGAGGCCACTCTGCTCGGCAAGGATCTATCAAATGCTGTCGAGGGCAATAGAGAGTTTACCGCCATGATCAACGGTATCTACACTCCCACTCAGACCCGGCGCACAATCCAGAGAATCTTAGACCGGCTTCCTGTCCCCGACATACCACTGGCAGTTTCGCTGCGCGACAAGCTGGGCGAGCTGGCCCATACCGGTAAGGCTGTGGAGCGCTGTATCGATACCCTTGTGGGCCGTCTCCGGAGCGGCGTTCTCGTCACAGCAGAGGATAGCGCCGGGTCGAGTTCGCTGGTTGCAATGTGGACGAGCGCAGTGGACAGCGCGGCCGAAGCACCTCCTGTGCGTCGCTATCTCGATCGAATCAGACAAGAGCTGGCCAGTGAGCCGCAGCTGACACCGTATATCGACAATCACGGCACACCGCGTGATATCGACGGAGTGACCGAGATGCTGGACCGGGTCTGCTCGAACAGCATGGCGATCGAAACACTCGCCATCGCCATGCGAGATCTGGCCAAAAAACGACCTCGTGTGCCTTCGCGGCACGATCTGCGCGAAATCAGCCAGGACCGCGCGGCCGAATTACTCGGCGGACCGGTTCACGAGCTTCTCAGTGACCAGTTCGATCGGGCCTATCCACCTCTTTGCCAGGCCGCGATCGAGCGATGGACAGACCTCTTTGGCGATACGTTCGACACTGCAACCGGCTCGGGCAAACTGGTGCTGCTGTGGCGTGTGGTCCAGCGAGGAAAATCACCGGAGGAGATGTAATGGGCCGCAGTGCAACGATAAGAATGCATGTCTTCTCTGCCCTGGCCGTCGCGTTCGGCGCATCGTGCGGAGACGCGGCCCCGGTGGAAATCACACCTCCGTCTCGTGCAATGCCGAGCGGGTCATCGGGGTCAGTGCGGCTGGCGCTGTTCGGGTCTTCGATGCCCTCGGTGCCGTCGGCACCATCCGGGTTCAGCGGCCTGGATGCGGTCATGGTGATCGATCAATCGGGCAGCATGGACAAGTACAACGATCGCCGCGGCAAGCGCATCGAGGCGGTGTGGGTGGCGTTTGCCGCTCTGGTCCAGGATGTAAAGGGGACGCATCGAGTGCATCGCGTGGCGGTCGTCGAGTACGGGACCAGGATCGCCTCGTTGTGGGAGCGGCCGGTTGAGATCCGCTACGACCCGGGCGATCCAGACGGAGCGCTGTTGCGCAGCGACGTCGAGCGGCGGATCACCGCCAAGAACCTCGGATTCACCGATACCACAACTGCTCTGCAGCGGGCGAGCGAGGAGCTCAAAGCCATGCGCGCTGACCGCAACGGTCTGCCCGACGGGCGGCGCAATCAGGCCATGCTGCTGGTAACCGACGGCAAGCCGGAATTGGAGCAGAAGCGCGAAAACAGCGCCGATCACCAGGGGGACATCCGCAAGCTCGCAGCCGAGGCGGAGTTACACGGCACTCTATGGGTCGTCGGCCTGACCGATACCAGGGCCCCGGGCGGCGACTACTGGAGCAGCGGTTGGGGCCAGTTCTGGCAGACGCTGCTGCCCGGAGCGGATCCCGGCGAGCGACCGCTGCAGTTTGTACAGCACGTCGCCGCATACGACACCATCGCCAGGCGCGACGATATTCGAGACACCATTGCGGCGATCACCAGGCAATGGGTCGGAGCGACCCGTGGGTCGGCGGCGGAGGTATATCTGTGCCCGCCGTACCTCAAGAGTGTCGTATTCGATATCGAGCTGGACGATCCGGGCGACATCGACATCATCGATATTCGCGATCCGGACAATATTCCGGTCGCTGTTCGCAAGTTCGTCACGGCGCCGGGCAGCCGCAGCGTTCAAGTGGTCATCGACAATCCCACACCGGGGTTGTGGCGGCTGAATCGCCCCGGCCAGGCCTATTCGGTGACGCCAGAGCCGCACTACAACCACGTGCAGCTCCTGGCCCCGGTCACGCCGCAAAAGCGCCACAGTGAGGTGGTGATTCAATATCAGGTCACCGGCCGGGACGGCAAGCCATTCACCATGGACATGGAGTCCCGGTACCCGGTCAAGGCGATCGTGCGGGTCGAATACGAGAGCAGCTCGGCGAGCGACGAGATCGAGATGAAACTGGCGGATGAGTGGAGTAAGTTCGCCAGTGCGCAGCCATTTATGCCCGATCAGCCGGGCCCGTATAACCTGTTCTTCACGGCCGCTGTCGAGATGAAAAATGCTGCGGGCAAACCGGTGAAGGTCGAGGTGTTTCGATCGCAATCGATCAAAAACGATATCCTCACGGTCGACGACGCAGCACCTCTGGTCTTTGTCCTCGATGAGCCGAGGGGAGACGACAAGGCTGTGCTGTGGTTCGGCTCCGGTGCAGTACACGTGCGCGGTCACCTGGCCCTGCTCGACAATCCCGATGAGCCGCTCGGATTCGACCAGCTCGGCAGTGGCGCACAACCGGATAAGCTGCTCCGCGCGCAATTGCGAGTCTCCGACAGCGCAGTCGATGGCCCTGCAGTCGCACTGGTCGCGAATCCGGGCGCCGATTCTCACTCACTCGAGGCCTCGCTACCGATCGAACGGTCCATCATGTCGGCAGATTGGCTGTTGCGGCGCGGCGCGGTCGAACTCCACCTGATCGCCGATCATCGGGCCGCCGGCAATGATCACTTTGTCAAGGCCATTGCCCAATCCGACGGGCCAGCCGGGCAAGCGCCGACCACCGAGATGGCGACCCATCCGCTGCCGGTACGGGAAGCCTGGTTGATCTGGCTGGCGCTGCTTTTCGGCGTCGGGTTCTCGGTTGTGAGTCTGATCCTGTTCGCCAGCAGGCTGGGCCGGCACATGGTGTATCGCATACAAGATCGCTATATCGAACGGCGCCGGCCCGTCCTGGTGCTGCGCAATCTATATAATCCAGACGAGGACTTCAAACTCCCGATCAGTGGCAAGCAATTCGATTTTGCCGACCGGCAGTTTGATGTGGGTTTTGACCAGCCCTGGGTCGTCGAGCGCCTGCGCGTCAAGCGCATCCCAACTCGCAAGCGCCATGTCCGCATCGAGGCGGAGTACGTGCCGCCCGACCCGGACCAGCTAAACGGCCGAGGTGCGTCGGCCGCGCCCGGGCCGGACGCACGAAACGCCAACAAGCGGGATGCAGACATATCCGGCGAGACCGACACTGCGGGGCAACGTGCCGCACGGGACGGCTCTGCGGACAACCGCGCCACCGGCGACAATGCGTCGAGCGACAGAGCTGCGCGCGAGCCGGCCTCGTCCGGGGCGGAGGTAGCAGCAAGCACAGGCAAAACCGGCAAGGGCTTATTTGGCTGGCGCCGCCGTCGAGCCTCGCAGCGCGCTCGCAAACCAAGGCGATTCAGGTTGACCACCCTCAACCCCAATCCACGTCACGAAATCGAGGAGCTCGGAGGAAACTGGGTATTTACACTCGACCCCCGTCCCCTCGGAGGCACGCCGCAGCACTAGCTGGGCAAGGAGAACTCATGGCGACCAAGGCACTCATCGTTGGGATCGGCGGAACCGGCGTAAAGGTTCTAACTCATCTCAAAGCGTCACTCATCAACAAGGGAAAAAGCGGCCGGCTGCCCGACACGATCAAATTGCTCGCGATGGATACGGTGTCGCCCGGCCAGATCGAACCGTACCCGGTACAGGGCGTTGAGCTCGACTGCCGCGGTCCGGCGCACACTGAGTACTTTCACCTCGAGAACACCGACCCGACGGTGCGCGGAATGGCCGATAATCTGTCCTATCACACACACTACACCAAGTGGTTCCGGGCTGCTCGTTTCGAGAAAGTTCCGCCGGCCAATTACAATATTGCCGACGGCGCCGGCCAGCACCGGCAATTCGCTCGGGCCGGGCTGTTTCTGAATAGCCGGGCGATTCTGAGTACTTTGAAAAACAAGCTCAGCAGCATTCAGTCGGCCCAGCCCGACGACAGCAGCGTGTACTGCTGGGTCATCGCATCGGCCTCAGGCGGGACCGGCGCCGGTGCGTTTGTCGACGTGGGCGCGATGATCCGCCACGCGCTCGAGCAAACTTCGGAGCTGACCCGCGGGCCCAGCGGCAAGGCAGTTCCAGGCTATGTCAGCGGCAAGCTGATCTTGACCAACGCGTACTCCTACGTGCACGGGGTGTCAAAAGGCCGGGCCTTCTCGCTGGTCCGGGATATCGCCTGGTTCCAGTATCCATATGCGACCAGGGATTTTCTATACCAGCGGCCCCGCATGGACGACTTAAAGGGACCGCAGCCGTACTGCAACCTGTTTGACTATCCAAGTGGCCTGTATCGCCGCAATGAGAAGTTGTTCGAGGCGGTCGAGTTTCTCGATCGGCACTGCGCCACCAAAGACCAGACAAACGACTTGTTAAAAGAAGTCGCCAGCACGCTTGAACTTCTGGTCAACGACGACAGCGGTCCCACCCTGCAGCAGCGCATCAACAATGATTCCGGGGCCGCAGCACAGCTCGAAATCGACGTTGCGATCCCCACCTGCGGATTCTCGCGGGTGTATCTCCCGGTGAGCTGGTACGCAAAAATTTTCTCTCTTGAAGAGATCATTGCATTCACAAGATCGCTGGCTCGACCCAAAAATGGCACAGGTGCGCTGCATACCAGCCAGGAGCGCGGTGACAGCGAGGCAAAGGCGACGGTCAGTGAACTATTTCCGAATCTGGCCGCGCTGCGCGACCTCGATCTCGAGGATCGCAAAGCAGTTGCCGGATTCCAGGCCCAGTATTTGCTGCGCTCTGCTGATATTGTCAATAAACTCTACGGACTCGGGGCCTCGGATAGCCTCGGACTGGCGCCGGGCGATCGCACAATGGCTGCGGCAAAACGGCTGTACGCCCGGGTATACGAGGCCGATGACGACATATCAGTAGATGGCGAAAAGCCCGAGGCCAGGGTAAAGACCCATCGGGAACGGGCGGACGCGAGAGAAAAGCGGTCCGATAACCCCGAGGTTGAAAAACGACAATTCAGCAAGGCTCTGGCCAATCGCCGGCAAGCCTACTACGGGACCATGGAAGGGGTCGGGCCCAACCAGCCAGGGGCTGGCGATGACAACAGTTTTAATGGCGCATTGCTGAGCTTTCGCAGGGCGGCCAGCGTCCATCTTTGCAGACAGCTCGATCGCAAGATCATCGCCAGTCTGGCCGAGTCGCTCAATATCGGCGAGTCGGGCCGGATCGGGCTGTCTCAGCAGTTTCTCGAAGAACTCGACTCTCAGCTGAGCCGACGCATCGACGAACTCGAGCGGGTTTCAGCCCATCTGCCAGACGAGCTGACCCGGGCCAAGAAGCAAGCCAGTGAGGCCGGCGCTGAATTCGAAGACGCCAAGGTCGGCAGCAAGCTGCTGTTTCTCAAGGATCTCAGCGATATCGTCGATGCCGAGGAAAGCTACCGAGCGGCCGAAGAGGCCAAGGGCGAGTGCTATCGTCGCCAGTGGCTGGTAAAAGGTCTGGTCGGGGTGATCGAAGACATTCGAGCACGCATCGTCGATTGGCAAAAAGAGGTCAACCGGATCGCCGATCAGCTGGTCAGCCCGGTGCAGGGAAGCAAGGGCGTCCTGCGCGCCAAGCAAGACGAGCTGAAGGAGGCCAAGCAGCACCTGCAAGAGGCCGCTCGTTCCACAACCGACGCGATCGGCGTGTTGGGCGACAGCGACTCGAGCGGCCAGATGGGCGGCTACATGGAAGTGCTGCGCACAAAATGCGCGGCTGACCCGCATGGCGACAATCGACCTTACCACCAATCCTGGCTCGCCGGAGCCCAGTGGGTGGGGAGTGTCGATGACGACGGGCAGCCCAGGATCCGGCTCAAGGGCAAAAACTTTCCCGCGCAATCGGATATCGACAGCGAGCAACCTCACGACGTCGACGCTGTCATGCAGCATATCGAGAAATGGCTTCGCGAGCGGGTGCACAAACAACTGCAGAATACGAGCATATGGGATTATATCGAGTGGCAATCCGGGCAACCCGGCGGCCAGTCGTGGGAGGAAATCGGTACGTTCTTGCGCAAGCGCACCGATCTACTCCTCCATGGCGAGCCACAGTCGGCGAACCACACCCCGTCCTATGTGCTGGTCTACGATGACAAGGGCCTGAGCACAGAGCATCGCACGGACCTGGCCAAAGGCATACGGCGCGCAGCTGGCCAGCTGGATGCACTCGACCCGAAGCAACTGCAACAGGTCGAGCGCTTTGGCGACAAGCACACCCTGATTCTGTTTGCCCACATGATCTACGACTGGCAGAAAGTCACTGCGATCGACGACCTCCAGGGCCAGTACATCGAGGATCAATTTCTCCGCGACGACGACAAAAACTGGACTCCCTATACCTACCATCCGTTTCGCGGCACCCAGGAGGCGTTCGACCTCGAGCGCCGCCTCGCCCACGACCGCCATGCTTTCCTGTCCGCCGATGATCTCATCGATCCGCTGCTTCTGCGCGCTCTGGATCAGCCGCTCATGACGTGGCTGTTCATCCGGGCCAAAGTACTCGGACTGGTCTGGCAGAACAACCAGGACGACGACCATTGGTATATCGGCGAGGCCGACCAAGACTTTCGTCTGACCGGCACCCAGGGCCAGACCGAGGATCTGTTGACCGCGCTGGCGCGTGTTTGTCTGCAACACACAATGCACAAAAAAGGCAACAATCGCGAGTTGACCGCCGAGACGCTCGAGCAATGGGTCAAGACCGCAGCCAACAAGCCGGGCGTCGATTTCGCCGCGCTGACAGAGAGGTTCCTGGCCGACCTCGACAGCGCCGTGGACAGAGAACTGGCCAAGCGCCCCGAGAGAGTCAAGGCGAGCTTCAAGGCCATCTGTCGCTATTACGTCGGGCGCAGAAAAGCCGACGTGGAGTAGTGAGGATTCGATGAGTCGCGTATCGCGCTACTGGGCCGGTCATCTGGTCCGATTTCTGATCTTGCTCATGGTGCCGGTGATGTTTGTTGCGGCGGTGCACGGCTGGGTGGTGCTATGCGGGCGTTGGGCCGCGGATTCACCCATCCCGGTGACCATTTCTCGCCACATCGCGAGCGCTGGCGACGACTTCGAACTCGCGGTAGGCGTGTCGGCAACACTGCATGGCCCGGCAAGGGCGCCAGAGCCGCTCGACATCGTGATCGTCTTGGATCGCTCGCAGAGCATGTACCAGATCGAAAAGGGCGAAACATACATTCGCGACGAAAACTACCTGACTCCGCCTCTGGCAGACCTCTTGTCGGGTCGCGCGCGGCCAGACAAGCGGCTCGATCACGCCAGATTGGCCGCAGCGACCCTGGTAACGGCCCTGTGCAGCGACGCGGTCCATTTCAGTGTTATCGAGTTTGACAGCCAAGCCCAGCTGGCGGTCCCGCTGCGCGACGACCAGCCGCTCAGTCGTGATACCGAGCAGGTCTTGCGAGCGATCGACCAAATTCGCGGCGGCAGTGGCAGGGTATTTCTGCGCGCCATCGAAGCGGCCGCCGACGTGCTGTCCCGGGCCGGCCGCTCGCAAGCGCGCAAGGTGATCCTGTTTTTGAGCGACGGCAAGGTCGGCGACGCTGACGCCGGCGACGCGGCAAACTTGACTGACCAGCTGAACAGGCGGAGCGGCGCCAATCGAGTCGAGGTCTATGCTGTCGGTGTCGGTCGGGGCGTGGGGGCCGAGCAGCTCGAGAACCTGGCTGTCGAGCCTCACCGATTCACTCAGACCACCGATGAAGCAGAGATGACTCGACTGTTTCTCGGCGTCGGCATGGACGTGGCCGAGAGTCTGCTTCACGGCGTGCGGGTGCGGACAAGGCTGGCGCCGGGCTGGTTCGAGCTGCCCGGCGAGCCGGCCCTGTTTGTCCGCGACGTCGATGCCGAGAGCGGCCGGCTCGAGTGGCAATTGCCAGCCGTGTTTCACAAACCGCTGTCGCTGCAAACTCGGGTGCAGACCCGGACCAGGGCTGTTCGCGGCGCCGTCCGAGCCGCTTGTTATGGGCTACGTCGACGAGAGCGGGCGCAAGCGGCGATTTCGGATCAGCGCCCGACCGCGCATCCTGGTGTGGACACCGGGGTGGCTGTTGTTGATGTTTCTGCCGGCCGCTCTGTATCTTCTATTCTGGTTGCTGGCGTCTCGGGGTCATCGACGGCCGCGCGCAGAGGCGGGTGACTCTGTCCTGCGACCTGGACGAGCCGACCTCGAGCCATTGCCGCCGTCCTTACCACCGCCGGCGCTCAGCCGGCTGCGCGAGGTATTCGAGAGCCGCGCCCAGCCGGTGCCTACTCTGGTCATCGGGCTCGGCGGCAGTGGACGTCACGTATTGACTCACCTCAAGGCGCTGGTCGCAGAGACGTTTATCGCGCCCGACGACACCGGACTGGCGTTTTTGCAACTCGACGCTGCGGCCAGCGAATATGTCGGCCCCGAGGCCCGCGATGTCGCGGTCGCCGGGTTGTCGCTCAGTGTCGAAACCGGCGAGGTCGTGCTCTTGCCCGAGCACAGCCGAAAGCTGCACGCTGTGCTCGCCGCCGACACACAGCCGCCGTGGCTCGATGCGGAGGTCTACCGGGGGCGACCATCGGGCCAGCTCGACCTCACCAGGGGTAGTCACGGCGACAGGACGCTGGCTCGCCTGGGCCTGTGGCAAGATCTGAAGCGCCACTCGGGCAAAGCAGACGCTGCTGAATCGGCAGCCGGACGGCCGACGATTCGATCGGCCACGATGAGGGCGCAACAAGGCGCGCATTCCACTGTGGCAACAGCGATCGAGCAGGCAGTGGCGCAGCTGCTCGAGCAGCCGGCTGCAGATGAGTTGCGCCAGGTGTTTCTGGTCACGTCGTGCGAGGGCGGGGTTGGCAGTGGTTGGTACCACGACGTGGCCTCTATTGTTCGCTCGGCAGTCCGCCGGGCTCAGGTCGGCCGACCCGATCGGGCGCCACCACGTCGATACGGCCTTTTGCTGTCCGTCGAAGGCGCTGCAGCCGGGGCCGGCTCAGACATCCGCGAGCGGCTCATCGCCAATCGCAATGGACTGCTGCGAGAACGAAACCGATTGGCCCTGGCCGGTCAGTATCCGTTTCGCGACAGCAACCAGGGTGCCGCAGCTTTGGACGAACAGCTGGTCGACGCGACGTTCTTTTTGTCACGTCACGGCGACCCGTGTACCCATGCCTACCCGGAAGCAGCCGATGTTGTCGGGGTCTTCCTGCAGCAGGACACCAGGCGCCGCATCAGCCCGCTGCTCGAGGGCCCGCTCTTGCAAGATGCCAGAAACCTGGCTGTTGATGGCGATGCGCGGTTTTCGCTGGTCGGCTGCCAGAGTGTGATCTTCCCGGTCAGGCATCTATCGGAACGGCTCTACTGGCGTTTTCTGCAGCACCTGATCCACAGCCTCTTTTGGCGCGACAACGGCCAGGAGTCGGATGTCGATGGGCGCGGCTGTGTGGTCGAGCCGACGGCGACACGGCAGGGCCAAATCTGCAGAATACTGGACAAACCGGGCCTCGGCGTGACCGCGCCGGTGGTTTCGGGCGATCTCGTTCGAGTCGCACAGGCGGGGCCAACTGCGCTGCGCGCGTATATGGCTGGCCATTTCGGGGCCATGCTCCGACAACGCGAGCTGACCCTGGCAGAGCTCTATTGGGCGACTCGCGCGGGTTTGCAGCGACTCCGCAGCAGTGTAGCGGGGACCATGTCCCGAGGCGGCTCGACTGGTCGTCGAACCGGGTCCAGCCACGACCGACCGAGCGATCAATCGAGCGAGCGGATTCGAGCGGCGATCGCTGCACAATTCGACGCCTGGGTCGAGGAGTTCGAGCGATGGATCGCCGTGCTGGTCGGATCCGGCGCAATTGCCGATCCTGTGTTCCCGAAGGCGATGTCAAACCAGTCCGGATTACTGGCCCAAGCAGCTGCCCGCCACGCCGAGACCGCCGATCAAGAGGCGGCGCTGGCAACCATCGAGTGCCGTCACTACCTGGCTGATGGCGAGGGCGACCCGGCACTGAGCGAGGAAAACGCGTATCGCCGTTGGCTCGGCCGCTGGCTTGACAGCGATGATTGCAAGTCCGAGCTGGCCAGGCGTTTCTGGCTCGATGCCCGCAGCGATGGGCAGCTCGAGCTGGCTTTTGCCGGTGAGCGCGTCGAGCGCTATACCCGGGCCGATCGCCGAGAACTCGAGGAGTCGATCCGGCGACTGTCCAGCCAGTGGCTCGACGCGCTCCGGCAGATCTCGATCTATCGCAAGCTATCGGGCCAGGGCTCGCCCTATCCGGTCGAGCCAGGAGCGGTCGCAGAGACTCTGTCTCGCCCGCCGGTCGCCGGCGCGGGCGCAGAGGCCGAATCGCAGCAAACCAACGTTCTGGTCGTGCCCCCGGTGGAGCTGTCTGCGCTCGCCCCGGACCCCGACTACCGGCCGGCGTTGATTGAATCGGTGCGAGGCGGACTGAAAATGTGGGAGCAGCTCTCTGTGGTGGAGGCTCGCGACCATCGGGTCGTTCGCCTGGTGTCTGTGCTGCCGGGTCGCCGGCTCGGCGACCTGTCCAAATTACTGTCGGGATCCGATGCCGGCGTTCTGGAAGGCCCGTGGCAGCCGGTCGAGTCGGCCGAATGCTATCTGCAACGCCTGGTGCTCGAGCTGGAGCGACGCACCGCAATGACAATTGCCGCGATCGATCCCGGCCTGGCGGTGGTCACGTCAGCGCCGGCGAGGTTGCGGGAATTTGCTCGGTTGTGGATCGCTGGACAGGTGACCTCGACGCCCTCGGGCCCGACCTGGTTGCGCTTGCCCGATGGCTCCACGGCGAAACTGAGCCATTCGGATAGTCTATTTGACGCCGCAGCTCGCTTTGTTACCCACTTTTCCGAAATCAAAGCCGGTCAAATCGCAACCGGCGATTCGCTGTCCAGCGAACCCGAGCCCAGCCGGGTGGCCAGGTTGCGAGCCACTCGGGATGCATTCTGCAAGGACGGCGTGACGCCGGCGCACGATCAACTCAGCAGACGCCCGGCCACCTCACCCCGGATGAACTCCGATCGCGAATGGCAGGTCGAGCTGCTCTTGACTCTGTACTGCCAGAGTATCTGGTGAATCTCATGTTGCTCGGTTTCTTGATCGTTCTGATGCTTTATCTCGCTATCGGGGCGGCACTATACGCCCTGGAAACTGGTACACCCCGGCCTGGCAGCAGCACGCTGGTCCGGACC
The DNA here is from genome assembly GCA_022360315.1 of Pseudomonadota bacterium. Taxonomy (GTDB): domain Bacteria; phylum Myxococcota_A; class Polyangia; order Haliangiales; family Haliangiaceae; genus JAKSDA01. Next base: position 33,264 of record JAKSDA010000105.1, read on the forward strand.
GTCAGCCGACGCTGGTGCCGCGAGGGTGAGGAGTTTGATGTCTCGCTGCACTTCAGCACGCGCGATCTGCCGTCCACACCGCCCGAGCGGACAGTGCCCATGGAGGTCGTGCTGGTCGTGGACGCTTCTGCCAGCATGGGTCGGGGGCCGGGCAGCCCGCTCGCCCACGCCTGTGAGGCGATGGCCAGCTTTGTCGCACACTGCGGGGAATCAGTGCGCGTTGGGGTGGTTTCGTTTGCTCAGGTCGGCCACGTGATCGCCGATCTGACCGAGCCGGGCGATGAACTCGTGCGCGCGATCGGCTCGGTCATTGGCGGCGCCAGCACGGCGATCGACGAGGGGCTCAACGCGGCAGGGGCGCTCGTGGGCCACGGGCCCGACGCCGATACTGCGGGCGCTCCGGGGCAAGGCAGCTCGGACGCCAGCGCCGATTCAGTGGCCCGGTTGATCGTCCTTTTGAGCGACGGAGAAAGTCATCGCGGGCGCGCGCTTGACGCGGCCACCCGCCTCAAGGACGCCGATATTCGGATCGCCGCCATCAGTCTGGGCTATTCGGTGAATCGGTCGCTGCTCGAATCAATCGCGTCGGACGGGCTGTATTTTCACTGTCCACACGCCGCCGATATGGCCCCTCTCTACCGCACCCTGGCCAAGTCCCTGGACCAGGTTTTTGCCACCGAAGTGAATATAGAGGAAACCTACAACGAGTCAGAAGCCGGATATCTGCTGGTCTCGACTGGGCGGGCTGCGCCCGACCGGGTCGATCTGAAAAAAAGCCAGCTCGGCTGGACTGCGCACTACGTCGGCGTACAGGGAGTCACAGTGGACTATCGCCTGCGCGCACAATGCATGGGCTGGCATCGAGTGGCGACCCGGGCTGCCACGGCCGACTATCAGGACATCGAGGGCAAGCGCCACAGCGGCGTGGCGTGCAATCGCAGTCCGCGCGTGCTGGTCTTGCCAGAGTGGCCCATCTGGCCGCTCTGGTGGGCTCTGCTAAATCCACTTTTCTGGCTGGTAGTCCGGCGCATCGCGCCCTGCGATTGTGAAGAGCGATGGTCGGTGTCAGATGAGGTGCCGCCTCCCGCAGTCGAACCACCGGCTCTTCCTCCACTTCTGGAGGCTGATCGGAGTGAGCGTTTTGAACTGTCACTCCGACCCACCCTGGTTGTCGGAGTGGGCTACCTGGGACAGTGGACGGTCACCCACCTGGAGGCGGCCATCATGTCTCGGCTGGGCCGGGTTCCCGACGATATTGGGTTGCACAGGCTCGATCTGGCCGGTAACGCATACTTGGCCGATATGGAGTTTGCCGGGGTCAGGCCGGCAGTTGACTCCGATAACCAGGCCATCGCCATCGGGCGCGATCTGTACTCCGAGCTTCGCCAACCGTCGCTGTCCGGTCGTTATTCGTGGCTCGACGTCGACCGTATTCTCGCCCGCGGCTGTGGGAGCGACGTGTCTTTCGGCGCGCGCGGCGACCGGCAGCTGGCCAAACTGGCCATGGCGGTGGGCTATTCGGGCATCGCGCCCCGGTTGTCGGAATGGCTGCAGCCGTTCAAGGGCCTTGAGTTCGATATTGTGGTGGTGGCATCGTCCGGTGGCGGCGCGTCGTCGGGGTTGCTGGCCGATCTTTGCTACGCGCTGCGCGGTCAGGCCATCGCGATCGGCGGCGAGGGCGCAGGTGTCACGGCGATGCTGTTGCAATCTGATGACGAGCCAACCGCGCGCGGCAACACGCAAGCCCTGTTGCGCGAACTCGGTCGTCTCGCCTATCCCACTGGTTCCGGGCATCGAAGCGATGTGGACAGAAATGGCGCCGGCATTCGCCGCTGGCTCGATCGGGTCCTGGTGGTGACTCGCCCGGGCGGAGACAACGCCGGCCAGGCGCGGGCCACGGGCCGGAATGCGAACCGATTTCCCGACATCTGTGCCGAGGCCGCGGATGCGGCGCTGCTGTGGATGACCTCGGCCGAGTATCGCAACGCCTTTGCCGGCCTCGCCGGGGAAGAAGCGCGCGAATCCGAGCGAATCGGGCAGGCGGTCGGTCACCGCATCGGCATTCAGTCGGTGCGTCTCCCGGTTCGCGAGATCGATGCAGTGCTGGCCGCTCGTGCGGCAATGGATCTGCTCGGGGACCGATTGCTGGCCGCTGCGTCCGATGGTCTGCGCTTCTCCTGCAGCCCAGCTGCCCGGGCTGTCGACCAAGCGCTTGCCGAGCTGGTCGATGGCGATCAGAACAGCGGCGTGCCCCCGGCGATCCTGCACGCACTGCGCGAACTCGCCGATGCCGGCCAGGTGACAGGGGCGCTCGGTCGATCGCGGGTGAACCGGTTCGCGAATATGACCGACTTCGAGCTGGCTGGATACCACGAGCAAAGCCACGGCAGCACCGTGCAATGGCTACAGGCCTGGGCCCTGAGGGTATTGAACGGCGATCTGCGCGACGACGAGCTCGATGACTCCGACCGGGTGATTCGCGCGCGGCGCGGCCGGCTCGCGGTCCTGGCAGGGGCACTCGATAAAGCAGCCGAGTGGACTCGTCGCGCCGAGCGCAACATCCTGTCGGTCCGGAGCCAGACGAGGTCGCCCATGGGGTCGCTAGAGCCGGAGGTGGATCAAGCCGCCGCACTGTGCCGTATGCTGGGCCAGCGATTGGCCGGGCTTCGCCGAGAAGTCGGGCGCTGGGAGGGTATGCTCGTCAGTGGGCACGTTTCCGATATCAGGCTCTTTGACGAGGAGTATCGGTTCGATGGTCTTTGCCGCATCTTGGCCAGGGATCTGGCCGAAGCCGAACGCGTCCTCGACGATCGAGCCCGTACAGTGAGGCCTGTCGAGCTCGTCGATCGGCAAATGATCGAAAAAACCTATCGCGAGCGATACCAGGACCAGCGGGATAGCCTGCTGGCACGATTCACCTGGCTAGTCCGCGCCGATCGCGACTCCGGGCGTCTCGACATCCGTCTGCGGCTGCGCACAGAAACAGACGAGGAGTATTCTCCACAGCCACAGCAAGTAGAGCAATTGCGGCGGCGAATCGACAACCTGGTCCGCCGACTGGTATCGCAGACCTGGCGCGAGCGAGTCATCGACCAGCTCGGCGATCGCAAAATCCCCGCGCCATCCATCCCGTTCCGGCGCGATGGTCTGTCGGGCACGAGCCGGTGCGAATTGTATCTCTACGACGCCAGCGATCCCGAGGTCCGGGTGTTCAGCGAGGCCCGGGCCCGAGCGCTGCAAGTCGCTCGGCCAACAATGATCTCCGGGACTCGCAGCGACCCGCATTGGTCTGCTCTGGTCACGGCCGATCTTCATGTTCCTCTCGGCGAGATCTTCGATCGGCACAGAATCGGGGACATCTGGCCGGAATGCCACGTGCACGCACCCGAGGCCCTGGCTGCGGGTCTGGAGGCCAAGATGCGCGAGCACGACGTGGATGCGACGCCGGTTGCCGCAGTCGTGGTCGACTTGCTCGAGCACCCGGCGCGGCTGCGCGCGTTCATCGAGGCGTGCGCCAGGGGAACGCTATCATCGGCCCGGATGGCGTCCGGTGATGTCTGGACGCTGAGCCACGCAGACGCGGTATATCCCCTGTCGAAACCAGGTGGCTCCCTGGTCGACGCAGCGCGGCAATGGATCCACCACGGCACGGATAAAAACGGCTCGCCGCTGCCCGAATCCAGTCCGGAATTCTTGGCCGCGCGGTTCGGTCCGCTGGCCTCGCGCCAAGCGGTGGCACAGTTGCTCGAATGCCCTGCCCTGTCGTCCTGTGGCGATCAAACCTGGATCAGAGACCTGTCTCGAATCGCCGTGGCCCTGGTCGCTGGACCAGAGCCGATCCGATCGAGCGGAGTGATGAAAAATGCCAAATCATGAAACATATTATTGTCCCCTGAGCGCCAGGCTTCTCGAAAAACACACGCTGGACAGGTTCGCCGCTGATGGCGTTGTTCCCGAGTTATGGAGTGATAGCGACCACGAAGCACTGAAGAAAAAGGCTCACGAGTTCGCGCAGAACCGGCGATTGTCGCAGCAGATCCAACCGGATGGCGAATCGTCTGACGCGTGTTTTGCGGCATTCTGCATGAATAATAGCGAGTACGAAGACCATAGGATCCTGGTCTCCCGCGATCCCTGGAATGACGATGATGAGCTGAGTGAGATATGGCAAGGTCTGGCGCCTGCGTTGCGCAATCGAGACATCACAGGTCTATGGGATGCCTCGGTCGACGAGCAAGGGTACTTTGTCGTCCACCTCGACTACGTACCCAGCTCCGCGCCGAGCGACACGACGATCAGGCAACAAGAGCTCAAAAGTCTATTTAAGAGGCTCGACTGCCTGCATAAACGCGGCTTGATCCACGGCGGGATCAATGAACGCTGGATCAATCCATCGCTCAAGGGGCAAGAAGTGTTTGGCTGTGGCCTGGCCCGCTTTTACTCGCTGTGGCGTAGAAAGAACCAGAAGGGCCTCGGACTGCTGGTCGGCGATCCCCGCTTTGCCTCACCCGCAGAGCTCGAGGGCCACGAGCCCTCGGCGGAGTCAGATCGCCGATCCCTGGTTTCGGTGGCCGCCACCATGATGTCCATGGGTCTGGGTAAGCAGCATTCGAGCCCGGCCTGGAAGCGGCCGGTGCTCGGGCCGGACGCGATCATGCAGCGGATTGTTCTGACCCCCGATGACTGGGTCAAGGGGGTCGGCGACAGCAAGGAGAAGAAGATTCTCCTCAAACGTCTGAGCGACACCAGCGAGGGCCCGGAATCGTCACGAGGAACGACGGCTTCTCATCGACCACGCAAAATGAGAGTGGACGATCGTTGGTTGCTCAAGCTGCTCGTAGCGGCCAATCTCCTTGTGCTAACCCTGCTTGTGGTCATGTTCTGGCGTATTCCTGGTGACCAGGGGGCTTGGGTGCAGCTAGTGATCTCGCCTCAGGTAGATACGCCGGATTCCGGCGTATCTCGGGAACCTAAACACAAGCCGAGTTCGCCCGCGGCGGATGCCGCCGTTCCCGACCTGCCGTGTCCTGTGCCCGCTGACAAGACATTCAGGAATATGGCCCAATTGGTCCAGTGGTGTGTCAATAAGCTATGCAATAGCAAGATCAAGGAGGACGGCGAAATCTCCCGGGACGGACAGTTACGCACAGCACTGGATGAATGTACAGCTGAGGAAAAAAACCTTCAACACGACTTAGCAAACATCAGAGATAAAATGCCAAAGATGCGAGAGCTAAATAGGAGAGGAAAGAAAAAAGCAAGGCTCTGCTGTCAATGGCCAGGTTTACAGGGCGGTACCATTGCGATGACCTCAGAGTGGTTGCAGACGTGCCAGGTGATAGAGAGCGATACTTGCCCGCCAACCGAGGGCGGCCAAGGCGGGGGCAAGTAGGAGCCCGACAAGGCTGATCTGAGCGGATGGCCCTGTGACAACGAGGCGGTTGCCGTCCAGTTCAGCGTGTTGTGGTGGTTTCGTCGCCGCCAGCGAGTGGCCGTGGTTGCCCTACGATTACTGCCCAACCGTTCCCGGCAAACCCGAATATCACGGCTGCCCCGAGCCGACCGTTGTCGTCGACGAGTGCACTGGAGCCGATGAGCGCGCAACGATCAGTGTTGGCCCGCACATTGCCTTCCTGCCCAACACCGATGTCCTGACCCTGCCGTCGCGGGTGCCGCTTCAACAGCTCGCCCGGACAGTAGCCGAGAATCGCGCACTACTGGTCGCCATCAACGTGGGTGATGCAACCAATGCGGATCGCGAACTGGCCCAGCGGCGAGCCGACGCAATTGCCCGCTTGCTGCACAATAGCGGCATCAATGTCGATAACATATCGGTTCTCGGTTTCGGTGCTCCGGCCAGCACGGCCGGCGATGATCCGGCCCACTACCCGGTGACATTCGAACGGGGGTGTCCAGAAAACATTCCGAGTGTCTCGGACCAGCTATGCAAGAAACTCAAGCTGGGCGGCAATCACAAGATCCAGTACAAGGTCAATTCGACTGTCCTGCAGCCGGCATCAAAGGAGATCCTAAAACGCGACGTCGCGTGGAGTCTGAAGGCGCATCCCCAGGTGCGTGTGCAAGTGCAGGGTCATACCAGTAGCGAGGGCAAACTGGAGTACAACATGAAGCTGTCCAGACGACGGCAATGTCATCAAGCCGGAGTCGTACCCACAGCTCGACGCAGTGGCACGCAAGCTGCTGGCCAATGCCCAGATACATCTGCGCATCGAAGGGCACACCAGTAGCAATGGCTCGAATGGATACAATCGGCGCCTGTCAGGCAGCCGCGCCGCCGCAGTACGCACGTATCTCATCAACAAAGGAGTGGCCCACAATCGCCTCACTTCGAAAGGATTTGGTGAGGACAGGCTCCTGGTCAAACCCGAGAAAACCGAGCAGGACCGAGAGGTCAACCGGCGCGTGGAATTCACCATCACCAGGGGTCAGCAGGAATGCCCCGAGTAACGTGAGCTGGGACCGTTGTCAGCTGACACGATTGTTATAATTAGCCACATCCTCAGCATTGTTCGATATTGAGTCGTCTCGGCTGAATTCGCTTCGATAGCGTGCAGATGACGGTTGTCATCTGCACGCTACAACTCGATACCCTTGATTACAAAAGATCGATTGTTGTGGCGATCGGACGGGCCTACGCTTGCAATTGCGAGCGCGCGCGCTGTGCGCGCGGTAATTGCAGGAAGCATATTCAGAGGAAGGAACTTCATGATGCGTTTTGCAACAATGTTGATGATGGTTGCCAGTTTGCTGCTTGCCGGAGCCGGGTGCTCCCAGGACGAGCAAAAAGGCGAAAATCCAGCACCGGCGGCCGAAACGTCAGCCGATCCAGCGGCCAAGTCAGTCGCGGATACGAGCAAAAACACCGCCGAGAAGGCCAAGCAAGACCCAGCCAAGGCCGGCAATACCGACGTCAAAGCAGTAAAAACACCGGCGGAGGCTGCCAAGCCCGACAAGGCCGGTGCCGAGGCTGCCAAACCTGATAAGGCTGCCGACAAGAAAACCCCGCAGGCGAAATAAGTCCGGGCGCGCCAAAAGCAAGAGGCTCACCGCATGCCGGTGAGCCTCGTTTTTGTTTCGGCTGTCAATTCTCGCAGGCAGTCTCATCGGGGAACCAGGACCGCGAGAATCGGTTCGTTGAAACCAATACAGCGGGCGATCGGATCGTCAAGCCCGATCGCCAGGCTTCATTTCACGGCAATTCAGGGGGCGCTGCCCGGCATCGCGGCAAACGGTTCGTACGACTGTTCTTGCTGCTGATTCGGGCTGCCCGAAAACGTCTCGGTAATCGGCCCGGACGTCGAATCCGATGGCAGTAGCGCAGCACTGCCCGAGTCGGGTCGGTAGGTGACACTGAGGTCGTAGGTCGCGCTGGAGTAGCCGCGAATCATGACAAAGGCCTGAGTCTGGCTGGCCGGCACGATGAGGCTGCAGGTCTCGGCCGAGCCGTTCTTGTACGGCCGGCAATCATAGGCGCTGGTCGTCGGCTGGGCGCCAAAGCGGACGTAGAGATCGGCGTCGCCGGTACCGGTGGTCTGGGCGGTGTAGTTGCTGCCCGGCTCGACTGAAAACGGCCCGTAGAAATCGTTTTCGCCGCGCGCTACCGAGTCCGAAAAGGTCTCGGTGACGGGATCGACCGGCGGCGGAGGCGGCGGATTGGTGCCGCCCCCGTCGAGGGCGCCCTTGGCCAGTTCGGCCAGATACGCGGCGCCCAGCTTGGCAAACTTGACCGCGTGCTGGGCATTGCCGCCGCTCTGCGCCAGGGTGTCCTGGGCGGTGTGAATCCTCCGGTTGTGCTGGCCCATCCGCGCCTCGAATGGCATCGAGGCCGGATATCCGGCGTTGGTCCACGAGGCGTGATCCGAGCAGGCGTACCCGCAGGTCGTCATGGTCCAGCGCAGGTTGAGATAGGTGTCGATGAGCTGGCTGATAAACTGGTTCTGCTGGGCGTTGGTGTAGTCGTCGAGCAGCGCGATGTCCTCGGTCGACCCCTTGTAGTTGGTCATGTCCAGCTGCAACACGCCGACCACGTTGATGCCCTGGGACTGAAACGACTGGGCGATGGCACGCGAGCCGCGCAGGCCGACCTCCTCGGCCGCATAGCCCATGAACTTGACCGTGCGGTCTGGCTTGTAGTCATTGGCCATAGCCACGCGGATGATCTCGCCCAGCGTGGCAATTCCCGACGCATCGTCATCAGCGCCCGGAGCCCGCGAGTTGCCGCCCCATCCAGCGGTCGAGTCGAGATGGCCGCCCAGCACGACCACTTCGTCGGGAAACTGGTCGCCCTCGATGGTCAATATGACCGATGGCTGGCGCCAGTTGCTGTGCTCGTACAGCTCGACCGAGGCGTCGGCACGCCCCTGTATGTAGCCCTGCCAGGTGTCGCGGATCCAAACAGCCGCGTCCACGCCGCTCTGCGTCGTGTAATAGCGAGTATGAAAATTCGAAAGAGCGGTGATCGCTTGAACGATATTGCCCTCGTCGACTTGCCCGATCAGAGTCTCGACCACCTGGCCGTTATCGATGCTGTAATCGGCAAAGGCCTTGTGCATGGTGGATCGCGCCAGCTCGCTCTTCAGCGAACCCACTGCGTCTTTTTGCGAATCGTGAACTATGTAGCCGCCGCAGCGCATAAACTCTTCGTGCATGAGGTGAGTCAGCTCGGGAATGGCCGAGCTCTCCACCTCGACCAAGGCGACGCCGTCTGCCCTCTCGCGGCTGTCGATCACGCTGCCGGCCAGCGAGCTCTCGACCACAGCCAGAGCGTCCGAGCCAATGGTCACCCATACCTTGTCGTCGCTGCGTTCGTCGCTTAACGTGGCGGTGGCCTGACACGACGCCGCAAAGGCAGCCAGAGCTGTGATGGGAATTGCGATGTTTCTCACTGGTAGTCTCCTTGGGGCGACGGCATGACGCTCCAGCCGCAAGCCAGACGCACGCGCCGCCAGGTCGAGTCGATGTGCCCGGGCGAGACGCACGGACCGTCAGGACACCTCGATGATCAAGGTATCCACGCGCCCCACCCGTGGCGTAATGTAGAAGGCAACGTATACGGAAAAAAGATACCGTTCAATTGCTCAAACTATCTATGTTATTACATTTGTTGGAAGATTGTATTAACAAAACTTGGACATGTGACTCGCCACTCAGCCAGTGAGAATGGAGCGAGGAGCAATAAAATCAATCGATTGAATTCTGGTGATTGACCATTGGTTGGTCCAATTGTATGCATCGACATGGGACCAGGTTCGAGAGGATCGATGTGACCGTATACGGTCGGGGGTTCGCGCTCGGGGCGGTCAATGTTGGGCAACGCGCCCGGATGGCCGGACTGCCGGCCGGCTCGGCGGTTGGCCTGCAACAGAAACGCCTTGTTTGATCCACAACGCATGCGTTTCTGTTTAATTGAGTTGATCGAGCCTGCCGGGCTACAATTGGCCTGGTAGTATCCGCGCTGTGTGCACCGCACGTGAGGCACTAGGCCGACGACGCGGCCGTTGCCTGATCGCATTCACGGTCGCGTCGTTACTGTTTGTATCTGCATCCGAGTCCCACGCCGACCCGCCCGCCAAGCGGGAGGTCCCGGACTACGACGGTCGGCAAGACGAGCCCACCACGGTCAAGGATGTTGTTTTGTGGGTACCCAGAGTGATTCTATTTATCCCCTGGGTCGGCTACGAGTTTCTGGTTCGCCGGCCGGTGGGCTGGGTGGTCCGCAAGCTCGAGCATTCCCGGACACCGCGGGCGATTTTTCGGGCCCTGTTCATGGGAATACCGACCGGGCCCGGGATCACGCCTCTGGCCTATTACGATTTTGGGTTTCAGCCCAGTTTGGGTGTTCGCCTGCTCTGGGAAGTGAATTTTTTGGGCCAGGGCAGCAAGCTCACAGTCAAAATGGCCACCTGGGGTCGCAACTGGTTGCGGGTCGATTTTCAGGAGCGGGCCCCGCTCTTGCCGACGCTCGATCTGGTCATAGACTCCGAGTGGTGGCGCCGCCCTGATCGGGTCTTCTACGGCCTGGGTTCGCGCTCGCGCGATGAGCACCGGGGTCGTTTTCGCGAGGATCTGTTCAACGTGCAGGCCATGTTGGACTGGAACGCGTTCCGGGCGACTCGGATCAAGTTCTACGGCGGTGTACGCCACCGGGATTTTCAGCGCAGCCGGTGTTGCGACGACATCTCGGTGGACGAACGGGTCGCCCGCGGCGACATCGAGGCGTTGCCGCCGGGTTATGAACGCGGCTACGGAATTGCCCGCACAGGCGTTGCGTTTGACCTGGACACCCGATTGGGTGGACGCGGCACGGGCAGCGCGTTTCGCGCCGAGGGACACTTCGAGTACGCATTCGACAGCGGGCATCGCGACACGCGGTGGTGGCGCTGGGGGGGCGGAGTTGGCGGCGTTCTGCATCTCGACAACATCAATGAGAAAGTCCTCAGTTTGTGGGTCAAGGCGTTGTTTCTCGAGCCGGGCGGGGATTCGGACGATCCGGGTGGTGAGGTCGAGGTTCCGTTTACCGAGATGGTCCGAGTCGGTGGGACGAGAAATCTGCGGGGATTCCCGTCCGGCCGCATGGTCGATTCCAGCGGTTTGTTTGCCACCTTGTCCTATCGCTGGCCACTGGCAGCGTGGATCGATGCCACGCTCTACCTCGGCACGGGCAACGTCTTTGGCGAAAATCTGGCCGGTTTCAAGCCATCTCTCCTGCGCGGCTCGTTTGGGCTCGGATTCAGTCTGGCCGGACTATCAGCCGGACGGTGGGCGCAGATCTGGACCGCAGTGGGCACTGAACCGTGGGACGAGGGCTTTGAAGTGACCTCGTTTCGCCTTGTCCTGGGGTGGTCTTATGCGCCGTGATGCGATCGTTTGCCCCAGCTCGACTGTCGCGCTCCTTGTCGGATTCGCCGCTCTTTGCTCCGCCTGTGGCGGCCATCGCGGGTTTTCTGCCAACCCGCCGATGTGGCGCGACGACGGCGATTTTACACCGTTTGCGCCCATGCCAGCAGAATACGAGGCGTCCGAGTTATGGGACACCATGGAAAACATCTTCTTTGGTCCCCTCGCTCGATTGCTGAGGGTCAACACTGCCAGCGAAGCGTCCAATGTCAACGCGGTGGACGAGGTGCCCGATTCGAGCTGGTTCACCAATCGAATCGGCAAAGCCGATATGTCGATCGCCGAACTGAGCCGCGGTCCGTGCCAGGGCCCGCCGCTCGATCCGGCCGGTCCATGGACCATCGTCAAGGGCAAACCGGACGGCGCCCACCCCGGTTTCACCATCAAGGCGGCCGACGGCCGGCGCTACATACTCAAGTTCGACACTGGCGGCGATGAGCGGCCGTCGTCGGCCGATGTGATCGGCAGTCTGGTCTACCACGCCGCCGGATTCCACGTGCCCTGCAACCAGGTGGTATTCTTTCACCCGTCGATCTTGCAGATCGACCCCAAGGCCAGGGCCAAGGACTTTGTGGGCGACAAGGTTCCACTCACTCAGGACCGGGTCGACAAGGCTTTCGAGCGCACGGTCCGTTTGCCCGACGGCCGTGTGCGCGCCCTGGCCAGCCAGTTCATCGACGGCAGGCCGATCGGTCCGTGGGTTGATTTCGGCGTGCGACCCGACGATCCCAACGACGTCATCCCCCACCAGGATCGCCGCGAATTGCGCGGCAGTTACGTTTTGGCTGCATGGCTCGAGCACTACGATGCGCGCGAGCAAAACTCGCTCGATGCGTGGATCGAAGTCGACCCGAAGGCGGGATTTGGCTGGGTCAAGCACTACTTCATCGACTTTGGAGACTGCTTCGGATCGCTGTCGCGCTTTGCGCGAGTATCGCGTCGCCGCAGTGTCGCCTACGAGGTCGACTTTCCCATCCTGCTGCAGGAGCTGGTGACATTTGGCGTGTTGCCGCGCCGCTGGCACGACCCCCAGCTCGGGCCTGCAGGCCGCATACTCGGGTACTACAATGTAAAGCGATTCGATCCCGAAGGCTGGCGCACCTCCTATCCCTACGGCCCCTTTACCCGCCTGACCGAGCGGGACGCCGCCTGGATGGCCCGCATTTTGGCCCGATTTTCGGCCGAGGATATCGTCGCCATGGTCGATGAGGCCAAGATATCGAACCCGGTTGTCCGGTCCGAGATCATCCGGGTCATGGTGGGCAGGCGCGACAAGATCCTGCGGCGCTATCTGGGCCGCCTGTCACCGCTGACCGAACCGGTTATTCGCGGCAACCAGGTCTGTTTGCGCGACACCGCCGTACAGGCGGGCATTGTCCGGGGGCGGCAAGAGGTCTGTGCCGAGCTGCCCGACGGATCATCGGGCTACCACACCATTTCGCTGGCTGTACGCAATACTCGACCGGTCCGGGTGCACGTGCGCGGCCGCATGGTCGTCGGATTGGAGCGATGAGTCAAATCCCCGCCACGAAGCAAAGAGTGGGGATACTGGAGGCCATGGTCCGCGCTCGTAATCGCCCGGTTGGCACGAGCTGGCGCCTGGATGAAACCTACACAAAGGTCAAGGAGACTTGGTAGACTCGGCGAAACACCAGCGTCCCCCATTACAAGCTCATGGAAAACACACGATGAAAAACTGGCTCTATCCCCTGGTTTTTTCTATTTTGGCTCTTTTGCCGGCTTGTGGTAGCGACGAGATGAGCCCCGCCGATGTCTGTAATGACATCATTCAGGTGAGTTGTGAAAGGCTGATCGAATGCTACACCGATGCCGAGCTCGAACAGCTCGGTGCCCCCAAAACGGTTCAGGGATGTGTAGACGCCCGCAAGATGATGTTGAAGACAAATACGGGTCTAGCATGTGAGGATTTCACTGTAACAACCAGCTATTGCATGTCGGGCCAGACCTACAGTGTGGACAACGGCTCCCTCTGCATCGACATCCTGACGTCGGCGACGTGTGAGTCGTACAAGCAGGACGCCAGCCCAGGCGCCTGTAACGATATCTGTATCTAACCGCTCCCGCGAAGGCATTACACTCCCGTTGGAGTGCATCCCGAAGCGTCGCATTGACAGTTGTTCAAGCACCCGGTGGGGAAATGCGGAGGATCGCATTCCTCCCCCGCGGCGACATTGACATGCCCGTCGCCGCATGAAGGCGTCGTGCAGTCGCTGTCGCAGTTGCTGGTGTTGCGCGGACTGCCGTTGCCTTCGTCACATTGCTCAGCAGTTACGTCACCTGGCGGGTCGAAGTTGGGGTTGGCATGCCCGTCGCCGCAGAACGGTAACGTACAGTCACTGTCGCACTCGTTGGTGTTGCGCGGGCTACCATCACCATCGTCGCATTCTTCTGTCAGGTCAACTCCGTCATTGGGGTCAGGATCAAACATGGAGTTTTGATACCCATCCCCGCACTGTGGCAACGAGCAGTCACTGTCGCACTCCTGGGTGTCGTCCGCGACACCATCGTCGTCCGAATCGCCCCCATCACATTGCTCGTTTGCAGCATTATTCTCGACACCATCGCCGCAGATCGGCAACGTACAGTTGGAGTCACACCATGATGTTTCATCGGCGACTCCGTTACTGTCCGCGTCACCTGCGTCACATTCCTCGTTCAATAGCGGCTGCTCGATGCCGTCTCCGCAAAACTCGAGCGCGCAGGATTTGTTACAGCCGTCGAGATCAACTGTGTTGTTGTCGTCGCACTGCTCGCCGCGGGTGCTGTTGATCGTTCCATCGCCGCACCTGGCGTCGGTGCAGTTGACATCGCACGCTTCTGTTTCCCCTCCAAGGCCCAGGCCATCCCCATCGCATTCTTCACCGGCTGCCTGGTTTACGATGCCGTCGCCGCATACCGCCAACGTGCAGTCCGCGTCGCACTGCTCGGTCGGACCCGGGATGCCGGCCCCATCACCATCGCATTGCTCGGTTCCCGCATGCACAAACCCGTCGCCACAGGTGGCGATCTGGCAGTTGTTCGGGCACGCGTCGCTGTTGTCCGCGTTGTTGTCGTCGCACTGCTCGCCGCGGGTGCTGTTGATCGTTCCATCGCCGCACCTGGCGTCGGTGCAGTTGACATCGCACTCCTCTGTTTCCCCTCCAAGGCCCAGGCCATCCCCATCGCATTCTTCACCGGCTGCCTGGTTTACGATGCCGTCGCCGCATACCGCCAACGTGCAGTCCGCGTCGCACTGCTCGGTCGGACCCGGGGTGCCGGCCCC
>JAKSDA010000613.1 GCA_022360315.1 Pseudomonadota bacterium
AATCCGCCATCAATGATGGTAAATTCGACCCGCTGACAAAACTGCTCGATGGCCGGGGTTGTCCGCAGGGCATCAATGGGGACACCCGGGCGAAAGGGATGAAATTTCAGACCGTAGAACGTAGGTAGATTTGCTGTCATTGAAAACACTCGTTCGTCCCCCTTTAACTGCGGAAGTTGGGCTAGTGCCCAGGCGGTTAGGTGGTTAGGTAACCGTCGATAACCGTCGATAGCGTCATAGCTCGCCTGCTCGACCTCTACCATGGGATCGCCAGAAAACGACCGTCCTTCCCCCCTGGCGGCCTCGACGATGGGCTGGGTGGCGCTGGGTGGCTAGAAAAGACGCAGGTCGCTGGCCCGTAGGCCGGGTTTGATGGTCAGCTGGGCGATGTCTTGCTCGTCGCTGCCCTCGGCCAGGATCGCGTCGACACTATCGCCAAAGGCGTTCTGGATGGTGTCTCCGTCCCACAGGGCTTCGTAAAAGGTTTCGGCAAAGGTGACGGCAGCTCGGTCAGTAACCACCGTGCTCATGCCAATGGTGCACTCGATGTCCCGACATAGCAGATCGGCCAGAGCCTGGGAATAACAAGCGTTGAGGACGACCATGCGGATGGCCTGGCTGCGGCGGGCGATGAAACGTGCCACAGCAGTAGGATCGACCCAGTGGGGCTCGCCATGCTTGTTTCTCATGCGCAGTGAGCCGTCTTCGCCACCGTGGCCGGAAAAATGGACGATGTCAGGCAGCTCGCGGCGCAGCCTCGTGGCTAGATCCACTGTGTGCACGTCAGGCCAGCTGACTAGGTCGATGCGATGACGGTGTGTGGTGGCTTCGAGGCGGGTGCGGATGCGGCGGTATTCGGCGTCAACAGCTAGTGGGCTGTCCGGGTCGGGGTTGGCGGAGAGAAATAGTATCTTGCGGCTGTCGGGCTGGCGGTCTTGTGATGCAACCGGCTCCGGCGTGATCGGGTCTGGCTCTGGCTCGCTGCCCCTGTCGGTCCACAGAGCTTGCACGCCAAGGATGTCGGCCTTGCGGCCGGGTCGCTCGGTGATAAGATGCCGCCAAAACGAGTCGTCAATGCCCCCGTGTTGTTCGAGCTGGTCGATGACTTGGTCGGCCATCGCTGCACGGCTGACGCTGGGGTCGGGCATATGGCGCCAGATCTGCTCGCCGTGGGGGCCGGCGCGCACAACATTTCGCATGGCGCGCTGGTCGAACATGGAGGTGAGCAGGTCGGTAAGAGCGCGGCGAGGGCTGGGCATGCAGGGAGAGTAGCGCGCCGGGCTGGCGCGCAGTGGTAGAATCGATGGGATGGTATCGCAGTCTCGAGCAGTGGGTTCGGAGACGCGCTCGTTTTGGCGGCGGCTGGATTATGTGCCGGCGCCAATCGCCGTGGTGGTGAGCGTTGCGGCCGGAGCCGTGGCCGGATTCTTGCTGATGGAAGCGCCGCTGTGGCTGGGTGGGCCGCTCTTTGTGGTGGGCATCGGGCTGGGGCTTGGATTGGCGGCGCGAGGGCGAGCGATCGTGGACCGGGCGGTACCAACGCCGCGCAAGGGCGAGATGAAGGATGACGAGCTGGACGCTGGCACCGATCAGATAGTGGATGAGGAGAGCGATCAGGCGGCCGGGGATGAGCCCGGACCAGCCGAGGCCATTGATCCGCTGACTATGGTGCGGATCGAGGGGGGTACGTTTGTCATGGGGAGCGGGGATGATGACCCGTACGCCTACGCCTCAGAGAAGCCGGCTCACGAGGTGGCGATTTCGGGGCTGGCTTGCATGGTGTATCCGGTGACTCGCGGGCTGTATGCCGATGTCATGGGCCACGATCCTGGCTGGCCTAGTGCAGACGCCGTGCCGGCGGATGAACTCGACACCTTGCCGGCAAATAATGTGTCATGGCGCGATGCGATCGCGTTTTGCAATGCGCTGTCGGAGCAAGAAGGGCTCACGCCATGCTACAGCATCGAACAAGACGACGCACAGGACAGCGATGGACCTGCTGGTCCGGACCGCTCTGAGCGCGATGATGTGGTGTGGCATCGCGAGGCTGATGGCTATCGCTTGCCCACCGAGGCCGAATGGGAGTTTCTTTGCCGCGCCGGCACGCAGAGCCGTTGGTCGTTCGGGGATGACGAGAGTGCGCTCGGTGACTACGCTTGGTTCGATAACAATGCTGAGAATCGCCCTCATAGTGTCGGTTCCAAGAAGCCCAATGCCTGGGGACTTCATGACATGCATGGCAATGTCCTCGAATGGTGCTGGGATTGGTATGCCTTTTATGACATCACGCCACAAATTGATCCCACGGGTCCTACACAGCGACCACCAGACGAAAAAAGGCTGCTGCGTGGCGGGGCCTTCTACTACGTGGCCAGGAACATGCGCTGCGCGTACCGGGTCAGGCTCGTCCCGACGGGTC
This sequence comes from Pseudomonadota bacterium, assembly GCA_022360315.1. GTDB lineage: Bacteria > Myxococcota_A > Polyangia > Haliangiales > Haliangiaceae > JAKSDA01. Next base: position 2,420 of record JAKSDA010000613.1, read on the forward strand.
GGTACAGGAACATCGGCTTTCGGTGTGTCCGCGGCGTGGGCCGCCAGCCTTGATCCTTGATCTTTAGAAGCGGCCCGCTTCGCGGGCCGCGCACCGAGTACCGCTTTCGCTTTGACTCGGCGGGCAATTCGAGCCCTTCCTCTACGGCTATGCGCAGTTGGCGTTCCTTGCGTCCTCGGCCTCTTGCTGCCCTTTGGACCTGGGCAGAGCGTCTGAATCAATCAACCATCGCTTGCCGCGTTTGCGCGCTGCCAGCGAGCCGCGCTTGATCAGATATCGGACCTGCCGTTCGGTCATGCCGAGCTTGGCCGCCGCTTGATCAACAGTGAGTTCCATACGGCCAGATTTGGTATCAACCTGGTGCGTCTTGTCAATATGTCCGAGCCTGTGTGTGCGTGAAGGTCACAAAAACGGCACCATGATGATGTCGTGTCGCTTGTCGTCGTGTCGCTTGCCCTGTCGCCAATAGCGAAAATTTGGCGACACATGCCCCTGAATTGTCGCCAATGACGACAATTTGTTGCCAATGTGTCATTTTGCGGCGCGGCCCGCTTCGCGGGCCGCCTTAAAGAGCAAGGATCAAGGCTGGCGGCGCACGCCGCGGACACAGCGAAAGCCGACGTCCTTGCTCCGGATCGACGGGTCGAACCAGTACCGGATCGCGCAGCGCACGTCCCTGGCCACGTCGTCGAAGGCCCCGCCACGCAGCAGCCTAGCGCGCGACTTCAGGAACTCGATGACGGGCGCGTCCGCCTCCGGCGGACCGGCCGGATCCTCATCGCACTGGCCCGGTGACAACGTTGGATAGGGTGCGTACCAATCCCGCAGCCATTCATCGACATTGCCGTGCATGTCATGGAGCCCGAACGCGGTGGCCTTCTTGGTCCCCACTAGATGAGTTTGCCCACCGGAGTTCTTATCGTACCAAGCGTAATCGCCCAGTCTGGCCTCGCCACCCTTGACCGCGGGCCACGGGCCGCGCTCATTGCCGCCCCGGCAGGCGTATTCCCATTGCGCTTCGGTAGGCAGGTCGTGGCCGAAATACTGGCAATAGGCGCCGGCGTCATGCCACGACACGCCGACCACGGGCTGGCCTGGCTGATTGTATCGAGCATCCTGCCAGTAGGCGGGCTCAGAGCGTCCAGTCGCTTCTACGAAAGCCCGGTACTGATGATTGCTGACCTCGCATCGAGCTAGCCAGAACGGGCGGAGCGTGACTTGGCGGGCTGACGTTTCGTCGCTACCGGCCATGGGATCGCGATCGTCGGGCTGAATACCCATCCAGAAGGTCCCGCCTGGGATCGCAGAAAACATGACAAGGCTGCCGCATTTGCGGTCAACGCGCAGCTGTCCCAGCCTGCTGGCCATGTCGCCGTCTGGGATCGAGGTGATCTGCTCTTGGCCGGCCCGGTCGCCGACCAAGGCAACGCGATCGGCAGCCCAGCCCTCGGCTGGGCCGATATAGACCATGTCGGCGTCGCTGCAGTCGAGCAGGGCCAGGGCCAGCTCGATCGCCTGATCGCCGGCCTGCTCACCGGCATCGATGACAGAGACCAGTCGGCCCGGCGCGCTGCGGCCCGGCCGCGGCTGTTGCAGTTCAGCACCGCAGCGCCACAACTCGCCGTTATCCAGTCCGGTAACACACGGCAGGGCACGATTCTGCCAGCGCACATTCACCAGCGCGCCCGGTGGCACGCGCAGTGATGCGTGCGAATGCGGCGTCGCCACACGTACCTGCCAGCCGTCGCTGTCTCGCTCGATGTGATGCCAAGCATCAGCCCGGCCCAGGTCGGCAATCACCGGCTCGGCTGGTGGCTCAGCCCATAGCCTGGCCGCAACCACAAGCGCGCCCAGGGCCAGGCCGGCAATCCAGCTGACGCCGAGCCACAGACGTCCGGGCTTGCGCAGCGACTCGCCCTGCACACCGGCGGCAAAGCCCATGGCTTGCAGCATGGCCAGCTCGACTGCCGGACACTGATCGACCGTCCACAGAGTACGAACTTTTTGCGCAGCCGGGCTGTCGGCCGGAGCAAACGCCTCGAGGTGCTGCTTGATCAATGACTGGTGCGGGTCCTCGAACCGGTCGTGCAGAGTGTGGGCCGCGGCTACTGGATCGCGCCATAGATCGAGCAGAGCCCGCTCGATTTCGAGCTGGCGTCGGGCCGGGCTGGGCTGCCAATCGGGATCGTCGTCGAGCCGGCGCCGGTCCTCTGCGGCGTAGTGGTCGCGCCAGAATTCGATCGCCCGGTCGAGCCAACCGCGAGGCCCATCGGTGCGCTGCCCGTGAATGCCCAATTCGGGGTCCTGGGCCTCGCGCAGCCAGTGTAGCTGCTCGATACGTCGGGCCTGGGTGACGTGTAGCCGGCCGCCCGGGCTGGCCGCGTGATTGCGCAACGCGGCCAGGGACCAGGGCGGAACTTGGAGTTCGAGCTGGCGGCGCAACGCCACAGCGGTGTCTTCGGCCACGGAGCCGGGGCTGACCGCGCAGGCCGCTGCCCACAGGGGGGTCTGCCACGCATCGATCGAGATCAAGTCAGAGGCCCGGGACCCGGCCTGGCTTTGGCCCAGAAAGCTGGCCAGCGTATCGGGACCGATGACCTCGATATCGTGGCTGGCCGCGATCAGCGCCAGATCGCCCGGGCCGGCCGAGCAATCGACCAGGGCCAGGCGCGGCCAGTGCGACAGCTCGCGCAACACCGAGTCGATGCGCCGCTTGTGGTGGTGGCGATAGCGGGCCAGAAACACCCGGGCATCGGTCAAGATGGCCACTGTGGCAGTGTGGCGGCGGTCGTAAAGCTCGGCCGAGGTGAATTCTTGACCGTGCCCGGTGTCGTGTCCGGCCCACTGAACGACCCGCAGCCGGTCGGGCACCCCGCGAAAGATCATTTCTTCGGCGGGTAGTCCGCTTTGTCGCAGGACCGCGGCGATTTCCCGGGCCAGGCGAGCGATCGTGGGATCATCGGCCTGCTCGTCGACCCACAGCCAGATTTCGCGGTGATAGCGCGCCCGGCGAAACTGCAGCCGGGGAATGCCGGCGTTTTTGGCTGTATCGCGAACCGTGGCGGCAATATCGAGATGGCGGGTCGGCTGTTCAGACACGAAGCGGCCAATGCCCCACACCATGCTTTCTTGCTGGCGAGCATCGAGCAGTGCCGGACTGCGCAACGACATCGGCTCGAGCAGGGCCCGGCTCGGCCCGGAGCCCGTAACCGGCGGCTGGCGGGCCGGAATGGTGGATGGCCTGCGCAACTGGCGCCAGCCCAGGCCGGCCGCGAGCAAGCCGAAAAGGCCGAGGCCGAGCGGCCACCATCCAGTCCAGACTGGATCCTCGCCGATCGACTTGAGGATCGGTACGGCTGTAGTGAATCTGTAGTTGGCATCGCGCAGGGCCGCGGGGGCGCACGCAGATGGCTGCTCGGGGAGCGGCCCGGCGTCGTCGTCAGCCGCAATTGGCCTCTTCTCCACCGGGTCTGGTGCGACTGGCAAGTCCGACGGTGCTTGGTCTGATGTCAGGGCCCAACTGACCAGCAGGGCGTAGACGACCACCGGTGCAATGATGGCCGCGGCCGTGGCGGCCCGGCCGGCTGGCATGGGTTCGCGTTCAGTGACTGGCGTGCCGCCGATGAGGATAGGCCGATGGCTGTGCTGCATGGCATCGACGCGAAGCTCGACGCCCTCGATCCAGGCGTCATACACCTGGTCAAAACGGGCTCGATCGCTGGCTGATTTGACCAGCACAGCGCGCAGCACCGAGGCCAGCCGATGGCCGGGCGGCTCGAGCGAAAACACCCGGCGCAGTCGCTCGATATGGGTCATGTCCACGGCCAGTCCGGCCTCGCGCAACGCGGTGAGCAGGCCGGCTACAGCGGGATTGTGGGCCAGGCGGGTCATTCGAGTGTTTGGCCTGATGGCTCACCGGAGCATATCGAGATCCTCGTGGTCTTTGATCAGCGCCGATAGGGCTGGCAGGTCGCGCAGACTCGATTGCTCGATATCCTCCCGGGTCACATCGCCACGGGCCGAGAGTACGGCCAGCCAGGTGAGCAGCTCGCCGGTGGCCGGCCGCTTGCGCAGCTCGTGGGAGCGAAGCTCAGCGAATCGGTCGATCGCGGCGTCGCAGAACGCCTGGTCGAGATCGGGAAAGTCGCCTTGCCGGGCTCGCACGGCCCGCTTGATCAACTCATCGTCGAGTGCGATGTGGTGGACAATGCACCGGCGCAGGAACGGCTCGGGCAGGCGGCGCTCGCTGTTGCTGGTAATCAGCACCATAGGCGGCGCGCCCTTGCAGGTGATGCGATCGCCGAGCTCGGGCACGGCGAATTCGTACTGATCGATGGCGTTGAGCAGATCGTTGGGAAAGTCGCGCGATGCCTTGTCGATTTCATCAATGAGCACCACGGCCGTGCGATCGGTCTCGTAGGCTTGCCACAGCGGGCCCTTGCCCTGCTCGACCAGTTGCTTTTTGACCTTGGGCAAATCCTCCCGGTCGATCGCCGGGTCGTTGCCAGCGTGCAGGTAGGCCACCGCGTCGAAGCGATAGAACAGATCATCGGCTGTGGCCGTGCTGCGGACGTAAAGCGGAAACAGCGGGGCGTCGAAGTACCAGGCCAGATAATGGGCTACCTGGGTCTTACCGGTGCCCGGTTCGCCGGTGAGCAGCAAGGGGGTACCCACGGCCAGGGCGACGTTAACCGCGTCGACCAGCTCGCGCGAGGGCTGAAAATACGGCGCTGATTCGGCCAGACTGCGCAGACTGGCTGGAATGCTCCTGGCATCGAGCGCGCTGTTGCGGCCGGGATTGCGATCGTCGGGGTCAAGAAGGCCGAACATGGGGCCAATCCTACAGGGTTTCGTCGTCGTCGGGCTGGCTGGGAGCTTTTTTGCCCAGCTTGCGGCGCAAGTCCCCGATCAGGGCGAGCCACGACTCGCTGGCAGCTGCTGGCTCGAGCCGGGCCACGGTGCTGGCGAAATCGCCGTTGCATTCCTCGTCGAGCAGCTCGGCGAGCTCGACGTGAAGGTGGGGATCGCACTGGGTATGGTTGCCCAGATAGTTGAGCAGATGCTCTTCCGATACCCGGTCGGGGCGCATTTCTTCGAGCCAGAGCTCGGGCTTGCGGGCCCAGGGCTGCTTGCGTTCGTCCTTGATGAGTGCGGCAATTTTTTTGCTCCTGGCGGTCTCGATAGCGAGATAGGCCACGACTCGCAAGTCATCGGGGCAATTGGCAGCCAGAAACTGGCTGCCAAACTGCAGCCAGGCGCGCAGCTCGACTGCCTTGAGGGCAGGTTGATCGAAGCCCTCGCCGCACGTGCCCCAATCGAGCCACAATACGCGCCTGACCTCACCGCGCACGTGAGGACTGTGGCGGCGCAAAAGATGTGCGATAGGCTCACCGGGATCGGCCTTGAGATCGTGCTGAAGGTGATCGAGAAGATCGACGTCGAGTTGGTAGCGTTGGGCGGGGAACGCGACCCGGCGCGACTGGACGGCGACTACTGATTCCCCCTGGATGTCGAGTTCGTGGCGCAGCTGGCTGGACAGGTCGGCAACCCGGTTGCCCGGTTCGGCGTGGGCCACGATGGCCAGGATGCGCCGTCGGGGACTTCGGGCCAGCTCGCGCAGATGCTTGACGATGAGGGCCTTGAGCACGTCGCGGTCGAGCAATAGAGCGGGCGAGCCGGATCGGGCTAGGCGAGCGCGGCGGTGGGTATTCCAGGTGCGATAGGCGCTGCGCGCCCCGAGCGTGGCAGCCTCGGGGCAGGTGAGATCGTTTTTGCACACATTGTGTAGCGCATCGAGGGGGTCGGCATCGCCTTTTTGGTCGAGCCAGCGGCGCAGCCAGGCGACTGCGAGGTCGCCTGGCCGCTCGGCCCAGTCCGGAAGGCGCCGCCACAAAACCAGCGGGATCCTGACATGAGCGAGCGGATCGACCAGGGCTGTGCCCGACGTATTGAGGTAGACCAGGTTCGGCGTAAAATTCTCGACAAGCCGAGCCAGGTCCTCGATGGCAAGATGGTCCGGTCCGTTCGTGGCGTCGGCGTTGCGGTCAAGGAGCAAGCATGGTCGACCGCGGTGCTGACCGACCCTGGTATAGACATAGAGAATGGCTCTATTCCGTTCGCAGCCGCGCAGCGCGTTGTCGAGTTGCTGGCGAGTGTTGGCCCGGAGTAGATAGTCACCTTGTCGTGCTGAACCGGGCCACATCGCGGCCAGAATCTCGGCGATAGCCTCGGCGTGTTCGGAGTTGGCTGCTGGCTGCCCGGCCGTGCCAGCCCGGGGAGCGACCACGATGACCGGCGCGGGCGGATTCATCGTGTAGTCGCCGAATGGCTCTGGGTCGCGAGTGATGCTGAAGCGCCATCCGTCCGTGATGAGGGGTCGCTCCTGATAGCTGGTTAGCCGCCAGGGCAGTGACACTAGCAGTGGATCGTCGGTACAGATGGCCACGCGCACGCCGTGATAGCTGGGCTTGGGCTGGGGGTGATTGGCCGCTGGTTGGACGAAGATCGCGCGCAGAAGCGGGCCCCAGTCGACTTGTTCACCGAGTAGGACGCGAAAGAGATCGGTGCCGATCTGGCTGCGGCCCTTGTCCAGCGAGTGCCGGTCCAGCGCCTTGCTTGCATTGCCGAGCGGTTTGGCTAGCTTGGCCCAACGCATGACGCGCGGCTCGGACGGGTTGCCATGGGGCAGCTGATAGCGCACTTCGAGCGTGTTTTGTGTGCGATGGAGCAGGATGCCGAGACGAAAGTCGTGGGTGGGTCGCCGGCTGAGCGGGACCTCCCCGGCCTTATTGGGGGCCGGGGTGCCGCTGGGCCACATTCGTTCGAGCTGGCGAATCTCCGCCTTGCGACCGCTGCGAGCTGCGATCAGCTTGGCAAAGAATTCGGGATCGATTCGGCCGTGTTGCAGAAATACGTCTACTGCGTCCGAGGCCAGGCCAGCACGGGACGAGTTACCTGGGATCTGGGCAGCGATTGCGTTGTCGAAGTTGTCGCGAATCCACCGCTGCAATTCCTCGACGTCGAACGCATTGGCGAGAAATTTGACCAGGTCGTTCCGTGCCCTCGGCTCACTCATCGCGACGACTATACGCCACCGCTGGCACTTGGCTCAAATGGGGCGCCCTGGCCGGTGCCGGCCTGCTCATCGTTCCGCTGATTCTGCGAGCTCGCAAACGGAGCACGACCAGCGTGCCCTCGTTACACATTGAAAGCCGAATCAACAACCCAAAAAACGTTTGATCTAAACTGCTCGCATGAATAGGAGATGAGCAGGCAAGCTCCGCCTCGCTTCGCGCAAGAGATTTCGCTCGGCTGGAGCTTGGTACGTGAACTCCGTATCTCCCCAGGTATCACGTTTTGAAAACCACTAGCGGCTTCATGGGCACCATGAGCCGGTAGGAGGCTCAGATCCCTCGCTCGGCGACTCCTCATTCGGCGGTCCGGGGATCAAAAAGAAGCATGTGGGTCGCTGAAAGGCCGGATTTGATCGTCATCTGCGGTATGTTTCGTTCGGAGCTGCCTTCCGCGGTGATAGCATCACGGCTGTCGTCGAAAGCGGTCTGGAAGGTATCGTCATCGAAGAGGCCCCCATAGAAGGTTTCTGCAAACGTGATGGCGGCGTCATCGGTGACAGTATTGTCCATGCCGATGATGCAGTCGATCTGTTCGCGAAGACGCTCGGCGAGAGCTTGAGAGTAGCATGCGTTCAGAACTATCAGCCGAATCGTGTTGCTCCGCCTAGCGAAGAATCCAGCTAAGGCATCAGGAACGACCGAACACTTGTGGCCGTGCTTGTCGCGCATCAGGAGGGATCCCGCTCGATGCACACCACCGAACACGTTGTGTTGTCGGCTTCGTTCGTTGGGGCTATCAGCTAGTTTAGCATAGTGCAGATCGCAGCTGGCAGCGGTTCGAGCCCTGCCTGAATGTGATTTACGATGTCGCTTTCAGCGAGAAAACAGGCGAGCTGCCCTGGATCGGTTGAATAGCCCCGCTCGCACACGTTGTGGCTTCGGGTTCGACAGCAGTGCATACCGATGGTCCGTCCGTCCGCCTGTGTTTCTGCCGACCAGCGACCCATCAGTCTCCCGTGCGCCGACCGCCGATCGAACTCAGCATTCCGCGCAAAGGTGTTGTCGAGTTCAGTCGGCAGTGGCACCCGCCCTTGACCTCACATTCTTGCAATTCCAGCGGCTCCAGCCATGGCACGTGGCTTGCTTTCACTCGCAGCCATCACAGCAGTGCCGGGAAGCAATGCAGCAGTGTGAGCTGAAACTCGTGCTCTCAGAGCCAGGTAGCTCTCATCTAAAGAACGCACTTGTCGCCTTCGGTGTGTTTCCCGCCGTTGTTGAGTCCCGTTCTTGCCGATCCGGGCACCGTATTGCTGCACGCCTCCAAGTATCAGCTGGGCGTGCGCGCAGTGCGGCATCGCCGTCTGGTCGTCCTGCGCGACGCGCTGGCGACGGTGATAACAATCAAACAACGACCACAAAACGTTTACCGACAACCATTGAATACAAAACGCATACCCGCCACCCGATAACGTTAAAAAACTTGTTGTTTATCTTAGATATTATATAAAAGTTAATTCCGAATTCATTATCAATATATACCTTGTAAAAGATTTCGATTTGACGGAAAACGGACCCAATAGCCACCACCGCCTTCCAGATGCAAATCATCACTTTCTACATGAACCATGCAATTGCTGGGAAAATGCCAGGCATACCTTTTTAAGGGTGCTTTAATCATCTAATAAGCAACTTCTTCTCATTATAATTCGACAACCTTTACGAGATAAAATCAGGATTCGACAATAGACAACATCAATTAGGAGAAATCATGCATTCGTTTATCAGTCAGGGATTAACACTAACATTGCTCGCACCTCTCGCGCTGTCGGTGGGGTGGGCCTGCTCGGACAATGAAGGTAGCGACAAAGAGGCCATCGGACAGAACGGTGAAGAGGTCATCGGGGGATTTCCCGCCCGCAGTGACCGCTTCAATGCGATTGGGGCGCTGGCACTTCCTGAAGGAGATGCCTACAGTTTCTTTTGCTCAGGCACGCTCATCGCGCCAAACGCGGTACTGACCGCAGAGCACTGTGTCGGGGGTCTACAGGGCAACGAGGTGTTTCTCATCGGCTTCGATTCGGGCAACCCCACGCGCGCGGTGCCCATTATCGGCCAAATGAGCGAAACAAGCCTCAGTGGCGGTTTTGTCGGCCTTGGTGCCGATGTTGCCGTAGCCTTCCTCGGCGAGCCGATTGAGGACATCGAGCCGGTCAAAGTCGGTATTCTTGCCGAGGAAGATATCGGCAGTCAATTCGTCGTCATGGGCTACGGTGTTCGCGACAACACAGAAAAGGCAGGTCAACGCTACCTGGGCGCCACCAACCTGCGTGGCATCGGCGGCAATCATGCTGAGAACATCTGGGGCAGCTATGAGGGCTTCCTCGAGCATTTTCACGAACTGGACGATAGGTTTGTCCACCCCGATGGCCCCGAAGAGACCTATAAATCTTTCGCACTGCTCGATGGGTACGACGTCAGCTTCGGCCACGCTGCGGGCAATGCAGGGTCGTGTTATGGTGACTCTGGTGGCCCGATGCTACGCATCAAGGACGGCCAGATGACGATCTATGCGGTGGTTTCCGGCGGTGTTGGCACAAAGAGCCTGATCTGTGATTGGGGTGGTGTGTACACGGCATTTGGTCCGGTCGTACAGGAGTTCATCAAACGCTCGCTTGCCTGCCCGATGATTCCCGAAGAGGGTACATGCAATGGGCTCAACACGGCGGTTCGCTGCGCCACTCCCGACGAGGGCGGCTATCGACCGCTCGAGACCGATTGCTCCCTGGTTGGCCTGGTGTGTGCCAAGGACAGCGCTGGAGAAATCGGCTGCACAACCGATCCCTGCGAAGGTTTGCCCGCGGAAGGAATCTGTGAAGGCGACGTCGCTATCCGCTGCAGCAAACCACACGAGGGCATACGTGACCGCTTCGAGACTGACTGCAGCATACTCGAGGTGGCCTGCGGCGCCAACGCAGCCGGCGAGGCCGCCTGCGTCGACAGTGACGGAGGCCAGGTGTTCAGCTGCCAAAATTTCTGCGGCGGTGCTCCCCAGGGCGCCGATGGTAATCCTGCGTGTTACTGTGACAGCGCGTGCGTGGACTACGGCGACTGCTGCGCAGACTTCGACAAGGTTTGCGAAGCCAAACCGGAGAACTCAAAACTGCTGCGACCCGCTCAAAAACGACCTCGAGCATGACTGTGCCGCGGCCCTGTCGCTGACCACGATGTGCGGTAACCTCCCGCTTTGTCCCTCGATCACCACCTGGTGGTGGATACCCGCAGGCGGTCGGGCGGATTCAGCGGCACGAGCTTCGAAAATGACCACCTGATTGCCACTGCAGCGCGAGTAAAAAACTCGATGAGTGCTTGCTTGTGAGCACTTGGGGCAGCGTTGTACCTCCGCTAGCCGAGCACCTGATCGCTGCTACAGCGCCAGTAGAAACTCGATGAGCGCTTGCTTGTGAGCGCTTGGGGCAGCGTTGTAGGCAGCTCTTGTGTTGGCCGCCTCTCCGCCATGGCGCTGTATGGCCTCATGGACGCTGGCCGCACTACCGTCGTGCCAGTAGCGATGCTGGCCCCGCACGATGTGTTTGAGGCCGAATGCCCACAGCGGTGTGGTGCGGAAGCGAGTCCCATCTCCAAGATCGTGGGTAAGCATATCCGTGAGTGGCCGAATGCGTTGACGGCGCAACTCAACCCGCGGATGGCGCCCGGTAGTGTACCACCGCTTGGTGTGGCAGCGCTGGCAGCCAAACTGGTTGAACCGAGCAAAACCCGGCATGGCAAACACATTGCTGCTACGCGGAGCTGGCACGGCCAGAAGTTGTACATAGGTCGCTAACTCGTCGACCTGCTGGGCCGGTGGATTGGCAATTCCCATCTCGTTCTGCATAGCTCGCACGACCGATTCCCGTATGTTAATGGCGTCGGCTCGCCAGCCAAAACGTCCCGCATACTCGATGCCATTGCGAGTTTGCACATTGATCTGGCCGTTTGTGAGAGGATCGCCATCACGCTCCTGCTCGGCCGCGTTGTACTCGATATCGGCCACGCTGATGGCCTCAAGCAGACCCAATCCAATCAGCGCCGGGGTGCCAAATTGCATACCCGAAAATCGTGGACCATTGCCGTCATTGACATGACAGTTGGAACATCGCGCCTCCGACTGTGCGATCTGTGGCGTCACACCCAGGGCAAGCTCGGTAAACGTCGGTTGCTCGGGCAGTGGATCGCTTGTTCCCGTTGGATCGTGATGCTTGCCATCGGTCCAGCTGGTCCGGAATACGCGACGACCGCGCAGAAACAATTCCAGCCCATCGTGTTGCCCATTGAGTGCAAACTGCATGAACGAGCGAGCTCGCTCGCCGGTCACGCGCACAGTGTCGGTGGTGTAACCCGCGACAAGGTTATCTGCCGTGTCGCTGATCGGCCCGACATTGGGATCCGAGTTGTGCGCCACCAGACCGCCAATGCCAACCCGGTATCGGATGCGCCGGCTGTAATAGTTGGCCTGAAAGCCCTGATTGGCGAGATCCTGCCATTGCAAGGTGACCTCACACTGCATGATGTCACCGACTCGAAATGGGCGCGCTGCGCCCTGATCAGTCGAATCGCGAAATTGGGTGATTTCATGGACCCACAAACTGGCGTCATTGCCAACCGGCTGCATGGCGTAGTTGTGATAAAAAGACGACACTGTGCCAAACTCGGTGAAGCAACGCAAATGCGCTGGGCCACCGTTGGCATGGCGGCTTTTCATGTCGATCTGGATACGAATTCGACTTGTTCCCGCAGCCACGTAATCGCTAATTGTCCAGTCAATTGTTCGAGTATTGCGAACCCAATACATGAAATGATAATTATCAAAATCACAGGTATCAGGTCCGGCCCCGAGCTGGCCCGCGATGCAGGAGGGTTCATGGCGGCGCCTGCCGCGATTTCCACTGGTCGTGGTGATCTCATTGCCACGACGGACGTATACGTCATAGCTCGATGGGGCATCGGGATACAGGTCGTGTAACGGACCGCCCCCACCGCCGCCAGTACCGCCATCGACTCCTCCGCAGTCCTTTCGCTCCTGGTCCATAGCGGCCATAGTACCGCTGCCACAGTCGTTTAATGTGCAATCATTACGACAGGTATCGTTGTCTATATCGTTTCCGTCATCGCATTCTTCACCGTCTTCGACCTGGCCATTGCCGCATACCGGGCCGCCAGTCGTGCCGAGCAACTCGACAAAATCGAAGTCGATACGGTGGCTGCCATCGCCACGAAGCTCCAGATCCCATATACCGGATACAGTATCGGAAAGTGTGATGTCCTTGCTGATGCAGTTTTGCCAGCCCCCGGACTCTTCGAGTTTCGAAGTAATGGCGAGGATGCGCTCGCGGCCGTCCGCCGGCGACACAGCGACCACTTGTACACTGCCGGTACCGGCCATATCGGAAGCGTAGTGAAAGCGAATCGCCAGCACGCCGGACAGATCGCGGCCGGGAAGGCGCAAAATGTCATTGCCGTCAAAGCTTCCCTTGTTCTGACCGGTACAGGTGTACTCTGCCGAAAAGGTACCAAAAATTTCACTGGCGTTCTCGACTTCGTAACGGTCCATGATGTCGAGTGCAACGCCTATGCGCCAGCCTTTACCAGACTCAGCACTGTTCAATACCTGACAAGCACATACCAGTAACACGGATAGATACGACAACCAGATGGAATTTTTGCACAGTTCGATCATACCGTACTCCTTGTCGGTTAGCGACGCGACAATTTGACATCGACCCATACAGCGAGGGCGAGCACCAGACCGCGGGCGATGTACTTGGCCTCGGGCGAGACCGCCATGAGCGTCATGCCGTTCAACAAACTCGCTATCAAGAAGGCGCCGATCAGGACTCCCATGACTGTACCGCGCCCGCCGCTCAACGCAGTGCCGCCAATCACGCATGCAGCAATGGCATCGAGTTCCATGAGTTCGCCGGTGCTCGAGGTGCTCGCACCACCATACGCGGTCTGCATAAACCCGGTAATCGATGCAGTGATCCCGGCGATCGCAAATGCGCCAATAGTGATTAACTTGACCGGCACACCGGACAGCCGAGCCGCCTCCACGTTGCCGCCACAGGCGTACAAATAGCGACCAAAACGGGTATGCTGGACCAGAACATGGATGGCAAAAGACACGAATCCGAGGATGACGAGAGACAGCGGCACTCCGCGGAATTGATTGAGGACGATCACCGAGAGTAGAAATACCTGGCCAATGACGAAGAGTCGGCCGAACAAAAGCTCGGGCTCTTCCAGTTCAAACCCGTAGCGGCGGCGCTGTGTCCGACGCCGCAAAGCAGCATAGATCATCGCCGCCACGATGGCTGCGGCCAGGGCGTAGCCCAGCCAAGCAGGTAAATAATACGTCGTCTGCAGGGACAGTAGATTGTCCACGTCGCCCTGCTTGACCGGGATGGTCTCGCTCTCAATGATCTTCCAAAACAAGCCGCGGAAGACCAGCAAGCCACCGAGGGTAATGATGAAGGCGGGTATGCGCTCCCGCGCCACCAGCAGGCCCATCACCGTATAACCGGCCACACCGGCGAGGAGCCCCATGGCCATTGCGGGGGCTGCTGGCCATCCCTGCTGGGTGATCAACACACTGGCAATACCACCGGTCAGGCCGATAATACTGCCTACCGCCAAATCGATGTGACCGATGAGAATGACCAAAAACATGCCGAGAGCGGCCACCGAAGTGGTCGACAGCTCAATAAATAGATTGGAAATATTGCGCGAGTCGACGAAACTCGGTTCAAATAGCGCAAAAAAGGCCCACGTTGCAGTCAGCGCGATGAGAAGAGATGAGTCCCGTAAGGATATTCGTCTCATGATGCGGCCTTTCCTCGGTCCTTGGTAGTGACTCGAATAGCGGCAGCCAGGAGGGTTTCCTCTGTGGCCTCGTCGCGACGGAATTCGCCTGCGATACGCCCTTCCGCCATCATGATAATCCGGTCACTCATGCCGAGTAGCTCGGGCAGTTCGCTAGATATGAGGACCACAGCTTTGCCCTCGTCGGTGAGTTGATTGATGAGTTCGTAGACTTCGAGTTTGGCGGCGACGTCGATACCTCGAGTCGGCTCATCTAGAAAGATCACATCTGGTTTGGCGAGCAGTGCCTTGCCAATGACCACTTTCTGCTGATTGCCGCCGGAAAGACTCTGCACAGTGGATTCGAGTGAAGGTGCCTTGATGCGCAGGCTTTTGACTACCTCGCGATTGCGCGCTACTTCGGCCGAGCGATCGATAAAACCTCGGGTCAGAGTTTCCAGGGATGACAGCGAAAGGTTGAAGCCGATGCTCTGGTCCAGGATGAGGCCATAGCGCTTGCGATCTTCGGAGACCAGCACTAGTCCGCTAGCAATGGCGTCCCGGGGTATGATAGGCGCAAACGGCTTTCCATTGAGTTCTACCTGACCGCCGATTCGCCGGCCCCAGCCGCCAAAAAGACACAGCAGCGTCTCACTGCGCCCTGAACCCATGAGGCCGCCGATACCGAGCACTTGCCCTTTTCTCACCTCGAAAGCGATATCGTGAAGGACCTGGTGCCCGTCATCATCACAGGCATTGAGCCCTTCGACTCGCAAAAGGACGTCACCTGGTTCGGTGGGGCGCCGAGGAAACAGATTTTTGATGTCCCGGGCGACCATGTTCTTGATGACTTCAGATGGATTTGTCTCAGCCGTATTGCACGTGCTGACAACCTGCCCGTCACGCAGCACCGTGATGCGATCACTGATGGCAAACACTTCGTCGAGCTTGTGCGAAATATAGATACACGCAATGCCCTGCTGGCGCAGGTTGCGCAAAATCGCCATGAGCGCCGCGACCTCCGACTCGGTCAACGCCGCCGTTGGCTCATCGAGGATCAGGATGCGGCTCCGCTTGCGCAGTCCCTTGACGATCTCCACCAGTTGCTGCTTGCCGGTACCGAGATCGCAGACCCGAGCTACCGGATCGACGTCGATGTGAAAATCCGACAAAAGATGGAGCGCTTCGCTGTAGACCAGATCCCAGTCGATGAGACCATTCCGGGTCGGCTCGGCGCCAAGAGCTATGTTTTCTGCCACGCTCATCTGATCGACCAAGGCCAATTCCTGGTAGATGACAGCGATGCCAACATGCTCGGCGTCACTGACCGAGTGAAACACTGCCTCCTCATCGTGGATAAAGAACCGGCCATCGTAGCTGCCATGTGGGTGAATTCCCGATAAGGCTTTGATCAGTGTAGACTTGCCAGCTCCATTCTCACCACATAGGGCGTGGATCTCGCCGGGGCGGAGATCAAAGCTTACGTCCCGGAGTGCGACCACTCCCGGAAAACGCTTGGTGAGCTGTTCTACTCGCAGAATTGGTTCTGCTACTGAATCCACCATCATGCTGGTATCTACCTTTGCGGCGGACGTTCGGCTTCGAGTACTCCCTTATAGACATCGTCATAGGAGTGGAAACCGTCCTTGATCACGGTGTCGAGGATACGGTCTCTGGTCACGCTGAAGATGGGCACGTATACTGCCGGAACCGAGATGCGACCGTTGTGAAGCTCGTCTTTGGCCACGATCGGCCTGGCCTGGGCCAACTTGACCGCCAGCTCGGCTGCCATGGTGGCGAGTTTGGAGACCGGTTTGTAAACGGTCATCGCCTGAGTGCCGGCGACGATACGCTGAATGGCTACGAGTTCTGCATCTTGGCCGGTAACCAGCACTTTGCCGGCCAACCCCTCTTCTTCCAGAGACCTGATGACGCCGCCCGCTGTGCCGTCGTTCGATGCCAACACCGCGTCGAACTCATTGCCGTATTTGGTAATGGCCGCGCTCATGATGCGCTTGGCGTTCTCTGGTTTCCACTCTTCAGCCCAGTCCTCATGTAGCACCTGGATGCGTCCGCTGGCAATATACGGTTTCAGCACATTGTCCTGACCCTCTTTGAATAGCTTGGCATTATTGTCGGTCGGTGCGCCGTAGATGCGAGCGATCTTCGCGGTAGGCTTTGCCTGCACCGCATCGACCAAAAACTGCGCCTGGGCTTCACCAACCTTGATGTTGTCGAATGTGACATAGAGATCCAGATGATTGGTATTGGTGATCAGGCGATCATAGGCAATTGTTGGAATATTGCTCTTTTCGGCCAGATCCACCGCCGCGCCCATGGCCTTGCCGTCGTAGGGGACGATGACGAGCACATCGACGCCCCGACTGATCAAGCCGCTGATGTCGGTCATTTGCTTGTTGGCGTTGCTATTGGCCGCCTGCACCAGCACTTTGGCTCCCATCGACTCGGCAGACCCGACAAAGAGATCCCGGTCCCTTTGCCAGCGGGCCTCTTGCAGAGTGTCGAGCGATAGACCGATCAAGATCTCATGGTCTGGGCCGCCTTTTCTGGCTGACTGTCCCTGGTCAACGTCTTGTCGAGCGATCACTGTGCCAATCAGCACGCTGAGTACGAAAGAGAGGATCATGAAAAGATACCGGGCATTCATGCTAACTCCTTGGGGCTGGTGCCGAACAGTTCCGGGTCTGGCTGGTCAAGGCCCGGGACTTGTCGCGTGATTACTGGACTGTGATGTCCATGTAGTCCAGTGCCATGATATTGCCGCGGGTCAGACCCCACACACAGAGGACCTCGCTGGTAGTGGGAGTGGACCAAGTCAGCGTTTGCGTCGTCAACGTTTGCCAGGTGCCAGTGTTGGTTACCTCGCCATCCGCCACAAACGAGCCGTTGTGCCCCCCATCGCGAATCTCGAAGCGCATCGCCTGGCCGCCGGTGGCCGCTGCATAGCGAAGTTCAATTTGCGTTGCGCCGCGGACGTCCGTGTTATTCGCACAATGAGATTCGTTGTGGTTGAGGAACTCCATCGTAATGTCTCCAGCGCCGGGATATCCTCGGTTGAAGTTGCCTCTATTCGTGGCATTTTCGGCTTGTACTCGGGTAGTCTGCGGGTCGCCACCGGGGTCTGTCGGATCGCCGGGGTCGCCCGGATCACCCGGATCGCCCGGGTCTGTCGGATCACCTGGGTCGAGTACGTAGCCGCCGCTGGCCATGATGGCGTTCCAGTTGCTCTGGATGGTCGAGTTGGCGTCAAGGCGGCTATTGTTCCAGTTGTCCTCAACGCAACCGCTCACGATGTTGCCGTTGTCGTCGGTCGTGCACTGCCAGTGATTGTATTGCTCCCAGTCGTCATTGATATACGCAATGGCGCGGATAGAGTCCTTGTTGTCTTCGATGAAGTCAAAATAGGGCTGAAACCATTCATTCCACATCGTCTGCCCACTAAGACCCTTGCGCTTTCGCAAGCCAACCTGCTCGAATACGCCATTTGCAAGGTCATAGCCCTTGGGGGCCGACTCGGCGACCATGATCGGCTTGCCTTTTTGCTTGAGGTAATCAACCACATCTTGCATGACCTGGTAGCCTTGCTTAGTGCCGGTATCGCAGTCGTCACCCTGGGTGAAGATCGAAATACCAGTCCAATCGACCAGATCGTCGCCCGGGTACCAATCATCGTAATCACTCGGCGAAACGATTCGTTTGCCGTTGGAATACTTGTCGATCGGATCCGAGGCGATCAAGGGGCCCGGATTTCGTATATCCCCGGACAGAGACTCACAATAGGAGGCCACTTGCCAGACTGTGGCGATATTCGTCGCGTTCTGCGCCGTGATCTCATCCTTGACAAACTGCCATACCCACTTGTAGGCGTCCGGCCAATGCCCGTTCCAGTAGCCTTCCGCCTCATACCCGATGCGCAGGAAGACCGGGCGATTTAATGCTTTTAGATCGGCAACGATATAGGCGAGATTTTCTCTCATCTCAACTCCGGAATAGATGACGCCCTGGGGGTAGACCACATCCCGCATGAGATTCTCTCCGTAGGCGATGTCGGTCTCGTAGGCGTAACCGAGGTACAGACCAACTGCCACGGCACGGTCGCGGAGTTGCGGGTCTTGTTTGAGATAGGTCAGGCTTTGCGGTCCATAATCGTTCCGGTAGGTCGCAGATTGGGAGGCCGTGCCTCCGCCGGGCAAGCTCCAGCCATCTCCGTCCAGGACCGGGTTGGTGTACATCGTCACGCCATAGGGCTTATGGCCGGCATGATCGAGGTAGTAGCGGATGCCGTCGCTTGTCTGGCCAATGATCACCAGGGTTCCATCCCCCGGTGGGGTGAACTTACCTGTTACCGCATCGAGCGTACTGGCCCCGTCGTCGGTTGCGCCAAATACGGCTGCTGACGGCGATAAATCCGCGTTTTCGCAGCCGCCGATTATGGCCACTAACAGGATCGCCGACAATACGACGCTCCTTCCAGATAAGATATTCAGTGCACTATCAATATTCATCTTCATTTGGTTACCTCCGTCGATAATCAATCCACAGTATCTATCTGGCCGTATCCCGATCCATCGGATCGAGTACATAGCCACCGCCGGTAATGACGGCGTTCCAGTTGCTTTGGATGGTCGGATTGGCGTCGAGTCTGCTGTTGTTCCAGGCATCCTCGACACAACCACTCACGATATTCCCATTATCGTCGGTCGTGCACTGCCAGTGGTTGTATTGCTCCCAGTCGTCGTTGATATATGCAATGGCGCGGATAAATTTCTTATTCACTTCGATGAAGTCAAAATAGGGCTGAAACCACTCATCCCACATCGCCTGCCCACTGAGGCCCGTGCGCCTTGGCAAGCCCACCTGTTCGAATACGCCATTTGCGAGGTCGTAGCCCTTGGGGGCTGACTCGGCGACCATGATTGGTTTACCTTTTTGCTTCAGGTAATCGACGACTTCTTGCATGACCTGGTAGCCTTGCTTGCTGCCGGTGTCGCAGTCGTAACCTTGAGTGAAGATCGAAATTGCAGTCCAATCGACCACATCGTCGCCTGGGTACCAATCCTCATAGTCACCGGGCGAAACGACTCGTTTCTCATTGGAATACTTGTCGATCGGATCCGAAGCGACCAGCGGTCCCGGATTTCGTATGGGCCCGACAGAGGATTCACAATAGGCAGCTAACTGCCAGACTGTGGCGATGTTTGTCGCGTTGTGCGCGGTGATCTCGTCTTTGACCGCCCGCCATACCAGTTTATAGGCATCCGGCCAATGCCCGTTCCAATAACCTTCCGCCTCATACCCGATGCGCAGGAAGACCGGGCGATTCAATGCTTTTAGATCGGTGATCATGTGAGAGAGATTCTCTCTCATCTGTGCGCCGGAATAGATGACACCCTGGGGGTAAACCACATCCCTCATGCGATTCTCTCCATAGGCGACATCGGTCTCGTAGGCGAAACCGATGTACAGACCAACCGCCACGGCGCGGTCGCCGAGTTGCGGTTCTTGCTGGAGATAGGTCAGGCTTTGCGGTCCGTAGTCGTCCCGATAGGTCGCAGATTGGGATGCCGTGCCTCCGCCGGGTAAGCTCCAGCCATCTCCGTCCAGGATCGGATTGGTGTATATGGTCACGCCATAGGGCTTGTTTCCGGCATTGTCGAGATAGTAGCGAATGCCGTCGCTTGTCTGGCCAATGATCACCAGGGTTCCATCTCCTGGTGGAGTGAACTTGCCAGTTACCGCGGCCCCGTCGCCGATTTGGTCGGGCATGGCGTCTGATAACGCAGATTCCGATGTTTCACAGCCCACGATTGCCAACGCCGACAATACGATATTTCCCTTATATCGAGTATTCCTTACGATATCAATATTGATCTTCATCGGTTACTCTTTTCACATAAGCTACAGAGCAAGGCGAAAGCTCCTGGAAGCGGCGATTGCCACCACTCACCGACTGCCCCCTGTTCCAGCTGGCTCGGTCGGGCGAGCCGACAGATATCGGCCGGCACAGCGACAGTCATGGGAATCGAAAAAGGGCTATCTGGACATAAAGCGGTTATAACTAGGCTATCTGGATAAAGGCTAACTTAACTAGAGTATTCTACGCAGTCATGATTGCAGTCCTGTGTTCAGCGAATCCCCATAAGTATTTCGGTCGTACACTGATCCAGGCGCTCGTAGTTAAACCCCTGTGTACGCAGCCTTTCTAGCGCGAAGGGGTGGGTTTTGATCGCAGTGGCGAGTCGATTGCTGTACTGGAAGGTGCAGCCCAGTTTCCCGACAGACGTTTCTGCCAGCCTCATTTGCTCTTCGAGCAAGTCCTGGATCTCTGCGTCGGCATAGAATTGTGCGACCTTCTCCTTGAGGATCAGATACGAACGCATGCTGTAGAAGGCGAAGTCCCATGCGCCTTGTTCATCTTCCGTGCGGTAGGGGTGGCTGTCAAAGTGGCGCATTCCCGACCATTTGGCATCCTCGAGGAGCTTTACCAGGAAGAATGCACCCTTTTGGTCCTCGCTGGCAAAGCGAAGATCTTGGTCGTATCGTCCCGGCTTTTGCCCGTTGAGGTCGATATGGAACAGCTTGCCCGCCTCCAGCGCCTGTCCAACTGCGTGTGAGAAGTCCAGGCCCGACATCTGCTCGTGTGCCACCTCTGGATTGAGACCCACCATCTCCGGGTGATCCAGCGTGTAGATGAACGCCAGCATATGCCCGGTGGTGGGCAAAAAGAGGTCTCCCCGGGGCTCATTGGGCTTGGCCTCCAGGGCGAATTTAACCGCGTAATGATTGTCCCGCGCGTACTCACATAGAAAGTTGACAGCTTCGCGGAAGCGTTTGATCGCATCTTGTGGTTTTTTGGCTGCGTTGGTCTCCACCCCCTCTCGACCGCCCCACAGTACAAATGTCTCGGCGCCCAGCTCGACGGCAAGATCTATGGACTTCATGGTCTTTTGCAAGGCAAAGGCCCTGACTCGCGCATCATTGCTGGTGAAGGCCCCTTCCTTAAAAACCGGATCGTAAAAAAGGTTGGTCGTGGCCATCGGCACTTTCAAACCGGTCTCCCGTAGCGCCCCCGTGAATTCTCGCAAAATTCGTTCTGTCTGGGCTGCTGTGGCGTCCATGGGGACCAAGTCGTTGTCGTGCAAGCACACGCCATAGGCGCCGAGCTCTGCCAGTTTGTTGACAATCTGTATTGCAGAGATAGTCGGACGTACGGCATCGCCAAAGGGATCCCGACCCGGATTACCCACTGTCCAAAGACCGAAGGTAAAGTGGTGCTCGGGCTTCGGACAATAAGCATCGTGAGGGTACCGTGTTCTCATCGCTGTTCTCCTGCCTGGAGTTAACGTGGTTTACTAACTTGGGCGAACAAACTCTCGCTGGAACCGAGCAATATTACACCTCAACAGCATTGTGCATGCTGAATCGTGCCTGCCCCCTCGTTGGAAAGTAAAAATGTTTTACCAACTGAATTCGAAGACATTCAAGCAAAACCGTTCAAAAACTTCGCGGAGGTCGGCGATCTCTCCGGCCGGCGAGCGGATTTCTCAGTAGAATCGATGTGTTGGACGATTTGGTGAGCGCGACCAGCGGGGGGGTGGCAACAAGCCGTGTCCACCATTGCGCGCGGCTATCCCAGTGCTGTGGTTGTCGGTGGGCATCGGTTGGATCTTTGCGGGGGGCTGGAAAAATTATGTGCAGGTTTTGAAGATGGTGGGTATTGTATCTTCCGAGATGGATTATGAACCTCGAGCAGCAACCGATTTCCCCGGTCGAGCAACGTACCCGGCAGCGTTTGGGAGAAACTCCGAACTGCTGCCATTATCGGGCAAAGCCCTCGTCCTCATTTCTTCGGCGGACCAGCGCCGGGCAACGAGCAAGCGATGCGCCATCGAGCTGGTAGACTGAGCCATGGGTAGTACAGGGAAAGTCGGCAGCCGATCCTTACGACAGGTGAATCGCTCAGTAATACTGGATCTGATCCGCGGGGAAGATCGGATTTCGAGGTCGGAGTTGGCGCGGCGGTCCGGTCTGACAAAGCCCACGGTTTCGACCATTGTCGATGTCCTGCTGCAGGAGGGAGTTGTGCGCCAGGTCGGGTTTGAGGGCAGTAATTCCGGCGGCGGACGTCCGGCACGACTGATCGAGTTCAATGCCGATTCGGCGGCCTATCTGGGGGTTGAATTCGGACTGCATAAAACCAAGATCGCAGTCGCCGACGGGCGCGGGGGCATTTGTGCAGTAGTTAGCAAACCCGCTGCTGCAGGCGATCCACAGCGCACGATGCAACCGTTGAAACAGCTGGTGGTCCGGGCTCTGAAAAAGGCCGGTGTGCCCCGCAGTCGCGTACAGGCGGTGGGCGCGACAGTTCCCGGCCTGATCGATCAAAATACCGGAATATGCCGGTTGGCACCCAACCTGGGTTGGCGGAATTTTCCCCTGCGGGACGCTCTCGAAACGCTATTTCAACAGCAGGTGGTCGTTACCAACATCACTCAAGCAGCAGCGGTCGCAGAGGGTCGGTTGGGTGCAGCCCAGGGGGTCAATTCGTTCGTGTGGCTGTATCTGGGTGCCGGCGTCGGCGCGGGTATTGTCTCGGATGGCAGACCGTTCGAGGGCACGCGGGGATTTGCCGGTGAAATCGGCCACTGCCGGATTGCGGACGAGGATGTGCCCTGCGGCTGTGGCGAGTTTGGCCATTTCGAGGCATTTGCCTCGACAATGGCGATCCTTGACCAAGCGCGGATCCTGGCCGCCAGACACCCTCGATCGCAATTGGCCCACATACGCCTCGACGACATCGGAAGCGTGCTGGACGCAGCGCGCAGTGGCGACGCGGTTGCACGTCGTCTGCTCGAACGGGTGGCCAGCTACGTGGGCAAGGGATGTGCCGTGTTGGTAAATCTTCTCGATACTCAGCAAATCGTCCTGGGTGGTGATCTCGCGGCAGCGGGCGATTACTTCGTTCGGGCTGTCGAACATTCTATACGAGAGAATGCCCTGGTCGCGGACGCGGTTGGCGTGGTGAACTCGGCTCTGGAAGATCGGGCAGGTCTGCTCGGATCGGTGCTTCTGGCCATGGATCGCTCTCGCCAATCGTATCGGCTCGTCGCCGATGCTCACTACAGCCGAGTACAACGGCGTTAGCCACATTTCTGCCGAATGTTACTCGACGGCGGACAAGTGATGATGAGAATCGCTATCGCGCACGAAGCAGGTAGAATTTTTAACTATAAGATGAATTATCTATGTATATGGGATTGGATTTAGGTACATCTGGTATCAAGGCTGTACTGCTGTCAACAACTGGGCAGCTCGTGGCGCAGACCACCGTCTCGCTACCCATCAGTCACCCAAAACCATTGTGGTCGGAGCAAGATCCGGGTGAGTGGTGGCACGCCTGTGTCAAGGCAGTTGGCCTGTTGCGACATTCATCGGCGGATCTGTCCGGTGTTGAGGCGATCGGCCTATCCGGTCAGATGCACGGCGCCACTCTGGTCGACGTAGATGGCCAGCCGCTGCGACCGTGCATTTTATGGAACGACGGCCGCAGTTACGCGCAATGTGCAGAACTGGAAAAGAGACTCAGTGACTTTCGAACACTGTCCGGCAATTTGGCAATGCCTGGTTTCACTGCGCCGAAGCTGTTGTGGGTCGCCCGAGAGGAGCCGGAGCGATTCAGTCGAATACACAAAGTTCTGCTGCCCAAAGACTATGTGCGTTTCCGTCTGACTGGCGAGTTTGCCACTGATCTGTCGGATGCAGCTGGAACCCTTTGGCTGAATCCAGCTGAGCGGGCCTGGTCCAAACGTCTCATCGAGGCCTGCGATTTGGGCATCGAGCACATGCCTGCCCTGTTTGAAGGCAATGAAGTGACTGGCGTATTATCTCCGGCAGCGGCTGCCGAACTAAACATGCCGCGGGTTCCAGTGGTGGCGGGTGCCGGTGATAATGCTGCTGGCGCGGTGGGCATGGGGATTACTGAGCAAGGGCAGGCCTTCTTGTCTCTCGGCACCTCGGGTGTGTACTTTGCTGTTAGCGATCGGCATCAAGCCAACCCGAATCGCACAGTTCACGCGTTCTGTCATTGCTTGCCCAATCGCTGGAATCAGATGTCGGTTGCTCTGAGTGCAGCGAGCTGTCTGGCCTGGCTTGCTGACGTGACCAATACACCGGCCGGGGATCTGCTGAGCGAACTAGATGCGCGCAACGAGACGTCCACCGACGTGACTTTCTTACCCTATCTCTCGGGTGAACGGACTCCGCACAATGATCCCCATGCCAGAGGGGTATTTTTTGGCATCGGTGCCGATACCAGGCGTACCGATTTGACCTTGGCAGTTCTGGAGGGCGTTGCCTATGCATTTGCCGACGGTCAGGACGCCCTGGAAGCCGCTGGTACGAACATCGACGAAGTGACCCTGATCGGCGGGGGTGCGCGCTCCAGACGATGGCGTCAGTTGCTGGCGGATGTGTTGGGCAGGCCACTGACATTTCGCGACGGCGGCGAAGTAGGCCCCGGTCTCGGAGCTGCTCGGTTGGCCCAGCTCGGTGTAACTGGCGCGTTTTCACAGGAGCGACTGAGCGCAATCTGTCCACAGCCAGCGGAGCTGGATCGGCACGAGCCGAACGAGCGGTGTCGAGATTATCATCAGAGTCAACGGTATCGGTATCGCCGCCTGTATGAGTTGACCCACGAGCTGACTCGGCCTGATGTTGCGGCTTCCAGCCCATCGTGATTCCTGCCAATACTGCCAGGCAATCAACAAGTACGTGATCCCTGGCTTCGGCCGCCAGTGGAATCGCCTCCCGGAGTACTTCGCACCGGGCACGCTTGCGCGCGCTCCCACGATCGATGCACCGAGATCGGCGAGTCTTTGCTCGATTTGACAGTTGGCGCAAGTCAGTTCGATCCGCCTGGTTTTCCGGGAAACATCAGCGCCAGGTGGCTGCGAATACGCGCAGCAAGTTGCGACCCAGTATCTTGTCCACCCGTCCCTGGCTGTGACCGCGGGCCAACAGCATCGTGGCCAGAGTTTCGAGGCGTCTCGGTGTATTGAGGTCAGCGGCAAACAAATATCCGGTTTCTGTTTCGCCGGGAGCAGCGATTCCGCTCTCGCGGCGTTCGCGGATGTTGTCGGCGAACTTCTTGCGGTATTCGTCGGTTAGCTCGGTCGGCGAAATGGTTCCGTCGGTGCCGATGGACACATGATCTTCTCCGGCCACATCGATCGCGTGTTCGAGGTGTCGAATCACGTCGGCCGCTTCTGGCTGGCGGCCACCAGCCAGGTAGGGCATCACATAGATACCGACCACACCGCCCTTGTCGGCCACAGCCCGCAACTCTTGGTCGCTTCGATGGCGAGGATGCTCGATCACTGCAGCGCAGCCAGTATGGGTGAACGCAATCGGTTTTGTCGATATTGCGATGGCATCTGCGGCGGTCCGACGACCACAGTGGCTCAGGTCGACGAGGATGCCCAGTTCGTTCATAACCTCGATGGCCTGGTGGCCAGTGCGACTCAAACCGGCGTCGGATGGCTCCATGCAGCCGTCGCCGAGTAGATTGCGCCGGTTGTACGTCGGCTGGATCACCCGGATGCCAAACTGGTGCATGACCGGCAACCGATCGAGGTCGGTCTCGAACGACACACCGTCTTGCAAGCCGTAGACAAGCCCGGTGCGGGCTTCTTTCTCGGCCCGGTTGATATCGGCGGCGCGGCGGATGGGGAGCAGCGCCTGTGGATGAGCGTCGATCTGCGACTCCCAAAACGCAATCGATCGCATGATATCGGCAAACGCCCGCAGCGCCGGCACCGTGCCAACAGACCCCACGGTGAGGTGTGTACAGGTGAGTCCCGACTGCCGCAGATGTCCGACCTGGGCCGGGGTGAGTGGGTGATGCCAATCGGTTTTCATGCCGCCCGGAAAGCCCAGACCGTCAATGACAATGACCCGGTCGTAGCTGGTCGATGGACTTGCCACAGCGGGACGCCGGGGCATTGCACAGCTGGCGGCAAATAGAGACAAGCAGGAAGCAAACTCGCGTCGCGTGAGTGACATGGTACTGGGTATATACACCCAACGTCGGGAAATAGGGCAATCGAGGACCGCTGCCCGGCGGGCCAGTGTCACCGGTATCGACATGCGGCCCACGCGGGCACGACAGCCCAGGGAGCATGTCATGGTGGTGGGACAGCGCCAGTGGTTGTCTGGACACAGGGCGGTTTCAGTGTCCAGGTCTCTTGCGCGAGCTCTGACCAGCGGAATATGATCACGTTTTCTTCTTCGCAGGACGCCTAAAGGGAGGGAACTTGCGGGACCGTGAGGGAGACACCGGTTGTGTTGGGTCATTGATGGGGGGAAATCCCGGCGCGACCACGCCATACATGGGCTGTATAGTGCCCAGGTCCAGCTTTCCACCAAAAGCGAGTTCCAGATGGTCGGCCGTGAGGCCGTTGAGAATACCGCCCGGCTTGCGCAGCTCGTCTTGCTCGAGAATTTGAACCGTGGCCGTTGCAAGCTCCTCCTGAGTGAAGTCATAGCCCGCTTCTCGCGCGGTTTTTCGGCGTTCGCACGCGGTACCGGCTTTGTCGAGCCGAGCGCGAAAATCCCCGTCGTTTAGCAATTTTTTATAGAAATTTTTTACCTTTTTCAGAATCATCGTTTTCTCCTTTCCAAACAATCAAAAGACATCGTGGTGTATCAAATTGTAACGTGTTTTAGACCGAGCCTTTTTCTTCTCGGTCCAGAGCTTGTTTCGCCTGCAAGACGGCCCTGAACTTGGCCAGCTGATCGTTCCAGGCCGAGCGAGGCAGCAGGGGGCGAGGTGTCTCGTCTTCGAGCGGTAACCGTTGTGGCAATGATTCTGAGTCTTCCGTTTTTTGAGCGGAAGAGACATAATCACTCCGACTAACAAGAGTCGATGTACGTTTATTGGCAACTGGGTTTTTCATGTGTTTACCACCGGGAGGAACGTTACCGGGCGCCAGCTCGGGTTTGAACTGGCAGTTGCCCGGCCATCTGCTGATCGCACCTCGGGTGCCCAACCTTGTGGCCACTGAATGCGCTCAGCGGTAAAATGCAGGGCATCGTTTTCTGGCCAGGGAGCGCTTTGCGGCTCTTCTACGAGCTCAAAGACACCGTTGTCAAAAGGCAGTCCCCGGGCCCTTGTCCTGGCGACCACTCGCTCTCGAATTCCCCGCCTGGCCTGAGCGAGTGCGCGGTGGTGACAGTAGGGATTATTGCCTCGGCGGTCGAAGAAAACGTGAGCAGTAAAGGAACAACCGCCGCGACAGAGCTCGGCGAATTGGCAACTCTTGCAAAACCCCCACAGATGCTCTGTCCCCCGGGCACTATCCGCCCCCAGATTGAAGCGCAGTTCTTCGCGCTTTTCGACGATCGTCCGCAGGGAGTCGTTGCGGATATTGCCCCCGGTGTAGGCTGCAGTGGGGAGTGAGGGGCAACCTTTGATCGCACCGTCAGCTTCAATGCCCAGGACAGCCAGTCCAGCGTTGCATCCCTGCCAGAATTGCCAGGGATCTGCGTGCCCGCGCCCTCGCAGCAGTCGTTCGTAGGGGCCGTAGTAGCCGATGTTGTTGCCTGCCTGCACCATCACGCCTTCCCGATAGGCGCGCTCGGCGAGGCGAGCGAGCATGGGGTATAAATCCAGCAGTTCATGGGGTTGCATGAGGATGTCATGGTTGTCGGCAGCGTTCCCCATGGGGACAGTCAACTGAATTTGCCAGGCAAAGGCCCCCGCATCGCGAATTCGCCGGTAGATCTGCGGAAATTCTGGCGCCGAGAGGCGATTGATCTGAGTATTGCAGCCGAAGCGAATGCCGACTTGCTCGAGATGGCTCATGGTTTTGAACGCCCACTGCCAGGAGCCTTTTTTCCCCCGCAGGCGATCGTGGGTTGCTTCCAGGCCATCGACCGAGACCGAGACGACCTCGATCCCCGCTGCCTTCATCCGGCGAGCTGTATCGAGACTTATACCCAGGCCGCCGGTAGTCATGCCGCAGGTCATTCCCGCGTCGCTGATCGCCTTGGCAATTTGCAGCCAATCGGAGCGCAAGAACGCTTCGCCCCCGATCAGCGTGACTTCTTTGATCCCGATGTCAGCCAGTTGTCTGACCAGGTCCAGGGCCTCATCGGTAGATAGTTCATCTGTGCGCTCCTGGCCGGCACGGGAGCCGCAATGCTGGCAGGAGAGGTTGCACTTGAGGGTTATTTCCCAAACTGCATACGTGATTCTTCGATTCGCCATGGATCGTTCTCCATACAATTTCTCCGCGGGCAGTGGCTTGATTTGTCCGCTGCTGATCTTTTCGTCATGGCACTGGTAGCAATCTGCGTGCCGCGAAGATGAGCAGCTGTTCTTGCTGGCAATTCAGCAACTTGCCGATTCGAATCCACTGATTTGTAAAGCGGGCGACACAGCTTTGGCCGGCGTTGAGCAAATCTCTACACCATGGGCGCAGACCCGCCGTCGAGTATCGATTTCATGCCCCCACCCAGCGGTTGTTGTCTTTTGGCAGACTATCTGGCGTGATCCGAACACGCCGCATAGAGGGCTTCGACCGCAGCACGGTCGCGGCCAAAGCGACAGTCTTTTTCGCGCTTGTGCTCGAAATACTTGCCGGTGACCGGCGGCGGGCCGTGCTCCTGGTCGCCGACCGCCAGCCAGACCGGCGTGGCCGCACCGGTTTGGGGGCTCTCGTGGCCACCAAAGCCCAGACTATTGGACAACCGCGAGTTGACGTCGCCCGGGTGACAGGCATTGACCGAGATGCCCGAGGACGCGAGGCGCTCGGCAAATGCCACGGTCAACATGCGATTGGCCTGTTTGGACTGGCGATACGCAGTATCGTTGTCATAACGACGACGCCGAAACTGCAGATCGTCGATGTCCAGGTCGCCGGCCCAATAACTGGCCACATTAACAACCCGAGCTGGAGCCGATCGGGCGAGCACGGCCTCGAATTCCCGGGTCAGCCAAAAATAGCCCATGATGTTGGTGGCAAATTGCACCTCGAGCCCGTCTGCTGTCTCGCGGCGCTGGCGCGGCGTATCGGCCGCATTGTTGACCAGCACGTGCAGCGGCCCCGACCACCGCGCGGCCAGCTCCCGGATCGATTGACGGAGTGATAGATCGACGATCTCGCAGCTCACCTGGCGGTTTCCCGTGGCTCGACGGAGGCCTGTGGCGGCCGCCTCGGCCCTGGCCCGATCGCGGCACGTCAGGACTACATGATAGCCCGGATGCGCCGCGATACCTGCCGCGATCGCCTTGCCTATGGCACCTGTCGCCCCCGTGACCATAGCGATCCGTGGTGATTCGTCCGACCGGGGTCGCGCGTCGCTTTCACTCATCAAATCACTCCCCGTTCATCGAGCTCGTTCCCTATAAAGCATACGTTTCGACCAGGTATTGGACAATATCTGCTGATTCGAAAAGCTCGACACCGGTATTGGGGTCGAGCAGGTAGGGCACCATGACCCGGCCGGTCCGCTCGGCGAATTGGCGCCGTTTGACGGTGGTGTAGGGCTTGCCCGGGGCAAAGCGATAGCGCAGGCCGGGCGGCAGGTAATCGACCAGACCGGGGCCCCGGCCCAGGTTACGCAGCTTGTAGGCCAGTTCGAGCTCGCACAGGGTTTCCCGGACCAGACGGCAGAACGGGCTGGCCTCGATGCTATAGAGCTCGAGCGGCTGGTCTGGCTGGCGCGACGGCCGGGCTTTGACGCCGCGATGCAGGCGCACCGCTGTGGCCAGAAACGAGGTCGTATTGGCCAGCGGGCCAATACGCAGCCGCGCCGATGGTCGACCGTTGCCGTACCGGTCAAACAGATAATCGACGATGTCGGCCGACTCGTAGAGCGTTTGCCCAGTATTGGGATCGACGAGAAATGGAAACTGTTTTTTGCCGCCGATCTCGATGGCCCGCGGCCGATGCACCTTGCCGCCGCGCGGACAGGGATAGATCATCGCGTCGAGATCGAGTTCGGTGAGCGCTTCGCGCACTTTGCGGCAAAATGGCGACGCTTCGAACTCGTAGAGCTCGACCAGCTTGTTGGGGACAACCGCGCCGCGGGTCGCGTGAATGCCAGAGCCGAGTCGCGCAACCGCGCCAACAGTTGCCGTGATCAGGTCAAAGGTTCGGTTCATCATTTCGGGCGGGCCCAAACTACGTGACGCATGATGTCATCGTCAAGCCGTGGCGCACTCGATGCCGCGCATTTTGGGCCACACGCATACGGGGGACCACAAATGCCCACAACCGCGCTCGCAACGCTGTTGCTCACATTCACAGCCGGGACACCGGTATTGGCGAATACGCCACAGGCCAACAGCGATCGAATCACAGCCGGGGCCGGCCGCGTCGGTCCACTGGACTTGCGGTCCGACGATGGCCTGCCCGGTACTCGAAACGGTCCAGCTGTACCCGTGGATACACTGGCTGGAAGCACGGTATTCGCCGGTGAACGTGTCCTCGGCGTGGGTGGCAGTGCGGCGGTGGCAGCGCGGCCGGGGCCGCTGGCCGTCGAGGTCGAGTACAGCCACCTCGCGATGTACGAGCGCGACACCCGGCCCGGGTATCACGGCAACCGCTCCATCGGTGACATCGACCGGATCGGCATCGCCGGACGCCTGGATATCGGCGAACTCGGCGGACACCTGGTCGGCCCTCATTCAAAGCTGGTTTTTTGGCTCGAGGCGGGGGTTGGCGCACAGTGCGGCCGCCGGGAGAGCGGGGAGGGTTTGCGGCAGAACGACCGGATCGCGGGTTTCGACTGAGGCAACACAATCTCTACCACAGGGATACGCTCAGCGTCGCCTGGCTGGCAAATCCGGCCAGGCTATCGGCGTCGCTGAACGGAAATAGATAACCGCCCTCAATGCCCAGGATCATATTGGCAGTGTAAAACACGTAAACTCCCAAAAGGCCTTCCACGAATCCGTGCCTTTTCAAATTCTTTTCGTGCAGGCCGCCGATGCTGAAGCCGAAGAATGGGATCAACCAGTTGCGCGATGCATTGCGCTCGAGCGAGAGGTTGGCGCCACCGCGATACATGACCATCTGGCCGGAGCCATCCTCGCCCGAGCTCAAAATGCCCATGTCGAAAAAGAATTTGCCCTGTCCGGGACCAAAGCGATCCGAGTTGTCCGACCAGGTAAATAGAATGAGCTGGACGCCGCCGCCGTACCATGGCCCCATGCCGGCATCGTCGCCGGGCAGATAGATCCGCCCCGCCGCGCTCGGCATGAAGATCGAGTTGGAATACTTACACACAGCCCGCGATGGCGAGCCGCTGGTTGGACACTCGGCCCGCGCCGAACTCTCGGCCAAAAAGAACGACGCCAATAAAGCGGCGAGGAGCGCCGAGTACCTGCCCGGGAGGCTCCGGGCGCAAACCCTGCGGTGTTTCATTGCTTACTCCAACGGTTGCGCGAGCAAATGTGAGTCTGTAGAGCTCGCTGCTTGACACATATCTGACCCTGGGTCACTATACGAACTCACGACGATGCCGGCAAGGACTGAGAGTTTTTTCTCGTGCAGACACCCGGGCGGATAATGCCGGGCGACACCCGGGCGGGTGCTGCGGGGTGATTTTGATTCGGAGATGAGTTTCATGAACCGTGCGAACTACCTGGGTTTCGGGCTGATCGTGGGTTTGGCCGCGATGGGCGGTGCAGTGATGGCCAAGACGCCCGAGGGGGGTGGCGATGGTGGAAAGAGCGGCGAGGCGAAGCGGCATGGACCGGCCAAAAAACCCGCTATCGACCCCGAGGCGCGCGAGGCAGCCCGCCGCGATTTTGCCGACATTGCCGCGGTATTGCTATCGCCGCGGTGTCGAAACTGTCATCCTGCCGGGGATCGGCCACTGCAGCGCGACGATGGAGTTCCCCATCGCATGAATATTTCGCGGCGCAGTCCGGAAGCGGGCCTGGAGTGTACTGCCTGTCACCGCGAGAGGAATGCACCATTTGCCGGTGGTCCGCCGGGTGTTCCCGACTGGCATATGCCATCGAAAGAGCTGCCCATGGTATTCGAGGGTAGAGGGCCACGTGCGTTGTGCGAGCAGCTCAACGATCCGGATCGCACCGGCGGTCGGAGTCCCGGCGACCTGGTCGAGCACGTGCGACACGACCGCCTGGTGGCCTGGGCCTGGCAGCCCGGCGCGGGCCGCAGCAAGCCGCCCATCCCGTTCGATGCATTTGTGAAAGCCGTGGAGCGCTGGGCTGCCGCGGGCGCCCCGTGTCCACATGAGTGACGTTGCCCGCGATGTTGTTGCACCGATCCGATTGCGATTCTCGCGACTTCGGGTTGTGAGCAGGCCGGGCCGACTCACCTCGACGATCGGGATGGATCGCCATATCGAATTTTGTTGATATCGATAGCGATATCGCGGTTACCCCATGGCCCTGTATCGAGCCACCAACGCGACCGACGGATGTGGGGTCAGGAGCAAGTCGGGAGATTTAGACCTTGCGGCACGCCGCTACATCGGCGTGCGGTTTAAACACTCATATTGTCTCCGTCGCCCCGCCCAGGGCCTCGTAGGCATAGCGGACAAAGTCGGTTTCGGTGACCAGGCCGACCAGCTGTCCCTCGTCGCCGATAACCGGGACTGCGCCGATTTTGTTGTCGAGAATCAATTCGGCCGCCTCGCGGGCCGGTGCATCGACGCTCACCCGGAAGAGTTGGCGGGACATGATCTCATGGATCACAATCTGCTCCCCGCGCCGTCGGCCCAGTTCGCGCAGAATATCTCGGTTGGACACCATGCCGACAAGTCGATTGCGTTCGTCCACCACAGGAATGTGGCGAATCGATGCGACTTTCATCTCGAAGTCGGCATGACCAACCGTATCGTTCGCCTTCATGGTGATGAGCGCAGTGCTCATGAGATTCCCGACGGTCATCGTGTGGCTTGTCATAGAAGGAGATATACAGCAAATGCCGTGCCCGGCCCATACAGCTCCGAGGCAACGGTCAAGCGAATTTGCCGCGCAAAAAATTCGTCATAGATTCCGGCAACGTGCAGAATCTACGCAAAACTCATCGGCGGGGTCGGGCCGGGCCTGGTCGAGCTGGGTCGATTCTTCGAACAGTGCAACGCGCGCGCAAAAACTACGCAGAAAGCGGTCTGCCAGAGTGTCGTAGCGTTCGTTGAGATCCTCTTCCATGGGCGACTGCAATACTGCGTCGCGGGCGTCTCTGGAAGCATAGAGAATGCGGATCGACGCGGTGGTGATTCCATCCTGTTCGACAAAACTTGTCGTCACGACGGTTTCGCCGCTGGTGAGTCTTCGTGGACCACCTCGGTGTGGACGAGATGCTCCGGGCGACGGTCTTGCCGACCAGGTCGCATGGTGCCCGGAAGCTGTGCATAATCATGGCTCGTCCGGATCGACGGTGACTCGGTGATGGGAGCGCCTCATCCAGTTTCGCCACATGCTAGGCGGTTCCGTCAGGCCAGCCTGTTCGAGTACCCGCAGATGTGCCGGTTCGGCTCTCTGCTGCAATCCTGAAACATCAAACTTTGGTTACCTGCGCGGCACGTCGGAGTCTCGAATTGAGCACGAACCGGTATTGATGTATCTGGACGAACGTCCTGCGACGAGCTGGTATCGGTGTATCTGGGCGAATGTCGCCTGCGGCGAAGTCATCGCTCGTGGTGGCTATCCATCGCTACGACGCTCAGACGCGAGGTGGCTTCGCTCGCGATCGATGCCTGTAGTCCACGTTGTGGAGCATTCAGCCCCACTCGAATGCATGGTGCAACCGATAATCATAATGGGGCGATAACTCGGCAGCATTGAATTCATTCCTTATTCACAATGCTTTAGCCGATCGATGACAGTTGGCCTATTTGGTGCAAATGGATATTTCTGTCTCATACCTGACTACTACTACTGACTGAACGGACCTGGGCAACGCGCGCAGGCAGCGCCGGGAAAGGTAACCAGAACAGGGCGACTGCCTCCTGTGCAGGCCAAATCGGCTGCACCGATACAGTGCCGTACCGCGTCGTCGGCTGCGAGAACAGACTCGGCCAGGGCTGATGTGAACGCGCAATCTGAATACTGGATGAATGTAGCCCTTCGCCCCGATTTACCTCACGGGCCCGAACCCGCGTCCGTCGGCGGCGGAAGCAAGCTCCCGAGTGGCGTGCAGGCCAAGATGGAACAATCCTTCGGCACTGACTTTTCGGACGTACGGATTCATGAAGGGTCGCATGCCAGTGCGATTGGTGCGCTCGGGTACACGCAAGGGACCGATATACACTTTGCGTCCGGGCAGTATCAGCCGCATAGCCAGGAGGGGCAGGAGCTATTGGGGCACGAGCTCACCCATGTCATGCAACAGAAGCAAGGTCGGGTAGCGGCGACGACCCAAAGCAAGGGCGTGGCTATCAATGACGATACATCATTGGAACGGGAAGCAGATGAGATGGGGGCCAAGGCCGCGCGCGGGCAAGAAGCAGCCTTATCGGCGTCCACGGCTCCGGCGCAGAAAAAGCAGCACAGCAGCAGTTCCGGGACTGCCCAGCTGAAAGCTAGCGTCGCTCAACTGGCGCCCAACAAAAAGAGAAAGATCAAGGACGAGCATCAAACGTCCGTGTCCCGCGTCCAACAGGTAAAGGGTAACACGTGCTGGGCGACCGCCGGGTGGTGCATTCACCGATCTAAGGGGGGAGGCTCGTCCTCTGCCGCCACCGAAGCTGCGTTTGTCAAGGCATACGGCTCAGACGGGGCCAAAGCGAACTACAAAAAGAACAAGGTCACCGACATCGACGAGATCATCGGCTCCCAATCCGCCCGAAATCGGATCACTGGCAGCGACAGCGCGGGCTCATTTTCCAAGTCCGTGATCGCCAGGGAGATCAGAAACGGCAATCCCATCGTCGCCAATGTCAACGGCAACCACTACGTGATCATTCATGGCACGCGCAGAAACGGCACGTATCAGTTGAAGATCATGGACCCGGCAACTGGATCGTCCACTTGGGTAGACACCGACGTTGATGAAAACTCGGCGCAGAGGATTAGAGCGGCCGGCTCATATGCGCTTTCGGTCCTCTACTACACGGGGTGAGCCGGCGGCGAGCGAAGTCAGTGGCCTCTCGGAAAACAGTTGCTTGAGCAGCCTTCGAGTCACATTTGTGTCGAAGTGCAGAAACCCCGGGCCCGGCGTCACCACGATTGCGAGCACACCATACAGCCATTCCTTGCCCGTGTTCACACGAATTGACACGGGCGACACCCGGCCGTGCTTTGGGTTGCCCGGGTCGATCGCGCCCGGCCATAGCGGCCCGACCGTCTCGATGCCAACGGTTGCATACACCGCGCAGCCGGCATTCAAAAGCGCCGGCATGTGCTCGGTGATTGCGTCCAGGACCGTGTCCATTTTGTATTTGCAGTCCACACACGCACTTTGGACCTGTTCCTCGTGTAGGATTTCTCGCCACCGCTGCCACGTACTCTCGAGTTCGGGCGCACCGGGCGTCACGATCACGTCCCACAGCCAGCCCTCGAGTTTGTAGCCGAATTTCCAGATCGCAGTCTCGATGTGGTCGTGCTGGACGTCGGTCGCGGCGACCGTGGCCCCAGTGGGCGCGATGCGCCCTCGGAATGGCTGCTCACGGCGGTAGTAAATCCGTTTTTCGTTGTCGTCGAGCCGGGTCTCGCTTTCCGGTACCCACGCGATGGCCCAGTCCTCACCGAGCACGGTCTGCTTGGTTTCCTGAGCGCCTTCGGCTTGATGCGCGTTCGCTTTGCGCAAGGCCGCTGCCATATCGTCCCATCGACGATATCGCCGGGGCGTATACGCTGCCCAAAAATGGTATCCCTTCGAGGTCCATTCGCGCTCGGGGTGGCGGTGCTTCCAATATCCATTTCGCACCATCTCGGGCTTGGCCTCCTCGTAAATCGCTCGTGAGCAATGCGGGCACTCGAAGCAGGGTCTGCGCTTTTCGTCCTCGAAGCGAAAGTAGTCGCGCCACAGCACAAAAAACGCGCCACAGTGGGGGCACGGGACCTCGTAGACCGCCTGCGAGCTCGCCTTGTACGCGGCCAGGGTGATGCTCGTGGTCGAAAGCGTCGGCTTGCTCACGACCACGACCTTGCCGCCCCTGCCACGATAGGCTCGGAGCCGACTCTTGGCCAACTCCACATGATTGCCCTCGGGATGGCGAGAGAACGCGTCGGCGTCGTCCAGAAACACAAGTGCTGCGCTGTCCTGTCGATAGGTCGCCCGGCCTCGGGACCCACCAAGCCTCAGCACACCGCCTGCATAGCTGAGTACGACCGCATTGTCCCGCGCTTTTCGCGACGACTCTTGTTTCCCGACTCGCGCCGCCAGCGCCGGCGTGTTGGCCACGAAGGGCTCGATCTTATTGATTCTCGTCGCGTCAATGTCTTTCTCGTTGGGGATCACCCACAGCGCCGGTCCGGGATTCTGTGTGACCATGTAGCCAAACACATTTTGTAGTGAATTGGTTTTTCCGCACTGCGAGCCGGCGAGCCAGACCAGTACCTCGCAGGGCTCGATGTACGCGGCACTCTCTTGCGGCTCGACAAGATAGGGCTCGCACTCGTACTGGCCTGGAAAAGGCGACTCGTCAGGTCCGATTACTCGGTTTGCTCTCGCCCACGAAACCGGCGAGGCGTACACTCGATGTTCATTTACGGCGTCTTGCCAGACGCGAGTCAGGTGTTCAAGACTTCTCATACCCCGCATCGTGGCACCGCCTTTCTCCCTCCCCAAACGCAATAGTTGCTTGTAGCACCTTCAAGTAACTATCGCGGTTGCCCCGGTGGCGACTGTTTGCGATTGTTACGAGAGCCAATGAAGTGCAAGTTCTCCATTGGTTGCCAGACTCCGCCGGAGCCTGGTCGCGCCATGTGCGCTGCGCATCTACGGGTGCGCCGTGCTCGTTTCACGGCGCACGTGGAGAGGTGTCGCCGTGAGCGATTATGCATACGCTGTGAAGAACCGATGGAGCCGTGGCGGCCCGATGCCCTTACCTGCACGGCCTGTGTCCAGGGTATCAATGATGCCAAGCGCCGACGTGGCCTTTACAAGACGGACCGTACCGTGTCCTGTCGCCGCTGCGGCCGGGCCGGTCATCACCACAACAATTGCACAATGCCGCCATTCTCGTGGGAAGGCCCAATCAGCGATTCGCTCGAGCAGCTCCACGTCCCGCTCGACGACGAGGAGCGCAACCAAAAGCAAGATGACCTGGCCACGCACCTGGCCAACGTCAAGCGCCTGCAATGGGAGCTCTCCAATAACCGCGGCATTGTCATCAAGCGTCGTGATGGCTGAGTTATCGCACTCGGGCCGTCCTGAGCGCCGTGGTCACCGTCGGTCTGGCCGCCTTCAGCGCCACTGCGCCATATCGCCAGCGAGGCCGGATCCGCTGCGCGGTGTCGGGGATCGCCCACTGGTACCGGAGACGACGCTTTCCAACCCGCCGAACAACTACCCGACCCCTTCCGCGCTTCGACCGTGCAATGAACGATCGCCGTGTGGCGATTTGCTTCTGCGGCCATTGCGACCGTGGGATCCGTCGCTTCCGGCGCAAGCGCTGAAACGGTATCGCAGCGTGTGTCCGACGTCCGCCCTCGACGTGCTCGAGCAAGTACGCGCGCAACTGGCCCGCCTCAGCGAGCAGCTGGCCGCGCTTGGCCTTCACGACGCGCAGGCCCGTGTGAGAATACTTATTGCGCAGGTGGAAGGTCTCGGTGAGGGACGTAGACAGCGCCTCGCGCGCCGCGAACGCGCCATCGTTCAACGCCTTCGCCGCGGCGAACCTCACCTGCTTTTCGAACTGCTTCGCCGTCATCATTTTCAAGGTTATCGGCATGACGCTCTCAATTATGATTCTCGGTCTCTCAACCGCCACATTCGTTATCGCCCTGGTCGTCGTCCGCATCGCCCTGCAGGTCCGTACAGTCACTCTGCAGCAACGTGGCGACTACGCCAGGCACCGAATCCGCGAAGCCGTCGAGTTCGCCGCGGCACAAGGCCGGCCCCCAGACAAGATGCACGAGTACGTCCGCGCCCAGATTCCCAAAGCCGAGCGCGACTTCCTACTCAACCAACTCGGCGAAGACGGCTATCACGACTATATTCGACAGTCCTACGCCGCTGTCTCGCAGCTCATTTCCTAGCCCCGCTCGGGTCCTGTGCAGAGGCCAGATTTTCATGGGGGGCAGCGCGCCACCTAAATTCTCACAAGTAATTTCAACCAGATGTACCCTAGCTGGCCACTGGGGCTGACGCTTGTGGCTGGACCTCTGACCCGGTGACCCGGTGAACGACGACATCACAACCGTCTCTGGCCTCGCCGCCGCCGCGCTGGTGACCGACCAGACTGTCCGCAACCGCATCAGTCGCGGGTCGATCCAGGCGAGCAAGGTGGACGGCAAGTGGGTGATCGAAGAGGCCAGCGCCCGGGCGTTTCTCGACCAGTCGCGTGCACACCCGCCGTCCGACCGGCAGCTCGAAGCGATCTCCCTCGGAGTCACCGACCAGGTCGTCAAGACGCGGCGCCAGCGAGCGGCGAAGGCAGCGGATGGCTCCGGCGCGACGTTTGGCAACGGGCAAGCAGTCGTGGCGCCTACTAATAGCGTGGCGCGACAAAAGGCCGAGGCCGATCTGGAACTCCAGCGCGCCAGGGCTGCCCGTGAAGCGCTCAAATTGCGCCAGGAAGCCGATGAGCTGTACGAGGCCGCGGTGGTCGAAGTGGCCTTCAAACGCCTGGCTGGCCTGGCCTGCTCGCTACTGCGGCACTACGCGACGGCGATCCCGCTCCTGGTCGACGAGCACCTGCCCCAGGGGATGTCGCCAGACGCAGCCTCGCGCATCAAGGCCGAGGTCTCGCGCCACGCCCTGGCCATGGTCGAGCGCGATATCGGCGTCCTGGCTGAGCAGACGATCGAGAAGTCTTAGCCGGGTTGGCCGGCTTGATGTCGCGGTGGGTGATATCGGCGCCGCCCGCTACGAGCCGTTTAGCTTTTTGTCGAGAGCGGCGCGCAGTAGCCGCAGCTGCTCGGGGTTGAGGTGCCTCGCGATCTGCTCGGGATCGAGGCCGGCGAGCCGCTGCTCGGGGGCGACATGGCGGAGCAATTCGTCGAGATCGTAATGACGGAGCACCTCGTCTGGGTCGAGACCAGCCAAGCGCTGCTCGGGATCCATGAGGTTGAGCAGTTCCTCGACCCCGACCGACTCGATGAGCCCCTTGACGATGTCCTCAAACTCTTCGGAATGTTTCAATTCTTCCATGGTCCTGGCCTTCCTGATCCACGCCTGTATCCACTGGATGGCCTTCGGGTCTTTGACCTTGCCCCGGTCATCGGTGAACAGTCGGAGAAAATCATCGCGATCGGCATCGGCTACCTTGTCGAGGAATGCGACCACTAGAGTATACCGCCACCCGGCAAGGCGCACATACCCGCCGTCGAGCGGCTCGGGTTCCACCTCGCATCGCTCGTATTCGCGCCGCAGGGTTGGCGTCTCTTTGGGTACGACCAGCACGAGGCTGAGCTCAGACGGCTTCTCGACCGCGCAGTCATCTTGCGATAAGTACTCCCCGCCGTAGCTGATCAACTTGGCAAGGTCGCGTTTCCGAAGGCCGCGGGTCGGCCCCTTGAATTCGAGAATGGCCACATCGGTCAACAGCGGCCAGAGACCGCGCATGACCTTTGCTTCGTGGTCGCGCCGTTCGGTGCTGTCCCGATATAGGAGCAACT
>JAKSDA010000292.1 GCA_022360315.1 Pseudomonadota bacterium
GCGCTCTAGGAGCACGAAGCCGGTCGGCAACATTCTGCCCGTCGGCAATGTGCACAATTCATGAGGGACCATCAGGGGTGTCCCTCAAAAAGATTGCTCGGAATCCCGGCTATCTCCATCAATCTTCATGCTGCTACTCACCGTGGAAACACACCGATCCGGCTCGAATTCGACGCCTTCAACGCTGCTTCAATGGGGCCACGGCGTAGAGGCCGTGGAAACTATCAATCCTTGTCGGTTACGGTGCGGTCAGGGTCGCTTCAATGGGGCCACGGCGTAGAGGCCGTGGAAACACGATTAATGTATGCGATCGCATGCATCAATCGTTTGGCTTCAATGGGGCCACGGCGTAGAGGCCGTGGAAACCGGGCATTGCTGCCAAAGTGGCTGGCGGCTTCGCAAAGCTTCAATGGGGCCACGGCGTAGAGGCCGTGGAAACGCCACCCCATGGCGACCAACAGGATCACGAACACCAGGCTTCAATGGGGCCACGGCGTAGAGGCCGTGGAAACGGAGAAGATATGAGCTACAGCGTATATTTTGTCGGAGCTTCAATGG
Source organism: Pseudomonadota bacterium (assembly GCA_022360315.1). Classification (GTDB taxonomy): domain Bacteria; phylum Myxococcota_A; class Polyangia; order Haliangiales; family Haliangiaceae; genus JAKSDA01. The sequence continues at coordinate 559 of JAKSDA010000292.1, forward strand.
GGCCACGGCGTAGAGGCCGTGGAAACCACTCGATGCTACCGCGATGTGGTTGAGCCGACAGCGCTTCAATGGGGCCACGGCGTAGAGGCCGTGGAAACACCGCCGTCTCGCCCTGCATGACGAGGATGTCGTGGCTTCAATGGGGCCACGGCGTAGAGGCCGTGGAAACCTACGAGTCGGGCGTCCACACCGTAACGCTGTACTCGCTTCAATGGGGCCACGGCGTAGAGGCCGTGGAAACTCTACACTTGCTCGCAGAGTGGCCAACATTTCGGCCGCTTCAATGGGGCCACGGCGTAGAGGCCGTGGAAACGCCGTTACAATCGGTTTGCCGCGAATGGCGATTACGCTTCAATGGGGCCACGGCGTAGAGGCCGTGGAAACATTGCTGCGTGTTCGGTGGCGGGGGTTGTGCTGGAGGCTTCAATGGGGCCACGGCGTAGAGGCCGTGGAAACACGTCATGTACGAGTGGCGCAC
>JAKSDA010000081.1 GCA_022360315.1 Pseudomonadota bacterium
ACCACGCCCAGCCAGGAGCGACGTATTCCAGCCAGTGGGCTCTTACCCATCTGGAGATTCACGATTACGAGCAACCTGATGCGAATTGCCTGAATGATCCGTTTGATCCCTGTTATCCTACCCGCCAGCCTGGGCATCTTCATACTGACGAGCGTATTAGAAGGTCTGCCTTCATGCCCGACAATGCGTGGGACATCCGGGTTTGGGATATCACGACGAGTTCTCCTCTCGCATTGCAGCCGTGTACCACGGATGGCTGTGAGGCAGACGAGTACCGCTTTGGCCCTCGTCTTGGGCCCGATCGGCCGCGCCACTATCGCGTTGTATTGACCCTGCCCGATATGGGCTTTCTACAGGATGTAGACCAGTTCTGTGATCCAGCGGGATTTGCCTATCGAGATGTACAGTTACACCCGGTTTATTATCCATCAACATATATCGCGGGCAATCTCTACGAATCCTGGCTCTATTGCGCCGGTGATACATCGGATGGAATCTGCGACACGACCATTCTCTATCGTCGTGTCTGCGTACTTTCGTTGGCGGAAATTCTGTCCAATACGCCGTTACAAGTTACTGGTCGCGTGGCAGCGACCGCGCGCCAGCCGCCCCGCCAACCGCTAAGCAGTGGCACGTTCCGCGATCCCGTGCAGGTATCCGCAGATACGTTCCAATGGCAAGCCCTGGAAGGTGATCCGTTGCCACCCGGGTATCCTATATCTCCCGACCCCCGTCCATAAGGCTTTGATCTGTTATGCGATCATGGATCATAGTAAGAGTTTACATTTGCCTCGGCATGGGATGCGGTGGCACGCCTGGCAGCGATGCAATCGATTCGGGCAGTGGGGTGATCGATGGGGGTACCTACCCGATAGATGCAGATGTATGTGAATGTTCGTTTGAGGATCCTCTGAGTCCTGGTCATATTCAGCGTACCCATTTTACATGGGGGCCCGTCAGCAACCCGAACGGCACGACTATCAGATCTTGCTGGAATATCGAAAGACTGGTGGGGGGCGGCTGTGAAGAAGAGCGCTTTGACCGTCATATCAGGATCTTCAATGTTGGGATCTTCGATTTCCCCAGCTATCCGGTTCGCGAATGGGCATGCGGCTGGCACGATCTTCTTGCTGGTGAAGAGCCAAACATATTAACTAATCGAACTATCTGCTTGAATCCGCGGGACCTGAGTCAGGAAAGTCTTGGCAATCCCAAATGCGATTGCCCGCCGGTGCATCCGCTCCAGGAGCGGATTGTCCGGCGGGTGCGAATCGCCTTTCTTGGAAAACAGCAGTTCGGCCAAGTCTCGGCCCAATGCAGGGAGGGTAGTGTGCTCATCAACGGCGGATGCAGGCTCACCTCGCGGTACGCCCTGGGATGGGACGAAAAAACCCTGTCGCGCAGTGGATTCTCGCTCGGTCTCACCGACTCCTGGCAGTGCGCGTGGAACAATCCGAGCGAATACGCAGATGAAATGCTGGCCGCGGCCATTTGCCTCGAGCCGCCCGACTATGGGCCTGATCTGGCTCGGGGTCGAATTGTCCGGGCCAGTCACCAACAGGTGTTGTCGAGCGGGGAGGCGACCACGTTCACAGCGTCTTGCGAGCCCGGCGACTTGCTGATTGGCGGCAGCTGCATGATCGACAGCAACGACCCGCTCAGCCACCAGATCACCATGTTCTATTACGGCGTCGACAGTTTCGAAGACGGCAATCACG
>JAKSDA010000345.1 GCA_022360315.1 Pseudomonadota bacterium
AGAGGAGAGAGAGAGGAGAGAGAGGTGGAAAGACAGAGAGCAATAAGACAGAAGAAGTGCGTGTGGTGATGCACAATTTGATGTGTACAGTTGCTGTTAAACGAATGATAGTGATATGGTAGGTAATGTGAGTGCAGTGGTTAGTAGAAAACTAATAAGAAAGTGGTAAAATGGCAGAGTGATGCAATGCAGAATTGAGCACAAGATGGGATATTGATAAGATGGGCACAGTCTGTTGTGCACACTATTGTTCGGTGAATCCACGATTATGACAGAGAAGCAAGTAATGAAAAGATGAATGACACGGAGTGTAATGAATGTGCAATAGATGGAGGCACGAGTGCGTGCGAGGAACTCACCTGTAGGATGGCAGTGGCAGGATGGTGTTGACTCACAGTTGTGAAGTTCTATGATCGCATATGATGGTGTAGTCAGACGTTGGGAATCATGTGGCCGTTGCCGTGAAACTGCAAGTTCACAAAAGAACTGGTGGTGAGTGTTGTTTGTGAGGGGCCACCTGTGCATGTGTACATGCGATTTCGGCATTGCAGTGAAGTGCTGGTTACAGAAATGCAACAATGGTTGTGGGCAGCGACTGAAGAGGAAATAAACAGAGAAATGCTTGTGTGTCTGCATCAGTGTGTGTGGCTGCACATTGAGGTCAAGCGCTGACTCGTCACTGTGGCTGCCATGAGTTGCCATGCATGGCTGCACATGTGAACAAGTCGAGGATCTGCACATGGGTTTGTCATTCATTTCGTGGTCCACTGCAGAATTCAACGTCTATGTGTGCAACGGCCATAGCACGTCCTCAAGGACTGTTTCCGTGTCAACAGGTGTTGGAAAGGAGTCACAATACGTGTACAAACAACATGCATGACTGTAAAATCTGTAATGTACACATGGGAACACACTCAGGAACTGGGCATACACTTGTCATTCATTTCGTGGTCCGATGCAAAGCTCAGGGTGTGCCACTGGCAAGAGGCAGACGATCTGTTCAAGACCATGCACTTTTGAAGAACAAGGCCATGGACGTTGGCATGGGCTTGTCATTCAGTCTGTACACTGCTACAGCACTGAGGGCCTGGGAATGCACATCCACTGGTGCTGCCACGAGGTGGCCTGCACAGCCGTGCAACCAGCAGGTTCAGGACCTGTCCATGGACCCGCCATTCACTTCGTTTCCAAAATTGAACATATGCATCAACAACAGGCAGAGGACACGCTCAAGGACTCTGTTTGTTTGACCATTTGGTTCCAAGGAGGGACAGCACATGAACAGGCGACTACCAACAGGGCGCTTACCTGTGTTCAGTTTGTCGAATGTCGTTGCTCTTGCTCTTTGCAGCAGATCGGGCGTTCGGGTCGTGCTGCCTCGTTGCTGCTGGTGCTTGCTCCCACGTGTGGGCAGTGTTCTGTGTCGTTATGCTGTTTCCACTGCCTGTCCACAGACTTGGAATTCAGTTTTACAAT
>JAKSDA010000387.1 GCA_022360315.1 Pseudomonadota bacterium
CCACTCATCGCCAGGAGCGCTGCACTGCAAATTGACCCATCGCCGCCCAACCCCGTCACCACTCAAAGTGACTGGAACTGTGAAAAATCAGCCTCACCCATCACCGGGACCGTACAAAATTTTTCCGAATTTCGCCTCAATTGCTCAATTCTGCTGTTCTCGGCCAAATCACACTGCACAGAAAGGGCGCAAAATGGGCGGATTTTCGTGTAATATCAGCACATTAAGGATTCCGGGACGGGAACTAGCTAGCCGGCGATGTCTTGCCGCGAATTACCGCTGTTAAATGCGCGGCGATCCCGGCCCATAGGTGGTGTATTAGCTCGGCCGCAAGCGCGACGGTGGCCCCAGTTTGGTCCAACGGCGGCGAGACCTCGGTGAGATCGAACCCCAGGATCCGGTACCGCGCCCCAAGAAGGAACAGTAGATCCATCACCTCATACGGAAACAGGCCGTTCGTGCATGGAACACTTGTTCCCGGTGCGAACGCTTGGTCGATGGCGTCGATGTCGAGGGTTATGTACAACCCATCGACGCCATCGAGCCGATGGGTCAGTTCTTCCCTGACCAATTGTGGGTCACGTCGCATCTCGCTAGTTGTCCGAAGCAAGACTCCCTTCGCCTCGAGTTCGGCCACGTACTCGAGCGAGTAGACCGGCGCGCTTACACCAAGCTGAGCCATGCGCTCGAACGAAATCACGTCACTGGCCGTATATACCCAGTGTCCAGAGTGCTCCTGGCCTTTACGTGGGGGACGACAATCCAAGTGCGCGTCGATATGAACCAGGCCAATTTCCGCATGCGAAAACCGTTTTTTCGTCGCGCGAAGCAACGGATCGGTGATCGAATGATCGCCGCCAATGCTGATGAGCGTCCAGTCGGCGGGGGCTTCTAGCGCTGCCGCTTCAATCTTGGCATAGGCCCGCTCAAAGTCGTGATCGGGCGCGACAGTACCCAGGCGAAAGCAGGGCAAAACCGCGACATCTTGGCGCCGGTCTAAATTGGTTGTCGCCAGAGCGCCCAACGCATTCAAGATCGCCGCAGGGGCAAAACGTGCTCCAGGCCGATGGCTCACCGCGTAGTCGAATGGCACCTCGATAAACGCCAGTCCTGAGGGCCCCTCTGGTACTGCCTGCCAGATATCGGCTATCCAACAGACTGAGGGGTCCTCGACAACACGCTTCATCAATTCGGCTCCACATTAACGACGACCCGCTCATAGGCCGCGCGAGCTTTGGCAAGCGCATCGCCACGGTCCCGCCCTTCGACCACCATGCGTCCCAACAAATCGGCATTAGAACGAGGGAAGCGTGTCTCGGCCCCGGGGTGAGCCCATACCAAGAGATCGCAAACCCCCGGCAGACGCGACAGCTCGTCGGTGTTGATACCGCGAAAAATTCCCGCAGTCTGGCTGTGCAGACCGACGATTGTCGCGGCGCCCTCCTTTGAGGCCGACCCATCAACCTGAGTCCCGAGGGCACATTCCACCATGGCGAGCGCGGTGTCGACACCGGTCGCTCTCGGAATCGCATGCGATCCCAGCATGTCGCCGGCCAATCGCGGGTTTATCTCGAGGATCTTGATATCCCCGTTACTCGTCACGCGAAACTCGGTGTGGATGAGACCGCAGGTTATGCCCAGTGCGTCGAGTCCTCGGCCGATCATGTCCGCCGCCTTATTGGCGCCGGCGAAGTCGCAGGGAAACGTAAGCACCAACTCGGTAAACTGTGCCCCGCCAGATCCGAGAAACGCCTCTTTCGCCGTGACGCCAAGAACCACACGTTCTTGTTGGTAGCCCTGAACAGTCTCGAGACTGTACTCATCACCGTCGATAAACTCCTCGAGCAAGATGCCGGGAGCCACTCGCTGCCCGGTGGTGAGTTTGGTGTATCCCTGCCAATGCTCCCAGTAGTCGTCGAGCTCACTCGGACTACCGATCTTTACCACACCGATGCTGTCATTCGCGTTTTGGAGCTTCGCGATGAACGGGTACCTGAGCTCTTCTGCACAGCTGTGGGCGTATTCGCGGCTACGAGCGAGAAAGAACCGCGGATTGAGCGTGTCTAGGCCATTTGTGCGCAACTGCAAGCGTGTTAGGTACTTGTTTCGAGCACTCAGAGCCGCGAGATATCCCATCCCTGGCAACCCCAGCTCTGCGGCGAGCAGGGCCGCCTCGGGCACAAAAAAATCGTTACTCGTTGTAATCCCATTAATCGCGCGGCGCGTGTGCACCTCGAGCGCTGTCGCCAGGAGAATCGCGTGGTCCGTGGTGTCGGTTTGAACCACATGTATATCCCGAGTGAGTTCAGGTGGGAGCTTTTCGGGATGCTGGCACAAGAGCGTGACCCAATACCCTTGGGCGCGACAGTACTCGAGGCTCGTGTGGCCAGCCCCGGTTGAGCTGATTTCAACGAATGCGATGTGCTTGGGCATATCTTCATCATCCTCCTCACACGCGGCGGTGATCGCTAGATTCGCCACCGTCGGTGCCTTTTGACGGTATACGAATATTGTATAGTCCTTCCAGCTTTCGCTCAATGCCGCGCTTCTCCGTGCCCCGCCACACGCGCTCGCGAACCAGGCAAAATCCGTCTTGCAGCGGCGCACGTATCCGCTTCGCTAGCTTTGTATTCCATATCTCGTCCAAGGACTGGCTAAACACGTTGCCCAGCGGGCGCCCGAGCCCATTGCAATCATATACCTCGCCGTAAATGTTGACAAATAGCCCAACATTTACCTGCCGGCATCGATATCCGCCCGCCATCGGCCTTGATGACTCGTAGCTCAATCCGTATTCCTCTGCATCTATCCGCTGAATGTACTCGAGCATCTCATCGGATCGTTGCCGTTCTTTCTGGCGCACCTTCTTGTCGGCGAGCCCCTCGGGGATCAGAGTCGATATATAATGGTGTACGTTGTTGTCCCGACACCATCGATGCACCTCTCCAATGGATTCAAGCGAATGCTTGTTCATGATGATCATATCGATCGCCAGTCGTGTCGGAACCGGTTCGTTGAACCCCAATGCGAGCAACCGCTCGAGAGCGCGTCGGGCCTCCACTGTGTACCCCGGCTTACCTACCAACTTGTCGTTGAGCTCCGGGTCGAAGCTCGAGTACTTCAGAAAAACCGATGCCCCGAGATCATAGAGCCGGCGAGCCGCGGCATCATCAATCTGACTGCCATTTGTGAAGATCACGGGTGTCATGACCTGGCTGTGGATGTACTCGATAACCTCCCAAAACCCCGGGTCGACCATTGGCTCTCCGGCACCCGGGAACTCCACCGTGGTCGCGCCGAGCGCCTTGGCCGCGGCAATCAGCGCTTTTCGCTTTTCTGTGGTCAGCTCGCGTTTGCGGGCCTCATCGAAACGGTCGACAGTACGATCGCAGTAGTAGCAGTTGATGTCGCAGTCATTTGTGAAGTCCATGTCGAGATGCAGCATCTTGTTCGCCGCCATCGCAACCTGTACATCGTCTGCACTGTAATCAGTGCCACGTAGCCACAGATCCTCGAGTCTGCTCGAGGCCCGTTCGAGATGATCTCTGCGCGGCACGCCATTTCTGGCGCTCGGCAGCCAGTCGGGTTGTTTTGCTAGTTTTGGTTTTTGTTGCATATTCAATTTCATGATGTTGCTATTAGAAAATACGATTAACGGCGTTCGCCCGAGCGTGATTCTCTCTTAGTCGCCGCTAATCGACCCTACGCCATCACTAGTGCGTGATGTGCTGAATTTGTCCACACAAGTACTCCCTCAGTTCCCACTGCTCATCGGTCATTTACACCCAGTAAACTCACTCTTCATGCATTGCCACCGAACCCAATCTCTCCGCGATCATCGGTCAACTCCAATGCACCGCAGACCAGATGGGATGGCTTCATCCGGCGGCTGATAAATAGTTAGCACACGTGTCTATGTACTGGCAAATTCATTCGACTTGAGTATTGGTGACGAGATTCTGATCGATTAAACATACTCATTCTCGCCATATTTTTTTATGTATCGACACATCTACATGCATCGACACCTCTATAGTCGACAGAACATAGAGTACCAGGCAGATCGATGTGAAAATGTACCCTTTGTCCGAATTCGGTGAGCTAGCAGCATTCGGGAAAAATCGTTTTCCCGAATCTGTGTGCCCCGGCCGAGAACGGCGATCAGCCGATTTCGGGCACATGGGGCGCCCGGCGGGAGTCCGCCGGAGGGCTTTGCCCAACAATGGTAGCGGCGTTCGGGATTTTTCCCGAACGCTGCTAGGCCGTAATACACGCGGAATGACACTACGGATGCCCCCGAGAGGACCGAATGTGCCGCTGATCAAACACGTACTGGCCGTAGAGAACGACGTTGTCCCACTCGACCGGGCTCACCTGGCGCAGCAGTGAAGACTCAATTCCGTTGCCCTCGGAGTCGACCGTGGGGAGGATTCTGAAATATCTCCTTGGCCTGCTGTAGAATGGGGCGCGGGCGCCTCCACACCTGGCAATAATTCCCTGCAGATATCCATGGACCTCGAGCCTACCACGTGGCATGAAAATTGAGCCGAGCGCCTAATGACACTTGATCACACATTCTTTGGATAATCTGACGTGACTACCGCTCTGCCAAGCAATGCACGATCGCCGTAATTTTTGCCCTGATCGCCACAAATAAGTCAACGAACAACCATTGCGTGTGCACATCGATGCCTATAATGTGACCGCCGGTCAGCAGCATTGGCCGAGCGGATGAGTAGAGGATGCCTCATGGCAACCAGCACAGAGGACAAGTTGCAACCTGTCATCGACGATCGGGGCTTTTTCGGCCATCCCAAAGGGCTCTCGGTGTTGTTTTCTGCTGCGATGTGGGAGCGCTTCGGCTTCTACGGCATGCGGGCGATCCTCACTCTTTATATGGTATACGAGCTCGGGTATCCCAAGGACGGCTATGCCTATGCCGTCTACGGTGCCTACTGTGCTCTGGCCTACGCGTTTCCGGTCTTGGGTGGTTGGCTGGCCAATCAATGGCTGGGTTATCGCCGCAGTATCCTATGGGGCGGCGTGCTCATGACCATAGGCTACTTTGCCATGTCCGTGCCCTACGAGTGGGCGTTTTATCTGGCCATGGCTCTACTATCAGTAGGTAATGGCTTTTTCAGGCCCAACGTGGCGAGCATTGTCGGTCGCCTGTACAAAGAGGGCGACCCACGTCGCGATCGCGGCTTCATTATTTTCTACGCGGGCATCAACATCGGTGCCCTGAGTGCGCCGCTGATATGCGGCTGGCTAGGCGAAGAGGTCTCTTGGCCTTTGGGCTTCCGTCTAGCCGGCGTCGGCATGCTCATCGGTCTAGCATGGTTTTGGTTTGGCCAGCGTCATATTCGCCATCATGGTGAACCCGATCATCCAGCGCTCTTGCACGCACCGGTGCTTTTCCGGCTCAATCGTTTTCATTTGGTGATACTGGGATCGTTGGTCCTGGTGCCGCTTGCGGCTTGGACCCTGTATATACCCAAAATTGCCACATACCTCGTCCAGGGGATGAGCTTGCTGGGACTGTTGGCCCTCATCATGCTCACACAGCAGCAGCAGGGCGTGGCCCGCTATCGCATGATAGCCCTCATCATGCTCATGTTTTTCAACATGCTGTTTTGGGCCGGTTTCGAGCAAGCTGGTAGCTCATTCAACGTGATGGCCAAGGACCACCTTCGGCGCGACATCTTTGGCGTCGAGATCGCTGCTGCGGTATTTCAGTCGGTTAATCCGTTGTTTCTCATCCTCTTTGCCCCGGTATTTACCGTCATCTGGAAGCGCCTTAGCGATCTTGGTCGCGAACCCTCTATTCCGGTCAAATTTTCCCTAGCCCTCTTTCAACTGGGTCTCGGCTTCGCAGTGCTAGCATACGGCGTGACCACGGCCGATGGCAATGCCAGGATTTCGATGTGGTACATGGTGCTCTGCTACCTGCTGCACACCATGGGCGAACTCTGTCTATCGCCCATCGGTCTGTCGGCAGTAACCAAATTGGCGCCGCAAAAATGGGTCGGCTTTTGCATGGGTGCCTGGTTTCTGACCATAGCCAATGGCCATATCATGGCTGCCGGCATAGCCATGCTCACAGGGCGCGGAGCTGCTGCTGGTGAGGTAGCGACCGTCGAGTCGCTGCAAAACTATACCCTCATTTTCGAGCAGGTGTTCTACTTGGCGTGTGGGGCCGGCATTGTGCTACTTTTTCTGTCGCCCGCGATCAAGAAGTTGATGCAAGGCGTCAACTAACGGTTGGTCCCAACGAACGACCTCCTCGTCCACAGCCAGCTGCTCGATCCACCTGGACAGATTCCACGCCAATCGGGCGCACTCAAGCCAGACACAGTGGCCGTCAAATTCACAGACTGGCATCGCCAGGCGGTCAGTCCGCCATTCATTAGCGCGATGATGTTTCCTGATCACATCGCTCGTAAGTGAAATCAACGACTCGTTGGGTTGATCAGAATTCGGCAGTTTTATGATTATATAACGATAACGACAGTGGTATGGGTGCAGTTGGGTTGATCGGAATTCGGCAGTTTTATGATTATATAACGATAACGACAGTGGTATGGAGCACCCGGCCGGAGTCCGCCTGAGAGCTTTGCCCAATAATGGTAGGGGATTTTTCCCGAACGCTGCCAGTGGGAGTGCGTCAGATCGACGGCAGCGGAACAAGAGATGCCAAAGAGATTTTGGCCGGTGAGATCTTGGTTTGCCGCTGAGATAGGAGCGATGACCAATCCGACTCGGTGGGGTTGGTACAAATTCAGCGTGAATTACACCCGCGTTCGAGAGGCCTTTGCCAACCTTGACGAGTTCCCAACTTGTGCTGGCAAAAAGTTGTCCTTTATCGATAAAAATCTGTCCTGAGGCGTGCCAACCAGCTCGACGGCAAAATCAAGAAGGCGCGCCAGGCCGAGCGCCTCGTCAAACGCGGCAAGAAAATGGCCGCGGAGGCATGATGCTTGGGTTGCAAGACCCGAATCGCCGCCAATCGCGCACCATTTCACTCTCACGGTCACTCGCTCCAAAGCTCGATCTCGCACTGTTCATTGTCTCTACCGCGTGACGCGAGCGTAGGCGACGTGGGTCGGCATGTACCCGCGGCTGTCGGTGCCGTACCACCCGTAGGCGATGGTCTTGCCGCTTTCGTCGTTGACGAACATCATGGTCCCAAAGCCGAACCCGCCATCCCCGTCAGCGCTGCGGGTATCGTCCTGATGCGGCGTCTTGGTGGAGTCGACGATGCGCGCTGCCCAGGCTCTCTCGACGCCGGGCACAGGCCATGGCTTCTCGATGAAGAACCCGACGTGGCCGGTCACTCGCGACGTCGAGAGCGGTGAACGCGGGAATGCGAAGAGATCACCGGCTCGGGCATCCGAAACGTGAGCCAGCTGCTGCCATCCCCGCGGCGACTTCGTTTTGGGCGCACGGCTGATGGCGCGGTAGAAGTGGATGGCTCGTGGTCGCTTCTTGCCGAGCGAACGCAAGGCCCGCGGCGCGCTGCGCTCGAGCATCCACTCCGCCATCCCCGAGCAGTCCCAGGCATAGTATCCCTTGCGCTGCTGGACTCGGGTCTTGTGCTTGTAACTGGTCGCGACCAGATTGTCCCGCACGTCGATGATCAACTCGACGAGCTTTGCCGCTGCAGGAGAGGCAGTGAGCTCGGGCGAGAGCAGCTCTTCGGCGCGCGGAGAAGGCGGCCCCGCCAGTGCGGGAGCGACGAGCGAATCGATAGTTGAATCGTGCTCGACCACATTCGGATGATACGCCAAGGGCTGCTCCGATGTGGCCACAGGCTGCGATGCTCCGGTCGTGCACGCGATCATAGATCCGACCAGTCCTATACACACGCCGCGTATACATCCATCCATGCAGAAGTGTAACGAGGTACGTGGGCATGGGGTCTTCAAAGAAGACTCTTGAGCATGGAAGTCGTCTTTGCCGCGCCAGGCTCGCCCGTGATGAGCGGCCCTTGCGCGAATTACCGCCGCGCAAACGCAGGTAGGGAAAGACAGTCCTCCACTCGGTCGATCACGGCGTGGGCGCCAGCGTCGGTCAGGTCGGTTTTCGACGACCGGCCGCCGATCACGCCGATCGGCCGGATGTCCACATTGGCGAGCTCGCTCTGCGCTGCAACGGCTGCGCGTATGTCGCGCACACTGTCGCCGATCACCCACAGAACGCCGCCGGCGGCCAGGAGCTGGCCCGCGACCCGCGATACACCCTCGGGATCGGGTTTGGGACACATCACATCGTCCCGGCTCGCGACCGCTTGGAATTTGACCTGCAACACAGTGAGCGCGCGTTCGACTGCGCAGCGGCCATTGTCGGTAAAAAGGCCAATCGGCACACCGGAGCGAGCGAGCGCCCACACGATGTCGCACGCGCCCGGGCGGGCAGTCACCCGCGCTGCCGCCTCGGCCCGGTCGATCACCGCGCGGCCGCGCGCTACCCATTCTCGCCTGACCTCGGGGGTGTGCGCCACAGTCCGCGCGGCCTCGTCAATGCCGGGCAGGATCGGCCTGAATCCTCCGCCATAGCCGAGCGGCTCGAACACAGCGCGCAACTCGGCCCGCACCTGTTCGATGTCGACCTCGAGATCGACCAGCGTGCCGTCGAGATCGAAGAGGATCGCGCTAGCCCGGGTCATCGTCGCCACGAACGGCGCTGCTTCGATCGGTCGATCCGGCCTCGGGATAGCCGTCGAAGCCAGATTCGCCGCGCACAACAACCGGGCCGCAGTCGAGCGTGCGCACCCAGTAGACATCCGATTCGACAGCCCGGTTCGCATCGGCCAGAGGCTCGATCGCATCGCCCCGCGCCAGACTGACCAGAAACCAGGGAAAGTTGTAACCCGCTGCAACGTAGGCCATGACCGTGGTGCCACAACGACCGGCATTGATCTCGGTAACCCGGGGCTCGCCGCGATGATCCTCTTTGAGGTCGACGAAGTACACGCCGTGTGGCCGAGTGTCGATCGCCCTGACCGCGCGCTCGCCAATCTCGGCGACGTCGGGACGCATCACAGTGCGACTCACAGCAGGAGCTCCGGTCACGCCCGACGGTGCGACATGAGCGATCACGTATTCCAGTCGCTCGCGAGCCCCGGCGGCAATGAGCTGGCCGCGCGCAAAGCCGGCCATCCAGGATAGGTTGGCTCCGGGCAGATATTCGCTGGCTGCCATGCGACCCCAGCCGCGGTGATACTCGACCCAGGCCATGGCCACCCCCGGCTCATCACACGGAAGCGCCGCACAACCGATTCCCAGTCCCGGCGCCCCGGTTCCGCGCACCCACACCGGTCGGCTCGAAATCGCGGCAAACGCCGTGTCAATGTCGGCAGGACCGCGGAGGACCGCTGTGGCGGGAACCGGCACACCCGCCTTTTGCAAGCACTGGTGGGTTTCGGCCTTGTCGTCGGCAATGGCGAGCACCTCGGTCCGCGGCAGAGCCGTGGCCACATCGAGCTGACCGGTGAGCTCGGCGACCGCACGAACCTCGACCGGATGGGTCGGCACGATCACGCGCACGGACTCGGCGTCGATGACCTCGGCCAGCGCACGGGCATAGGCGGCCCGATCCCGGGCATGGGGAATGTGGTAGGTCCGATCGCAGAGCGAAAGAGGAAGATGCCACCGATTGGCCTCAGTACCGACCAGGCGCAGCGGCTCGGGCGCCCGACGCAGACTGCGGACCAGGTTGGAGCCGAGCGGACCACCCGCTCCGGTTACCAGCACGGTCGTCCTGCCTTCGCTCATGGTCATGCTCACCGGGGCAGCGGCGAACCAAATAGCTCGCGGGCATGTTGGTCCAGAATACGGGCCCTGGCAGCGTCGCTCAGTGACATTGCAGACACCGCCCCGGTATACATGCTCGGATGGGCCAGGCAGCAATCCGAACCCATGAGATAACCCTCGGACAAACCCGCCCGGCGTCCGAGAAAATCGGCGTGATTCCAGGTCCCGACATGAATATGAGCATCGACGATCAATTCCTCACCCCCACAGGCCGGATTTCACAGCTTCTGCATACGCGCGGTGTAATCTTTGATGTGCGTCGACCTCTCGCCCGATTTGATGGTGACCCTGAAACTCTCCTTGATGCCGTGATCATTATTGATGAGCGTGATCCGGTGCGGACCCGGAGAGAGCTTCAACTGAAGCTGCGGCGTCCACTTTCCGGTATCCTGACCGTCGACATAGATCTGGCAGCGCGGCTTGGAACTCAGGATCAAAATGCCCGGTGGGGCTCCCGCTGCGGCACGCGCTACACCCGCTGCTAACTGGGTCGCGCGCGGGCGACTGTTGCCCGAGATGGTTTGGCCTGTTGATCTTTTGTCACCCGGCGAGAGGCGGTCGGTACGCGGACTGCGCCCGGTAGAAGATTCCCTTTCGAGCCGGGCAGAGACGGCCAATTCGCGGGCTCCGGTGATGGCAATCGGCACGATCTTGGTCACGTAGCCATCTTTCTCGAACCGCACGTCGTATTTGTTGCGGGCATCGAGCTCGTGCCGGGCAGGCGATCGGCCGAGCTCGATCTCCTGGGCCTTGTTCTTGACCAGCAATGTGACCTGGGCGCCGGGTGGATTGCTTTCGAACCGGCCGATGATGTCGATCGAGTCCAGCTTGATGTCCAGTATTCTGGCCTTGCCGGCGTCGACCCGAATGTTTTGAGACTTGCTGTAGAATCCGGCCGGTCCCTTGATGATGAGCTCGTGATCGCCCGGCACGATGTTGCGCACCTTCATGGGCGGAGTCAGATCGAGCGTCTTGCCGTCGAGTTTCACGATCACATCGGTGGGCGCGACAATGAGGTCAAAGCCGGTCTCGGCGAGGATTTCGGGACTCCACGACGGTGGCGGGGGCGAATCCGGCACTGTCGCGGTCGCCGCGATCGCCCCCTTCTGATCGGCTTTTTGCAGAACCATCAGGGCATAGGCGGCAATGCCGCCCACCACCAGGATCAACACAGCTGTCGCGAGACCGACATAGAGTCCGGTCCCCCGCCGCCACCTGGGTATCACAGCAGGCATGGTGACGCTGTCGGTGGCCGACCTTTCGACACCGCCCAGTTCCCTGCCGTTGGGACCAGCAAACGGGCTGACCGGATCGCTCCTCCCGCCCTCGAACGGCGAACGAGCCGGACTCGAACCGGCGGCAAAGGCAGGCTGCGCATGCGGTGTGGGCGGCGTGGGTGGAGCGACGACTGAGGATTCCCATCCTTTTGCAGTGTCCACCACCGATTGATCATCGCCATCCCAGTTCGACGACGACCTCGCCTCTGCCCCTCGGGTCGGCGGACGCGGTGCCCCGGCAGCTGTGCTGCTGCCGAGAGGAATGGTCTCCGCCACCTCCATCGCAGCCGCGCTGGTTCCCGGTACGGTTGGATACGGCACGTTTGCATCCGCGGCCGGGACATGAACGACTCCGTGCTCGATTCCGACAGGAGCCGACTTTTCGTCGCCTCGGTAAATCTGAGTGTCGAGCTCCTCCTCCTCCCAGTTGAGATCGTCCTCGGCGACCGATCCTGCCGCGGATGGATCCATCGCTGCTCGTACCGGGGCATCCGGTAAAGGGCGCGGCGACGGGTTGGGCGTGGTCTTTCGCCCGCTGTCTCGCCCGCAGTCCAGCAGTTCACCTGACTGGGGGGGAATGCTGTCCCGGGCTACCGGTCGCGACGATTGTGGCCGGGCAAATGCCGGCACGGCGGACTGGTCATTGCGGCCGATCGGCGGGGGCGGTGGTGCGGGGGCCGCACTCGGCATGAGCAGCGTGGCCCGCCTCGGATCATTTGGAACCTCGACGCGGGGACCCACAGGCGGCCGAACTTCGGGTGGCCTGAACTGGCGATAGGACTCGAGTATGGCGGTCTCTCGCTCGATCTCTTTTCTGAAGGTTTGCTTCATCCACGCCGCGAGGTCTTTGCGCGAATAAAACTCGCCGGCGGTATACACGAACGCCTGCAGGTCGTCGTGTAGGTCGATGGCGTTTTGATAGCGATCGTCCATATCCTTGGTCAGCGTTTTCAAGACGATGCGCTCGAGTTCGGGGGGAATGATGCGGTTGTACGTACTCGGCGGCAGAATTTCGACGTTGCGCACTTTCTCCAGGGTTGAGAAATCCGACCCGCCGACAAAAAGACGCTCGCCGGTGAGAAGCTCGTACAGCACGATACCGCAGGAAAATACGTCGGAACGGCGATCGATGGGCAGTCCGCGCACCTGCTCGGGTGACATGTATCCGAATTTGCCCTTGAGGATTCCCGCCTGGGTCCTGGATCCCTTGCCCGCAGCTTTGGCGATACCAAAATCGATCAGCTTCACCTCGCCCTCGAACGAGACCAGGATATTCTGTGGGCTCACATCGCGGTGGACCAGATTGAGCTCTCGGCCAGATCGATTGCGTTTGTTGTGGGCGTAGTCGAGCCCTTCGCAGACCTTCATGATGATGAAGGCAGCCTGGGCGATGGGCATGGGCTGGGTCCGGTCGCGGCAGCGATCGAAAATGGCCCGCAGGTCGCGGCCGTGGACGTGTTCCAGAGCAATATAGTGAGAACCGTCGACCATGCCCAGATCGAAGATCTGCGCGATGTTGGCATGGTTGAGCTGAACCGCGATCTTGGCCTCGTCGATGAACATCGCGATGAACTCTTTGTCCTCCGAGATGTTGGGAAGAATACGTTTGACTGCGACCAGACGCTCGAAGCCCTCCACTCCATAGGCCTTGGCCCGGAATACTTCGGCCATGCCTCCGACGTTGATACGCTCCAGCAAATAGTACTTGCCAAATGGGATTGGCTTCTTCACGAAAGGACCTTCAACCCGGACGTCCCGGCAAGCAATGCAAAGCGGAGTTTCGAGGGAGCGGACGGTTATTCGATCGGCCAAAGCACGTTTGCAGCAAGGCACCCACGCTATCAGGACAGTATAGCAGTTCTCCGCTCCGAGCTAGAGAAAAGCACGACAATGTAGGGTTGATAGCCTACACTCGAAACCGAAGTCCCTCGCCAGCCCCGTGGGAATATTGCAATATTGCCCAGCTGGCTGCAGTCGCGTGACAGCGAGTGACAGCCTGGAGCAGTAAGCGCATTTACTGCTGGGTGAGAGCCTGTGCCGGCTCCATGAGAGACGCTCTGCGCGCCGGCAAGAAACCACCCACAATGCAAAAGAGCGTGCTGAAGACGAGTCCGCCGGCCAGAATCCACCATTGAAAGTCGAAATAGCTCTCGGGTTTGAACGGAAAATCGGGCAGCAGCTGGGCCGAGGCCAGATCGACGGCCCATGCCGCGGCAAAGGCCAATACCAGGCCGAGCAATCCACCCGTGATGCCGATGATCGCCGCTTCGCCGAGAATGATGAAGCGCACGTCTTTGCGCGTCGCGCCGACCGCGCGCAATACGCCGATCTCTCGCCGCCGTTCCGATACCTGCATGAAAAAGTTGTGCGCGATATTGATCGCCGAGATGCTCACGATGGCGAACGAGATGAGGATGAACAGGGTTGTGACGACAAAAATGGCCGTGGCAAAGCGCTCGCCGAGGGAGTCTTCCAGGCGCAGGTTGTGTTCGTTTTGTAGCCAGGCCGAAAACGGCGCCACATCGTCTTTGCCGGCCAGGGTGACGACCAGGGATGAGTACGTGGTTGCGGCCTGAACATCGACAAACTCGCGGTTCCAGCGCTTGACGTACTCGATAGGCACGGTCATGCCGATGGGCATGGCCCGACTGGAAATGCCCACCAGCAGGCCTTCGACCCGGCGTCGTTTGGATACGTCGATGTGCTGGTTCGACCCCGCCACCATGGTCTCGCCCAGCCCGATGATGAACTTCATCTGTCCCAGGCCTTGCGTGGCGATGAACTGGGCCAGGACATCGATCTTGGGCAGGTTGTGCGACGCGGCAAACTGGCCGTTGTAGATCTCGAGCAGGGTCTGCGAGACGATCACAGGGACCCGGTGATGGCATTTGTAGTCCCTGCGATCGCAGTAATAGCGGTCCGGATCTGCGCATGAATACGTCGGTGGCGGTCCACACGGCTTCTGCTCGGCTTTCAGTTCGGCCGATTCCCAGTCGCGAAACAGCCCGGCGAAGCTCTCATCGGCCACCGAGGACGGCCGGATGCCGTCGCAAAAACCGCCGACCTCGAACTTGATCTGCTGGCCTTCAAACTCGCCCCGGCCGCTGGCCGGAAAGACTACCGTCATGCGCGGCACGACATCGACCACGTCGGGGCGCGCGCGAATGAGGTCGACCATGGCGTCGTCGAGGCGATTCTTGTGCCAGTCCACGCCAAAGAGATCGGCGCGCGGAGTCACCACCTCGACTTGCTCGATGGGAAAGATCTGGCCCAGGACGACGTTTTGCACACCCATCGACAGGGCGAGAAAAAACACGAACGAGGCGATCCCGACCACGATTCCAAACGCGCTCAGTACGAAATGCCGCCGGCTGCGCAGCGCGTTGGCGACCACCACGCGGCCCAATTTGCCCATCGGCATCACGACGCTTCTCGCCCCTGGGCCGGCCGCTCGGCGCGATCGCCCCGGCTCTCGCTGTTCAGTGGCCGACCGCCGGGTCGATCGCTTGTCGATGACCCATCGCTGTCCGACGCGCTGTCGCCGTCGACCAGCTGGCCGTCGCGGATGCTGATGATGCGTCTGGCCACGCTCGACACCCGATGCTCGTGGGTCACAATGATGAGCGTCACGCCGTCGCGCTCGTTGAGCTGGCGAAAAAACTCGATGACCTCGCGGCCGGTGGTGGTGTCGAGATTGCCGGTCGGCTCGTCGCAAAGAAGCAGGCTCGGCCGCGCAAAGAGTGCCCGGGCAATGGCCACCCGCTGTTTTTGTCCGCCCGAAAGCTCGGCCGGCATGCGGTGCGCAAGATCGTGCATACCGACCCGACGCAGAGAATCCATGCCGCGATCGGCAGCCGCGTTGTCGTGGCTACCAAACATGGCTGGCAGGGTCACATTGCCCAGGCAAGTGAGGTGGTCGAGCAGGTTAAACGACTGGAATACAAAGCCGATCTCGCCGTTGCGCAGCTGGGATAGCTCACTGTCTGAGGCTCTGTTGTAATCGCGTCCGAGCACTTCCACGCGGCCCGAATCGGCCCGGTCCAGCCCGCCGATGATGTTGAGCAAGGTCGACTTGCCAGAGCCCGATTGGCCGACCAGGGCCAGAAACTCCCCCCGCTCGACGGTAAACGAAACACCGCGCAGGACGTGTGTTTTGGCCGCGCCGGTGCCGTAGGACTTGTTGACCTCGCCGAGCCGTATGACTCGCTCGTCTGTCACTGGCGAAGAACCTACCACAGGCCCGGCCAGGGCACAGCCGATCGAGCGCTCCGGCCACGAGCGAGCACGAGAGATCACGGGGTTGTGGACTGCTGGACTGCCCCTGGGATGGATCTTTTGGCATAGTTGGGACCTGGCCGGGCGTTTGACCGGCATATTGATGACCCTTGTCACGACACGCCGATTGGAATAGCCATGGCCGCGAGTATCGATCCTCCCGGCGGTCCCGCCTCGGGGCCCGGGTCCCATGCAGTCGATTCGCCAGCGCAGAGCGAGTTCGCCGAGCAGCCCGCAGCTGCAGTCGAGCCGGCCGAAAAGACCGAAAACGCCGGCCCGGTGGCATCTGTCGCAGAACCGGGCCGGCCGGTTTCCGGTATCGAGAGCGGGCCGGCAAGCGACCCGATCTCGGTTCTTTCCGCTCGGCTCGAGGCCGGTCAGATCAGCCTAGAGGGCGCCATCGACGATCTCGTGGCCCGGCTGTCTGGCCAGCTCGACGGACCGGACACAACTGGTCTGCGCGCGGAATTGACCGAACTTCTCCATTCCCTGATCGCCACCGATCCCTATCTGGCTCAGCTCGCGGCGCAGATCGAGCAGGCGAGGCCGGTCGACGCCCCCCGGGCCGGCGACCGACCGCGGGACGCGTTCGATCGGAGAGGCAACGACCCATGAAAGCATGCAATTGGCCGGGCAGGCCGTGGATTCTCATCGCCGCCACAACGGTGGTCCTGTCGGCTGGCCGCGCCGACCTCGACGCGGCACCCGACGCCGGCAAGCAGGTCGGCACCATATCGGTCGGGGTGTTCGTCGTGCCGGCTCGGGGCAAGATGTCGCAAGCCCGGCAGGCGACGCTTCTTCTCACCATGGAAGCGGCGCTCCAGGGAGACCAGCGCCTGGTCGTCGTCGACAAAGACCTCCGCCTGGCCCGGCGTTCGGGCGCTGTGCCGGTCAGGGCGATCGTCCGAGCGCGCGCGCTGCTCGACCGCGGCACCGCCGATCTGTCGGCGGGCCGGGCCGACGCCGCCTTGCCCGCCCTGCGACGCGGGGCCGCAACCCTGGCCAAATCCCTGGCCTATGCCAGCAAAAAAGACCTGGCGCGAGCGCAATTTCTGATCGGTGCAACCCACGTTGCGCTCGGTCAAAATGACCGCGCGCGCCGGGTCTTTGTGGGGATCCTAGCCTGGCGTCCCGAGTTTGTACCGGCCGATGTGTCAAGGGACCTGTCCCGGCAAGTCGGACCGGTGTGGAACAAGGCCAAGGCGAGCATGGCCAGGCAAAAGCGCGGCTCGCTCGAACTGGTCACCGAGCCCGCCGGCGCCCTGGCCTATGTCGACGGCAACTTTCTCGGCTTCACCCCGACCAGCGCCGAAGACTTGCCTGCGGGCACCCACTACGTCACGTTCCGATTGAACGGCTTTGCCCGCACGGTGATCGCCAAGGCGGTATCGGGACCCGGCACCGAGACCGTGAAGGCCACTCTGGAGCGTTCTGCCGGGGTCGACCAGGTGGACGCGTTATCCAGAAAAGTGGCCATAAAACTCGGTCGTGCGACATCTCGCGACGCGGTCGAACTGGGCCGGATCCTGTCCATCGACCACGCCGTATTCGTCCAGGTGCCCGAGGCACGCGCGGCCAGGGCCGTCTATTACGGGGCGCTCTACGATACCCAGACCGGCAAACTGTTGCGCATGGTCAAGACCCGCGCCGGCCGGGACGACATGCTCGAGGATGTGCTCGGCGACCTGGCCCGCAGTCTGTACGCCAACCTCGAATTCACCGCGGAGCCCGCGTCACCAGTGATCAGCAAGAAGCCAGCCAGGCCGGCCGAGAAGCCGTTCTACAAGCGCTGGTGGTTTCTGACCGGAGTCGGCGTGGTGGCCGCAGCTGCGCTGGCCATTCCCATCGCCGTGGTCAGTGCGAGCGATTCGGACTCGTCCTGTTCGGACGGAGCGGTGTGCGGGGAGGTGGTGTGGAGCTTTTGACGCCGCAACCGTGCGGCCAAAATCGCCGGACGTCCTCGAGCCCGGCTGTCTCTGCTTGACGACAGCGTCTACCTTGGCTAGAAATCGCCCTTTGGCTGACACAATGAGGCGACCATGGCTTCTCTGACCAAGAAGACAACCAACAAGCGACGACGCCGGCAGCGCAAAGCCGGCCGGACCCGCAAAAATCTCCATGCCAAACACTCCACACCCACCACCGAGGAACTCTTCGCTGCCTGTGGCCAACCGGGAGAGCCCGCTCCAACCCCTCAGAACTGACCCTTGCTCAGTTTTAACAGCTTGAAATTTATGCAATAAATTCTTCGAGCCTGGTGCCCGTAGCGGGCTTGACGCCCGGGGTGTGCGATGTCGCGTTTTTGTGCTGTCGAAAACGCCGGCAACGGGGTGGAGAAAGCCGGTCTGTAGTCGATTGATTCACGGGCTGGGTTTCTATTACGATTCGCGGGATTACACCACGTAGGCGAGGCGAATGAAGGTCTGCCCCAAGTGTGGAAAGCAGTTTCCGGACGATGCCAATTTTTGTCCAGAGGATGCTGGACGGTTGCTCCAACATGAGCCGATCGGGAGCGTATCGACTCCGCAGCGGAACCAGCGATCCGAACCGGTAGAGTCACCGGACGAGCTGGCTGGGCCGGGGGGGGTTGTCGGGGAGCGCTTCGAGTTGATCGCGCGCATCGGCGGCTCATTGACCGGTGAGATCTACCGTGCCAGAGACGCCACCACCGAGCGCACCTGTGTGGTAAAGCTGGTTTTTCCCGAGGTGTTTCCCTCGCTTTTGATCTTGCAGCGCACCGAGCGCGAACTCAGGCAGCTCGAGCGGGTACAGAGCGATGGGATTGCCCGGGTCATTGCGCACGGTCGCGAGGACGATCGGCTGTGGGTCGCCAGCGAGTACATTGCCGAGAGTGAGTCGCTCGACCGGGTTGTCGCGGGCGGCGGTCCCCTGGATGTGATCCGGGCCAGTCAGATTGTTCTTCGCATCGGGCAATCGCTTGCCGACGTCGCTAAGGTCGGCGTGATCCATCGCGATCTGGCCCCCAAGAATGTTCTTCTCGGCCCTCTTGACGCCATCAAGATCATCAATTTCGGTGTGGCAGTACCGGGTGCGCAAAACGTCCACGGAGTGGCCGAATTCGTGGCCCCTGAGATGGTCGAGGGCAGGCTGGTCGATCAGCGCGCCAACATCTACAGCCTGGGTGCGGTGTTTTATTTTCTCCTGGCCGGGCGGGCGCCGTTTGTGGGCGAGCCCGAGGAGGTTTTCGAGCAACATCGCCGCGGCGATGTCGAGCCGCCGTCGACTCATGTCGAAGTGCCCGAAGCGGTGGACCTGGTCATCCTCAAGGCACTGGAGCGGGCATCGAGCAAGCGCTTCATGACGTTGAGGCATTTTCTGAACTCGGTTGAAGCGCTGTCCATGGGCGATTTCGAGCTATCGAATGTGTCCATTACACAGCCGATGAGCAGCCGTTTGTCTGCGGCCAGTGCTCCGGGCAAGCAGCGCAAGAACCGAAAGCTGGCCGAGACCATGCTCGGCGGCTTTGGCCCGGCCGATGCAGCCAAACTGCAGCGGGCCATTGCCGAGTCGCATCAAGCCGAGGCTGGGGACAGAGGCACAGCTCGCCATGCGCCGGGCATCGCGAACGTGGGCGACGGGCCCGAGGACCGGGAAATGGCGCCGGGGTTGCCGATTGTCGCGGCCAGGGTAACCGAGCAAACCGAGTCAGGCGAGGCCGCTGTGGCGCCGGCGAGTGATGGTTCTGCTCCTGGCCAGCAGGCCGACAGCCGCGCAGTCGAAGGCCGCGGCTTCGAGCTGCCGCCACCCAGTCTGGCAGAGGTGACAGATGGGGCGGCGACCCCGTTTCCGCGTTCTGCAGCGGCCAGTCTGGCGCCGCCCCTGGACCCCGGCGCTTTTTCCACGCCGGCCAAAATCGACACCAGTCCAGGGCAAGACCAGATGGCAGAGGCCGGAGCGGAGTCGCCAGTCGAAGCCGGATCGGCGGCCGTGTCGCCGCCTACTGCCTGGCCTGCAACGCCAGACCCGGAGCCCCAGACCGAAAATGGGCCGGATGCGCCGGGTTCGCGAGATCCGGATGCTGCGAGTCCAGGGCCTGCTGCCGCCCTATCGGCTGCCGGTGGCGAGATCGAGGAGCCGGGCGCCAGCGGCAAACTCAAGGGCACACGCAAGAACAAGAGCAAGAGCAAGGGCGATAAGGGACCGTTTCGCGAGACTATGTGGTTCAAAAAGGGCGAGCTCGACTCGGCTGCTGCGGTTGCCGCTCAGGAGGAAAAGCAGCGCACCGGCCGAGACGTCTTGGACAAGGCCGACTTCATGCCGATGGAGGATCGCTACGAGGACGACGGCAGCCTGACCTCGGGGGATCGACGGCGCTTCAGCCTCAAGACCGGTGGAACCGAGATGATGCCGGCGATGGACGGACAACACCCGAGCCAGAGCCAGCAGGTTTCGGAGCGCGAATTGATCAGCGAGTTGAAGAGCGGACGGGGAAAGATCATTGCCGCCATTGCGGTCGGCATACTGTTGCTGGTAGCCATTGTGGCCTACGCTTTGACCGGTCACGGCGACGCGCCGGACAGCTCCGGCGGCGAGACTCAAAAAACAAATCCCGATGTTCCCACGCCGACCCCGGAGTGAGCACGGACAGCGGTCAATGCTGTCGCACGGCCGCGTGGTAACCAAAAATCGCTGGCCTGAAAGCAACTGGCTGACCAGTTTATGCGCCGGGTGGCTCGGCGTATGAGTTGTTCACTTCGACAACAAGCGGGCTTAAAGGTGTCGCGCGGCAAGCGGGAGGGATGGCAGCTGCGCTCAGTCGGCGCTTCATGACACGATCGCGGTCATTGCTGGATGACAGCCCGGGTCTCAGTACCGCGACCCGCAATTAAGTGCCCAGTAGGGTCGGTCCAGCGCGTCGAGGGCAAGGCGCGAAGAAGGAGCATAGTGGGCCTACGTGACCGATGAGCAACCCAGCCATCGGCGGGCTGGTCGGCCGTAATGGGCACTTAATTGCGGGTCGCGGTACTAAGTTTGGCCGACGGGTCATGTGCGCCACGTGGTACCGTGCCATTCGGGTATGCTGGTCGGTGTCCGGTAGCACGACCATGGAGCTGTATGAATGGACGATCAGTTTCCAGGACCCAAACGTGACTTTGGAGAGGCTTATCAGAGGAGCGAACCGAACCGCTGTGCAAATGACGACTGCACCCTGACCCACATTGAATCAGACCGGGACGAGATGACCGAAACTGCCAATCGCAACGGGGCAATTCCCGGTCAGCAAGCTCGAGATCAGGTAGCTCGACCAATTCACCATCACCGGCACTGCACCTCGTCGGACGGCGCCGAGGACACAGCCACCATCAGCGAGAAGGCGCGACATCGCAGATACCCGCGGAGTATCGTTCCCGGACGGACGATCAACCAGTACGAGCTCATTCGCCCCCTGGGCAGCGGCGGCATGGGGCGAGTGTATCTGGCCCGCGACACCGATCTAGGTCGCCTGGTTGCCCTGAAACTTCTCGTCGAGCACACTGGCCTCCGCGCCAGGCGGATGGTGAAGGAGGCACGTACCACAGCGCAGTTCAATCACGAAAACGTGGTGATCATCTACGAGGCCGGTGAATACTCTGGCTCTCCTTATCTGGCCCTCGAATACGTTCGAGGGCGAACTCTGGCCCAGTGGCTGCGGGAGCGGGCGCAAATTCACCGACAGAGCTCGGTTGTCGCTGCCGAGGGGATGTGGGACTCGACCGGGCTCGAGCTTCCCCCCGGTACCGGACTGTCGACGGGCCAGGCCGCAGAACTGATGATTCCCGTGATCCGTGCCCTCACTCATGCCCACAAGCACGGCATTGTCCATCGAG
Source organism: Pseudomonadota bacterium (assembly GCA_022360315.1). Taxonomy (GTDB): domain Bacteria; phylum Myxococcota_A; class Polyangia; order Haliangiales; family Haliangiaceae; genus JAKSDA01. The sequence goes on from JAKSDA010000387.1 coordinate 21,193, forward strand.
ATCTGAAACCGTCGAACATCATGATCACCGAGTCTGGCAACATCAAGTTGCTCGACTTTGGCGTCGCCAAACTCCTCGATGAAGCGGAGCCCGATATCGAGACGCTGCAGGATCCCAGCCTTGCGCCTGCGCTCACGCAAACCAATGCAGTCCTCGGAACCAGAATGTACATGTCTCCCGAGCAGTGGACCCGAGGACCAGTCGACGGTCGGGCCGATTTGTGGGCTGTGGGCCTTGTGCTCTACGAAATCATTATGGGCGAACATATTCTGTCGCCGCTGACCCCCGCCAAGCTGGCCTCGGTGGCCGACCTCGGTATTGCCATGCCGAGCGTACGCGAAGAGCACCCAGAGCTGGGCAAGCTGGCCTCGATCATCGATCGCTGCCTCAGAAAACGCCAAGAGGACCGGATCGATTCGGCCCGGGCTCTGCTCGCCGAACTCGAGATTATGGTGGTGCCGCGCCGGGTCGCCTCCGCAGTGGACGATGAAGATCGCTGCCCTTACCCGGGCCTGGCCGCCTTCCAGGAGAATGACGCCGACCGTTTCTACGGGCGCGACCTTCTGGTGCGCGAGGTTGTGAGTCGTCTCGCCGAACAGCCATTCATCGCCATCGTCGGGCCGTCGGGAGTCGGCAAATCATCGTTTGTGCGCGCTGGAGTGATTCCGGCGCTCAAACGCAGCGACGCCTGGGAAGCGTTTATCATCCGCCCGGGCTCCCATCCGCTCGTCGCCCTGGCCGAGCTCCTGTCGCGGCATTCGTGGGGCACCGTGACCAGGAGCCTGGGTGACGAGCACTCGGCCGAGGCGACCCTCGACGATGGCTCGTTCATGGGGACACGCGAAGCCCTGTGCAAGCGCCTGTGCGACAAGCCGGGGTATCTAGGTGCTCAGCTGCGCATCCGTGCACGCCGCAAGCTCGAACGCATCCTCCTCTTTGTCGATCAGTTCGAGGAGATCTACACCCTCGCCGAACAGACCGAACGCGAGGCATTTCTGGCCTGTCTGGCCGGCGTGGCCGACGACGCGGGCTCTCCCCTGCGGGTGATCGTTTCGATACGTCTCGACTTTCTCGAGCGGGTGACCGAGAGCGGCGCCAGCATGACCGAGCTGAGCCGCGGCTTCATGTTGCTGCCGCCAATGGGTCGCGACCATCTGCGCGCGGCCCTGGAGCGGCCGCTCGAAGCACTGCACTGTCGATTCGAGAGCGACCGGCTGGTCGACGAGATGCTGGACAGTCTGGGAGCCGACACCGGCGTCTTGCCTCTCCTGCAATTCACCGCATCCAAGATGTGGCAGCTGCGCGACCGTCAACGCCGCTTGCTCACCGAAGCCAGCTATCGCCACCTCGGCGGGGTGGCCGGGACCCTGGCCCGACACGCCGATGTTGTGGTCGGCACCATGTCGACCCGTGAGCGACAACTGGTCCGCGCGGCATTTATGCGTCTCGTAACACCAGAGCGGACTCGCGATCTGGTTCCCCGCAGCGAGCTCGACGACCTTGCCGGCCACGATCGAGAGGATATGCAGCGGGTGGTCGCGCGACTCATCGATGCCCGACTGCTGACCACCCATAGCAGCGGCCAGGACGATGAGACTGTCCTCGAGCTGGTGCACGAATCACTGATCGAGAACTGGCCGGCGCTGACCAGGTGGCTGAGTGAAAACAAGGATGACGCGGCATTTCTGGCCAGATTGCGCGCTGCGGCCAGCGAGTGGGAAAAGAGCGGACACCGCGATGGCCTGGTCTGGCGTGGCCAGGCGGCGAGCGAAGCCAAGTCCTTTTATGGTCGCCATCAAGCCGATCCTGTGGGCCCGCTCAGCAAGCGCGACGAGCGCTATCTCCTGGCTGTCCTGGCCCTTTCAGAACGCTCGCAGCGCCGTCGGCGGCATATCGCGATCGGCCTGATCGCGGCCCTGAGCATTGTCGCTCTGACTCTGTCGTACCTGGTGGCTCGTGCCGAGCAAGAAGCGGCCCGGGCCGAACGAGAGGCAGCCCGGGCCGAACGAGAGGCAGCTCGGGTGCGCGAGGAAGCAGTCCGGGCGCGCAATGCGACGCGAATCGCAGCCGCAGAAACCCAGCGACACGATCCCACCACGGTACTGTCGTTGTTGCGCGAGGTGGAGTCCGGCCCTCTGCCTGGCACGTGGTCGGGTCTCGCGCGGTGGGCGCTCGCCGAGGGAGTCGCCGCCGCTGTCTTCTCTCACCCCGCCAAGGTCGAAGCCGCGGCGCTGAGCAGCGACGGCCGCCGTGTTGTCACGGCGGCTGGAGACGCCGCCGTGAGGATGTGGAACGCCGATGGCCAGGGTGCTGCGCGGGTATTTCGCGGTCACAAGGCAATTGTCCATTCAGTGCAATTCAGCCGCGATAACAGCCGCATTGTCTCGGCCTCCGCCGACCAGACTGTCCGGGTCTGGCCGATCGACGGCAGTGCTCCGCCGCTGGTTTTTCACGGCCACACGGCTGCGGTTTTTGCCGCCGCGTTCAGCCCCGACGGCACCCGCATCGTATCGGCTTCGGCGGACAGGACTGTGCGGATCTGGCGAGCTGACGGCAGTGGTTCCCCGGTGATTCTCAACGGACATGGCGGCCCGGTTTACTCTGCCGCGTTCAGCCCCGAGGGCACTCGCATTGTCTCGGCTTCAGACGATCACACCGTGCGGGTCTGGCCGACACGTGGCGGTGACGCCATGCTCATCCTCACCGGCCACACCGGGCCGGTGTTGTCTGCGGCGTTTAGCAGCGACGGCATCCGCATTGTTTCTGGCTCCGCAGACAAGACCATGCGAGTGTGGCGGGCCGACGGTCGGGGGCGTCCGCAGATTATCCACGGCCGCGGGGGCACGGTGTACAGTGCGGCATTCAGTCCCGACAACACCCGCCTGGTCTCTGCCACCTGGGACAAAGCGATACGACTGTGGCGGGCCGATGGCGAGGGCTCGCCGCTGGTACTGCGCGGCCACCGGGCCCGAGTTGTATCGGTGGCCTTTAGTGGCGACGGCACCCGCATCATCTCGGCTTCGTGGGACCGTAGCGTACGGCTGTGGCGAACAGAACGCCCGGGTCAGCCGCTGGTGCTGCGCGGTCACGCAGAAAGCGTCTACCTGGCGTCACTCAGTCCTGACGGCAGGCGTATTGCATCGGCGTCCGAGGACAAGACAGTGCGGATATGGCCGATCGACGGTCAAGGTTCTCCTGTGATCCTGCGCGGACACACCGGCCCGGTCTACTCGGCGTGGTTCCATCCTGACGGCACCCGGGTGATCTCCACGTCGCTGGACAAGACAGTGCGCATCTGGCCCCATGACGGCCGGGGCCCGGCGGTGGTTCTGCGCGGCCACAGGGGACCGGTATGGGGATCGGCAGTCAGCCCAGACGGGACCCTGATCGCCTCTGCCTCGGGGGATAAGACGGTTCGGATCTGGCCGGTCGACGGCCGCGGGGAGCCGATTATTTTGCGCGGCCATACCGAGGCTGTATGGGGAGTAGCGTTCAGCCCCGATGGCACGCGCGTCGCCTCTGCTTCGGTTGACCACACCATTCGGGTATGGCCGATCGATGGCCGAGCTCCCCCGGTGGTTTTACGCGGGCACCAAGATCGGGTTCGATCGGCTGTATTTAACAGCGACGGCACCCATCTGGTCTCGGCAGCAGCAGACAAGACGGTGCGGGTATGGCGAGCCGACGGCGTCGGCACGCCGCTGGTCTTACGCGGCCATTCCGGGCCAGTTTGGTGGGCCGAATTCAATGCCGACGAGACCCGCATCGTCTCGGCTTCGCTGGACAAAACCATCCGCATATGGCCAGCGGACGGCCACGGGCAACCCATCGTATTGCGCGGTCACGCCGACGACGCCAATTCGGCCATGTTCAGCCGCGATGACACTCTGATTCTATCTGCCTCGGACGACAAGACTATACGAGTTTGGAGCGACTTTTCTCCGCTCATGCCCACAGATCCACAGTTGTGGGCGGCTACCAACTACTGCATCCCGATCGAGCTTCGTCAGCTTCTTCTGGCGACTTCGGAGGAGGTTTCACGAGCCAACCGCGACCAATGCCTGCACCACGTCGCCCAGGCCCATCCCGCGCAGGTGGCACCACAGCGGTGAATTCAAGGCGTACAACACAACGCCGAGCATCGCAGTGACTATCGCGGTCTGTCTGAGGCTGGGCAGGAGGCCACCATGCGGGCTTGATATCGGCCAGTCCCAGTCGGCCTCGGGGTTCGCAGTCGAGGGGTAAGCCCGGATCATTTACGAGTCTGGCTGCTGCGGGTCGCATCTGCCGGCGATTTCCGCTGCAACCTCGCGACGCCGTCCTCGTAATGATCCGAGCTAGGGCAAAAACAGCCGCGCGATCTCGAAGTACAGGATGAGTCCGGCAATATCGAGCACCGAGGCGATGAACGGCGTCGATGAAACCGCCGGGTCGATGCCGAGGCGGCGCAGCAATATCGGCACGCCCGCGCCCACCATAGCCCCGGCCGTCACCACCGCAGTGATGGATGCAGCCATGGTGATCGCCATTGCCACGCTGCGCGTCGATTCGGTCGCCATGACCCGGCAGACGCCGACCACCGCCACAATGACCCCGAGAACGAGCCCGATCGCGAACTCGCGGGCCAAGATCCTCAATGTGTCGCGGCCGTCGAGCCGGCCCACAGCCATGGCGCGAATGATCAGCGTCGCCGATTGCGAACCCGAATTGCCGCCCGTCGATACGATGAGCGGCACAAACCACATGAGCATGGTCACCGAGAGCAAATCCGAATGCGAGTAGTGCTCGAGAACATTCTCTGTGGCCATCACCGCGACAAACAGAACGATCAACCACGGCCCGCGCGCCCGGATGATCTGCAGGAGCGGCGTGGTGGTATACGGCGTCTCCAATGGCTCGACTGCGCCCATCTTCTGCGCGTCCTCGGTGGCCTCCTCCTCGACCACGTCCATCAGATCGTCGACCGTGATGATGCCCAGAATGCGGTGCGTTCGATCGACCACCGGCAGAGCCAGAAGATCGTACTTGGCCAGAAGCCGGGCCGCGTCTTCCTGATCCTCGTCCGCATGCACCGATACGATGTTGGGATTCATGATCGCGTCGATCGTGCGATCGGCCGGCGAGGTGACGAGATCGCGCAGAGATACCGCGCCGAGCAGAGTCCCGTGGGGATCGACCGCATACGCGATGTAGATCGTCTCCATCTCGGCAGCACTGCCCCGGACCAGGTCGATCGCCTGGGCCGCCGTATGCGTCGCCGGCAAGGCGACGAAGTCCGTCGTCATGAGCGCGCCAGCCGAATCCTCGGGGTAGGACAGAAGCTGGCGGATATCGCGCGACTCATCGTCGTCGATCGCCTCGAGAAGGCGACTGCGAAGCTCGGCTGGAAGCAGGGCGTATAGATCAGCCCGATCGTCGGCCGCCATCTCGTCGGTGATCGACACCGCAGCGCTCAGCGCTCGCTCGGCCAGAGGCTCGAACAGCTCCAGGCGCTGCTTTTCGTCACATGCCTCCAGCATGCGCGCAGCGATCTCTATCGGCAGGACAGCCATCAGCTTCTGCGCCAGCTCGGCCTCGAGCGCACCGGCCAGGTCGGCCAGATCGGCCGGATGAAGCTCCTCAGTTAATTCGACAAGCTCGCTCGGATGCTGGTTGAGAGCCTCTGTCACTTCTGGCAGAAGTAGCCGGGTCGTGGTCTCCATTTTGTTATTCTATCGCCCGTGTTAATCTTCATCAGCTCACGGTCGCCCACACGCTCCGAGAAAGCGCATTCGGACAGAAAATGCCGGGTACGGTCTTGCCGGACGTCACGCCGGACCAGGCGATCGGGCATTCCAGATGAAAGAGGGCAAGCAGGGCAACGACTCGGGCAAAAGAGCCGCTGGTTATTTGATCCTCCCGGCCTTTCGATTGTGGTATGCGGAGGGGAACTCGACCCTTCCGACAAGGCGTGATAAGGGCATCCCGAGATGAGTACGGTCATCGCTGCAGCTGTTACCGACACTGGCAAGGTCCGCGAGCACAACGAAGACAGCTATCTCCTCGATACAGAGACTCAGATCTTCATCGTCTGCGACGGCATGGGGGGACATGCGGCAGGCGAAGTGGCCAGCTCCATGGCCGTCCAGATCACCAAGCAATCGTGGACCGCACCCAGCATGAAAATGCGCATGGAAGCTTATGCCGACCGCGGTGATGCTGATTCACGGCGCGCTCTGATCCAGGCGGTACGCCAGGGCGTCATGAGTGCGCACCTCGAGATCATCGATCAGGCCAAGCTGGACGAGGACAAGGCCGGCATGGGAACCACATTTACCGGTTTCCTGATCGCGGGAGGCGACGCCATTTTTGCTCATGCGGGCGATTCTCGGGCCTATCTGGTGCGCGACGATATCGCCATGCAGCTGTCCGAGGATCACACCTTGATCGCGCGTCTGCAGGCTTCGGGCATCGATCCCACGACAGGGGGTGCTGCCACGGCGCGCTGGAAGGGCGTACTAACCAATGCGTTGGGCATCGGCGACGCCACTCGAGTGGCCACCTTCATCGTGTCGATGTATTCGGGAGATAAGATTCTCTTATGCTCAGATGGCGTCACCGAATACCTCAACGAGAGTGAGATCGGGCAGGTTTTGGTCAGCGCGCCCAGCCCGGCCCGGGCCGCTCAGCGCCTGGTCGACACGGCGCTGGATCGAGGCGGGGCCGACAATGCCACTGCCCTGGTGGTCAAGGTGGTCGAGGCCGGCGAAACTCGAATCCCAGCCGAGCAGCGCGAGCGCGACGAGGCGGCCATCAGCCAGTGCCCGCTGTTTGCTCTGTTGTCGCCGCAGGAACGGCTGCGTGCACTGCGCATTACCACCACCCGCGAGCTCAAGCAGAGCAAGCCGCTGGTGCCGATCGCCCTGGGCAACCGCGTATCCTACGTGGTTTTATCGGGAGAGGTTGAGCTCGCCGAGGGCACCGTGGGGGTCGGCTCGGTGATCTATCCCGAGGCACTGGTCGAGGGCACCGATGCGCCTGCGCGGTCGAAGACTGCACAGGCGTCCACTCCGGTGCGCCTTTTGACCATTCGCCAGGATGACTTTTTCGAGCTGGCCGAGGAAGATTCCGACCTCGGCGTGAAACTCTACGCTGCGGTGGCCAAGTTGATGGCCACCTGAACCCCTCGCAAATGGCGATGATTTATTGGACATTTCTGCCGGGCACCGGGGTGTGGTGGAGTGCTGAAGTGGTGCGCTAAAGGACAACCCAATGCGAGATGTATTTATCTACGATGCTGTTCGCACGCCGCGCGGTCGTGGCAAGCCGGGCAAGGGAGCGCTCAGCGGTGTGCACCCTCAAGAGCTTCTGGCCCAGACTCTCAACCGCCTGGCCGACAGGAATGACCTGGCCAGGAGCGAGGTCGACGACCTGGTCATCGGCTGTGTCTCACAAGTCGGCGAGCAGGGTGCTTGCATCGCCCGCATGGCGCTTTTGGCTGCAGGCTGGCCGCACCAGGTCACCGGGGTCACGGTCAACCGATTCTGCGGCTCGGGCCTGCAGGCGGTCAATTTTGCCGCCATGGGGATTGCCAGTGGATTTCAGGACTGCGTGGTTGCCGGCGGTGTCGAATCCATGTCGCGGGTTCCGATGTTTTCGGATGGAGCCGATATCGACGGCAAGAACCCCGGGTTGCGCCAGCGTATCGCGCAGGTGCCCCAGGGCATCTCGGCCGACCTCATTGCCACGCTCGAGGGATTTTCCCGCGACGACGTGGATGGGTTTGCCTGCGAGAGCCAGGCTCGAGCGGCCCGGGCGGCCGAGCAAGATCGTTTTGCCGCATCGTTATTCCCGGTGGTCGATGACCGGGGCGAGGTAGTGCTCGAACGCGACGAACATCCCCGGCCGGGAACCACCATGGAAGCGCTTGCCGCGCTGGCGCCCGCATTCACTGATCTCGGAGCGAGCCCGGCCGACCATTCGAGCACTGGCGAGACCCTCGATCAGCTCGCTCTCCGCGCCTATCCCGCGGCTGAGGCCATTGGCCACGTTCACACGGGCGGAAACTCCAGCGGTATCGTGGATGGTGCTGCCGTGGTTCTTCTCGGGTCCAGAGAATGGGGCCAGCGAGCCGGACTTCGGCCCCGGGCGCGCATTGTATCCATGGCAACAGCTGGGGCCGAGCCGGTTATCATGCTGACGGCTCCGGCTCCGGCATCCCGCAAAGCGCTGGCCCGAGCCGAGATGTCGGCCCGGGATATCGATCTGTGGGAGATCAATGAAGCGTTTGCCGTGGTTCCGCTTCTCACCATGCGCGAGCTCGGCGTCGAATACGAGCGGGTCAACGTCAACGGCGGCGCCATTGCGCTCGGCCACCCGCTCGGTGCAACTGGCGCGATTCTCCTGGGCACTGCGATCGACGAACTGGAGCGCAGCGGAAAGGGCACTGCGCTGATCACACTGTGCATTGGCGGCGGCATGGGCATCGCCACCATTGTCGAGCGAAGTTAACCTGTCCCGCCGCGCGGCGCAGCTCGACGACAGCCGGTGGATCCGGTTGCCTCGCGCCGTTGCCGCGCATATCGTCCGCCTTTGACTGTGACCCGGAGGAATCTATGACCGCCAAAGAGGAGCCCCAATCCAAGGCCAAAGTCGCCACGTGGAGCGCCCTGCACGATCGCAAGCCCGCCTATGCCCTGATCGGCAACGTCGACCTGGTCGTCGTTCGCTACGACGACAGGGTCTCGGTGCTGTACGGCCGCTGCCTGCATCGCGGCGCTCTGATGTCCGATGGGACCATTCGGGGCGACAACCTGGTGTGCGGCGTACACGGCTGGGACTACCGCTACGACACCGGAGTCAGCGAGTACAACAACGCCGAGGCGCTGCACAAGTTTGCTGCCTGGATCGACAGCGAGGCCGATGCGGTGTACGTGGACGAGGATGAGATCGCGGCGTTCGAGCGCCGGCATCCCCAGCCCTACAAGCGCAGCGAGTACCTGGGTTTGTATCAGGACATGCACGGTACCCCTGCCGAGGACCGCAACTCGTACATCCAGGAATTGGCCAGAAACGGCCTGTCCAGGCTGGGCCATCACGGTCAGGTCTCGGCCATGGGCGTACCGCGCCCCGACCTGCCAGCGTGGGACGATGTCCAGCTCATCACCGCACAACTGGCCCGCCGACCGCTAGCCGAGGATACTGAGGTCGGCACCGAACTGGTCGTCGGCCCCATGGCCAAAAAGCCGCTGATTTTGAAGATCCCCGTGTTTGTTTCCGACATGAGCTTCGGCGCTCTGAGCGAAGAGGCCAAAGTAGCTCTGGCCCGGGGAGCGGAACTGGCCGGAACCGGCATCTGCTCCGGCGAGGGCGGCATGCTGCCCGAGGAAGAGGAGGCAAATTCGCGTTATTTTTACGAGCTGGCCTCGGCCAAATTTGGCTGGAGCCTGGACAAAGTTGCCCGATGCCAGGCTTTTCACTTCAAGGCCGGACAGGGTGCCAAGACCGGAACCGGCGGCCATCTGCCCGGCCAGAAAGTCATCGGCAAGATCGCCGAGGTGCGCGGCCTTCCCGAGGGCGAGCCAGCGATCAGTCCGCCGGTCTTTCCCGACCTCAAAACTGCCGAGGATTTTTCTCGAATCGCCGACGAGGTGCGCGACGCCACCGGCGGCGTACCCATCGGTTTCAAGATGAGCGCCCAGCACATCGAGGACGATATCGACTTTGCCCTGCGCGTGGACATCGATTACATCATCATCGATGGTCGCGGTGGTGCCACCGGTGCGGCGCCCGAGATCTTCAAAAACAACATCTCGGTGCCTTCCATGGCAGCGCTGGCCCGGGCGCGTCGACATTTGCGCAAACGCAAACGCGACGACGTGACCCTGATTGTCACCGGCGGTCTGCGCACCGAGTCGGACTTTGTCAAGGCCATGGCGCTGGGCGCTGATGGCGTGGCCATAGCAAACTCGGCGATCCAGGCCATCGGCTGCCTGGGCATGCGCGCCTGCCACACCAACAACTGCCCGGTGGGTATCGCCACCCAGCGCAAAGACCTCCGGGCCCGTCTCATCGTCGAGGAATCGGCCAAACGTCTGGCCAATTTTTTGAACGCGACAACCGACCTGATGAAAATCCTCGCCCGTGCGTGCGGCCACAATCATCTCAATCAGTTCTGTCTCGACGACCTCACCACCTGGAAGCGCGACATCGCCTACCTCACCGGTGTGCATTACGCCGGCGTCACGTCTCTGTAATCGCAGCTGTACTCGCTTATTGCCGCGAATCGCTCCCCTCTCGAAAATCGACCATTGAGATGGGAGCATGTCTCGAAGCCGGCAAGACTTGCAATCTACGGCAAAACCCAATATTGTATAAATAAATCCTATTTATCGCTGGATAAAGAATAGCCAGTTTGCTTTACGCTATTCTTAATGCGTTGATATCACAAATGAATCGATTTATGCAGTGGTCTCTTGTCCTGAGCCGCTGTACCTGGCGAGCTAGTTTCGTTGGAGTTGTACCTGTGGAGCTCGATTCTTTGAGTCAATCTGCCAATCGTAGCTGGCTGTGCTTTACGACAAAGCGCGTTATAGCTGAAAAACCAGCTGATACCAGGGATCGGTTTACCCGTACCTGCAAGACCCCGTCATCTGCTCTGGCCAATCCGGACCGACCCGGCAGCGCGACTGACCAGGACTGCTATCAACCGGTGTTTTAATACATTAAAACCGAGAGGAGTACGAATGACTCGATGCCACAGATGTGGGAGAGCGGGCTTTGTCAGGTGTAGTTCTGAGCACCCGTCCGGCCGGTCCAAAGACGCTTGCCGGGCCTCGGCCACGCCCGGGGTCGACAATGAAAGGACGACGTAGATGAGTCATATTGATCTGTTCAACTGGATCATCCTCTTGGGGTTTCTCCTGGCGATGCTCGCGCGGGTGCTCATCAGCGCCCGACACATCCGGTCCGAGCATCGTGAGGAGTTATTCTTCAAGGGCACCGATCCATCGGGGCACGAAGTCAACACCGTCACGCTGGCCGCCACGCTGCTGATCAGCTGGGTCATGGCCAAGAGCGTGCAGAACACCGCCGACCTGGGGATGAAGTTCGGCCTGCCCGGAGGCGCGGCCTACGCTACCTACTGGCTTGCGTTTATCGTGGCCGGGGTGGTGATCTATCGGCTTCGGGTCGGCGGGTTCGCCAGTATTCATCATTTTCTGAACAGCCAATTCGGTCGCACCGCAGTATGGCTGTTTTCACTGATCCTCCTGTTTCGTCTGTGGAACGAGGTGTGGAGCAATACGATGGTGGTCGCCCAGTTCTTCGGCGACTCTGGCTCGGCTTTGTTCATCACTGCCGCGTGGATCACGACCGCGCTGGTGCTGGGCTACTCGCTGATCAGCGGCTTTCGCGGCAGCATTATCACCGACGTGCTGCAGATGGCCCTGGCGGCAGGCGTGCTGGGCATGCTGCTGCTCTTCATCGTGCCCAGGGACCAGACCACCGAAATCATCGCCAGCGGCGAGTGGACGCTGGTCGGCGGCGTCGACTTGATCTTCGTGGCGTTGATCCAGATCTTCTCCTACCCGTTCCACGACCCGGTCCTGACCGATCGCGGTTTCATCACCGAACCGAAAAAGATGCTGCGCGGATTCGTGCTCGCCGCTGTGGCTGGCGTTCTATTCATCACGTTCTTCTCGTTCATTGGTATCTACAACCGCATCGTCGGCGTTGGCGGCAACTCGACCATCGACACTGCGCGCGTACTCGGGCTGCCCGCCTTGCTCATGATGAACGTGATGATGCTGACCGCGGCCAGTTCGACGCTCGACTCGACGTTTTCCTCCATCGGCAAGCTCGCCGCCGTCGACCTGAGTTTCGGCGAGCGCCGGGTGCGAATACGCACGGCTCGGCTGGCCATGGTGGTCATGGCCGTGCTCGGCGGGGCCATGGTCCACCTCGACCCCGCCATTCTGTCGGCCACGACAGTGAGTGGCACGATGGTCATAGGCCTGGCGCCGGTATTTCTTCTGTGGCGATGGAAACGCGCCGGTCCACTGAGTTACTGGCTGAGCGTGCTGATCGGCCTGGCCTGTGGTCTAGCCTATGCCCTCAAACTCGTCCCCGCCACTATCGGAGGCGGATCGTACGGCGGGTTGCTGTGGATCAACGTCGTGGGGACCATCGCCTGCTTCACGGCGTTTGTTCTCGCCGCTGTGGTCGTGCCGGCCAGACCAGCCGAACAACGCCAAACCGAGCAAAACCACACCGCAGCCCAAGCCGATATCTCGTGATACACGATCTCAAAAAACTGTGATACAAAATTCACAAAGAAGGATCCGTTATGCTGGCACCACCGACGTCCACGAAAACACTCGAAGCGTTCCGCGAACTGGGCTACCTGACGCCCGGCGACATCAATGAAATCGAGGCGATCTTCGGCACCGATTTTCCCTTTGCCGACGCGATGGCGCTGGCCGAGTCGGTCCACGTCAACGTCAAGGTCGACGAGGCGTCCGATGTCCCGCGAGCGCAGATCGAGGCCCTGGGTGCGACGGTCGAGAACGAGAAGGACGGCTATGTGAAGTACGCTTTTGCCGGCGGACTGAACATGATCTTCGCGTCCCGCGCCATCTCGCAGGACGATCTGGCAGAGTCGGCCGACACGCAGCGCAAGCGGCCCTTCATCGATCATATCGGCATCGATATCCGCGAGGATTCGGATCGCTCCCGACGGGTCTTCGACACCATCGTCCCTCGCGCAGACCAGATGCGCTGGGATCACATCAGCCAGGGCGGTGATCGCCCGGTGTTCTGCCTGCACGTCGAAGTGGCGGCCAAACACTGGCTTTTCCCGCCGGACCAGCCCGGCCGCCCGGGCATCCCATTCGAGTTCGCGATCGGGCCGCTGAAGGTGCACAGCGAGGCGCAGGGTTGCGATCTGCGTCCGGCAAAACCCACCGGCGAAGCGGCCAGCGCGCCCTGTTGCGGCGAATCGCCGGCCGAGTCAGCTGGCAAGGCCCGATGAGCGCAGTGAACCAGCGGTGCGACGGTGGTCCGATCGCGCTGATGGGAGGCAGCTATGGCAATGTCCCCGCACTCACCGCGTGCATCGCCTGGGCGCGGCAGTGCGGCTGCCAGCACCTCGCTTTTCTCGGTGATGCCATCGGCTGCTGCGGCCACAGTGACGAGGTACTGCAACTGCTCGCCGACAATTTCGACATGCTCGTCGCGGGAAACCACGAGCAGCAGGCCGCTGCCGGTGCGCAGACCTGCGGCTGTGGGTACGCCGATCCGGACGACGAGCGGCTTGGCTGCCTCGCCTACAACTACGCCGTGGCGAGCCTCAGCGAAAGCAACCGCAACTGGATTGCGACCTGGCCCGATCAAGCGTTTCTCGCCACGCCTGCCGGGCGCGTGCTGCTGTGCCATGGCAGCCCCGACAACACCAACGAGTTTCTCTACGAGAGTCGGCTGGACGACGCCCGGCTCAATGCCTGGCTCGACCACGCCGACGCGGTGGCGATGGTTTGCACCCATACCGGCCTGCCGTGGGTGCGACAACTCGACGGCGGACGGCTGGCCGTCAATTGCGGGGCGGTCGGCAAGCCCGATCACGACGGCGACCTGGCTGTTCACTTTGCCGTGCTGCAGTTGCAGCCGACCCTGAAGGCGCGCATCGAGCGGGTGACCTACGACGCCCAATCCTGGGCGAACCAGCTCGCAGAGGAAGGCGTTGATCCGGTTTTCATCACGCCGCTGACCTCCGGTCGCTGGACCGCGGGGCGCAACAGCCTTCCACCTCGAGAACGAGAGCAATCGCCGTAAAGAACTGGCGAATTCTGCCCTTCCCGCACTCGAACTCGTCGCCCCCAGGCTGCGGCCAGGCGCCGTCGTGGTCACCGACCATATCGGGCTCTTTGCGGCCGATCACGCCGACTATCTCGCCTACGTGCGCGATCCGCGCAATGGCTTTGCCTCCGCGCCATGCGCGATGAACGAGGGGACCGAGCTGTCGATCCGTACCGCCCCCGGATCGGCAGTCTCGTCATGAGCGCATCTACAGCACACGATGGTCCCCGAATTGCCATCCTGAAACTACCATTCCGAAACTACCATTTCCCCGCAATGTCTGTTTCTTCGCCGTCCCGATCAGGCTGCCGCGAAGCAACAAAATTTTTGCCGCCGACCCCTCGAGGATCGAGTTGAATGGACGATTCTGCATGGAGCGGTACAGCGGCGGGTTGTGGCCAAAATTTGGACTATTGTCCAGGCACGGCCCACCGCGAAACCGGATCATCGAGACAGGCCCGAAATGAGTCGCCTTCCCCAGCAGTTACATCCTCCTGCAGATTCTCAGCTCGCCGAAGTCTATCGCGACATCTGCCATACATTGGCACGAACAACCCCGCCAAACTTGTTCACCGCGATGTCGGCGCGCCCGGACATTGCCGGGCCGACCTGGAAGCTGATGCATTTACTTCTGGCCAATGGTCAGATTCCAGGCTCGGTAAAGCAGCTCATGGTCATGGCCATCTCGTCGCAGGCCAATTGTCGATATTGCATGATCAGCCATACCCGTGCCCTCGAAGCCATGGGCATTACAAACCAGGTGATCGAGCAATGCACCAGTGATCCTGTGGGGTCTTCGCTTTCCAAATTGCACAGTGCGATCATCTCGTTTGCCAGGAAAGCAGCGCGCGATCCCAACTCGATCACCGACGCAGACGTCTCGGCACTGAACGCCCTGGGCCTGGATCGATCTGAAATCATCGAAGTAGCGATCACGGTGGCCTTGACTCGTTTTATCAACACCTGGGCCGATGCGACCGGTATCGAGGTGGACCCGGCCGGCTGACCCCAAATCAGGACAGAGTCGATGACGCGCTTTCCTCTGCACCTCACCCCTCGAGATCCGCATCTGGCAAATCTCTACCGGGACATCGTCGACAGCGGGTTTGGCACGGAACAGCCGATCAATTTCTTCACAGCGCTCGGATCTCGGACAGATCTTCTGCAAGCCACCTGGGCGTTTGTGAAGGCCGTGTTGGTCGACGGACAGTTGCCGGGATCGGTCAAACAGATGATCGCTCTTTGCGTCTCGCGGCAAAACAACTGCAGGTATTGCTCTGTGGTTCACCGAGGCGCGCTTGAAGCAGCTGGTGTCGATTCCGAGATCATCGAATCCTGTGCCACCGATCCCGAAACCCGGCACATCAAAGAGCCGCAGCGCAGCATTGTGCAGTTCGCCTTAAAAGCTGCACGCGATCCATCTTCCATTGCCGACGGGGATGTTACTGCCTTGCTCGATAAAGGCTTGACCCACGGCGAAGTGACCGAGGTCATCGTGATGGCAGGGTTTACCAACTTCATCAATAGCTGGGCGGACATCAGCGGGATCCCGCTCGACGGCGAGGGGGAATAACCACGTGCGCATACCCATTGGCCCATGACGTCGGTTCCTCATCTAGATATTCTCAGCGTTGGCAGCCTTCATGAGGCGGTACTCGCATTTTCCAGCGAAACCTCGCTCGCCGGGTTCTGGTCGGCTGTCGCCCTCAATACGCGCTGGGTGCTGCCGGCCGCGCGGGTTTGCATTCTCTGTCGCACATCCGACAATACCTGCGAGGTGGTCGGGCGGTTTCAGCGAGGCGGCCACACCGACCTGCCGCGCGGCTCATTCCCGGTGGGGGAGGACGCGGTTTCCCGAGCACTCCGCGCCACCCGTCCGCGCTGGCTCGAGACCCCATGGGTCGACCTGCCAGAAACCGACCAGCTCCGCAGCTGGCTCCGCTCGGGCCAGGCCGCCGCAACAGTCCTGGCGGTTCCGTTGAGCGGGCCGAGCGGCAGTGCCGGTTCGCTTGTGTTCGAGTTTGTCGACTCCGAGGCTGCCGGCGACAAAGCCCGGCTCGGAGCACTGGCCAGCCTCTACGCTCGACACGCGGCCTCGGCTCACCTGGTGATCAAATCGATGCTCGCCCTCGAAGAGAAGAACCGCAAACTCGAGCAGATCACCGAGGAACTCGGTCGCACCTCTCGCCAGGTCCAGGCGCTCAACGAGACCCTGGAGCAGAGAATCGACGAGCGGACCAAAGAGCTGGCCGAAGTACAGCTAGACCTGTTGGAGATATCCCGCAGAGCGGGAATGGCAGAAGTCGCCGCGGGCATACTCCACAACGTCGGCAATGTGCTCAACAGCATCAACGTGTCGGCACAGTTGCTGTCGCGACGAGTCGAGAGCGGCCGGGTTCGCGATGTGCAGAAAGTCGTCGACCTACTCGACGCAAAATCCTCGGATCTGGCGAGCTTTCTCACCTCAGACCCGCGGGGAGCTCATCTGATTCCGTACCTCAGAGAGCTGGCAAAACGCCTGGTCGCAGAACAGAACGAAAACTTGTCGGACCTGGTACGTCTGCGCCAGCATGTCGAGCATGTCAATGCGGTCATCGCCGATCAGCAAGCCCACGCCACCACGGTAACCATCATCGAGCAGTGCGAGGCCTCGGAATTGGTCGAAGATGCCCTGGTCATGTCCGAACTGGATTTCGCCCAGCTTGGAATTGAAGTCATCCGACCCCGCACGCGGCGCCAGCGCCTCGCGGTCGATCGACACAAAGTTCTGCAGATTCTGATCAACCTGGTAACCAATGCCAAGCAAGCCCTGCAGCAGAGCAGGGCCAGGCCCAAACAGCTCATCGTCGACTGGCACCACGATACGGATCGCTTCCTGGAAATCTGCGTGTCCGATAACGGCGTGGGGATCACCCGGGAAGACTGCACCAAGATCTTCACGTATGGCTTCAGCACCAAGAAAGACGGGCACGGCTTTGGGCTCCATGCCAGCGCTCTTGCCGCCGGGCAGCTGGGTGGCTCGTTGACCTGCCGCAGCGATGGACCCGGGCGAGGGGCCACGTTTGTTCTCAAACTTCCGATCACAGCACACCGGCCGCGTAGGGTCAAACAAGAGCTTGCCGTCTCGTGAGCGGTCAGAGCTTGCCCGGCAAGCCACGACGTCGCGGCGATGCGCGAGGAATCCCCCGCGACCACAGCGATCCCCGCGAGCACCGAATCGGTCCCCTCTACAGGGGATCCCCGGGCTTCGCGGGCCTTTTTTGAGGTTGGAATGTCCCGACATCTCTCATTTCACGAGCTCAGCTGCTCCGGCAATCCTCGGATCAGTACTTTTCGTATCACGGCTTTTGAGCCACTAAGTCTCTCATGCAGTCGCGATTGACTTGCACAGGTATCGAGTTGGGCTGCAAACTTATTATTGCGAAGGCTGGCGAGTTTCTGGCCCTTTTTGCCGTTCGGCAGCGCTCCGCTTGGCGATGAAGTAGCAGTTTGATGCGGACGATCTTCTTACCGGAATTTCGCGGAACCGATCGATACGAGATCCGCAGCTGCCTGGGTAGGGGGGGCATGGGAGTCGTCTATGAGGCGTACGATCGCAAACGCAACGCTCTGATCGCGCTCAAGACCCTGGCTTATGTCGATCCGCACAGCATTTTTCGCTTCAAGCAAGAGTTCCGCAGCCTGCAGGGGTTGCGCCACCCCAATCTGGTCCGGCTCGGCGAGCTCAGTGTAGACGGTGACTGCTGGTTTTTCACCATGGAGTTGGTCGATGGCCTGGATCTGCTGAGCTATCTCGAGCGCGAGGGCGACCTCGACCATACTGCCATCATACAACCCGAGTCCGCGCCCTACGATGACACCATGCCCGACCCCGCGTCAATGGCGGACCTCGGGCCAGAGGTCCCCGCTGCTCCCGGCAGGGCCGCGGCGTCTGTGCAGGTCGATACGGTGCGCTCGATCTTTGCCCAGCTCACCCGCGGCTTGCGGGCGCTGCACCGGGCCGGCAAGGTGCATTGCGACGTCAAGCCTTCGAACATTCTGGTCACTCCAGACCAGCGCGTGGTACTGCTCGACTTCGGGTTGATTCTGGACGTCTCACCTCAGCAGCAGCAGCCAGCCGAGCTGGCCCGGCCGGGCCGGTCGCTGCCGATGGGAACGCCGGCCTACGCCGCACCCGAGCTGGGTACAACCCGAGTCGGACCGGCGGCCGACTGGTACAGCACCGGCGTGGTTCTCTACGAAGTGCTCACCGGCAGGCTGCCATTCTCCGGCAAGCCGCGCGATCTGTGGCGCCACAAACAACTGCAAGTCCCGCGCCACCCGTGGTCGCTGGCCCCGAACTGTCCCAAAGACCTGGCCGATCTGTGCTTCGAAATGCTTCGCAGTGACCCCGCGGACCGGCCGTCTGGTCAGGACATCGCGCTCCGCCTCGAAACCGCCGAGAGGGATGTGCAACCGCCCGCCCGTCCTGCGCAACCCGCAGTTGCGACGCCGCCGTTTGTCGGCCGCGAGGCCGAACTCGCCCAGCTGCGCGACGCGTACCGGGCGACAGCACGCGGCGAGCAGGCCATCTGTGTGCGAGTACGCGGTGAATCCGGGGTTGGCAAGTCCGCCTTGATCAGCCATTTCGTCACCCAGTTGCGCCAAACGGAGGACCCCACCGTGCTTTGCGGGCGCTGCTACGAGCGCGAATCCGTGCCGTACAAGGCATTGGACGGCGTCATCGATGCGCTGTCCCAGCACTGGCACCAGCTTGCCGCAGATGAGGCGGTCGCTCTCGTCCCACGCGATGCCGCTGTACTCGCACGTGTATTTCCCGTCCTGGGCAGCATCGAGGCGATCGCAGAGGAGGCCAATCTCGAGGTGCAGCTCGAGGATTCTCAGCTGGTCAGACAACGGACGATCGCCGCGCTGCGCCACCTATTTCAGTTACTCACCGAGCGACGTCCTCTCATCATCGTCATCGACGACCTGCAATGGACAGACGCCAGCAGCATGGCGCTGCTGGCCGAAATTTTGCGCCCCCCCGAACCGCCGCCGCTCTTGCTCTTGACCTCGTTGCGAGACCATTCCACGGCTGCCCGGCCCAGCCAGCTCGGTTTGCCGGACGATACGCTAGATATCATTCTCGGCCCCCTGGCCGCGAGGCCGGCCCGCGCCCTGGCCGAGTGGCTGCTCGCTCGTTTGCCAGCGCGGGTGTCGGCGTCGGCGTCGATCGACGCGCTTCGCATTGTCGAGGAGACGCGCGGTCATCCTCTGTATATTCAGGAACTGGTGCGCCACGCCGGCTTGCGCGACGACATCGATTTCGACGGATCGCCGCTCGACGCGGCGATCTGGTCCAGGATATCGAATCTCGATTCAGCTGCGCGTATCGTCCTCACCCTGGTCTGCCTGGCCGAAGCGCCGGTTCCGGAGCATGTCATCGCTCGCTCGGCTGGACCTTCTGGTCACCTGCCGTCCGAGACGTTGCAGCAGTCCCTGTCGCTACTGCGCACCGAGCAGCTGGTGCGCAGTTCGTGGCACAATGCCGAGGCGCATATCGAGCCCTTTCACGATCACGTGCGGCGCGCGGTCATGGCCAATCTATCCGGCGAGGAGTTCAGTACTCTGAGTACTCGGTTCACCGCAGCTCTCGGTTCAGCGGCACAGCCGTCGCAGAGCGTTCAACACCAGTCCGGCTCGTTTGGCCCGGTGCACCTGGTCAGGCTGGAGGATATGCTGTGGCAACGCATCGTCCGGCTCTCGGGTGCGCCGCGAACCCTGATCGAGCTCATTGCAATCGCCGGCGAACCGCTCCCCCTGCGGTTGCTGGGGCGTGCCGCTGCAATCTCCGATGCGGCCCGCGATCGCGCCTCGGACGTGCTTTCGTTCGAGGGCCTGGCCCAGCGAGTTTCTCGCCCAGATGAGCAGGTCTGGATCGACGCGCATCACGACAAGGTCCGCGAAGCCATCCTCGAACACATACCGCACGAGCGCGCGCGAGCGCTGCACGGACAGCTGGCGCTTGCCCTCAAGGAGTGGGATGAGGCGACTCCCCTGCTGCTGGCGACCCACTGGTTGGCGGCGGGCGAACACCGGCGAGCCGCGGGGTATTTCGTGGCCGCAGCCCGCATTGCCGCCGATCAGCTCGACGTCGATCGAGCCGGCGAGTTGTATCGACAGGCACTCGCTCAGCTGGCCGACGTGCCCGACGACGAGCGGATGGATGCCCTGCGGGCTCGGGCCTGGATCGGCCTGGCCGAGGGGATGCGCATTGCCGAGCGCCCTGGCCAGGCCATGCCGTACCTCGACAGAGCAGAAGAACTGGCGACGCGCCATGGCATGACCAAACAGCTGGCCCACATACACTATTTGCGCGGCAACCTGCTGTTGCCGACCGGCGAGTTCGAGGCCTGCCTGCAGCAGCACGAAAAGGCACTACAATTTGCCCAACAAGCCGGCTCGCTCGAGTTTCAGGCCCGCGCGCTGAGCGGTCTGGGCGACGCCCATACCCTGTGCGGTCGCATGATCTCGGCGCATCGGTACTTTGACGACTGCGTGGCGATGTGTATACAACACGGCTTTGCCAGTATCGAGGTAACGAATATGGCGATGCGCGGCTGGGCCCTTTATTATCAAAACCAGCTCAGTGCTGCACTGCGAGATTGTGCATTTGGCGCCAGCCTCGCGGCCGACATCGGCTACAAGCGGGCCGAGATCGTCGCGCGCATGTGGCTCGGCATGATTCTCAAAGACATGGCTCGTCTTGACCAGTCTGTGTCCGAGCTCGAGTCGGCGATCGAGATGACGCGCGAGGTGGGCATACAGAGCTTCGAAGTGATATCGCTCGCCATGCTCAGCAAGACCCTGGTCGCCATGGGCCAGCCGGGCGACGCCGAATCGGCCGCCATGGACGCTGTGTCCATCTTTCGCCGGAGTGGGGTATTCACCGGCCCCACGGCGTTTGGAGCCCTTGCGGTCGCAGCCACCTCGGCCGAGACACGGCGCGGAGCGCTCGGCGAAGGCGAGAAACTGCTCGACACCAAGCTGCCGAGCAACAACCGTATGTTCTTTTATCGCGACGCAATGGAAGCAGCCCTGGCTGCTCGCGATGCCGAGAGCGTTTATCGCTATGCCCGGGCGCTCGAGACATTCACCGTTGCCGAGCCAACGCCGTGGAGCGATTTCTTCATCGCGCGCGGACGCGCCCTGGCAGATCATCTGAGCGGCCGGCGCGATGAGGCAACCGAGGCCAGGCTGGGCAGCTTGTGTATCACGGCCGGCCAGATCGGCCACGTCGTTGCCCGCCGAGCTCTCGACCAGGCCCTGCAAGAGCACCGCGAACCGCAACTGCGGCCCGAGCTATTGCCCAGCAGTCATCATATCGATGACCGCACTTGATGTGGCTGAGCGGCAATGCGTTTCTCTTTAGAGCCGGTCCAAAAACCTCGGACCGAGCCAGAGCGACGAGGCGTGCCGCCAGTGGGTGGGCGAGGAGTGGAGAATACTTGGGTGTATTTGACCGACGAGCAAGCCCGCTGGCGGTGATGGATCGCCGCTCTGGCGACGCGGAGAGTTTTTGGACCGGCTCTTAGATCAACCGGTCCATCTCTTGAGATAAGTATTCGATGCCGCGGTGTAATCGCTGTTGCATGGTATTTCGATTACAGCCCACCCACTCTGCCGCCTCGGCCGTGCTGAGGCCAGCAAGGGCGCACAGCACCAGCGCCTGACCGCTCGCCGAATTCCGGCGGGCGACGTTTAATATGGCCTCGTTGAGCTTTTGAAGCTGCCCTTTGAGCTCCCCCGCGTCCACTGGTGATGTTCCACCGCATGGCGGCGGCCGAGTCCGATCAGGACTTTCGGCGAGCCTGGCCAGGTATTCGACCGGGCGCCGCCACTTCAGCTGCTTGCGCAGCAAGTCGAAGGCCCGGTTGCGCACCGTGACAACGCACGTATCTGACCTGGTATCGAGCGCCTCGAGCGATGACCGTTCGCCCACGAGAGACCCGATCTGTTCTCGGATCTCATCGATTGAACCCGGCATACCCCGTCGCTGGATGACCTGCGCAAAGTACGCGATCGCGCGCTCGAGATCGTTGTCGAACATGTTCTTGGTCATACCTTTTATCCCCCTCGGACCACAACGCCCACCGCTTCATCTGCCATCGACACCCACACACCTTCCTCGACCATCAATGACCATGGGCTCGTCGAGGCCACCTGGTGTTGTGTCCCGATCGAGGTGGCCCAGCTGGAATCGCGCATTTCTTGGCGCCGATCGGCCATGGTCGAGTCGCTCGAGTCAAGGGCGAGTACAACGGGCAAAAAACCCAGCTCACCACCTTTCTCTCCCTCGGAGCGGGACAGAAAGTGTCTACATAAAACCCTCTCGTCGCTCGAAAACCTCTCGGCAATGACGTGGAATGCTTCTTCCAGCATCGCTTCTTTGCGAAGCTGGGCGAATGCGATGTGCAGATTGGTCCAGAGTCCCCTACCGGTGGCGAGCGGCATCGCCATACCGACGCCGCGCATGCCGATGACCAGGGCTTGCAGTGGCAAATCCTGGACGATTTTCAGAGCGCACAGATTCTCCACTGCGATCAGGCGCTCGCCCGCGGTTGCGGCACAGGCGCTGGCTCCCTCGAGCAACATCTCCGCACTTTGCAGATTCCCTCGACCCAGCTCGATGAGTCCGCGCCAGTTCAAACCGCTGAATGTGCTGATTGCGCCAGATAGCTCGAGATCGGTAAGAACCCCTTCGGCTTCGCCCAGACGATCCTCTTCGTAGAGGATCTGCAGCAATTGATGATGTGTATCATCGCCCACAGTGTAGATCGCGGGAGTGAATACCCTGTCTCTCTCCGAACGAATAGCCGGCTGCCCGGCCGCTCCACTCTGTATGAACTCCGCCTCGCGTTCTTTGCCGGGACCGCCAGCGATCGGCCAGCTCGGTTCTTTGCTCCTCTCGTCTCTGTGCGCCATCCGGTCGCCGTCCTCTCTGTCTCGCGTACGAGCATCGCGTCGGTTGTGACTAAAAACTTCGATCCTCATGACATACCTTCTTCATGAACAGCACATCGAGTCACCGCGATCACCCAGCCGATCGAAACATCGGGCGGCCAGCCGCTGCGCTCCGCAAGGAGTCGGCTTCGAATTGCTTGCCGGGAACTCCGGCTGCCACACGACTTCGTTATATAGTTCGATCACGTGATCGTGAGGGTGCCCATGATTGTTACAAGCTGCCGCCAAAACGGCCGACAAAACCGCCTCTAATCGATACCGTGACCGAGGAAAGGCCGCCATTGCTTGAGTTTCGGCTACCAGAGAACCTACTGAAGGCCCATACTCACCGCACAATCTCGTCCGTGGCCCGGAGCACGCCGAGGCATACTCGTCAAAATAGATCGACAGGATGCGCTACCCAAAACGAGATCGCAGTGCAATGAATGGCAACAAGGCAAGCGAGCAACCCATACGACCGGTCGTTCTCACCATCGCTGGCTCGGATTCCGGTGGCGGTGCCGGAATTGCCGCTGATCTGCGGGTTTTTCACCGACTCGGTACGTTTGGCACCAGTGCGATCACAGCGGTGACTGCGCAGAACCTCGGCGGGGTTACCGATGTCGCCGGAATCGAATCACCCCTGGTGCGCGCTCAGATCGACGCAGTGGTCGACGGCTTCCCGGTCGGCGCTGCCAAGACCGGCATGCTGTGGACGCGTTCCACGGTCGAGATGGTTGCCGATGCCGCAGCAGCGAGAGCATTTCCGATCGTGGTCGACCCGGTGATGGTCGCCACCAGCGGAGCACGCCTGGTCGATGAAGCAGCGATCGATGCCTACTGCGAGCACCTGCTGCCGCGCGCGGCACTGGCCACACCCAACCTCGACGAAGCTGCAGTTCTGCTCGGCGACGAATCGATCGACCGGGCTCACCTGCGCGGTGCCGCGGATCGCTTATTCGAGCGATTTGGCTGCCCGATCCTGCTCAAGGGCGGACATGTGGAGGGACATCCGATCGACGTCCTGCGTCATGCAGATGATACACTGATGTGGACTCACCAGCGAGTTACCGGTGTTAATACCCATGGCAGCGGATGCATGTTATCGGCCGCCATCGCCGCGTATCTGGCTACAGGCGAATCACTGGAGCGTGCCTGCGAGCGCGGACTTGCATTCGTCCACGACGCCCTTTTGCGGAGCATTGGCCTGTCCTCCACAATTCGTCTCGCCGGGATCGAACAGGCGAGCGATACCGAACCGGCACTCACCAGGCTGTAGAGTCCGCGGATCCGAATCATCACTCGACGCGGGTGCCGACCAATACGGCGGCGATGTCGCGCGTCCCCGGCTCAGGTCGACGCGGGTCTGCCCATCCCGTCGACCAGGCGATGTGCGCGACCTTCGCCCGACGCGGGTGTCGAACGAGTGCCCGATCTCTGTTGCTAGAGGCACTATCCCGGTATGGGAGCGAATCCACGACCTGGCATTCGCCGCCAGATGACAAACTCACACCACTGCGGAAGCTAGCTGCTCGACCGAAGTACGCGAGGTCTCGACCTTTACCGGCGTGGGCTTGCTGAGAATATCGAGAACCGGGCAGTGTGCCTCGACCGCCTCGTGCAAGCGCGTTAGCTCTTGTTCAGATGCCGGACTATCAAGAGTGACCGATGCCTTGATGGACTCGAAACCCGGTCGGGTGTTCTCATCGACAGCAAAAAAGCCGCGAAGGTCGATATCTCCCTTGATATCAACCGCCACATGATGCAATTCGATACCCATCTTTTCCGCGTAAAGCCGATAAGTTATCTCCTGGCATGTGCCCAGCGCAGCAAGGATGAGCTCGACCGGATTGGGCCCCTGGTCGGTGCCGGCCAGAGCCGGAGGCTCGTCGACATCCAGCTCGAATTGGCGGATTGTGGCCTGACTGCGCAGACCAGAAATCTGTCGCGTGGCCGCCTTGAAGCACGCCCTGGCTGCCGATGGATTCCGTCGCAACGCGATTTGCATCTGCTCAAAAACCGACTTGAAATTCAATGACATATAAACACTCCCCTGAGTACAAATTGTTGCGAATGCAATTGTGACTACTCTTTTTGAACACACCCATCCCGGACAGCACGCACACGCATGCCCACCCTGGAATCGATCGGACAGGACTGCATCTGCTCTGCATCAGGCAGTCGCTGTACCGAAGTACAATGCAGGATTCCTACATTGGGCGCGTCTTACTTATATGGTATTTTTCTGATGAAAGTGAAGAGAAAAAATACATTTTTTTTGAGTGGAGTGGATCGAGCCCCTTCGACGCAGCGCATCAATCGCAGTCGGGACCAGGACTCTAAGGTTCCCTGAACACTGCTAGAATGTCATCCGCTCCCCGCCATCAATGAGTTTTTCCACGGTAATGGGCGTAGGTAATTTAAGCGTTATTACTAATTTTTGACTTAGAGAACCAGTGACTTCGTGGAACCCGGGGACTTTCGAGCGTGCGACTTGCTCTGTATCGTCTTCGAACAGATACGCTACAGAAAGCACTGCGTGCTCGACCTCGACGCTCGAGCTGTAGTTGGATTGTTGGGGCACCGCATAGGCGTGCCATTCTCGCACCGGCAAATAGACCACAAATCGATCTTGGTATTGGGCTGCTGGCTTAAGATAACAAGCTAACGGCACGACATTGCGGTCGTTATGACCCTGCTCTTGGCCGATCGGCGATCTGTCGAGAACGAGATAAAGGATCCGCTGGTTGGCCGACAGAGCGGCATAGGTTTGCTGGTGATAGGGTTCCATGGCGGAATCGGTAGGCAGCACATATACATACACACCGCGATCGGTATGGTTGACGATCTCGTAGTCGATGCGCAGGGATTCGGGCATCAGCCTGCTCTGACAGGTCATCGTGACGTCCCCGCTCACCACTCGCCTCGATCTCGCCTTTGCATGGGCCGGTACGATAGAAGCGATCGAGGTCCGTGTGTCGTCATCTGAGTGCTGGTTGCCAGGAGCCGGGCGATCACCATGCCGGTTCGAGCAGACTGGTCAAGATTCCCGCTGTGCCGAGAAACAAAGCCACGAAGAGCGCCACAGTGACCTCGACGACCCGCCTGCCTTTCACCTCGGCGCGGCGGCGGTGAGCGATGTAGTGGTACCAGACCAGATCGCCGATAGGAACGCGAAATCGCCTGGGCAGTGGTGGGATACCGGACGGATGGGTCTGATATGTGCCGTCGGTCCGGTCCAGTGACGAGTGCCGATTGCGCCAGGGTCGCAAAAGGCCTGGCTTTTTGCCCCCGCCCAGCGGCCACAGGGCCCACAGAGATAGAGCAACCGCAGTGACCAGGGCCAGCAGCGTGGCGATCATCAGCGCGAACGCCAGCCGGGGCATGTGCTCGCCATATGCCGAGCTCAGCATTCGCCACACGGCGACGAGCAGTGCAGAGGCCAGGGCGAGCAACCAGGCAGCGCGCTGCTCGTGAGCCATCTCGCCTCGAAAGAAATGATCAGCTTCTCGCTCGAAGAACTCCAGCTGTTCGGCAGTGAGCTCGGGCCCGGCCCCGTCTCGTTGGTCGGAGAGCTCGGGTCCGGCTCCATCGCGCTGGGCGGAAAACTCGGGCCCGGCTCCATCTCGTTCGGCGGTGAGCTCGGGCCCGGCCGCATCTGCCTGGTCGCTCATCTCCATCATATCGACAGGCCTCGCGAGAAAGCCGGGTCGGGTACAGCCCCGGGGCGGAGATCGAATCGTCGGCCGCCCGGCCGCTCCGCTCGGTCCTTCGCATTGCCTGCCGGGAGGTCCGGACGCAGAGTTGAATCGCTTTCGCTCATGGTGTCATCGTAGCGCGGGCCCTTGCCGATGTCGCATCGAAACGCCGCCGCGCATTGTGCGGCAACCGATTTACTCGATCAGCATGGCCACGATGACCTCGAATTGCTCACACATCATGTCGGTGCCGCGCGAACCGGCCTCGTCGGTACTGCATTGGGCCGCGGACAGGTTGTCATCGGTGTCTCCGTACCGGCGTTTTTCGATTCGGATCACCCCCGATTCGGTCTCTTCGAGAGTTTCGAGTGTATAGCCGAGATAACAGGTAAGACTGCCGCCCCCCGACGCGGTCGACACTTCGAGCGTCCAGCCGTTCACGTCGAAGAACCCGCCCAGCAGGCCATCGTCGTTACAGGTCGACGTATCGGCTGATTCGCATTCGTCGACGGCCAAGAATTCCTCGGTAAAAAAGCTGTCCGGCCGGATTCGGAGATGGCTGCCGCCGTCTGCCGCGGCGCCTTCCCGGTCGCAGCTATCCTGATTGAGCGTATGCGACGTGACCTGATAGATACCGGCCAGATCGTCGGCGTCACTGCCGCCACATGCAGCGAGGGCGACGATTGCGAAGATGATTCCCAGCTTGCTCACGATATATCTCCTCGGGCAATGAGCGCCTGTCTGGCAGGCCACTCGTGCTCAGCGAACCGACTTTGCCATGTAGAGGTCCGGTTTACCCGGACCATTGGCGTCGGGCAGGACACCGGTAATGGCACAGCCGATCTTGCGGTAGAACTCGTACGGGTGGCCGCGCAGGTTGCGGATGTTCATGAGGCGCTCGAGCACGTTGGGAAAGAGAGCGACTCCGCCCAATGACGTCATGTAGTCCTCATCGTCTGTACCCAGCCAAATAGTGAGACCACCTCGCTCCCGGACCCGGTCTTCCAGATCGGCGAGTACGGCTCGACCGATGCCTCGATGCCTGCAGTCCGAGCGCACCACGAGCGGATGAAGTTGCACACGTGGCCGTCGTACTTGGGGGATTGCACCGATCCAGCCGAGTATCGTACCGGCTTCGCACAGCAGGTCGGACGCCGGTGTTTGATCCTCTGGCTCGGCTGCTGCGTGGACAGTCTCGCGGTCTTCGCCATCGAGATCAATGATGCGCATGGCCCTCGACTGTAGCCCACTTTCTCGACGCGCCACCCGCGCCGGCCGCAGGTCCCGGACCTTGTGTGCGGTTTCGTCGAATCCACCCGCAACCGTTGCGACCTTTGCTGGCACTGACTATGAAGGCACACTGGAATACACGAAATACCATGCGATTGTCTGGCTTCTTTCCGCTGATTTGCGTCTGCGTTTTGCTCTGCGTCCTCGCCTGTGCCGGTGCGACGCCACAACACGTCCAGGTGCAAAACCTGTTCGACCGCGGTGACTACCGCGCGGCAGAACGAGCTGCCGACCATGCCCTGGCCCGCCAGCCCGGGGATGCGGCCCTGTGGCGACTGAAGATCATCGCGACCCTGCGCACTGGCGACAGCGCGCGTGCGGTTGCACTCTACATGAAATGGCATCGTTTGCGGAGGCACTACGATGGGGAGGCATTGCGGGCCATGGCAGTGAGCACATTGTGGCGCGGGCTCGGCGACGGCTCGCCCGGCGTGCGGGCCAGGGCGGTGCGGCTTAGCGGCAGACTCGGCGCAGGCGAGTTATCGAACGCAGTGCGCGCTCGTCTGCGCGACAGCAGTGATCGAGTTGCTGCTGCCGCTGCGTTTGCTCTCGTGACCCGCCATGCCGATGCGAAAACGCGTGCCCTCGAGCTTCTGTCCAGCGCCGATTCCGGGGCTCGTGTCGACGCAATTCGAGCGCTCGGCCGCATTGGTTCAGCGGACATCTGGCGCCACGTCGAGGCATTATCGAACGATGCCGATCCGCGCGTTCGCCGCGCTGCCGTGATGGTATTGCGCCAGCATCGGGTTCCCGGCCGTCTGTCGCGGCTGGTTCACATCGCGCGTGCTGACTCTCATGGCTCAGTACGTACTGCCGCTCTGCGTGCCCTGATCGGGGTCGAGCGTGCGATCGCTCTATCGTCGGGTCGACGGGCGACGGCCGATCCGTACATGGGAGCCAGACTGGCAGGGGTTGCCCTTGTCGCGCACTGGCCCGACGAACATCGTTCTGAGCTGGCCGGGTTGGCCGCATCGAGCGATCCATACGTCGCTTTGCACGCGGCAGTCGCTCTGCGCAAGGCCGGCGGCGATGCACCGGTTCAGGCTGTGCAACTGGCGCTCGGGCAACGGTCGTGGACAGTGCGCGTCACGGCTGTGAATCTGCTTGCCGAGTTATTGCCGCGGCAGACAGCGCTGTCGTTTGCGACCGAGCTGCTCGGTGACCCACGCGCTGAAGTGCGCCTCGCGTCGGCCCGAGTGCTTGTCGGTATGGGCCAGCGCGACCGAGCTGCCGAGGTGATCGCACAGCTTCTCGACTCGCCGCGGGCCGAGATGCGGGTTCGCGCTGCGGCCGCTCTGGTCCGCATGGGCGACGAGCGCGGATACCGGGCAGTCACCGAACTGAGCCGCAGCTCCCGAGCGGCAACGCGACAAGCCGCCGTCCAGGTCCATCGCCATATGGACCGCCCGACCTTGCCCCTGGTATCGGCTCTGGGTGATCGAGCGATCGAGGTCCGAATCGAGGCCGCGGCGGTTCTGATCGCGCTGCTCGAACGAAGTCGATAACTTGGTTCCCGGTGTTGATTCCGGGCCGGTCAGTTGCGGGCAATTCGGCGCAGTCGCCAGTATTCGGGCCAATCACAGGACGAGGTGAGCAGGTGCAGCAAATCCCGTCGGCAATCGGCCTCGGCTGTCGGTATCTGGACCATCGTCACGGCACACATCATTCGATAACGCGCTGACTGAACCGTCGACAACACAACGCCTCTGGCCAATTCCCACCGCGCGGTGTCGATTTTTGGTCAACGCCGTCTCAGCTTATCGGCAACGAGCGGTGGCCATTCGATCGCCGGCCGCTTCGCTCCGGCCGGACGATTGACTGGACTACAAATTGCAAAGTGAGTACCCCATGTACACGTTGCCCCGGACCATCCACCACCGCGCGCCGCGGCACGTAGCTGGAAGCATTGCGGCCATCGCGGTGGCCTGCGCTCTCCTGGCTCCGGCCCACTCGATGGCCAGCTCCGCTGGCTCCAACTCCGAGTCCGACCGGCACCAGCTTTTTTTGACCGCTGGCGCCATTCGCGCCGCGGTTGGCTACGGTTATCGAATTGCGCCGAAAACCTGGCTTGGCGCATCGATCGGA
This sequence comes from Pseudomonadota bacterium, assembly GCA_022360315.1. Taxonomy (GTDB): domain Bacteria; phylum Myxococcota_A; class Polyangia; order Haliangiales; family Haliangiaceae; genus JAKSDA01. The sequence continues at coordinate 51,084 of JAKSDA010000387.1, forward strand.
GTGGGACCCGATGGTTATCTCATCCTCGCAACTGACGGGACACACTACCGGAATTCTGGCGGCGAGTGGAACCAGGGTGACAGGCAAGAAACCTATGCTGAACTGATATTTGCCGACGTCTGGTTATCCCACCAGATCCAGAACTATGTGGCCGTCGAGGCAGGAGCTCGTTATGCAGCCGGATTTCACTCGGTCCGCAGTGAAGACAAAGGGACCGACTTCTTCGGGGGCACGGCGGCTGTGTATTTTGGAGGACCCAGCCTGGCGATCGGGACCCGTGTTCGGTTCGGCCGGTTACAGGAGTCTCCGCAAGACGATGCCGACGAATTTGTGCTTTTATGGTCTGTCCTGCACCTCCGTATGGCAGTGACGTGGTAAGGGTAGCCGACGGTGAGCAGGGTGATGTTGGCCGGGCGTGCTTGCTCGGCGGGCGCTCCATGATAACTCAATCGCGACATGGGCGCTGTCCGCCCGCTGCAGTATCGACGTTCCGGCCAGCCATGCGGAGGAGAATGCGGACCGCCCGGCATGCAATGCGCTGCCCAGATGCTGCCCTGGAGCGCGGCCAGTTGATTCGCTTGCCGATGCTCGGGAAGGTGTTTTGCAGCACTGCCGCGGCGTGCTATCAACAGGCCATGAAGCGGACCTGCAGCGCGCTACTCGTACTCTTTGTTTTCGCCACGGCTTGCCGCAGTGCGGGCTCGGAGCAGACCTCGGCCTCGCCGAGTGCAACCGTCGATCACGCCGGCCAGCAGGCCGGCGTGACAGTGAGCAAAAAGGCCGTGAACACACGCGAGAGGGCCTCGGCCGGCTCGTCACCGGGCGATTGCGTCAGCGGACAGGGCGCGATCACGACCCAAAAGCGCGAACTACCGGCATTTACCAAGGTCCTGAACCAGGGCAGTGCGGCCATTCATCTCACTCAGGGCACTCCGCACAGTGCTCGGGTCGAAGCCCACCCAAACATTCTCCCCCTGGTGAGAGTCGAGGTCAGCGGTAGAACTCTGACCATCGCCACCAAGGGGTGCACGCGCGACGCACCGGTTCGCGTCCATATCACTGCCGAGTCATTTGCAGAAATTATCAGCTCGGGCTCGGGGGATATCGCAGCCGATCAGACCATCAAGGGCGAGCGGCTTGCGGTCACGACCAACGGCTCCGGGGGGCTGTCGATGGCCGTTGCTGTCGATGAGCTGCTCACCCGAATTCGGGGCTCGGGCGGGGCAACTCTGCGAGGCCAGGCAAAAGCCCACTCGATTTCGTTGCTCGGATCCGGAGCTGTCAAGGCCACAGACCTGGCAACCGAGCAGTCCGATGTGAGTATCAGCGGTTCGGGCGACGCCACTGTACACGCCACATCGGCGCTCCGCGTGCGGGTTGCCGGCTCGGGCGATGTCAAATATCGCGGCAATCCGCCCGCAGTCGACACCAAGGTAAGCGGCTCGGGCGATGTCTCGCCGCTGTAGTGTCCAGCCCGGGCCCGTTCGTTGCCCAAACCGCGCCTGCTCGATCATTCAGCCCCGGGTAACGGTGTTTCATCGGCGGTGAAAACAATCGGTTTTTTGTTGCCGGGCAGGTAGAGCGGATGGCGCGGATGGCCCTGTGCAGTGGTGCCGAGGCACAGCAATCGGCGCTGGCGGCGTCGGCCCAACAGGTCGAGTACCTGTCTGTCCCGCTGATGCAGGCTGCCGTGGTTGCCCCAGGCCAGGACAATGTCGCGACAGCGACGGCGCGCTTTGCCGAGATACCGGTCGTTGGCGGGACCGACCGGCCGGGGCGCTCGGGCCAGATGAACCGGCGATGGCGTCCGATACGCAAATAGATTGACCACGACCAGGGAACCGTAGCCCCAGCGGTCGGCAAAACCGATACAACGTCGAATGGTCGAGTCGTCTCTGTATTGATCGGCTGTGCTGGGATTGAGCATGACAAAGGCGACGCGAGGCAGCGCCGTGTTCCAGGTTCGCCACAGCCAGTAGCGATAACAGCCAGTGTCGTCGAATATTGCGCCGCGACGCACGAGATTGACTCCGTACTCGATACTCAGCGCAGGCCGATGCGCACGTGGTCGTGATGGGGAGGCCAGCCTCTGCCAGCTCCGCAGTTGCCCGACCCGGCTCCCACAAACCTGCTTCGGCGCGGTGCTACAATTGCCTGGCGATTGATCGGGCCCGGTTCCCACGACGGCCTGAGCGCGAGTCTGCTCGCAGTGCCCGAGCACCAAAAAGAGACCAGAAGGGCAGAATCTGCTGCTGCGGAATACGCGGAAATTGTCGGCCGAGTGTAGCACAGGGCCAAAATCTCACCTGGCCTCGCCGCCGGGGTCATTGATTTCGCCGAGGTAGCGGCGTAACGCTGTCGTTTACGGCTGCAATCGTGTTAGCGTAGCCCGCCTTATGCGAGAAATCGGCATCGGACTTTTGGGTCTGGGCAATGTAGGCGCAGGAGTCGTAAAACTGCTCAAGGACAACGCCCAGGCAATCGAGGCACGGCTGGGCGCTCGCGTGGTAGTCCACGCCATCGCGGTCAGGGAACTGGAAAAAGCACGCCCGGTCGAGGTCGATCGCGATCTCCTCACCCGGGATGTCGCGGAGGTCATCGCCCGCGACGACGTCGAGATCGTGTGCGAACTCATCGGCGGTGCCGATCGGGCGCGAAGCGCCGTACTCGAGGCCATTGCTCGAAAAAAACACGTGGTCACGGCCAATAAACTGCTTCTCGCCATGCACGGCGAAGAGGTCTTTGCCGCGGCCGAAAAGCAGGGCGTGGACGTCTATTACGAAGCCGCGGTATGCGGCGGCGTGCCGGTCATCCGCACCCTGCGCGAAGGGCTGGCGTCCGACCGTATCGACGCGATCTACGGCATTGTCAACGGCACGTCCAACTTCATCCTGACCAGCATGGCGTCGGTCGGCCGGCCGTTCGCCGACGTGCTCGCCGATGCTCAGGCACGCGGCTACGCCGAAGCCGACCCGACCCTCGACATCGGCGGCGGAGACGCCTCGCACAAGCTGGCTATCCTGATCATGCTGTGCTTCGGGGTCACCGTAGACGCAGACGAGATCTTTGTCGAGGGCATCGAACACCTCGATCCGATCGATTTTGTCTACGCGCGAAAATTCGGCTACGAGATCAAGCCACTGGCCATTGCGCGGCAGGTCGAGGGCGAGATCGAAGCCCGCGTGCATCCGGCAATGGTGCCGCAGACTTGGCTCCTGGCCGATGTGCCCGGAGCCAAAAACGCACTCTACGTCCACTCCTACGCACTGGGAGCGTCAATGTACTACGGCGCCGGTGCCGGTATGATGCCGACTGCCATGGCCGCAGTATCCGATCTCATCGAGGTCGCGCGCAATATTCGCGCCGAAGTGGCCGGCGCTCTGCCGCTGCGCAGCTATCAAGCACTGGTCCACCAGCCGTTGCGCGACATCGCCGAGCTCCGATGCCGCTACTACATGCGTTTTTCGGTCGTCGATCAACCAGGTGTGCTCGGCCGCATCACCACGGTACTGGGCAATCACGCGGTCTCGATTGCTCAGGTGGTCCAGGAAGAATCGGCCCGGCCCAGCCGACCGGACGGGGATGATACCCAGGGGACGGAACGTCCGGTGTGGGTCGTGGTGCTGACCCACGAGGCGCGCGAGGGCAACGTGCAGCAGGCCCTCATGCAGATCGCCGAGCTCGATGTGGTGGTGGAACCGGCCGCCGTGATCCGAATTGCGCAGTACATAGTCCCGTAACAAGACCGGTCGGGTATAACTTGAATGCCACACTTGCGGGGAGCTGCATGCAGTCGTGATTCACCAGGTCAGAGTTATATACGGCGATACAGATCAGATGGGAGTGGTGTACTACGCCAACTATCTGCGCTACTTCGAGTCATCGCGGGCGGCGTTTTTGCGCGCCATGGGGGGTTCGCACGCGGATCTCGATGCCTGGGGCGTGGCCCTGCCCGTGATCGAGGCCCACTGCCGCTATCGCCGGCCCGCCCAGTATGAAGATTTGCTCGACGTGCACGTGCACATCAGCCAGCTTCGACGCGCCTCGCTCATCTTTAGCTACGAGGTCAAGCGCGGCGACGAGCTGCTGGCCGACGGCCATACGCGCCACGCCGTGGTCGCTCCGAGCGGTCGGCCCAGAGCAGTGCCCGTCCCGCTCAAAGAGCTCATCGAGCGATCGCGACAAGTGCCGCGCGATCGAAAGGCCGTGTGAGCACGAGCGGTACCAAAAACAACCCTCTCGTGCGAGGCTGCGCCCATGGTTGCAGGACCCCTCGGCGCGTTCCTGGATCCATGGTTGAATCGCACGCGTGAGCGTGGTTTAGTCTCCCTGGAAACGTCACAGGAGACATGATATGGACGATCGCAACCTAGCGCTCGAAGTCGTGCGGGTAACCGAAGGAGCTGCCCTGGCATCTGCCCGTCTGATGGGCCGAGGTGATCGCAAAGCAGCCGATGCCACCGCGGTCGAGGCCATGCGCCGTGCGTTCGACCATATCGATGTCCGCGGCACGGTCGTCATCGGCGAGGGCGAACGCGACGAGGCGCCCATGCTGTATATCGGCGAACGCGTCGGCAAGGGATGGCAAAACGCCGAGGACTCGCCTCGAGTCGATATTGCGGTGGATCCGTTAGAAGGAACCAATCTGTGCGCCACTGGCGCCCCCGATGCCATCTCGGTGATCGCCATTGCAGACGACGGCCAGTTTCTCAACGCGCCGGATACGTACATGGAAAAAATTGCGGTCGGTCCCATGGCGCGTGGCGTGATCGACCTGCGGGAAGGCTGGACCTGGAATCTGCAGCGCATCGCCAAGGCACTCGGCAAGGAGGTCCAGGACGTGACCGCAATCATTCTGGACCGCGACCGCCACATCGATCTCATCGCCGAAGTGCGCGAGGCCGGCACTCGCATCCGTCTGATCGGCGACGGCGACGTCTCCGCAGCCATCGCGACCTGCAAGGAAGAAACTGGCATCGACGTGCTTTTCGGCACCGGTGGAGCACCCGAAGGGGTCATCGCGGCAGCCGCATTGCGCAGCGTGGGCGGCGACATGCAGGGTCGCCTCCGTTTCCGGCACGACGAGGAGCGAAAGCGTGCCTACGAGATGGGGGTTCCCGACGAGTCGCATATCTACACGCTGGAAGAACTCGCTGCCGGCAACGTCATGTTCGCGGCCACCGGGGTAACCGAGGGCTCGTTTCTGAACGGCGTCAAGTTTTTTGGCGGCGGTGCCAAGACTCAATCGATCGTCATGCGCTCCAAATCCGGCACGGTGCGAGTCATCAATTCGATCCACCGGTTCGAGACCAAGCCGGCCTACTCGTGGTCGACAGGTATCGAATAACGCCTGGACGTCACCCTGTGCCAGGGCACGCACCCACTTCGAGTCGACACGATCTGCTAGCGGGGTGCGCGCGGCGCCGGTGGCGATGAGCTGGCACCGGGCACTGATACTCCTGCATCGCTGCCCGCTCCGGTCGCCGGCTCGTCATCGAGCAACAATGCAAGGGCGATCAGTGCCGCCAGTACAAAGGCGGTGATTGCAGCGATCCACAGCCGGCGGTCGCTCTCGTACGGCGCGTTGTCGGCAAAATGAGCTGGCGGTGGAGCCGGCTGCATGGACATGGCCGGGGTGGGATGGTGCGGATAGCGCCCAGCGGCTGGACGGGACGGTGCCAGCGCGACAGTGGGCGCATGAGTCAATGACACTTCTGCCCGCGGAACAGACGCTTGCCCGGGAAAGGCGGGGTTACGGGAGGCCGGGGTTGCAACCGATGAGGCGGCCGCGAGTCGAGCCGGCGCCGACGAATCGGCCGATGCCGACGGAGCTCGTGCCGGAACTCGAGCCGGCGCCGAACCGGCCGGGTCGCGAGACAACGTGGGCGCGCCTGTGTCGCCCCGGGTCGTGCTCGGCCCAGAACCGGGTGCCAGGACGACTTCGGTCGGGGCCTCTTCGTCCACATCGGGCATGAATGCCGACGAGGACTCGATCGTCGTGGTCTCGGCGGTGATCTGAGCCGCTGGCAGTGCAGTGGTTGGGCGGTCATCTTGCGAATCGAGCAGCTCATCGGGTTCGCGCCGGGACGCCCGGCCACTCCGTTCCGCAGTTTGTACCGCGGCCCGGCCACTCCGCTCGCCCTTGCTGCTCTCCGCGCGCTGGACCGGAGCTGGGCTGGGCTCTTGTACTGGCTCCCGCTTCGCTGCGCTCGATTCGGCATGCCGGGCCGACTCTTCGCCGGGCATCGTGGGCGGCGGACCAAATCTGCCAGATGGCGACTGGCCCTGTGAATCGGAGTCGTCGAGCACAGTGACGCGCGAACTGGGAGAAACCTCGACATGGGCCGGAGCCGTGACCGCCGGACCGGTGGGCTCGAGTGTGCGGGGATAGCGCTGGCGGATCCACTGGGCCAGCTGCATGGACGTGCCCAGTTCGGGCGATGACTTGATGAATCCCTCCAATGCGTTGCCCAGTTCGGCTGCAGACAGTCGGTAGTTGGGATCGGTGTGGAGCGCGCGCTCGATAGTAGATGCGAGCTGCGGCGAAACATCGGGGCGGGCCTTGCGGATCGACGGCAGCTTGCCGTCGCGGATGGCTGTCATCGCCGCGACCGGATCGGTGCGCCCCAGGGCCACGCGACCGGCCAGAAGCTCCCACAAAACCAACCCCAGTGAAAAAACATCCGAACGCCCGTCGAGCTTGAGACCCATGGTTTGCTCGGGCGACATGTAGGCGAACTTTCCCTTCACGATCCCGGGCTGGGTCTTTTCCACCGTGCTCACCGCCTTGGCGATGCCAAAGTCGACAAGCTTGACCACGCCGTCTTGCGAGATCAGAAGGTTGGGCGGCGAAACGTCGCGATGGACCAGGTGAAGCGGCCGGCCATCGGGCCCCTCGACATTGTGGGCATAGTTCAGTCCGTCACACGCATCGGCGCCAATGCGGGCTACCAGGGCAGCTGGCAGCTTTTCGTACGCACCGCGTTCGACCAAGATGCCGGCGTGCACGCCGTCGACATATTCCATGGCGATGAAATAGTGCTCATCCACCTGGCCGAATTCGTAGATATGGGCGACATTGGGATGGGTGAGCCGGGCTGCCAGTCTGGCCTCGTCCAGGAACATCTGCACAAAGTCAGGAGTGTCGACCAGATGGGGCAGAATGCGTTTCACAGCCACCAGGCGCTCGAATCCGCCCGGTCCGCTCTGGCGGGCCAGAAACACTTCAGCCATGCCGCCACGCGCCAGTCGTCTGAGCAACAGATAGCGACCAAACGGGATGCCGACCTCTCGCACTGCCACCATCCTATCCTGCACGGCCAAACCCCGCCATCCTGTCACAAGATCTGCAAGCGTTTGACGTCATAGGTGGGTCGGTGTAGGTTCTCAGTTCGCTTTTAACTGCTGATTCTACAACCAGTCTAACCGACAGGGAGCAGCGCGCATGCCAGTCTGGTCGTATAAGATACCGGTTTGTGGACAGACCGAGAGTACTGGCAAGCCTCGCCGGAGAACTGCGCGACCGCGCTCTGCTCGCACTTCTGCTCGCCGCGCCAGCGCTCGTGGCCTGCAGTGGCGGCTCGTCGTCGGGCGATGGAGCCGATGCCGGCCCGGGAGGTGCCGAGTGCGCTCCCTTTCAGAACACCGGATGCAGTGCAGGGGAGAAGTGTTCGGTCCTCATCGAGGCGACCGAGCCGGAACGTCTGTCGAGCACGCGATGTGTTCCGGACGGGGTGGTTCCGCTCGGTGGCGAGTGCGTATCTGGTCTGGCCAGCCCCGGGGCGGATACTGGCTTTGACAACTGCGTAGGCGCGACGTTTTGCCTCGCTGGTACCTGTACCGAGATCTGTCGGCGCAATATCGAGCAGGACATGGACAGTTGCGTCGGCAAGGTCTGCAGCGTGTTTGCCGGCTTTTTCGACGACGTTCGGGACGATGGCGTTGCCGGCTCCGAGGTCGGCCTGTGCGCCCCGACCTGCGATCTCTTCGATACTGCCAGCTGTGGTGAGGGACAGGCCTGTTATTTGAGCCTGATCAGCGGCAAGCCCGCCTGTGCGAGCAACACCGAAAAAACTCCGGTGGGCCAGATGTGCCTGGCACTCAATCAATGTGAGGCCGGAGCGGGCTGTATTTTGCAGGATCCGGTCCGGCAGCTCAGCTGTGCTCTTTACTGCAACACCGAAACCGAGCTGACGGTGAGTGGCGAGACCTGCAGCGCAGCACTCGGCACACAAGACGCCCGGTGTCTGCAGGTCAACCGGTTCTACGACAACATCGAGCGAGTCACCGACGACCGCTACGGCATGTGCGTGAACTGCGGAGACGATGACTTTGCCGGCCATCCACTGTGCCGTGCCGACGCGGTGTTTCGACCGGCCGGCGGCCTCATACGGCGACCGGGACGACCCGCCGCCGGATCAGCTTGATCGACAGCAGGCGGTAGAGGATCTTGGACACATCGAACGACCCCATGCGCGAGCGTCGGACGATGTCCTTGACTGTGTTCTTGCCGTTGACCAGCCCGATGATGGCCGATTCCTCGCGGGTGAGCCGGCCCGGGCCCATGTGGGCGACAGCGTCCTCGTTGCGCAAAAAAACCAGGTCGAAGTTATCCACTTCGCGCTCGATGAGATGCCATTCGTCGACCCGGCGAAAGCCCTCCATGAGGACGGCTTCCACATCCAGGCCGAGCGATGCATCGAGCGCGGCGTGGGGCAGCTCGCGGGTTGCGGTGAAGTGGAACGAGCCGTGGGACCAGCGCAGCGCCTCGTAGATCAGCTCGCTGGTCTGCTTCTTGAGTATGGCCTTGAGGTCTTGCTCGCTCAAATAGCCGAGCTTGATCAGCTGAGCCCCGATCAATTTGGCTCCGAGCGGGCGTTCATCGAGAAAGGTGTCGAATTCGGTCTGCGTCATGAGCTCGCTCTGCACCACGAAGCGGCCGAGCAGAAACTCTTCGGATATGCCGCTGGCCATCGCCAGATCGACTCGACCTCTGCGGAAATAGACCTCGATCTTTCCCCTTGCCTGGCGAACCGACAGGATGCCCGATTGCTCCTGGACATCGAGGAGCTGCAGCACCTCTGCAAGCGGCACGACGTGCAAATCGCCGCGCAGCGACGGCGAGTGGTCGCTGGCCGCGAGTACGTGTTCGGCGCTCGACAGGATGGCGAGCAGGGTGTCGTCGTCCAGCGAAGTGTCGACCAGGTCGGCGAGCCCGGTTACCCCATCGGCCCGGCCATCACCCTCCTCGCCGCGCAATCGGGCCCATTGCGCGCCCGACCCCTGGTCTGCCGCGGTCACCAGTGCCCGGGTCAGCCGGTCTCGAATGTCGGCCAGGGCCGACGCTTTTGTCTCCCCTAGCTCTTCGGCCAGTTTTCTGTCCTCTCGAGGGTCGGCCTCGGCCCGGTTATTGGCCACGTCGAGGACAGAAAGCGTATCCTCGCTCGGGCTTTTGCGCGCGTACTTGGCAATGGTGTGCTGGACGACCGCGGTGATGGCCTCGGGCGAGAACGGCTTGGTGATATAATCGACGATTCCCATCACCTTGACCAAGCGCTCGCCGACTTGGTCGCCTTTTGCACTCATGAGAACCACTGGGATATCTTTGAGCTGAGGATCAGCGGCCAGTTCGCGGCAGAGCTGGTAACCGTTCATCCCGGGCATGACAAAATCGAGCAAAATGAGGGCTGGGGACGCATCGCGTGCAAGACTCAAGCCCGATTCGCCGTCCAGAGCCGTTTCGACCCGAAAGCGAGCTTTTGTAAGAACCAGCTGTACTACCTTGAGAATTGTCGGACTATCGTCGATGACGAGGACCGTCTCACTGGGCATTCCGCTCTCCACGTCTGTGAGATCGGCTCGAGTTGCCGAAAGTGTTGTCTATGTTACGGGCACCCATACGAGATTTTCAACGCTTGCTCATCGGTTCACAGCTCGGGCGACAATTGGTTCGGTGCTTGGTGGCGTGGTAGTGTAATTGCCCAGGAGACCAGTGATCTCTGGTGACCAGGCTGATGTCACACGAGCCGCAGTTGCTGCAAGGACAAAAACTCTCGCCCCAGGGAATGTCGAATCAGGACCAAATGGAGCAATTCCCGAGAAAATTCGGGAACTACCACTTGCTCAAGCCGCTTGCCCAGGGTGGTATGGGCGCGCTTTACCTGGCGGTCAGAGGCGACCGTGGGCTGGAGCGCCTTCTGGTCATCAAGACCGTGCTGCCCCATCTGGCCGACGCCGAGTACACACGTCGTTTTCGCGACGAGGCCAAAGTCGTGGTCAAGCTGTCGCACGGCAACTTGATTCCAGTATTTGACGCCGGCTCGGTGGACGGCGAGCTCTATCTCGCCATGGAATTTGTCGAGGGGCGCGACTTGCGGGCGATCTGGAATCGGTGTGCCAAAAAACAGGTGGCCTTTCCGGTCGACGTCGCGGTGTACATCGTCAAGGAGCTCTGTCGCGGTCTGGTCTACGCTCATTCGTTCGGCGATCTCAAACTCGTTCACCGCGATGTCTCGCCGCCCAATATCCTGGTCTCCTTTGCCGGCGAAGTGAAGATCACCGATTTTGGTCTGGCCTCGTCCAATCTCAAACTGGAGAAGACAGCGCCTGGCATCATATACGGCAAGGTGGCCTATATGTCACCGGAGCAGGCGCGTGGCGAATCGTTGGACGGGCGCTCGGACCTTTACGCAGCAGCGATCGTGATGTGGGAATTGCTCACTGGGCGGCAGCTTTTTCCGCCGGGCAAGGATCAGCCCCAGGATCTGCTGCTTCGGGCGCGCAATCCGGCGCCGATTCCGCCGTCGAAAAAGGCGCCGCGGGTACCGCCAGCGCTGGACACCATTTGTCTCAAGGCACTGGCGCCCGACCGCAACGATCGTTACTCCAACGGCGACGAATTTCGTCGGGCGTTATCTGACTGGTTGGCCAGGGAGGCGCCGGGCACTGATGCGCATCGTCTCGAGTCGTTTCTCTACGATCTATTTGCCGAGGACATTGCCCGCGAGCGCACCCAGCGAGACGATCTGCTCAATCAGATCCGGCGGCGGGCCAAAACTCTGCCGCCGACCGACGAGCTGAGGCAGATGGTCGAGCGCGACACCGATGTGACTGAATTTGATCCGGCACTGATCGAGTCCAAGCTGATGCGCGGTGAGGGTGATGTTGGCCGGCGGGCCAGCGATCAGGGATTGCCCGAAGACGACCGGCGCAAGACCGGCGATCGCCGGCGCAATCGGCCGACCGGCGAGGGCGAGGACAACGACCAGGCGGCCGGATCGGCGCGACCGGGGCCGACCCAGCCGCAACCGCCAGCGGCACAGCCACAGGCACAGGCACAGGCAGGCGAGGTCGGCGCCGAGCCAGTTGGACTGGCCATGTCGAGCAAGGCTGCGATCGGCCAGATCATCGATCGTCGATTTCGCATCACCGAGCTGATCGGCGAGGGCGGCATGGGCCGGGTTTATATGGCCGAGCACATCGAGCTCGATCGGCGTGTGGCCATCAAGATCTTGCATCCGGTGTACAGCCGAATGCCCGATCTGGTCAAGCGATTCAAGCGCGAGGCGCGGGCTGCGTCCAGGATCGGCAATCCGCACATTGTCGAAGTGACCGATTCGAGCAATACCGCGGACGGCGCGGTTTATTTTGTGATGGAGTATCTCAACGGGCTCGACCTGGGCAGCTTGATCGAGAGTCAAGGTGCCATTGATGTGCGGCGTGTCCTGCGCATTGGTGTTCAGATCTGTCACGCCTTGGCGGCTGCCCACGCTGAGAGCATCATTCACCGCGATCTCAAGCCGGAGAATATTTTTCTCACCGAGAAGGAGGGAGAATCCGATTTTGTCAAGGTGCTCGATTTTGGTGTGGCGCGGTCGATCGAATTCGAGCAGCTGCGCAAGAAGCGTCTCACCAGTCCGGGCATGGCCATGGGCACGCCCGAGTACATGTCGCCCGAGCAAGCTGCGGGACGTATTGCCGACGAGCGCAGCGACATCTACTCGGTGGGCGCAATTCTGTACGAGGCGATGACCGGGACCACGCCGTACGCCGGTGACAATTTCATGGAGGTTTTGACCAAGAAAGCGACCATCGAGCTTCCGCCGGTCCACGAGTTGCGCCCGGACATCCCGCCCGAGGTGAGTGATCTTATTGCCCGCACCATGGCCCGGTCTCCCGGACAGCGTCCGGGGTCCATGGAGGCGCTGGCCTACGAGCTGGAGAAATGCCTATCTGGCCGCGGTCATGCGGTTGCCAGTGCGATCGGCCTCAATGCCAATCGCGCCGTCACCGATCCCAGTCTGGCCGATACTCGCTCACCGATACAATCCGGGGTCGGGATGCGTCCGGTTGCGGGCACTCCCAACGCCTTTGATTTCGACGACGTCGAGCATACTGACAATGTGCGGGTCCGGCGTACAGTACCGCGTTGGGCCCTGTTTGGAGCGGTTGCGATCGCAGTGGTGATCCTGGCTGGCGTGGGCACTCTGCTCTATGTGGCGTCGGGACAGAGCAGTCGAGTGATAGGCAGCACAGGCAAATCGCGCGGGCAGCCGTCTATGCGAGACACGTCGGGCAATGCGGGGGCAGTGCAAGCTGTCGACGCCGGCCCGGTGCGGAGCGTGGCCAGGGTGGTCGACGCCGGCAGCAAGACGTCGCGCCCGGCTGCGCAGAAGCCCGACTCTGTGGCGACCGGGGTGGCAGTGGTCAGGGCGAAGAACATTCAGCGTCCGCGCAACCGAGTTGCCCGGTCAAAAAAAACCCCGCCCCGGGCAAGAAAGCCCGGTGCAAAAGGGCCCCCTGCGCGCAAACTTTTGACCGATGCCGACCGACTTTTGAACAAGGACGGCGCGTGGCGGAACGCCAAGCCGCTCTACGAGCAGGTTCTCGACAAGACCAAGAGTAAGGTGCAATTGCGCAAGGCTAGGCTGGGTCTGGCAAAGATCGCGATCAAATACGAGGGCGACTGGGACGACGCCATCGACCACGCCGAGTGGGTTCTCGAGAATGTGAATTCCTCACATACGCAGGCACGGCGGTACATTGCGCAGGCCTACGAGGCGCAGGGCAAGCCTTCCTCGGCATTGATCCACTACCAGGAGATCTTAAAAAACAACCCGCGCGACGAAAAAACCAGAAAGCGGGTGCAAAAGCTGTGTGACCGGCTAAACAGGAAGTGCGACCTACCCCAGGGGTAAGTCGCGGACCGATCTCTGACCTCGGCCGATGAGACGGCGAGGATGACGAGGCGACGGTAACGAGGCAGCGATGAGACAACGGGGAGGCGCGGCCAAGCGAGATATTGCTCGGCATCGCCGAAGTCCCTATGCTTTCGGTCATGCCACGATCCACTGCGGTGAACTACCTTGCGGGGTTCTGCATCTGCGCATTGACGTCGATTGCTGTGACGGGCCAGGCATTGGCTGACAGCAATGTCGTCGTTGCGGTACAGGGTGAGGACGAAACGAAAAGCCAGGCCATCCAGGCCCGGGCCGAGAAATTTCTCGGCTCGCACGGTGTGACCGTGCTCGGAGCCGAGGAAGGGGGCCAGGCCGACAGGACGATCAAAAAAGTCCGCGACCGCTGTATCCCGAGCGGCGAAATCGATGCGGACTGCGTGAAAAAGGTCCTTCGAGTCGCACTGAGCGACCTGCTCTGGCTCGACATAAAGAAGTCCGCTGACCAGGACAACCGTGTGGTCGTGGTGATTTCGGCCAGACGGTTCAGCCACGACCAGCGCGGAGTACCGGGCGCGCAACGGCAATGTGTCAATTGTGAGAACACGGTCGAATTCGATGACACTCTCGACGAGGTCATCGCTGCAGCGATGAGCGTCGAGTGGACCAGGCCGGACCGGGCCAGCGATGGCAAAACCGGCAAGCCTGAACATGGCAACGGTCAGGCCGTGGCTGATCAGGCGTGGCGCAAAGATGGTGATGCGTATCTGTCTGCGGGCGTGGACAGGAGCGAGCCGGGCCGTCATTTTGGCAACTGGAAATGGGTCGCCCTGGGCAGCGGTGTGGCATTGGCGGCCCTGGGAGGTGTGGCAGTTGCCATCGACGGCCCGCGAATCGACAACGGTGTGCGCAAACAGGAAGAATTCCGGACCTTGCCCCATGGCATCATCTCGTCTGCGCTGGGAGCTTTGCTGATAGGCTCATCGATCGTCATGTACTTTAATGACCGGTCCTATCGGCGCAAAACCATCGAGGTGACCTATTTGCCCGGGCATGGCGTCGGGCTCAGCTGGACGCAAAGGTTTTAGTCTCATGAATGCTTTTCGCTCGATACGCTTGTTACTGGTGCTCATTGGCCTGGCAACCGGTTTTGCTCTTCTCATCAGCAATGCCTGTATTTTGAAAACAGACCCGTTGTATTGTGCCAACGATGATGACTGTGGGGCAGGGTTCATCTGTGATCTGATCGATCAGTACGATCAGGGTAAGCAGACCTGTATTTCGATCAATATTGCCAAATGTGATCCAGCCTGCGAGAATCCCGAGCCGGTCTGCGACCGACAGACCAAGACATGTCGGGCTTGTGACGATTCCGAGTTTTCGTGTCCCGGCGATCGACCTGCCTGTGATACGGATGGCTCGTGTTATCAATGCATGATCGAGGCGGATTGCAACCAGATCGATGGGTCTGCCGGGTATGTGTGCAACGAGCGGGTCTGTGAAAAGTGTAGCGAGCATTGGCAGTGCGAGTCGAAAATCTGCGAGCGCAGCCAGGGACGCTGCGCAGACCCTGGCAAGGTGGCGTATGTCGCAAGCAGCGGGGCGACAGAGTCATGTGGCG
>JAKSDA010000456.1 GCA_022360315.1 Pseudomonadota bacterium
CGCCCATGGATCCGCACGAGGTAGACGATGTAGAGATATGCGAACAGACGTGTATTCCGGCCTGCGAAGCGCGTGAGTGCGGCGTCGATCCGGTGTGCGGGATGGTCTGCGGCCAGCCGTGTCCATCGGGCGAGTACTGCACCGAGGCCGGGAGCTGCGAAGCAAACCCGGCGCTGACAACGCCGCTGCCGGCCCCGCTGCCCGAGACGAGCACCGAGGCCAGTGGCACGCCGGCGAGCTCGTTCACGGTGACCGACGGCGGCCAGGCGGTGTATACGATTCCGCTGGCCGTGCCCGCAGGGACCGCGGGGCTCACCCCCAGCCTGGCATTGCAGTACCAAAGCGGAGCCGGACTGGGCCTCCTCGGCCGCGGCTGGAGACTCACCGGGTTTTCCCAGATCGCTCGCTGCCCGAGGTCGTTCCCGCACAGCGGGAGCGGCTTTCCCGAGGCCGTCGCCGATGCGCAAAGCGACCAGTTGTGTCTCGACGGCGCGCCACTGGTTGCGGTGGCCGGGGTGTACGGCCAGAGCGGCACCGAGTACCGAACCGAGGCCGAGAGCTTCTCGCGGATCGTTTCCACCGGCAGCTCGGCCCTGGGCGCCGATGGATTCGAAGTTCGCACGCGCGACGGCCGCGTCCTTCGCTATGGATTTCGCGACGACGCCCGAGAAGCCGCGGACAATGGCGTCCGCCGGCAGTGGATGCTGGCCGAGATTCGGGACCGCAATGGCAACATCATCGAGATCAGCTACGCGCGCGCGTGCCGCTTCGATGACTGGGTCGTGGAGTGTACGTTCAAGGCGCCCGCGGAAATCCGCTACGGGATCTATCGAGATGTGGGGCAAGGCGCGGGCAAAACCCAGGCGGCCGATCGGCGCATTCAGTTTGTATACGGCGACCGCGACGACGAGCGTATCGCGCTGTGGTACGGCGACCGGCGACTGGAATGGCGCAAGCTCGAGGCGGTTCAGACGTATGTCAATGGGTCGATGGAGCGCGAGTACCGGCTCGAGTACGGCTACCAACACCAGACCACGGTGCTCGAGACGGTCCACGAATGCGCCGACGGTGTGTGCCGCAACGCCGTGACCATCACCTATGACCGGGTCTCGCGCGGGTTCGGCCGGCCAGTGAGGACGACCAGCCGGGTCTCGTACGGGTTCGGCAACGGGGTGTCCAGCGGTCACATCGGGCAGACCATCGTCCTAGACGTCGATGGCAACGGCCTCGACGATCTTTTGTTCCCCGCACCCAATGACCGCATCCGCGGATGCCCGCCGCCGTTCGACGAATGCCTGCCAGGACAGGGCGGCGACTGGTCCTATCACCTGGCCATCGCCACCGGCAACCGCAACGACCCATTCGATATCGTCGATACTGGATTGGGGTCAACCACGATCTACGGGTTTCCGTTTTGGTGCATCTCGCAAGCCACCGTGTTCGACTACAACGGCGACGGTCGTGACGACCTGGCGAGCACCTGCGGCGCCCACACCCCGGGCGCTGTACTGGTATCCACGGGAACCGGCTTTCAGCCCGTACACAACGCGTTGCCCACCGAAAACGACGCCGGCGCGTTTTGGCTGGTCGATCTCAATGGCGACGACCTCATCGACGTTTTGACCTGTGTGCATGGTGATCGCGTTCATCTGTCCCGCCTTCATCTGTATGAGGGTCGCGGCCCGGGGCGCGGATTCGACCGAACCCCGCGGGTGTTGCCCAACTACGGCCAGGGCGGAGTGCCCGCTCCGGGGCAGTGGGCGACCCGACCGTGCTCGGCACCGCTCATGCTCGACATCGACGGGGACGGACGAGCCGAGTTGATGAAGAGCGAATACGTGATCGCCCGGGGCGGTTCCATGCAAGATGCGGTGTGGCGCCAGCGCTGGAAAGCCCTCGACATCGGGGCTACCACTGCGCGATGGCTAGACACCGGCCTGGAATTCGACGACAAGCTGACCACGGCCCCGGAAGACGCGTTCTACCGCTGGCTTCTTTTGGGCGACATGGATGCGGCCATCGCCTTGCCGTACGTGCACAGGTGGCAAACCAAGACCGTCGACGTCAACGGCGACGGGCATACCGATATTCTGCGCTTCGATGGCACCCGCGCCAACACGGTTCGCCTGTGGACCAACGTCGGTCGCGGCTTCGGCGACATCC
>JAKSDA010000259.1 GCA_022360315.1 Pseudomonadota bacterium
CACAATCCCATCTCGCCGATCGTATCGGCAATATAGATCTCGGTCGCCTCCCCGATGGGCTCAGAGAGCGACCGGCGGGCGACGCGCAGCCCGGCCGTGGCGATCTCCTCAGCAACCGTCGCGCCGCGCTTGGGGTGGCGCGGCGCAATGATCGTGAGGAGCCTGCTCTCGCTCTTCGACAGGTCGCGATGCACGGCCATAACGATCGCTTCCTCGCCGGCATGGGTGCTCGCCGCCAAAAGTACCGGGCGGCCGCCGATCGCCGTGCGCAACGCGTCAAGCGCCGCCGCGTCGGCCGGCGGCGGCGGCACGTCGAATTTCAGATTGCCGCAGACGCGCACCTTGGCGGCCCCGAGCGCGCGCAGCCGATCAGCGTCGGCGAGCGTCTGCGCCAGGTAAAGATCGGCCCGCCCCACAACCGCACGCGCTAGCGGCGGGAACCGTCGCCACGACCGGTAGGAGCGATCCGACATGCGCGCGCTGATGACCACCAGCGGGAGCTTTCGGCGGCCGAGGCTTCGCAGCATGGTCGGCCAGAGCTCCGATTCCGCAAAAAGCGCGAGATTCGGTCGCCAGTGATCGAGGAACCGCCGCACCGTTGCCGGCGTATCGATCGGCGCGAATTGATGCGCGACCATGTCGCGCATGCGGCGGGCCGCGACATCGGCCGCCGTCAGCGTGCCCGTGGTCAGAAGCAGTGCCGTTCCGCGCTCGCGTAGGCGTCCGATGAGCGGCATGGCAGCCACGGTCTCTCCGACGCTTGCCGCATGCACCCAGATCAGCGGCCCGGCCGGCCGCTCAAGCCCGGCCCGCCCGAAGCGCTCGCCGCGGCGGCTGCGATCCTCCTTGCCACGCTTCGCCCGCCACGCGAGGAAGGCGCCGGCTGCCGGCAGCGCAACGCGCCCCGCCGCGCCGTAGAGCAGCAGCGCCGCCTCACCGAGATACCCCGCAGCGTCCCGGCCCGGCGCTATCTCAGCCTCCGGCGGCGGCGAGTTGAAGCTCGTTGCCGAGGAGCTGTGCTTGGACCATGCTTGCATATCTGCCGCGCTTCGCCACGAGTTCGGTATGCGTGCCGGACTCCACGACGCGACCGCCCTCCATGCAGCAGATGACGTCCGCCCTCTTCACCGTGGCAAGCCGGTGGGCAATCATCACCACGGTCCGCCCGCTCAGGAGGCGCTCCATCGCCGCCTGCACCTTGGCCTCCGATTCCGCATCGAGTGCACTGGTCGGCTCGTCGAGAAGCAGGATCGGTGTGTTGCGCAGCATGGCGCGCGCAAACGCAACGCGCTGGCGCTCGCCGCCCGACAGGCGCGTGCCGGCTTCCCCCACCCTGGTCTGGTAGCCCTCGGGCAGACGCATGATGAAATCATGTGCGGCTGCCGCCTCCGCCGCTGCGGCGATCTCCTCCTCGTCGGCCCATTCAGAGCCGGAGGAAATGTTGGCGGCGACCGTGTCGTCGAACAGAACCGGGTCCTGTGTGATCAATGCGG
>JAKSDA010000640.1 GCA_022360315.1 Pseudomonadota bacterium
AGGCCAGCACCAAGGCCTCCCTACACGGCGCCTCCCTCCTCGCCTCACTGTTCACCGGCGCGACCTCCTTTGTCGCCGACCTGGCGAAAAAAGTCGTACGCGGGGGCACCAAGGCGCTCGGTGGCGTGTTTCGCCGATTCAGGCGGCCCGGTGCGGCAAAGGCGCTACCGGCCGGCAGAGCTAGCAGTGTGGTAGTGAACCGGCTTCGCCCGCACGAAGCCGCGTTTGCTCGTGAGATTGTTGCCCATCGTGGCGGCACTTTTATAGGAGCTACAGTCCGCAACCTTCCGGGGATAGACGGGTATCTAAACGGCGTTGCGGTGAGTCTCAAGCAGACGCAGGGCGGTCTCGGCGCCGTTCTTCGCCATGCAAGCAAGGCTGAGGCTTCAGCAGCGAAGGCCGGCTTTTCAGGAGTTGAAGTCTTCATTCAGGCGCCGAACGTCTCGGCTGCGCGACTGTTAGACTTCGCACGCGGAGGCGGACTTAGTCAGATCCCGACGCAGGGCACAGTCTCAGCCATCAACGTATTCACCGGAAACGGCGTGGTTCGAATCATTGGAGCGATGTGAATGGCACTTGAGATCGACGTAAAGCTCCAGCGGCTCGTTCCACTCATGGAACTACAGCAGCGGGTTACGGACACTCTGTTGGCCTGGTTCGGCACCACAACGCCCAGGGTCATCGCGGACGGTTCGGACGAGCTGCTTGCAGAAGGGGCTGCGGCGCAACTGGACATCGACGGCATTGCACTTGTCTCAATTCAGAGCACGTCAGCAGGTTCGGAAGAAGCTCTAGGTGAAGACGGAGGGCTTTGGGCTACCTTCTCGGCTGGAGAGTTCAGGAGCCCAGAGTCGCTGTTCCTCGCGTGCCTTGCGGCCGCGACAGCCGCTCAGATCACAGGTGGCTGCGTGGTTGATGAGGCCGGCCTAGTCGGGCCTGAACGTGAGGTCACGCCTGAAGAGTTCACTGCTCGCTTGAGGGAGATGATGGGAGCCAAGCAAGATTTCCGGGAGGCATCCGACGCCGCTTTCGGTGCGGCGTTCAGAGATGGATCGACGTTGTCGTGAGCACTCTTCGTCGCAAAGGGAGGAGATGGTACTGTATACGGGGCCGGACATGTCCTGGAGGCGTGGATCAGAGGGAGCCGATGACAGACCGCGATTGGAAAAGCATTCATCCGGAAGAAATCCCGCGATGGAGAGCGGCCTTCTCGGCCTCGAAGGGGGGGCTCCAACGTTCAGGGCTCCTGTCCCATCTGCTCCGCCGAGCAGTTGCATCGCTACTACCAGATTGGTCCTCCCGTCGAGCATTACTCTGGCGGAGAACGCTTCATTGCTCGTGGTGCCTGCTGGGAGTGGTGTAGCGGCTGCTACACCTACGAACACTACTCGGCACTTGTACCTGACTGGTGGACGAACGATCTTCCCGTTGATGAGACGCGGTTGACGGCTCTTCCCGATGTGCTGGAGGACGCCCTCGCGTGTATAGAGACTCGCCCTCCCCAAGGCCCCTGATCGTGCCCTTTGAACTTGTAGTTGCCGCGGCTGACACGATTGGCCTCAATGCTAGAGTTGATGACTGGTTCGTAGTTCGTACATCATCTCAAACACTACGGAACAGAGGAAGAGGGTGTGTCCGTGCTTGACACCACCAACCCTGCACCGAAGAGTGCTCTCGGGTTGGGCGGCGTACAAGAGCGGCCAAGCCAGGTACTCGAACGTGCGTGCGGCGGTAGCGGCAGCAAGAGACGCACTGTTCGACATGCCTACATAGATCTCACTGGACTATGCGTGAATCGCCGTTCTCAGAAACCAAGCAAAGAGCAAATAATTCGTGCACTAACCCGTGCCGCACGTTTTATTATGTCGATTGCCTGGAACGCGAGGCAATACAATCAACCAGCGCAGCGATGCGCACGATATCGTCCCAAGTCGCCGGCTGCAAACCTGCCGATGCGGCAGTCAGACGGCAAAGAAGCGCGTGAGATTCGCCAATACAGCGCGAAATGAAGCCCGGATCGAGCGATCTGGACTCTCTCGCCACGCGATATGGTCTCGCAAATGGTTCGCCGAATGGCGCTTTTGCCCTCTATTGTCGTTTGGAGCGCATTTATCCGGGATTGGCCGAATGGTTTGGCGAATCATTTGGCAAATGATTCGAATCTGCGCTCTTGAGAGCACATTCGCAAAAAGTGCTCTTCCTTCATGACGGATTGTGGCTCATGTTGTGATGCAGGTTTCCGAGTTCGAAGTCATGGTTCAAGTTGTCGCTGCGACCCCTATCGCCCGTACAGAGGCTTGACCGAAACGCTGTGGAAACGCCACGATGAGGTACATGGGCCACGCGGACCCAAGCGCAGGGTGCCACCCAGGAGACCATGCAGAAACAGAACCAGTCCCATGCTGCAAGCAACCCGACGTCACCCGGAGACTCTGCGGAATCCGGCCGGCAGCAAACCGCGCGGCGCCGCTACGTCGAGTTGATCCGGGTCAGCGGTCGTGGCCAGGTCGAGCGCGAGACCCCTGAATCGCAGCGTCGCTCCCTCGATAGACTGGCGCGAACGCGCCCTGGCATCCGCATCGCCCGGATCGAGGCTTTGGCCGTATCGGCTGCGATTCCCCTGGAGCAAACGGACCAGGGCCAACAGCTAATCGAACTCGCGAGCGGTGGATTCGACGAATTGCGGCTGTGGGATGTCGATCGCGGCCTCGGAGCCCGGGCTGATGATCCCCGGGATCGCCTGGCAATCTTCGGCATTGCTCGCGAGGCAGATGCGGTGATCGTCGATTGTAGCGAGCGGGTGATCGATCCGAACAAGGAACTCGGCGAACTGGATTACTACCTGCGCACCTTCTTTGCTGCGCAGGAACGGCGCAAAACCGCCAAGCGTACCCGGGCGGGCCGCAAACGCATCGCAGCAGATGGCGGATACGCTGGCGCCGGGTTTATTCCCTATGGCCTTACCTGGGATCGCACCCGACGCCAGTGGGGCATCGACTGTTACCGCGCGGCGATCGTGCGCGACGCCTACCAGCGGTGTCTAAACGGCGTCACCGCGGCGACCATTGCCAGCGAACTGAATGCGCGCGACGTACCGACCCAGCAGGGAAAGCGCTGGCATCAATCCACGGTGGCCAGAATGCTGCGCATGCCGGCGTATCGCGGCGAGCACACGCAAGAAGGTTTGACGATTCGGGTTCCCGCCATCGTCGATGAAACTACCTGGTTCGCGGTGCAGCGTTGTTTGGATATGCGACCCCGGCGGCGACGCGCCAAAAGTACGCAAAGTCTGTGTGTTGGGCGTATTTGGTGTGCATGTGGACAGCGCGCGTATCGTCGGCTTGCCAAGGGCAAGAGTACATCTACTTCGCCACGCGTCATGACCGCGAACGCCGAACCCAGTATACGCACATGGGATCGCATCGGGCGGATCTGATCGATCCAGTTGTATGGGATACCGTGGCCAATGCCATCGCCCAGCCGCAGCTTTTGCGGGCCAGCATGGCAGGGAACGATGATTCTGCCGATAGGCACCGCGAGGAACTCGCGCAGTGCGAGCACGAGCTGCAAAGGCTGGTCACCAGTGAGAACGAGATTTCACGGGCGTTTCGCCGCGACGAACTCAGCGCAGAAGCGTGGCGTGACCAGCTAAAAGAGATCGCGGTTGATCGACGCATGCTGGAGCATCGTCACACCATGGCCCGTGAACGGCTCGCAGCCGCCGATGCAGCTGCTTTCTCTTTGGACGCCGCAGAAACGCAGCTAGAGGCTTTAGCGGTCCGCGTTCGCGCCGCGGTTCCCAAGGACCGCAAGGCCATCATCGAATCGCTCATCCCCGGCGCTCAGCCCTACGGCATCACCATCTGGCCGGACGGCAAGATCGAGACATCCGCGGCGGCATCGCGGTGCCCGTCGCCAGCCGAAGTTGTCACAGCCCCTGCCAGCTCCAAGTGCTGCAACCACTGCAGTGAGAAGAGTGAATAGTCTCAACGGCAATGCCATGCCAAGATTGTCGGCGATTGTAACAGTTGTTGTGGCGACGCCGGGCGTCGAGCCGGGGACATCGGACCAATGGCGAGCAGCGTACATGACCGCAATACGCTGTTGCTTTCTTTTTGGCCGGTCGCTTCGCTCCCTTGTGTCGGGGGGACCGCCCCGCTTCCTGATAGCATGAGGCGGTGGCGACCATCGGAGAACTGAACCAAAGCGACCTCCACGAGCAGCTGAAGATGGAGTACAGCCGCGGAGAGGGCGAAATCGAGGCACGGGTGGATGGCTTCATCGTCGACGTTCGGCTTCCAGATGAGCTCGTTGAGATTCAGACCAGCCGTCTGGGCAAACTGCGGACAAAACTCGAGAAATTGGCCAACCACCACCGGATCCGTCTCGTACATCCAGTTCCCGCGTCAAAGATAATCGCCCACGTTGATGCTCGCTCCAACGAATTGGCTCGCCGACGGTCACCGAAGCGAGGTCGACTCGAAGATGCATTTGGAGAGATTGCCGATATTGCCAGTGTGTTGCTCAATCGCAACATCACCCTGGAGATTGCGCTCGTGGATGTGACTGAGTACCGTCATGCCGACGGCAAGGGCAGCTGGCGCCGACGCGGTATCAGCATCGTTGGACGACGCCTCGACATGATCGTGAGCCGCAAGGAGTTTCGGACCGGTGCGGACTACGTCGCGCTTCTTCCTGAAGAACTCGGGCGCGAGTTCACCAACAGAGACCTCGGCGACATTACTGGGTGGCGCTATCCAGCGGTCCAAGCGATCACCAGGGCGCTTAGAAAGATGGGTTTGCTTGCGATCGCGGGAAAGCGAGAGCGTGCGTTTTTGTATCGACGGGCATGATAGCCGTATCGCTCAAGGACCTTATCCGACAAGCACGTTGAGCGCGAACTGACTGCAATCATTGCAACCCGCTGGAAGGCTCCCGCGACCGTGCCATGAATTTCATCCCCCCACAGCCGATCGTCCCACCAGGCCCGCGCAGCGTCACTGTAATGGCCTGTAATGGCGCGTAATGGCGCGTAATGGACGACAAGGCACGCAGACAGATACACTTTGTCTGCATTGTCGCCCGCTGCCCTGATACGGGGTCCGTGCCGATGGCTTCAGTGCGCAGGTCGAGGACAGCAAAGAGGCGCTTGCACGGAAATCGAGTCGACCCGATAAATTAGTCTCATGGACAATGAGAAGGTAATTCCAGGGGAAAACGATGCGAACAAAGCTATGGTCGGTGATGGATTTGCTTTGGCCACGATTGCTCTTGGCTTTTTCTGCAGGACTTGCGGGGTGTGGAGACGGTGGAATGGGTGGGCCCGATGGGCCTGATGAGCCCACGATCGTCCAATTCCAGGTCAGTCCCGAGGCCATTGAGGCAGGGCAGAGCGCGACTCTTACCTGGGCTGTGGAATCGGCACAAGACGTGTCCATCATGCCGGACATTGGCCCTGTTCAGCTCTCTGGTAGTACTGAGGTCAGCCCGAACCAGACGACCATATATACCCTTGGCGCCAGTAATGGCCCCATGGTTTCCGCCACCGCAGAGGTAACTCTCATTGTGAATCCCGGCAGCCCTGGTGGTGGATTACCGCCCGATCCCGCCGATGTTGCGCCGCCCCTGTCCATCACTGGTAGCACGCCCTATCACCAGGCCATTTCGTTTCTATACAATGGAGCCAACCCGATCCAAACAGGCGCGGACCCCACCGTATTTGAGCCTCGCCGTGTTGCGGTGATTCGCGGTCGAGTCACCGACCGCAGCAATGAGGCACTCAGCGGTGTGACGATCACCATCCAGGGACATCCGGAGTATGGACAAACTCTGAGCCGAGGCGACGGTATGTTTGATCTAGCCGCCAACGGTGGCGGACTGCTTACCATTGACTATCGCAAAGAAGGCTATCTGCCGGTTCAGCGTCAGATACAGGCTCCCTGGCGTGACTATGTCACCGCTGAAGACGTCGTCATGATTCCGGCTGATGCGCAAGTCACAACAATCATGGCCAACAGTCCAGTGATGCAGGTCGCCCAGGGCAGTATGCAATCCGACGCCGATGGAGAGCGCCAGGCCACGGTGTTGTTCCCCGCCGGCACGACGGCCACCATGATACTGGCAGATGGCGGCCAGTTACCGCTGAACACATTGAGCGTACGTGCCACAGAGTACACAGTCGGAGACAATGGCTCCCAGGCCATGCCCGGTGTACTGCCAGCGACGAGCGGTTACACTTATGCGGTCGAATTGAGCGTGGATGAGGCGTTGATGGCCAATGCGACACGGGTCGATTTCAGCCAGCCGCTGCCCCTTCATGTCGACAATTTTCTGAACTTTCCAACCGGTGAAGTTGTTCCCACTGGCTATTATGACCGTGAACGGGCCGCATGGATCCCATCAGACAACGGCCGCATCGTCGAGATTCTTTCTATCGCCGATGATCGTGCAGTGCTCGACGTCGATGGCAGCGGAAGCCCCGCGACGCAGGCCCAACTCGACGAGATGGCACTCAGTAACGATGAGCTGGTGCAGCTAGCCAGTTTGTACAACGTCGGTAAAACTCTGTGGCGAGTGCCGATTTCGCACTTTACCCCGTGGGATTGCAATTGGCCCTTTGGTCCGCCCGAGGATGCGGAGGCGCCGCCGGACGAGCCACCGGAGACCCCAGACGAAGATGTGCCACCGCCGGACAAAAGTGATTGCAAAGGCGGTTGCATTATCGAAGCACAGGGACAGAATCTCGGTGAAGAGATTCCGCTCGTCGGTACACCGTTCACACTCAATTATCGCAGCAATCGCATGCCGGGGTATGTGGCGAATAGGACGATCAACATCCCGCTGTCCGGACAGTCGGTGCCGGCCAGCCTGCAGAGGATCGAGCTGTTGGTGCACGTTGCCGGACGCACCGTGCGACAGAGTTTTCCGGCCACTCCCAACCAGTCTACAACATTTCTGTGGGACGGTCGAGATGCATACAAGCGAGTACTGAGTGGTGGAGTCAAAGCAACGATCACTATCCAATACATTTACCGGGCTACATACTATTCTTCACCAGGAGCTTTTGAGCAGAGTTTTGCCCTATTTGGAGAGGCTGATAATGCTGGCAATCCTCGTATTATCGATGAGCGACTTACTGGAACGATCAGCATTCGCAAAGATTACACAAACACGTTGACTTTCATTTCGCCGGAGGTAGCTATCGGCGGCTGGACTCTATCGGCAACCCATAGCTATAGACCAACAGGGCGAGCCCTGTACCTGGGCACTGGCAACACTCGGAAAAATACGACACATCAAATAAATAACATCATTGAGACTGTAGCTGGCACCGGTATCGTGGGTTTTAGTGGTGATGGCGGCCCGGCCACAGCGGCACGGCTCACCTCCCCGGGCGGGGTAGAAGTGGATTCAGATGGAAGCATTTACATCGCAGATAGTGGTAATCACCGCATACGTCGAGTGGGGCCAGATGGAATCATTACCACCGTGGCCGGAAATGGTGAGCGTTCCTATGGAGGTGATGGAGGAAAGGCGATTGAGGCCGGCCTCAACAGCCCTTATGATGTGGCCATTGCGCCGAATGGGAGCCTCTATATCGCCGATACTTATCACGGCCGCATCCGCCGAGTCACCCCTGATGGCATCATTGACACGGTGGCCGGAGATGGCAGTATCGGCACTGGCGGCGATGGTGGGCCGGCTATCGAAGCCCCCCTGGGCGGTAGTGTGTTTGGAATGGCACTCGGGGGCGATGGAAGTTTCTATGCTGCCGCAGGTATCATCCGACGGATAAGCCCCAATGGATTCCTATCAACGCTATCGAGCAAAACACGAGGGTTTAGCGGCGATGGTGGACTGATTACCGAGGCAGATATCTATTGGCCCTGGGGTATGGCCATGGGAGTTGATGGAAGCCTCTACTTCTCCGACAGTTCGAATTACCGAGTTCGCCGAGTGAGCCCTGCAGGAATCGTTACAACAGTGGCCGGCAACGGCGAGCAAAGCTTTAACGGAGATGGCATACCCGCAACGCAAGCGGGCCTTTATCCAAAAGGCCTCGCTATCGATCGCAATGGCACCCTCTACATCACAGATGATAACCGTATTCGTGCGGTCAGTCCATACGGGATCATAACCACGGTAGCGGGCAATGGAGCAGGCGCATTCAGAGGTGATGGCGGACCAGCCACAGAAGCATGGATCCGTGACCCCAGTGGTGTAGCTATTGGCCCCGGCGGTAACCTCTATATTGCTGATCGTGGAAATAATCGTATCCGGAAAGTACGAAGTATTCTGCCCGAGGCAAGTTTTGATGCACTCATCGTTTCTTCTGGCGACGGCAAACAGATCTACGTGTTCGATCCCGGTGGCCGCCATCTGCGTACCACGCACGCGCTTACCGGTGCTGTATTGTATTCTTTCGGTTACGATGTGCAAGGACGTCTGCTGAGTATCACCGACAGCGGTAACAATGTCACCACCATTGAACGAAGTCCGGCGACGGGCCAGGCAACAGCGATCATCGCCGCCGATGGCCAGCGCAGCAACCTCACGTTTGATACCCATGGCTACCTGGAAACGGTTAGCAATCCGGCTGGTGAAACCTATCGCATGGGGTACAGCGAAGGCGGTTTGATGACCGCGTTTACCACACCCGGGCAGCACATCAATCGTTTCGCGTATGACGACGTCGGTCGATTGACTGGCGACACCAACGCTATCAGCGGCGGCTGGACTCTGGCGCGAACAGAAAACCAGCGCGGCTATACCATGACCATGACCAGTGCTGAAGGGCGCGCGACCGAATACGTTGTTGAGCCGCAGACCACGGGTGATCGACTACAGGTGAACCGTTACCCCGATGGAACCGAGCAGACGACGTTGCTCAAGACCAATGGCGAGACCATCACTACCCAAACCGATGGCACTGTCTTCACGGTGAAGGAAGGTCCAGATCCACGCTTTGGCATGCAAGCACCAGTGACGGTAGCCCAGACCATCGCACTTCCCAGCGGTTTGACATTGACCTCGACGTCCGAGCGTGCTGCCGATCTGGATGCGACCGGCCAGCTGGTCAGCCAGACCAAGAGCGTGACCGTCAACGGCCGCACGACGACACGACATTTTGACGTGGCGAGCCGAACCTGGACTGTCACGAGCCCAGCGGGGCGCGTGACCAGCACTGTGATTGATGACCGGGGCCGGCCACGAACGATCACTGTGGCCGGCCTGGCCAGCGCTCACTACAGCTACGACACCCGCGGCCGACTTGAAACTACGATGCTCGGTGAGGGGGATTCCGCTCGAACTACCACCCTCACCTACCATGCTAGTGGACCGGCGCTCGGCTACGTAGAGACGGTGACTGATGCCGAGAACCAGGTCATCAGATATGCGGAGTATGACCTGGCAGGACGTGTAACCCAACTGACTCTGCCCGGCGAGCGTACGGTCGGCTTTGGCTATGACGCCAACGGCAACATCAATCGCCTGACCCCACCGGGCCGGCCGGCCCATGTGTTCACCTACAATGGCGTGGATTTCGAAGCGAGTTACATTCCACCGGTGCTACCTGATGTCACAGAGCCAGCTACCGGCTATGACTACAACCGCGACAAGCAACTCGAGCTAATCACGCGGCCCGGTGGTTTCATGATCGACTACGTCTATCACGCCACGACAGGGAAGCTGGAGGCCATCAGCACACCACAAGGAAGCTACGGCTATACGTACCGCCCAGACACTGGACAGCTCGACACCGCAACTGCGCCCGGGGGAGAACAACTCAGCTACGGCTACGATGGTTTGTTACTCACCGATATGGATTGGAGCGGCACTATCAGTGGCACTGTCGATATTGGCTATGACAGCGACTTCCGCATCAATGCGCTCACCGTGAACGGCCAGAGTGTCAGTTATGGCTACGATGATGATGGCCTACTCACCGAAGCCGGTGCCCTGACGTTGGTCCGCGATCCACAGCATGGCCTGGTCTCCGATACGGCGTTGGGCCAGATTACCACAAAAGAAAGCTACAACCAGTTTGGTGAAGTTGACAGCTACACCGCCCGCTACAACGATACAGTTATCTATCAGATTAACTATGACGAGCGGGATAAATTGGGGCGCATTCGACAAAAAACCGAAGTCGTGGATGGAGTAACGACAGTTTACCAATACGATTACGATGCCGCAGGTCGCCTCGATATCGTGCGCAAAAATGGCGCCATGACCGCTGACTATGACTACGATCTAAACGGCAATCGTACTCATAGTAACGGCGCCCTGGTGGGCAGCTATGATGCCCAAGATCGACTCGCCAGCTTTCGAGATGCTACCTACCGCTATACTGCGAATGGCGAGCTAGACACGGTTACCGTTGATTCTGCCGTTACTGATTACGACTACGATGTTTTTGGCAACCTCAGACGGGTCGCATTGCCGGATGGAACTATTATCGACTATGTCATCGATGGACAAAATCGACGAATCGGTAAAAGGGTCAATGGCGTCTTGGTGCAAGGCTTCCTCTATAAAGACCAGCTCAACCCAATTGCCGAACTGGACGGTAGGGGCGCCATCGTTGCGCGATTCATCTACGCAAACGAGCTGAATGTACCCGCCTACATGATCAAAGGTGGGAGTACGTATCGGATCTTGAGCGATCATCTCGGTAGCCCGAGGCTGGTCGTCAATGTCGCCGATGGTAGCATCACCCAGGGCATGGACTACGACGGATGGGGTAATGTCCTCGCCGATACGAATCCGGGGTTTCAACCGTTTGGCTTTGCGGGGGGGTGGTACGATCGGCACACCAAGCTAACTCGTTTTGGCGGCAGGGATTACAATGCAGAGACGGGACGGTGGACAGCAAAAGATCCGATGAGATTTCGAAGTGGAGACATGAATCTGTTTGGATACGTTGCTGGTGATTCAATTAATTTTATTGATCCCGGAGGGCGCATTCTGGACAGGCCAGAATCATCAAAAAGCATATACGAAAAAATGCATAAAGAAAGAGCATATAATATTCTGAAGGGAGAGGATAAAGACCCCGTGATGGAAGCGATTGAAGACAATGTGGCGGAAGCGGCCAAGGATGCCGCGGAAGCGGCTAAAGAAGCCCTGGATGAGGCCGACAAGAAAAATCCGATCGATGAAAGAGAACCGATGTTCTGGATTGAGGAACCGGAGATTAAGATTGAGCCTCCGGTACTAGAGGATGATTGTAAATAGTTGTATAGTAATTCCTTTATATGTCACATCCATGGCGCGACCCTGCGCGTCGACACTGTTTGTCCGGGCTCCCGGATTCGGGGGCGACGACGGAGCCCGCTCGCTCTCACGATAGGAGTCGATGTTGGCCACCCGCTGCCCTACTGACGGGCCGGAGATCGAGGCTACCATTCCTGGTCGGCGTCTGTGAGGTGCCAGTTCCGATGGTCATCAATGATTGGGGCGAGGCTGTTCACCGATGCGCCGGTATCGTAGACGATGGCCCGCTCGCGTTCGCGGGCCCGGAATCCCCGCGACTGCAAAAGCTCCACGATCGCTTCCGAGCCGAGGAAACCCATCGACAGGCTCGCTGTTTTGGTGCGGGCGAGGCCGAGCATCAGGAGATCGAGGAGCGTGCCCAGGTTGTCGGGATAACCGAAGAGATCGCGTATGCACACGGCGTCATCGACCTGCTCTATGACTGCATAGGCCCGCAAGCTGCGGCGATTTTTGCGCGGTGCCAGCGCTGCGATGCGCAGTCCTTTCTCGGGATGCTCGAGGAACCGCCAGCGCAAAAACGCCGCGTCTCGCCTGCCGATCAGTCCGTACGAGCGCCGGGTGCTCTGCCACAACCGGTCGAACCGAGAGTCGACATCTTCGAGCCATTCGAGCTCATAGTCACGGGCTGCGCGTACAGTCATGGGTGCTTGTAGCCCGATTTGTCGGGCGTCGAGCCCACCCCTGGCGATCCGCGAGAACAGCGGCCAATCGATGACCTGACCCACGCACTTATCGCGGTGGAGAGCCACCGCGTACCGAGTCAGCGTGCCCAGCTGGCGATAGCCACAGCGTGAAAACACCTCCCCCGTCGACTTGTTGGGGTAGCTGTACGCAAAATCGAAGTCACGCAGAGCCGTGCGCCGGACCTGGTGGACCAGGCGGATCGCGGGCTGTACTGTGCGATGGGGGCGGTCGACCGCGATATCGGCCAGAATGGCTGCTCTCAGCGGACGGTCGCCGGTATAGAATTGCCGGGCCAGGAGCCCTGCGGTACCGATGATCTGCGCGTCGTTTTCCGAGTTGTGCGCGGCCAGGACGAACACACCATCGGATGGATCCACTGCCCGTTGGTAGGTCCAGTCGAACTTGGCCGGTCCGTGCCCGTTGACGGGCAAATTGCTGCACCATACCCGAATGAGATCGTCGCGTACCTGATTGGGCTCGACGTAATGGACGTTGTATTGGAAAGCGGTCATGGCATTTACTTCTTTCCGCCTGGTGCGACCTCGATTGACTTGTCGATCCGGTTTTTGGGCCGCGACCCGGGCGATTCCACTGATCGAATCCAACTATTTCGGGAATGAGCTCTGCGCCTGCCGTGAACTTGCAGAGCGTATGCCAGGTTCAGAGTACTGGCCATCGAGCCAGGTGTTCTGCGAGCCGGGCGGTGAGATCGGAAGTCAGGCGTCCCCCGAAACGCGCAGTTTCTGCATCGGCGACGGCCGCGGCGCGCAAAATTTGACGGCAGGTCCGGCCGGATACGCGCTTGTCCGTGCCGTTTTATCAGGCGAGCAGCAGTGATTGCTCAGATCGCCGCCCTTGACAGCGGCCACGCGAACATCCTCGACAGGCCTGGCAAAGGGCGGATCTCCCACCAGCTTCACCGCGGTCACCCGCTGTGAAGGGACCGCCGCTGCTGCGGCAGCGCTCCCGGCGGCTGCCACCGAGAGTATATTTTATCCATGGCTTGAATCGGGCTATCATCGAGCCGGAATTTAGTTCTGGTTCATTCAAAAGTAGGAGGACACGTGACGGCTTTGTATCCAGAAAGTATCCAAAAGCTAACAGAAGCACTCTTAACGGCTAAGGGCGCCTCGAAAACTGAACTTCGCCAGGCCGTCGAGGCCCGAGTCGCAGTGCACAGCGGGGCGACTCGAGAAGCAGGAACTATACCCGCAGACCTGGTGGACTATGTAGATAAAGTGGCTTTACATGCCTATAAGGTCGTGGATGAAGATATTGAGAAGCTCCGAACGGCCGGCTATTCTGAGGATAAAATCTTTGAGGTAACCCTTAGCGCCGCCTTGGGGGCAGGTTTAGCCAGGCTCGAGCGCAGCCTGAGCCTGTTGAAAGGAGAGTAACTGTGCGGTTAGAGATTGTTGAAAACGGACATACTCCTGTTCAGAAAAAGAGACTTGCAACCGTCAAAGCACAGATAGGTTCCGTGCCAGATCCGATTCGTGTTTTTTCTTATCGGCGGGATCTTTTTGGTGAATACTTTGCTGTTTGTTTGCACGAAGCCATGCGCTTATCTTCAGAGTGGCGTGTTGGTGAAACGGAGTTATTTGCCGCTTTCGTCTCAAAACAGAATCAATGCAACTATTGACTGATCCATCATGCCGCAGTTGCGGTCCTTGATTTTGATGCGGACGTCGTCGAGGCTGTGCTGGAAGATTGGCGCACAGCGCCCATTGATAACAGGCTCCGAGCTGTTTTGGGCTTCTTGGAAACGCTAACCCTATCGCCGGCTGACGTGGGCCCTGATGATATAGAGGGGATGCGATCCGCTGGAGTGAGTGATCAGGCTATTGCAGATGCCGCGTATATTTGTTTTATATACAGCGTTTTAGATCGCTTGGCCGATGCTTTGGATTTTAAGGTCGGGTCGCCTGAAGAGACACATCGGATTGCAGAGTTCTTGTTTCAAGGCGGCTATACTGGAGTGTCGGCTCCTGATATCGAATAAAATGGGCAGGTCGGCGGCCCATGTCCGGCTCAGAAGAACGCGAAGCAGCGCGACTCGATGCTCTCGCGCAGCGGTGCGTCTGCCGGGGCAGCGGGGTCGTCGAACGCGGTGTGAATGGTGAAGCGGGCGCGACCGTCGGTCGCCGAGTCGTAGGTCTTGATGAGCACCGCCTCATTCATCTCCATGTCGGGGAAGTAGTACCAGCGGTGGGCTGGGTTGTAGGCGACCTGCTGGATCTCGCCGATGCGGTCTTTGGACGGGCGCTTGACCGAGACCAGGTCCTCGGGCGCAACGCTGGAGGCGTCGCACAGCGCCAGCGGCGAGGTCCGCACTGTGCCCCGGATCGAGCGCCACACGTTGACAATGGCAAAACGCCGGCTCAGCAGTGCCTCCGCCTTTTCCGGGGTATCGGAGAAGTGATCGCGCAGGCGCTTCGGTCCCGAGCGGACGGTATAGTCGTTATGAACGAGGAAGGAGGGTTCGCGGATCAGCCGCGCCTTCTGCACGTCGAGCGAGGCGGCGCGCTGGGTGTGGTCGAAGATCTCGACCTGGGCGGCGCCAGTTGCGTTGCCGACCAGCGCCTTCAACTCGGCCTCGTAGACCGCGGCGATCTCGCCGTTGTCGTAAAAGTCGCCGACCGCACTCGGGTGAGCTGTCAGGATGAAGCCTTCCCGGTCCAGGCTGAAGTCCTCGGCCTGGGCGCGGCCATTGCGGATCGCCATCGGCTGCCAGAGGTAATTGCCCTCTTGAACAGAGGTGTCGCCGCCGCCGACCGAGGGGATATAGACCGGGACGCTCTTGGCATCGACGAGGTATTTCAACGGTGCCTCGACGAATTCCGGTGTGGCGTTCTGGTCGGCCTCCGCTGCCATGGTAGTGCTGCTCCTCTTCATCAGGCGATTTTACCCGAAGTAGTTTGGTCGGCGAGCCTGCTCGAATCTGCACAAACACTGGCGTCGGGCAGGACGCGGGTGCCGCGCCCTGTTCGCCGTAATGCGACTGGGCTCGAGGACGAGGAAACTATCTGGAGGCGCATGTTGCACGCTGCGCTTATTTTGCGTTCGACACCGGGTCGGGCGAGTTGGTCGGGTCGGCAAGCCAATGATTCATCACCGCGCACGCGGTCAGATCCCCGGTGACGTTCACCGTCGTGCGGGCCATATCGAGGATGCGGTCGGTTCCGATGATGAGCGCAACCCCTTCGGCTGGTACGCCGACAGAGGCGAGGATCGTCGAGAGG
This sequence comes from Pseudomonadota bacterium, assembly GCA_022360315.1. Taxonomy (GTDB): domain Bacteria; phylum Myxococcota_A; class Polyangia; order Haliangiales; family Haliangiaceae; genus JAKSDA01. The sequence goes on from JAKSDA010000640.1 coordinate 15,204, forward strand.
ATCACGATGCCAACCCCGGGCGTGCTCGGAGAACCGATCGAGGCGGCGACTGTCGTGAAGATCATGGGGGCGAGGACAGCGGGCGTCACGTCGATGCCGTACACCTGCATCAAGAAGATCGCGGCGACAACCTGGTAGAGCGCGGTTCCGTCCATGTTCACCGTTGCTCCGAGCGGGATCACGAACTTGGCGATCGCCGGGCGCACCCCGAGCCGGGCTTCGGCCGTCTCGATGGAGAGTGGCATCACGGCCGCGGAACTCGAGGTCGAGAACGCCAGCAACTGGGCGTCGCGGGCGTGGCCCAGGAAGGCCATCGGCGACATTCGCCCCAAAACGAACACGATCCCCAGATAGACCACGAGCAGCACGAGTAGCCCGAGGAGCACCGTGCCCACATAGACACCCATGCCCAAGATCGCGTCGAGCCCGACTCGGATGGTGATGTCACATAGCAGCCCGAAGACAGCGTACGGAGCCAGCATCATAGCCCAGCCGACGACCGTCATTGCGACGCGCTGCAACGAATCCATCACCCGTAGCAAGGGTGCCGCTTGCTCTCGCGGCATCGTGACCAGGGCCACGCCAAAGATGAGTGCTGCGATGACGATCTTGAGCATGTTGCCGGCGAGGACGTCCTCGAGAACGTGCGTGGGGACCAGCGAGAGCAGGACATCCGGCACGGATTTGGAGGACGTCGCGTCGACCGGAGCGGCGGCAACCTCCTCTACCCCCGCTGCGGCGACCATACTCGAGTCGATGAACATGCCGGGTTCGATGACGAGAGCCACGACCACGCCGATCGTGACGGCGATCAAGGTCGTGGCCACGAAGTAAGGTCCGATGCGCAGGCCGACTTTGGCGAGGAAGGCCGGATCGGATGTCGAGTTAATCCCGACGATCACCGACGAGACGACCAGGGGGATGACCACCATCTCGATCAACGCCAGGAAGAGCTTGCCGGGCAGCGCGATCCAGTGGGTGAGCCCGATCGCGAGCTCCTCGCTCACCAATCCGGCCCCGGATGGCGCGAGCAGAAGACCGATGCCGACCCCCAGCACCATTGCGGCGAGGATCTGAGCCCACAGCTTCGTCCGAACGAGGACGTCGAGTCGCGATAAGAGGTCGGCGAGCGCGAGCCCGTCGGCGTCGGGCGCCGGGTGGGATAACGTCGAGTTGTCGCCCTCCATGGGGACGCTAGGCTATCATCTCCCGCCCGGAGGGCACGGCGTGCAGGGCCACCTCAAGCTGCAAGATTTGCGCGAGTAAATCCCGCAGCTTTGCGGTCCCGACGTCTGATAGGTGAGCCGCTCGAAACTGCCGAAGACTGCGGAAGACACAGGCAACGGGCAGGCACTACTGCGACTGCGTCTGACCCGATCGATCCGCTACGTACGCGTTGACGAGGCGCTCGAGGACATCGAGAGGCACAGCGCCATTCTTCAACACGACGTCGTGAAAATCGCGAAGATCGAACTTATCACCCAGCTTGGCTTTGGCGGCCTCCCGCAGTTCCAAGATCTTCATCATGCCGACCTTGTACGCGGTTGCCTGACCGGGCATCACGATATAGCGCTCGATTTCGGCGACCACATCACTCTCGGCCATCCCGGTGTTCTTGCGCATGTAATCAATGGCCTGTTGTCGGGTCCACCGTTTGGTGTGAATACCGGTATCGACAACCAGTCGGACAGCGCGGAACAGCTCGGCTTGCAAGCGGCCAATATTGTCAAACGGATCGTTCTGGAAGCCGAGCTCCCAGGCCAATCGCTCTGAATACAATGCCCACCCTTCGACATAGGCGGTAAACGCAGGCAGACGGCGGACAAATGGCACCCCGTCCAGCTCCATTGAAATAGCGATCTGGAAGTGATGTCCCGGAATTGCCTCGTGGTATGCCAGGGTCCGCATGCCGTATTTGGGAGTCGCTTTCACATCGTAGAGATTGGCAAAAAAGCGGCCAGGACGGGAGCCATCCAGAGCGGGTTGCTCATAGTAACCACCCGCAGCGGTTTTTTCCTTGAATTCGGGGATGCGCGCGACTTCCACGCCTGCTTCGGGGCGCATGCGAAACGCGTCCTGTAAACCCTTATCGATCTCATCAATGATTTTCTGGTAATCGGCCAGAATCTGTTTGCGACCTTCGTCGGTATCCGGGTAATAAAACTTTGAATCAGCCGCCAGGGCATCGATGGCAGCGGCAAAGCCGGCGCTGGTATCGTATCCTTCCGCGGCGAGAATCGCCAGGATTTCTCCCTGAATTCGTTCGATTTCCTTCAGACCAATGTTATGTACTTGATCGGGCGTATAATCTGTCGTGGTAAATAGTTTTAATGCTGATGCATAAAACTCATCGCCATCGGGCAATCGCCACACACCGTCGTCGGTCCCGGTTTTTTCGCGCAGTTTATCGAAATAATCGATAAACGATTGATAAGCGGGATATACCGTTGTTTCTATGGCAGCTTTCGCCTCGGCCAACACGCGCTGCCTGTCTTCGTCGGAAAAGTCGCCCACTGCGGCGACTTTTCGCTCAAGCGAGGTGTAAAGAATATTCTCTTCACTGGGCGTGTTCACGAATTTTTTCATTTCGACCAGCACGCGATCGACCACAAAACGTGGCGGGAGAATGCCGGCTTCTTCGCGGATCTTCAGACCCTGCAGAACTTGATTGAACTTGATTTTCACCTTGTTGAGCCGAGCGATATAATTATCGGCGTCATCGACGTTGTTTACTTGATGCATGGAATCCATGAAACTCGGATAGCTGTTCTGCACGCCAAAAAGCTGGTTGACCGGGAAATTGTGAAAGCGAAACTTCTCGGACTCGGCGACCAGTTCCACCAGGTAGAGGACCACCTCTTTCGAGAGCCTTTCGCCTTCATCCAGCTCATCGTCGCCATAGCTCTTTATTGTGGCCAGAATGTTCCTTAGCCGCACAAAGAGCTCGTCTGTCGCTTGTGGGCTCGCATCGTCCAGCTCGGCGTTATGCCCTGTGATGCCGACAGATTCCAGGAAGCCCAGCCTGGTCAGCATCTCGGGCCGGTCCAGAGCAGTCTTGATGAGTTCCCGATTCAAAAAATTATTAAAGTAGAAGGGTTTCTCTGCATACCATTCATGAGCGGCAAACGAGCCGCCCAACACGAGCAGCAGAAGCAAAATAGCGCCCAGCCACTTGAAGAATCTTTTTATCTTGGACGATTTCTTCGCCACGGTTACTCCTCATGTTGTCCTTGTAGGACCCTCTTGTTGCGTGTTGGTAGGTCGGCGACAACACAACAACTGCCAAGGTAGGACAAGGAATTCCAGGCTGCAATCCAGGACGAGCCTTCGCCATGTAACCTGGACTACTGTTTCGACCTATAAACCGAGCAATGGATGGACCGATGTGGTCCGGTGACGCGTGCATGATTGACCCGAAGCCACTCGCACAGCCTCGGCCACTGTTCGCGGACTGTTCACGGACTGTTCGCGGCAGTTCCTCGAGACGATCATGTCCTCTGTTGTGGCGCTGATGTTCTTGAAATGATTGGCTGGCATATTGGCGCGGTTCATGCTGAAGTCGCAGTGGGCCACGCTCCGCGTCGAGGCCGGCGGTTTGGTCAAGGGTTAAAGAGTTCTCTGCCAGTGAGGGTGAATGAATTGTCGGTGGTCTGGTGGTGAAACTGCGGTCAGTTCGCGGGGCGACGGCATTACCTGTTGGCGTGGGTAGCGGTATCGGACGAAGAAGCCACGAGTTGGCCGCGCGGTCGGTGCATCGGCACTTACCACTTGGAGCGACAAGAGCACGCGAGAAGGAAGGAAGGAAGGAAGATCATGCGAAGAAATAGTATCGAAATTCTAGGCATTCTGGCCATCATGGCGAGTATTGGCAGCTACGGCTGTGCCGATGACCAGGGCGAGATCGTCGCCGAGAGCGATCAGGAGATCAGCCAGAAAATAGGTGTTTCAGTGCAGGCAGGCGTGGTCATCGCGGACCAGGACGGGCAGGCCATCGAGGCGGCACCGCAAGCCCATCGGGTGAGCCGTGGCGTCGATGTGGACACCCGGGATGAACTCGTACGCCATCGTGTGGGCCGGGTAGCAAGCCAGGCCGAGCGGGCCAGTCCGACCGAGCGCTTCGTCGCCTCGCTCGCCGACCACGACCCCGACAACATGGTACGAGTTACCGTGCAGCTAGACGATGTCGGGTTTGACTTCGCACAGATTCGCAGTGCACAGGCCGACCAGCGCGCGGCCAGAGTTGAAGAGCGCAAACAGGCGATCGACGCCCGGCAGCGCGATCTGATAGGAGTTCTTCAACAGCGAGGCGGCAAGGACTTCAAGCAGCTATGGCTGGTCAATCAAGTGAGCGCAACTCTGCCGGCCGGACAGGTTGCGGGCCTGGTCGACCTTGCCGGTGTCACGGCCGTGCTGCCGGACAGTGAAAAGGGCGGTAGCCTGTTGGCCTATAGTGGTATTGAAGGCCGTGACGGGATGAATATCAATGCGTTTCTCGATCACGGCTACGATGGCAACAACAACGGCCGTGCTGGTGGCGCAGTGCGCATCGGCGTGATCGAATGGAACAACTTTATGGCCCGCACGCACAAAGGCTTTCAGGATTGGGCCGGCGGCCCCAATCGGGTCAAGCAGGTCCACGATTGCCGCGGCCTTTCTTGCTTGCTGACCGCTACCGACCAGAACAACAGCCACGGCACTCATGTTTCGTGGGTTGCGGCCGGCAGTATTGAACAGGGCCAGGATTCAGTGTTCCCCGGTGGCGGCACTGCCGACCAGGAGCGCCGCAGCGGTATCGCGACCGAGGCGGAAGTCTACTATTATACGATCGACGGTTGCTCGGAACTGTCGGCTGCGCTCCAGGAAGCGGTAAGTGACGGTGTGGATGTTGTAAACATGTCGTTTTGGGTGTGGTCGAGAAACTGCATGGCGCACTATGATGACAACTGCGGCGGTGTCAATGGCGCGATCACGAATGCAGTGAATGCGGGCGTCTTGGTCGTCGCGGCCGCCGGCAACGAATCGCGGGCCACCGGCGATTGCACTATGGTGTATCCGTCCTGGCGCAGCGACGTCCTGGCCGTGGGCGCTCTGGATACCACTCACAGCACGACCGCGTACGGCACTGCTGTGCAGACCGGTTATTCGTCGGAGGGTGGCGTTCCGCTGAAAACAGTTGGTGGTGTGTCGTCGACCTATTCGGGCGTCGACCTGAGTGCTCCGGGGTTGTGGAGTTATAACTTCACCAATGCCCCGGCCAGCTACAATACGACCTGGCGCATCTCGGGTACGTCGTTTGCGTCCCCGGCCGTGGCCGGAAGTGGGGCCCTTTTGCGCGATGAATTCAACACCCGCGGCTGGGGCGTCAACAATGCTCGCGTGCTATTTATCAACCTGTTGACCATGGGCGATACCTGGGATCACAATACGGGTGCGGACCGATCTTCGGGAGTGTCGGATGTATCGGGCTACGGTCGATTCAACCTGCATCGGCCCAGCGGTACCGATCTGGCTGGTCCGTGGGGCTGGGGATGGCGCTACTTCACCATTCACGACGGCGAGACTCACAAATTCACTGTGTGGGACGCGGCCGCGGAGTCGCCTTTGGTCACTCAGACCAAATGGGCCGTCACCTGGTTCGAGAGCAATCCCAACAGTGTCGCGGATATCGTTATCAAGCTGGTCAATACCTGCCCGCCGGGTGGTGGACAGGTCACGGTCGGGTTGGATTACTCGTTTGATCTGCGCAAATCGGTCAGCCTCGACCAATCGCAAATCGGCGGTCGCTGCCTGGAAATGCAGGTCATTGGCATCGATGTGCCACCGGGTGGTCGCACGGTATATAGTGCGGATTACTTCCACAGCGGCGCCCACGACTAACAGAAACGCATCCTTTCCAATGTGACGGCGACGGGGCGATGAGGACGTCGTATCGCCTCAACGCTGGGAGTTCCGACCCGAGTGCCCAACGCCTTTTGGCGACGGGCGCTCGCCCTTCTCAAAAACCATATGGATTCATAGCGGCCCACGAGCGATCTCGATATCCCCGGACATGATCGCTCGAGATCGTCAGAGCCGATGCTTGCGGCGGCGATCGCCGAGCTTGTGGAACTGGTCTAGAACCTTCAGGCCAAGCCTGGGAAAGGGCCGGAATAGGTGGGCGAGCAGGCCGCGGTAGCGCGGGTAGACAGCAACCAGCCTGGGACGATCGAGAAGTGCCACCGCCGACGCCGCAATGCTTTGGGGAGAAAGCAGCGCCTTCGCACTGAACAGAATAGCTGCCTCCTCCAAGTGTGAGACGTCATTGACCATGTCGGTCTCGATAGCATCAGGACATATAGAGCTGACCTGGATCGGTCGCCCTGCCCGATCCAGCTCGCCCTGCAGGGCGACAGAAAATCCCAGCACAGCGTGCTTGGTGGCCCCGTATACGGCAAGCCCAGGTGCGGGTACGAGCCCGGAGATCGAAGCGATGTTGACGATATGTCCACGCTGCATCGCTGCCACCGCGGCGTGACTGCCCCAGATCAGGCCCAGCACATTGACCTCGACCTGACGACGGATCATCTCTTCCGGCATCTCCCACGTGGTGCCGGCTTCGAGCACGCCCGCATTGTTGATCCACACCGATAAATCGCCGCGCTCGCTGGCCTCAAACGCGACTCTGCGATGACTCTCGGGATCGCGCACATCTTGATGCATCGACCACGCATCGCTGCCGATGTGCCGCGCTGTGTCCGCAGCGGCGACCTCATCGATATCGGTTACCAGGACGCTGTATCCCCGCGCGGCCAGCTCGCCCGCGATGCAACTGCCCAACCCCCGGCCTCCTCCAGTGACGACTGCTATTTTCATGGCCGCCGAGCCTATCAGGAGCCGCCCGACCCGACAGCCGAACAGGCATGAGAATACCCTCTCCATAGACAAATCACCCAACCGGCAGAACCATGCATCGATCGGCCGATCGCCGAGCATCGGATGACTATTGAGCCTCTTAAAAACAAAGCGATAGCGGCTAGTTGATTCTGGAAACGGTGACTTTGCTCGCTCTTTTGGTGAATGGTATGGGTGGATTCTACATTGCGCGTTGGGTTGGTTGGTGCTACCAAAAGTGAATCGAATGACCGGCAGTCAGAATCTGACCGGGAGGCATCTTGAATCATGAAGATTGCTTCCCGACGTGATCGAGAACGCCGCGCGCGGCGTTCTTCGATTCTCAATGCTGCTGACGCAGTGTTCAACTCGAAAGGGTTCGACCAGGCGACCATGGATGACATCGCGGCCGAGGCCGAGCTGAGCAAGGGGACGCTCTATCTCTACTTCAAGAGCAAGGACGATCTTTTTACTGCTTTATCGAGTCGCATGATGCACGAGGTGGTGGTGGACTACGAAGCGCTGGCTGAGGGCCGGCCGACTGGTATCGAGGCCATTCGGGCGATGCTGGTCCGTCACGCCGAGTTCATCACCGAACACCCGCAACACTTCCGCGTTGTCATAGGTCGGCTGGCCAGTGGCAACATGTTCGACACGGATGTACCTTCGTTTGCCGAGCATCAGGCGCTGATCAGGCGCATTATGGGGTCCTTTGTCACCGCCATCGAGCGGGGCAGGCGAGACGGCACCATCCGGCGCGGGCTCGATCCAGTACAGACGTCGACCCAGCTTTGGGGTGCGTTTATCGGCACCATGATCATCCGCATCAACAGCGACGAAGTCGTGCGCCGCATGCCGGAGCACGTAAACTTCGACAACTTTGTGGACGGATTCATTGACATTGTTTGCGGCGGGCTACAGCCCGCCATTGGGGGTCCTTGACCATGAGAGCGAAAAACCGCTCGCAGCGAGCGGTACAGATGATCGTCGTGGCTAGTGTATCGGCTGCTGTGGCAGCCTGTTCTCCGCACCGTGTTATCAAAGATCCACCGCCGCCGGTGGAGGTCGCCAAGACCTATCGAGGCGGGTCCGATTATGACAGCAGGGCGCCGATGGGGTTGCCGGAGAGATGGTGGCGAGATTTTAAGGATCGCGCACTCAATCGACTGGTCGAACTGAGTCTGCGCGACAGCCTGCAGATCCGCGCCGCCTGGGCGCGGGTCAAACAAGCTCGCGCGGTGGTTATCCAGGCCAATTCGGGCAAGTTTCCCCAGCTCGATGCCACTGCTTCGGCGGGCCGCCAGAGGCAGCGCTTTTCCGTGGGTGGAAGCACCACGACTCAGACTAGCAATCTATTCTCAGCCTCGATCGCTGCCGGCTACGAGGTCGATCTGTGGCGGCGCCTGGCCAATGGAGGCAATGCAGCGGCGCTGGATGCCCTGGCCATACGCGATGACTTCGAGGCCATTGCGATCTCGCTTGCCGCCGAAGTGACCGAGACCTGGTTCGATATCCTTGCCCAGCGGGCCCAGCGCAAACTGATCGAGGAGCAACTCGAGACCAACAAGACCTATTTCGACCTGGTCCAGCTGCGCTTTCAAAAGGGATTGGCCTCGGCACTCGACGTCCATCAACAGCGCCAGCAGCTGGTCACAACACGGTCTCAGCTCGCGCTCATCGACAGCTCGATCCGACTATTGGACTACCGGCTGGCCATTCTGATCGGAGTGACTCCGGGCAAATTCGATCTCACAGAACGGAGCGCCCGGGTGTTGCCCGACATGCCGCAAGTCCCCGGAACTGGCCTCCCGGCCCATCTGCTCGAGCGCCGGCCCGATGTCCGCGCCGCCCGGCGCCGGGTCGAGGCCGCCGATTATCGGGTCGCAGTCGCAGTCGCCAATCGCTTGCCGTCGCTGCGGCTGAGCGGATCGACGAGTCTGCAATCGTCATCGGTAACCGATTTCATCGCCAGCCCCCTGTGGAGCCTGCTCGCTTCTATCACCGGCCCGTTATTTGATGGCGGCCGTCGCAAAGCCGAGGTGGTACGGCAAAAAGCCGTGGTCGAGGAGCGACTGATGAACTACGGCCAGGTGCTTTTGCAGGCCATGTCCGAGGTCGAGAGTGCGCTCGATCAGGAAAAACACCAGCTGATCTATATCGCGGAACTCGAGGAGTCAGTCGCGATCGCCGGCGATCAATTGCGCGAGGCCCAGGCTCGTTACCGCCAGGGACTCATCGATTATTTGCCAGTTCTAACTGCCCTCCAGGGCAAGCAACGGTCCGAGCTGAACTTGCTTTTGGCCCGGCGACAACTTCTTTCTTACCGAATACAGCTGTGCCGCGCATTGGGCGGTACGTGGACACAAAAACTGCGCGAAACCGAGCGCGAGGGTATGTAGTCATGAATCAGCCAGGGAAACCGTCGACCGTGCAACTGCTCTTGCGGGGCGTGATCGCCTCCGCTGTCCTAGCCATCGGGGTCGCCATTCTGTCCTATCTCGTCAAGACCCGGCCCCAGCCCCCCAAAGTCGAGCGGGTCGACAAGGGCGAGTTGGTCGAGGTCCTCACGGTTCGTCCCACCAGCCAGGTGATCGAGGTATCGGCCAACGGCCAGGTGGTTCCGGCCGAGCAGATCGCCCTATCCGCCGAAGTGGCGGGTCGCATCCAATGGTTGGCCACAGAATTGATTCCCGGCGGTCGATTCGACAAAAACGATGTCATCGCCCGCATCGATAGGCGCGACTATGTGCTGGCCGCGGAACAGCAAGCCGCCACTGTGGACAGCGCGTCCACTGCGCTCGAGATCGAGCGCAGTCAAAAGGCCATTGCCGAGCGCGAGTGGAAGATTCTGGGCGAGGACAAACCGGCCAGTGCTCTGGCCCTGCGCGGGCCGCAGATGCGCACCGCGCAGGCCTCTCTCAAGGCGGCGCAAAGCGGTCTCAAACGGGCCCGGCTCAGTGTCGATAGGACCGTGATTCGCGCCCCGTTCAACGCGATGGTACAGCAGAAATCGGTGGCGCTCGGCCAGCTCGTCGGCCCACAGGCGCCTCTGGCCACCCTGATCGGCACCGATGCGTTCTGGGTACAGGTCTCGATTCCAGTCGACCGGCTCAAGTGGATACGGATTCCCGGGGTCGCCGGGGCAAGCCAGGGCTCGCCAGCGACGATTAGCCAAAAAGTCGGCGACCAGTCCGTCGTTCACCGGGGTAAAGTGATCCGCCTGCTCGGCGACCTCGATCCGGTCGGACGCATGGCCCGCGTCCTGGTCGAGATTCCGGACCCACTGCAGCTGAAAAGACAGCCGACCAACCAGGACGGTGCAGCAGCGCCGGGCACGGCATTGTCCGGGCTTCCCCTCCTCGTCGGCTCGTACGTCGAGGTCGTGATCCAGGGCCGATCTACCGACGGGATCGTCGAGATCACTCGCAACGCATTGCGCGGTGGAGACCAGGTGTTTTTGATGACCCCAGACAGTACCCTCGACATACGCGACGTCGAGGTCGTCTGGCGCAAACGCGATACCGTTCTGATCGCTTCGGGGCTGGGTGACGGAGATCGAATCGTGGTCAGCCCCTTGGGCGAACCGACCCAGGGAATGAAACTGCGCATCGACTCAGCGTCTGGCTCGGATACGGGCAAAGCTGCCTCACCATCGCCTGAATCACCGTCGCCCCAATCACCATCGCCCGGGTCGAGGGCATCGCTAGGCGGCGATTCGAGCGACAACCAGGGCGCGCACAAGGTCGCAAAACCCAGTCGGTGAGCCATGAGCAATATGGACAAACAAGACCCCCGCGGCGATAGCGGTAGCGATTCGGGCGGCGAGCACAACGTGCTCAAACCCGCTCATCAAAGCGATAACGGCGACACGCCAAAACCGCCCAAGCGGGTGTGGAAAGGTGCATTGGCGTGGTTTGCCAAAAACTCGGTGTCGGCCAACATCCTGATGGTCGTCTTGATCGTCGGCGGTCTGGTCAAGATGTGCGACATCAAGCAAGAAGTCTTTCCCGAATTCGACATGGACCTCATCGTGGTCACGGTCGCCTATCCCGGGGCCAGTCCAGAGGAGGTCGAGCAGGGAGTGATCCTGGCCATCGAGGAGGAAGTGCGCGGCATCAACGGGGTTAAGGAGGTTCGCTCGACCGCCAACGAGGGTTTGGCCTCGCTGCGGATCGAACTCTTGCTCGGCGCCGATGCAGACCAGATCCTCAACGATGTCAAGGCCGCGGTCGATCGCATCCAGTCGTTCCCCGAAGATATCGAGCGGCCCACTGTATTCATGGGGCGATTTAGCTCGCAGGTCATCTCGGTGGCCCTGTACGGCGATCAACCGCCACATGTGCTCAAGGCGATTGGCGAGAGGATACGCGATGAGTTGTTGCAGGACAAACGCATCACCACAATCACGGTGACCGGTCTGCCATCGCTGGAGATCGGTATTGAAGTGCCCCAGGAGAATCTGCGCCGCTACGGCCTGACCATCGAGCAGATCGCGGCCACCGTCAGGGCGTCATCGGTTGAACTGCCGGGCGGTGCGGTCAAAACCCGAGCCGGCGAGATCCTGCTCCGTACCGCCGAGCGTCGCGATACCGGCATGGAGTTTGCCGATATCGTGGTGCGAAGCATGCCTGATGGCAGCAAGATCACTCTCGGCGACATAGCCAACATAAAAGACGGCTTTGCCGAGACCGACCAGGTCGCGCGGTACAGGGGCGAGCGTGCGGTCATGATCAACGTGTTCCGGGTTGGCGAGCAGACTCCGATCGACGTCTCGGCCGCGGTGCGCGGATACCTCGAGAAAGCGCAGATACCCGAAGGCGTGCAGGTAGCCACCTGGCTCGACATGTCCGAGTGGTACGAGGAACGCATGGATCTGCTGGTGCGCAACGCGTTCATCGGTCTGCTCCTGGTCCTGCTCGTGCTCGGCCTGTTCCTGGAGGTCCGCCTGGCCTTCTGGGTCACCATGGGCATACCCATATCGTTCATCGGATCGCTGCTGTTTTTGCCCGCGACCGACATGTCGATCAACATGATCTCGCTATTTGCGTTCATCGTGGTGCTCGGCATGGTCGTGGACGACGCCATTATTGTGGGTGAGGCGATCTATCGAATCCGGCAGAGCGGAGCGAATCGGCTGGAGGCAGCCATTGTCGGCGTCAAGGAGGTCGCCGCTCCGGTTACGTTTGCCATTATCACCTCCATCGTGGCCTTTTCACCGCTGCTTTTCGTGCCGGGCGTGATGGGTAAATTCTTCCGCCTGATTCCCATCGTGGTGATCACGGTCCTCTTGATGTCGCTGGTCGAATCACTGATCATCTTGCCGGCCCATCTGGCCCATTCCAAGAAGTCGTCAAGACGCGGCCTGTTTGGCTTTATCGACCGCCAGCAGCAGCGGATCAGCCGCTTTCTCGAGTGGCAGATCCAGAGATTGTACCTGCCCACCGTGCGGACTGCAGCGAAGCGGCGCTACTTCACCCTGGCCGCCGGATGGGCTGTTCTTCTGGCCATGATCGGACTGGTTGTCGGTGGCCGGGTCAGTATGGTGTTCTTTCCGGCGATCGCGGGGGACATCATCACGGTGACCGCCGAAATGCCATTTGGCACCGCGATCGAGAACACCAAGAAAGTCCAGGATCGCCTGCTCGATGCGGCCCACGATGTGCTCAATGAAAATGGCGGTGCCCACACCGTTGCCCGCGGTATCTACTCCAATCTCGGCTCCGCCGGGCTCATACGCAACGATCCGTTCTTGGGGATTACATCTGGCACCCACTTGAGTGAGATCGGCATATACCTGGTTCCCATGGACGAACGGGAATTCTCAACCGAGGAGTTTGTCCGCAAGTGGCGGCAGCGAGTCGGCGAGATTCCGGGCATCGAGGCGATCCGGTTCGAGTACTCGACCGGGCCGGGCCAGGGCAAGCCGGTCAATCTCGTACTCAACCACCCCAACCTAGACAAGCTCAAGAGCGCAGCTGGAGATCTGGCCGACAAGGTCCGCGAGTACAACGGAACCTTCGACATCGACGACGGGTTCGAGAGCGGCAAGCAGCAACTCGACCTCAGCCTCAAGCCCGAGGCTCGCGCCCTTGGTCTCACCGAGATCGACGTGGCCAGGCAGATACGCAGCGCATTTTTTGGCGCCGAAGCGGTCCGGCAGCAGCGCGGCCGCGACGAGCTCAGAGTCTACGTGCGCCTGCCGCGGGCCGAGCGTGAGTCGGAATACAATCTGGAAGAGCTGATGATCCGCACCCCGCAGGGGGGAGAAATACCGCTCCGTCAGGCGGTCGAGATCGAGCGTGGTTACTCGTATACCGCAATACGCCGCACCAACGGCCGACGTTCGGCCTCGGTATCTGCTGATGTCGATGAAACCACCGGCAACGCGAACGAGATCATGAAAAACCTGACCGAGCAGGTCATGCCCGTCTTGATCGAGAAATACCCCGGATTGCGCCATACGCTCGGCGGCGACGCCCGCGAACAGCGCGAGGCCCTGGGCAGTCTGGCACAGGGATTCATTCTGGCCGTGATCGCGATGTTCGCCCTGCTCGCCGTCGCATTCCGCAGCTATTTGCAGCCGATCGTCGTGCTCATGGCCATTCCGTTCGGCATGATCGGCGCTGTGATCGGCCACTTGCTGATGGGCTTCTCGCTCAGTTTCATGAGCATGATGGGCATCGTGGCGCTCGCCGGTGTAGTGGTCAACGACTCACTGATCTTGGTGGTCTCGATCAACCGCTTGCGCCAAAAAGGCACGCCGCTCATGGAAGCGGTCGTAGCGGGAAGCACCGTGCGCTTCCGGCCCATTATCCTGACCTCGCTGACCACGTTCTTCGGCCTGGCGCCGATGATCTTCGAGACCTCGGTACAGGCGCGCTTCCTCATTCCCATGGCGATCAGTCTGGGCTTTGGTGTCATGTTTGCGACGTTTATCACCCTGCTCATTGTGCCGGCCGGATACGTCGTTCTCGATGATCTCAAACGTGGCTATAACTGGGTGTGGGACAATAGCGATGCCCCCTCTCCCCCTGCTGAGCGTTCGAGCGGCCAGTTGCCCTCGCGTGACAGCTCGGTAACTTCAAAGGGCGATTCAAGAGGCGACTGAATCAACGACATGCTGCTTCGGGGCGGGTTGATTTGGCAGCGGTGCGCTCGACACCTCTTCGCTCAGGCGCTAAGGTCATCTGCGAGGCTCTATGAGCACGGAGGATCGCTCAGCACAGGCCCGTTTTGGCACCTTTGGCGGCGTATTCACGCCGTGTTGCCTCACCATACTGGGTGTCATCATGTTCATGCGCTCGGGCTACGTCGTGGGCGACGGCGGCCTGTGGCAGGCCCTGGTGATCCTTCTCATCGCCAAGTCGATTACCACGCTGACCACCCTGTCCCTGTCGGCCATTGCGACCAACACCGAGGTGCGCACCGGTGGGGTGTACTACATGATCTCGCGCACCCTGGGGCCAGATTTCGGCGGTGCTATCGGGCTCACCCTGTTTTTCGCCCAGGCGGTGTCCATTGCATTTTATGTGATCGGATTTTCCGAGGCGCTTTTCGGCCTGTTGCCCGATGGCATTTCGTGGCTGAATCCGTTTGTATCGACCGCGGTCATACTGCTGATCTTTTTTGTCACCTTCAAGGGCACAGATGTCGCCATTCGAGCCCAGTATCCCATCCTGGCGGTGTTGCTTCTGTCCGTCGCCGCGTTCATCGTCGGCGGCTTGCTCGAGTTCGACTCCAGCACGTTGAGTGACAACATGGGGCCGCGCGAGAGCGGCGCGGATTTTTGGGTTCTTTTTGCCATTTTCTTTCCCGCCGCCACTGGTATTACCGCGGGAGCCAACATGTCCGGGGATCTCAAAGACCCGGCCAAATCGATTCCCAACGGCACACTCATTGCGATCGGGTTTACCGCTCTCATCTATTTGACCCAGCTTGTGCTGCTGTCGGGATTCATCGATCGCGGCATCATGGCCGACAGCGATCCGGCGGCGCTCGACGCGCTTTCGTTTCAAAACCTCAAAGACATGAGCGGTGTAGCTGTGCTGATCGTGGCCGGGGTTTTTGCCGCGACCCTGTCGTCGGCGCTGGGCAGCTTCCTGGGCGCGCCGCGAATTCTGCAGGCTATGGGCAAAGACCGCCTGCTTTCGGTATTGGTATTTTTCGGCAAGGGCCACGGTCCGGCCGACGAGCCCCGGGTGGCCACAGTGCTCAGCCTGGGCATTGCCATCGGCGTTGTCTGGCTCGGCGCGGCGGCTGGTGGTCTGAACTTTGTCGCACAGATCATCTCGATGTTTTTTCTCATCGCCTATGGGATGATCAACCTGTCGGCGTTTGTTGAGGGTCGCGGCGGCAATCCGAGTTTTCGGCCGCGCTTCAGACTATTCGGCTGGCCGGCTGCGCTGGTCGGTGCCATCGGATGTGGCATCGCGATGGTCAAGATCGACGAGACCTACGCGATCATTTCGATGCTCATCGCTGCGGTGATTTATTTCAGCTTGCGCGGCCGAGTTGGCGGTGAATGGGGCGATGCCAAGCGGGGTTATATTTTTTCTCGCACCCGGCAGAATTTGCTCACCCTCGAGACCATGTCACCCGACCCCAAGAACTGGCGGCCTGTGCTGATGGTTCTCACCGAGGACGCCGAGCGCGACCGTCTGCTCATACAATGTGCCTCCTGGCTGGAGTCTGGCCGGGGTTTACTCTCGGTACTCGAAGTGGCCTCCCACGGCGACGCATCGCTGAACGATCGGCTCGGTGTGCGACAGCAGCACATCGACAAGCTTCGCCAGCGGCTCCACGACGGACGTATCGTCGCGTTTGCCGACTCGGTGATCGTGCCCGATGCGCGCGAGCGGCTGGATGCCATTATTCAGGCCTATTCGATCGGCAGCCTGCGACCCAACACGGTCATGATGAGCATACCGCCTCCACCCGCTAGCGAGCGGCGCGAGCGGGTGGCCAGTATGCTGGCCACGGTATCGGCGTTCGATCTCAGTGTCGTCCTGTACAAGGGCGCCAGGGTCGATGCAGCACGCAAGCGGCGCATCGACGTCTGGTGGCATGGCCAGCGAAACGGCTCGCTCCTGGCTTTATTTGCCTATCTGGTCCAGTCTCATCCCGAGTGGACCAAGGCCGAGATCCGCATGTTGCGCATGGTCAAGACCAGCCAGGAGCACGCCGAGGCCGAGGCGAGTCTCACCGAGATGATGGCAGCGGCCCGCCTCGCGGTGCACGTCGAGGTCGTGTTGTCACAGCGTCCGGTGAGCGAGCTCATCGCCGAGCGTTCGGGAACGGCCGATCTGGTACTGCTAGGCCTGCGGCGCGACGACGTGGCTGATTTGCGCTCGTTCTTAACCAGTCGCGACGAGCTGCTCACCAAGCTTCCGCCCACGCTACTGGTTTGGTCCAACGGTGACGCCGACTTGATGGCTTAGAGCCGGTCCAAAAACCTCGGACCGAGCCAGAGCGGCGAGGCGCGCCGCCAGTGGGTGCGCGAGGAGTGGAGAATACTGGGTGTATCTGACCGACGAGCAAGCCCGCTGGCGGTGATGGATCGCCGCTCTGGCGACGCGGAGAGTTTTTGGACCGGCTCTTAGCCGGTCCGCACCTGTGACAAGCCGTCGCTGTCAAATGCCACCTGCCCGATGGCGGTTTAACCGATCTCGTGGGCATCGACGCGGCGTTATTTCCCGTGCCCATCCCCGAAGGGTTCATTTTCGCACCGAAACAGTCAACCGACCGTGAAGTATGAGCTACCATCATTCTGCGCTCCGTGTTCGCCGCAGAATGCGTCATGAAAGTTGTCGAAACCGAACGTCTGATCCTTTGTCGACTGTCTGTCGGCGATGCAGCGTTTATCCTCGAGCTTTTGAATGACCCTGCGTTTTTGCGGTTCGTTGGTGATAAGGGGGTGAGAACCCTCGATGACGCTCGCCGTTATCTCTTGTCTGGGCCCATCGCCAGCTACCAGCGCCATGGTTTTGGGCTCTATTTGACAAAATTGAAAGATGGTGACATTTCGATTGGAATCTGCGGGCTGCTGAAGCGGGAGTCCCTGGACGATGTCGACGTCGGATTTGCCTTTTTGCCGCCATTTCGGAGACAAGGATATGGCTTTGAATCGGCCTCTGCAGTAATCGGCCATGGAAGAGCTGTCCTCGGGCTCGATCGCATCGTCGCTGTGACCCAGCCGGATAATGTTGGCTCGATCCATTTGCTCGAGAAGCTCGGCCTACACTTCGAAAGGATGGTCAAGGTATCCGACGATGGTCAAGAGTGCAAGCTGTTCGTGTCACATCCCTAACCCGGCCGAGTGCTCGGCCAGACTAGCAACCCCCGGCCACGGCTACTGGCATATGCGTCACGGCGCTCCGGTAACTGGCATTCATGCAAGCACGCTACCCGTGGCGCCCGCGCAGGAGTTCGACGACGTGGGCCAGCTGAGTGTCTTTGCCGCGGAGCAGGACCAATAGATGATAGATCAGATCGGCAGCTTCGCTCTCGACGTTGTCGGTGCCCTCGTCTTTGGCTGCCAGGGCGACCTCGACGCCTTCTTCGCCGACTTTTTGCGCCATACGTCCAATGCCGCGGCGAAACAGATCGGCGGTGTATGAACCCTCGGGAAGGTCGCGCTGACGCTCGGCGATCACGTGATCAAGGTGAGCGAGAAACCCCAGGCCGGGGCTTTTTTCGGCACCAAAACAGCTGGTGGTGCCCAGGTGGCAGGTCGGTCCGCGTGGTACGGCGCGAACCAGCAGTGCATCGCCATCGCAGTCGGGTACGATGTCGACCAGATCGAGGACGTGACCCGATGTCTCTCCCTTGGTCCACAGCCGTTTTTTCGACCGGCTGAAGAACGTCACATGGCCAGTGACAAGAGTTTTGCGCAACGCATCCCGATCCATGTAGGCGACCATCAAGACCTGTAATGTGTGCACGTGCTGGACCACGGCCGGGATGAGGCCGCCGACCTTGTCCCAGTCCAGGCCGTTTTCCAGCTCGCCTTCGCGGTTGGCGCCGTCCTTGTCGATCACAGCCGCACCTCGATACCGCGCCGGTGCAAGAATGCCTTGAGGTCGGGCAGATATATCTCGCCACGATGAAATACTCCAGCCGCCAACGCACCGTCTACATCGGCATCGCGAAACACGTTCTCGAAGTCCTCCATGGAGCCGGCCCCGCCCGATGCGATGAGCGGCACTGTGGCAATGGCGCGAACTATTTTGAGTTGGGCGATGTCGTAACCCGCCTTGGTGCCATCGCTGTTCATGCAGTTGAGCACGATCTCACCGGCTCCGCGCCGCTGTACTTCGCCGATCCAGTCCACGGTGCGCCGGCCCGATTGCTGGCTGGTTGCCTCGCTGCCAGTATATTGCCAGACTGTCAGATCGCCGTCTTGCCGCATCGAGTCGATACCGATGACCACACATTGCGTGCCAAACGCCGCGACCATCTCGTCGATCAGCTCCGGGCGCTCGAGAGCTGGCGAGTTGATCGAGATCTTGTCCGCGCCGGCATGGAGTATCTTGCGCGCGTCTTCGACCGAGCGAATACCGCCCGCCACACAAAATGGAATATCCAGCCGTTTGGCCGTGGCCTCGACCCAGCTGAGATCCACGGCACGCCGCTCGGCGCTGGCGGTGATGTCGTAAAATACCAGTTCGTCGGCTCCCTGGTCGCGATAGCGCGCAGCCAGGTCCAAGATCTCGCCTACCACGACGTGGTTGCGGAACTTGACGCCTTTGACCACGACGCCATCTCTGACGTCGAGGCACGGAATGATTCGTCGGGTCAGCACGCGAGAGCCTCCTTCAGGGTAAATGCTCCTTGCAGGAGCGCCTTGCCAATGATCACGCCATGAACGCCGGTACCGGCCAGGACGCGCAGGTCGTCGAGCGAGCTCACTCCGCCCGAAGCGAGCACCTCGACGTCGGGAAATCGCCCGGCCAGGTCCCGGTACAGGGCGAGGTTCGGGCCGCGCATCTGGCCATCGCGGCTGATATCAGTACAGAGAATGCGCGAGACACCGTGATTCTGGTAGCGCTCGATCAGATCGTTAGCCGACAGAGATGCGTCTTTTTGCCAACCGTCGGTAGCGACCCGCGGCTCGCCACTGGGATCGATGCGAACGTCGACCGCCAAGGTGATGTGCTCGGGTCCGACGCGACGAACGATGCCCTGGGTGAGTGCTGGCTCGGCGACCGCTATACTGCCCAATACCACTCGATCGGCTCCGGCCTGGAGCAGAGCGCGGGTATGGCCGAGACTGCGAATGCCACCGCCCACCTGTACGCTCAGGCCGGTTTTCGAGACCAGGTCGAGCAAGAGATCGGTGTGGGCAGGCGTTCCCTGCCTGGCGCCGTCGAGATCTACCAGGTGCAGATAACGCGCTCCTTCCGCTGAATAGCGCTGGACTAGCTCGATGGGGGTGGTCTCATAGACTGTCTGCTTGTCGAACTGGCCCTGGTCGAGGCGGACCGCCCGGCCGGACATGAGGTCGATTGCGGGGTAAATGTTCATATGCGCAAAAAATTCTTCAGTACTTCGGCTCCGGCAAGAGCCGAGCGCTCGGGGTGAAATTGGCAGCCGTAAAAGTTGCCGCGCCGAACAGCCGCCGGCAATGCATTTCCGTGGTCGACAGTCGCACACACCCAGTCACCCATGGGAGCGGCATAGGAGTGGACAAAATAGAAATGCGAGTGCTCGGCTATTCCCGCAAACAACACCTCGTCGCCACTTCGCGGGCTGATCGCGTTCCAGCCCATGTGCGGGATGCGCAGTCCGGGCCGCGACTCCATGCGGCGAACCGTACCGGGAATGATACCCAGACATTCGGTGTCGCCTTCCTCGGATCGCTCGAACAATAACTGCATACCGAGACAGATCCCCATGGTCGGCTGGGTCAGATTTCGGATGACATCGATCAGGCCGGCCTCCTGCAGACGATCCATGGAGTCGCGCGCTGCGCCCACACCCGGCAGAATCACCCGCTCGGCGCTGCGAATGGTGTCGGCGTCGCGAGTGAGGGTCCAGGTACGGCCCAGGCGGTCCAGTGCGTTCGATACCGAGGCCAGGTTGGCCCCGCCGGTGTTGATGATGGTGATCACAAAGCCCCCTTGGTACTGGGAAGTCCACGCCCGGTTCGGCCGACTGCTTGCCGGAGAGCACGAGCCAGGCCTTTGAAGGCACTCTCGATCATATGGTGAGCGTTTTCGCCCTGGAGGTGAATATGTAGCGTTGCTCCCATACTGTCGGACAGAGAACGAAAAAAGTGCGAGACCAACTCGGTCGGCAATCCGCCTACTTTCTCGCGGCCAAAACTGCCCGTGAAGACGAGGTAGGGCCGGGCGCTGAGATCGATCGAGACCCGCGCCTCGGCCTCGTCCATGGGAAGGATGAAGCCATATCGCCCGATTCCCACCTTGTCGCCGAGGGCCTGGCGCAGCGCGCTGCCAAGGGCGAGTGCAGTGTCTTCGACGGTGTGGTGCTCGTCGACATGGAGATCGCCAACCACGGCGATACGCACGTCGATGCCGCTGTGTTTGGCCAGCTGTTCGAGCATGTGGTCGAAAAAACCGATGCCCGTGTTGATTTCGCTCGCACCGTCACCGTCGAGGTCGACAGCGACGTCGATCGCGGTCTCGCGGGTTTTTCGGTGAACCCGACCCCGGCGCGGTTGATCGGTGACGGCCCGAGCGATCGCACGCCAGTCGGGGTATTCGTCGGTGCCGATGCGAAATGCCGATATGCCCATGTTTCGGGCCAGATCCGTGTCGTTCTGGCCATCGCCGATCACATGCGATCGGGTCAGATCCACCTCGCCATCGGTCAAGTACGGGCGGACCAGGCCGAGACGCGGTTTGCGACAGTCACAGTCGGCATCGGGACCATGGGAACAGATCAGTATATCGTCGAATTCGATGCCCTGGGAGGCAAAGAGTTCGAGCATGGCGCGATGACTTTCGTCGAGCTGGAGATGGGGCAAAGCGGCCGTGTTCGGGCCGGCCTGATCGGCGATCATGACCAGGCCAAAACCTGCAAGCCGCAGGTCCACAAGAGCTGGAATGACCAACGGCATGAGCGCAAGGCGGGCCGGAGAGTCGATCTGCTGGTCGTCCGGCAATCTGATCAGTGTGCCATCGCGGTCGATGAAGAGGATGCGCCGTGTTGCCATGGCAATGCTCCTAGACTGCCTCGGTGACTGCGGCGAGAAGAGCGGCGTTTTGCTCGGGGCTGCCCACCGTGATTCGCACGCAGCCCGGCACCACTCCGCTGCGGTCGCGGATCAGGATACCAGCGTGCCGGCTGGCCCCGAGCCAGGTATTCACGTCGTGAACTTTCACCAGCAGAAAATTGGCCTCACTGGGATATATGAACTCGACGTCGCCACGTGCGACGAGCTGCCGAGCCAGGTCCTCTCGTGCGGTAATCAGCCGCTTTATCCGCTCGCTGCAGTAGCGGCGACCTTGCGGTGACAGGGCGTTTTCGACCAGGGTGACGGCAGGTCGCGATAGCGGGTAGGGCGCGCGCACCCGGTGCAAGAGCTCGATGACATCGGGATGGCCCAGCGCGACTCCGCACCGCGCGCCGGCCAGGGCCCAGGCCTTGGACATGGTGCGCAGGACGACCAGATTGTCGAATCGGCCGAGCAGGTCGGTCACACTGGCTTGGGGACAAAATTCCACATACGCCTCGTCGACCACAACCACTGCGGATAAGGACTGACACAGCTCGATGACCGCGTCGCGATCAACTGGATTGCCGGTCGGGTTGTTGGGCGAGCACAAAAAGGCCAATTTGGTCCGTTCCCCGGCAGCTGCAGCGATGCTTGCGATATCGGGCTGAAACCCGCTGTCGGCGATCAACGGCACTTTCACCACGCTCGCGCCCTGAATGGCGGCCGAGACTTCGTACATGCCGTAGGTAGGTGGGCACACGATCACGCGGTCGACTTGCGCCTCGCAGAACACGCGAAATAGCGCGTCGATGGCGTCGTCGGTGCCGCGTCCGACAAAAATCGACTCGCCGGGTACACCGTAGAGGTCGGAAAATTGTTCGATCAGCCCGTGTGGCTGCGGCTCGGGATAGCGGTGCATTGCTTCGACCACGGCTGCGTAGTCTGGATTCATCTCGGGCGGCCATGGCGATTCGTTGGCGTCGAGATAGACTCCCGCCTCAGCGGCTTCGCTGCGCGCCGAGCTGTATGGCTCGAGCTCTCGCACCGCAGTGCGGGCCAGTTCTACCGGACTCAATCCGCTCATGGCTCGCCTCCGCGATTGCCATCCGTACGGCCGTGGCCGCGATGGTCGGGGTCTCTACCCGGTTCCATCTCGGCAGAGCCGAGCGCATCGAGCCGCAGTGTCACCGCTTGTTTGTGGGCGTCGAGCCCTTCCAGTTCGGCCAGAATTTCGACCGTGGGTCCCAGTGAGCGAATACCGTCCGGGCTCAGTTCCTGGAATGTGATGGTCCTTTCGAACGCTTCGAGGGATAGGCCGCTGTAAGACCGCGCATAGCCGTATGTGGGCAGAACATGATTGGTCCCGCTCGCGTAGTCGCCGACGGCCTCGGGAGTCCAGGAACCGAGAAACACCGAGCCCGCTGCAGTGATCGCGTCCATCCAGTCGCGTGGCCGCTCGATCTGCAGAATCAGGTGTTCCGGTGCGTATTGGTTGGCGATGCGCACTGCCTGCGCGGTGTCGCGAGCCACGATGATGGGGCTCTTTTGCAGCGATACCTCGGCCGTGGCCCTGCGCGGCGCCCGCGTCAGTTGCTCGGACAACGCATCGATCACAGCGCGAGCCAGCACCCGGTCGGTGGCGACCAAGACGGCCTGAGACTGCTCGTCGTGCTCGGCCTGGGACAGAAGATCGGCTGCCACAAAGTCGGCGCGCGCCGTGGCGTCGGCGATCACCAGTACCTCGGATGGCCCGGCCGGAAGGTCGAGAGCTGCGCCATCAGGAGTTTGAGCGCACTGTACCTTGGCCGCGGTAACATACATATTGCCCGGACCAAAAAGCTTGTCGACGTGGGGGATGGTCGCGGTGCCAAAGGCCATGGCCGCGATCGCCTGGGCGCCACCCACTTTGAATATGCGGTGAATCCCGGCGAGCTGGGCGGCGAACAGGATATACGGGTTGACCGAGCCGTCGGCCCGGGGCGGGGTGCAAAGGATGCGCAGCGGGCAGCCAGCAACTCGAGCGGGCACGGCCAGCATCAGGACCGTGGACACGAGAGGAGCTGTTCCGCCGGGTACGTAGAGGCCGATACGGTCGATCGGACGCGCACGTCGCATGCAGGTGATGCCCGGCCCGGTATGGTGCTCGAGAGCGGGCCGGGTCTGCGCGCGGTGGAACGATTCGATATTGGCCAGCGCTCGCTCGATCGCCGCGGTCGCATCGAGCTCGACCTCGTCCCGAGCCCGGGCCAGCTCGTCGGGCCCAACTTCGAGATCGGCCAGTGTGACCCGGTCAAATTGCTCGGTGAAGGCGCGCACCGCGCGATCGCCATCGCGGCGAACTGCGGCGATGATATCGGCCACGGCGCGTTCAACCTCATGGACACGGGCGTGAACGGGACGGCGCAAGCATTGCTCGCGCTGCTGGGCAGACAGGCGGTCCCAGACCACAGGAGTCAGGTTGGGTGAGGTCATACTGCACCGGCTCAGGCGATGATTTTTTCGATGGGCACGACCAGGATCGACGCGGCCCCTGCGGCTTTGAGTCGATCCATGGTGTCCCAGAAGACGTCCTCGGGCGCGACGGCATGGATGGCCACACGATCGCGCTGTCCGACCAGGGGAACGACAGATGGCGATTCCATGCCGGGCAGGATCTCACAGATGTCATCGACCCGCGAGGCCGGGGCGTTCATCATGATGTATTTCGACTTGCCGGCTCTCAGCACGCCGTCGATGCGTCGGCTCAGGCGGTCGATAATCTCTTCTGTGGCCGATGGAGCGCCGTTGCGTGCCCGGATGAGAACCGCCTGGCTGGTCAGAATGGTCTCCACCTCCTCCAGACCGTTGGATTGCAGAGTTGACCCGGACGAGACCAGATCGCAGATGGCGTCCGCGACCTTGAGCGCCGGAGCGATCTCGACCGAGCCCGACAGCTCGACGATGTCGACAGAGACATCGCTGGCCCGGAGAAAACGGCCCAGGATGACCGGATATGACGTGGCGATCCGGGTACCGTTTAAGGTCTCTAATCCGCCGTAATCACGGTCTTTGGGGACCGCGATGGACAATCGGCAATGGCCAAAGCCGAGCTCCCTGAGTACTGCGACCTCAGCCGGGGCCTCGCCGTGTCCATGGCCGGATAGCTTCTCTTCGAGCACGTTTTGCCCGACGATTCCAATATCGCACACACCGGTGCGAACATATTCCGGAATGTCATCGTCACGAACCAGCATCAGGTCGAGAGGAAAATCACGACATCGGTTGAGCAACATGTTCTGTCGCCACGGGAAATCGATGCCGCATTTTTCGAGCAAGGAGACCGACCGTTGATTGAGCCGGCCCGATTTCTGAATGGCCATGCGTATGCGGGTTTCACTCATCGCCGCTCAGCCTTTCCGTCGAGAATTCGCCGATAACCGTCATGCCCCTGCGCCAGAGAACGGGCCACCCGCGTCACAGTCGCAGTACTGACCCCAGTCTGTTGATAGATCTCGCGATAGGGCACCCCTTTGTCGATGAGTTGAACCACTCGCCAGCGATCGGCCAGCGATTGCAACTCGGCCGGGGTGCACAGATCGGCAAAGAAACGGCGACAATCTTCCACAGATTCGATGGAAACGATGGTCTCCATCAGTTGGCGCAGGTTTCTGGCGTCTGCTTTGCTGTTTCTGTGCTTCATGGCCCGAGACGAACTTCTCGACAAGTGTACGATCATACGATTGTGTTAACGAGCTAATACGATAGCACGCTAACACGAGCACGCACGTGTGACAAGGACGTCTGACACGAATCGACCGGTCGGCAGAGAGCTGGCATTGCAATCGAACTATGGGCAGTGGAGTGGTGTGGTAGGGTACGATGTGACATGAGCCTCAGCGACAGTGTCAAGGAGCGCCTGACCGCCCTATTTCGCGCGACCATCGCCCAACTCGATCCAGCCCGTCGGGTCCGCGAGGCGCTGGGCGAGCTGGCCTGGTCGGCCGAGGAGGTGGTGATCGTGGCCGTGGGTAAAGCAGCCACAACCATGGCAAATGGCGCTATGGATCACTGGCTGGAGGAGGCGCGCCCCGCCGGGGCCATGCGGGGATTGGTCATCGCTCCCCCGGGTGGACCGGTGGCACGACCGGGACTAACGGTGATGACAGCCAGCCATCCCGTGCCGGACCAACAATCGGTCGCTGCAGCGCAGGCGGCGAAGGACGCGGTGTCCGGTGCCGGCGACGCTGGCATTCTCGTCCTGGTGTCCGGTGGCGCTTCTTCGCTCATGGCGCTGCCAGCTCCCGGGATATCGCTGGCTGATAAGGTCGACACAGTCAACGCGGTGGTCGCCAGCGGCGCCGATATCCTCGCCATCAATACAGTGCGCAAACACCTTTCGGCGATCAAGGGCGGTCGTCTTGCCGAGACTGCGCCGGCGCCGATCACGACGCTCGTGACAAGCGATGTGATCGGTGATGATGTCGCAACTGTGGGCAGCGGTCCCACGGTGCCGGATCCGACCACGTATCGTCAGGCCTGTGACATTGTGGCCAGTGGGGTCGGCTGGAATTCGGTGCCGCGCTCTGTGCGCGATCATCTCGAACTCGGTGCGAGCGGACAGTGGCCGGAAACGCCATCGGTCGAGCGGCCCGGCGATCGGGTATTGCTCATCGCCGGAACCGGCGCACTGATCGACGCAGCGCGGGATAGCGCGGCTCAGACCGGCATGGTGACACGGGTGTTTGCTCGCGATATAGACGAAAATGTGGCCGATGTGGCGAGTCGAGTGTCTGCCCAGGTACATCGCCTGTCGGCGGCGCAGCCGCCGCAGCCGCACTGTTTGATCGGTGGAGGCGAGCCGACAATCGCATTGGCCAGGTCGCCCGGTCGGGGCGGCCGGGCCCAACATCTGGCCTTGCTGGTAGCTCGAGACATCGCTGGAATCGACAATGTATCGGTGCTGGTGGCCGGTTCTGACGGAATGGATGGCTCGGGCCATGCTGCTGGCGCAATCGTCGACGGTACGACCTGGCAGGGGATTTCTCGAAAGGGCATCGATCCGGTCTCGGCACTCGACCAATGCGACAGTCACACCGCGCTACACGCGGTCGGCGCCGATCTAATCACCGGACCCACCGGGGTCAATCACGCCGACTTGATCGTGATCATGGGCGGGTGAGAGGGCTGGCCGCGACGGTTATTTGAGTTGAATGGATTACATATTTTACCGCATTAAATCGGCCGGTTGCAAGAGATTGATGACCCATTACATGTTTTACTGACACGCGATCAGTTGGCAAAAATTGTTTTCAAGCGACCATTACACGGTATTACAGAAAGGCGGATAAGCCGGGGAAAAGGGACTTTCAAGGATCTTGGACGGCATTATGGCAATCCGGGACGGGTTGGTGATAAAGGGGTCTTGTAATGGCCTGTAATGGACATATCGTTTGATTCTGCTCTAGAGTAAATAGGAAGGAGTTGACGATGGTACATTGGCAGAATGAGCGGTCTGAAGAACCGAATCACTTGGCCACAGACCTCGATTTGCATGGGCGAGTGGCATCCGGGGCGCAGCCGTTTCGAGTCTCCGAAGATGCGAATCGCGTGGGCCGCTACGAGTTGATGCAAAAGCTGTCCGAAAGCGATACGAATACGGTGTTTTTGGCTCGTGATAACCGGCTTGGTCGCATGACGGCGATCAAGTTTCTGTTGCAGCGCGACCGGCAAGCGATCGATCGTTTTGTCGCGGGTGCGAGGACTATGGCCCGCTTGAGTCACGAGAATATCGCCACCATCCACGAGGTCAATGAACATCGCGGCATGCCATATGTGGCACTGGAATATTTCGAAGGCCGGAGTTTGCGGCAGTGGCTGCTGGAGTCGGAGGCGCACGCCAATGGTTCGGTCGCGCGAGTGGACGGCCAGCTGGCGGTCGAGCTGATTCTTCCAGTGGTTCGCGCTCTGGCTCACGCCCACAGTCAGGGGGTGGTTCACGGCGACATTAGACCCGAGAACGTTGTGATGACCGACTCGGGTACGATCAAGGTGCTCGGTTTTGCCAACGCGATCGTGCGTCACAACCGCGGGCCTGATGGCGCGCCCGCCCGACAACTCGGCACCCCTATCGACAGCGGTCGAGACCCCAGCTGTCATGAGGAGACCGGCGCGCGGAAGACCCGTTACATGGCCCCGGAACAATGGATCAGGAACACAACGCTGGCGATTCGCCCCGGACTCCAGGGTGGAGTCGAGCAGGGGCAGCGTTCGGCTCCTCCGATTGATCATCGGGCCGACATATGGGCTATCGGGGTGATGTTATACGAAATGGTGGTCGGCCGGCATCCCCTCTCGGCGGCCAGGCAGGCCGAAGTCAAGGACTTGTCGGTGCCGATGCCGAGTGCACACCGCGCAAGGCCCAACCTGGGCAAGCTGGGTCGGGTGATCGATCTGTGTTTGGCCAAGCTGCCCGATCGACGGCCGGCGAACGCGGGTAGATTGCTCGACTATCTCATCGGGGTTTTGCCCAAAGATCACGCAGAGCGCGCCGACGGCGGAGTGCAATCGCTGGTGCAGGCCGTCGGCACAGCGGCCAAGATAGCGCGAGCTGCGATGCGTATTGCGCCCTGGGCGATCTTGATGGCTCTATTCATGGTACTCGGGATGTGCGCGCTCAGCCCGGAGCTCGAAGAAATCACAGAGCCCGCGTCGACGCAGCACGAGCCAGTGGAGTTGGAACTCATTGATGCATTCAACACCGCGGCGCAGCAACTTCCCACTCTTCGGGCCGAAAGGCTGGATCGCTCTGCTCTGCCTTCGCTGCAAGCTCCCTCGGGTACCGACATGTCCGGCGGCGTGCCGCCCTGGGCATCGGTGCCCGAGGTGCAGAGCCAGGCGCTCGAGCAGGTTGTGACCGAGGTGCTGGATCAAATGCGAGCTGCGCGGCGCGCCCGCCACCGCGGTTCCGATCGACGCGACGAGAAAGTCCCCCCAACTCCGGGACGGGCCAAGGCCCATCTGGACTGACAGCGGCAAGCTGGCGACGAGGCGGCTGACCAGGTTCGACCAGGGATCACATTGTCCGCGTCCGTTCACACGTCGAGTTCGTCGACTTCGTGCACGCTATCGGTGATCAGGCGGTAGCGTGCTCCAGAATCTTTGCCCATGAGCTCGGTGATGACCTTCTCGGTTTCGAGGTTTTCATCTTCGGGAATGCCAATCCGGAGCGCACTGCGGTAACGTGGGTCGAGAGTGGTCTGTTTGAGGACTGCCGGGCTCATTTCGCCCAATCCCTTGAAACGGGTAATACTGGGTTTGGCATTGCCCTTTCGATGCTCGGCCAGAATTTGCTGCTTGTGGATGTCGTCGAGGGCCCAGTGGGTCTCTTTGCCGATGTCGATGCGGTACAGAGGCGGCTGGGCCAGATACACGTAGCGGCCGTCAAATAGCTGCTTCATGTGACGATAAAAGAACGTGAGGAGCAACGTGGCGATGTGATGCCCATCGGCGTCGGCGTCCATCAAGAGAAAGATCTTGTGATAACGCAGCTTGGACAGGTCGAGCTTGGGACCCATGCCGCAACCCAATGCAGACACGATATCGGCCAGCTCTTTGTTGGCCATGAGCTTGGCCGCCGACGCTTGCTCGGCGTTGAGTACCTTGCCGCGCAATGGCAAGATAGCCTGGGTGCGACGGTCGCGCGCCTGCTTGGCCGAGCCGCCCGCCGAATCGCCCTCGACGATGAACAGTTCGCTCTCGGCCGGGTCGGTGGACGCACAGTCAGCTAGCTTGCCGGGCAAATTGAGCCGGTGCGAAACCGCGGTTTTGCGACTCACCGCCTGCGATGCCTGGCGCGAGGCAATACGCGCCTTGGCAGCCAAAATCACCCGCGCCACAATGGCTTCAGCTATGTTTTGATTTCCATTGAAATAGGTCTCGAGGGCCGGACGCAACGCGCTGTCTACTTTGGCCGTTACCTCGGGATTGTTCAGCCGTTGCTTGGTCTGCCCCTGAAACTGCGGATTGGGCACATAGGCCGATAAAATGGCAACCAAACCCTCGCGAATGTCCTCGGCCAACACCGTGAGGCCCTTGGGCGTCAGATTGTGGGTGTTCATGTAGTTGCGCAGCGCCTTGACCACTGCAGTTTTGAATCCCTGATCGTGGGTGCCACCCGACGGTGTGGGTATGCCGTTGACGTAGGACTTGACGTATTCGTCGGTTGCCTCGGTCCACGACAAGGCGACCTCGATTTCGAAGTCGTCACCCGATTTCTGCACGTAAAAGCCCTTGGCCGTCGGCGGCACCGGATTCTTGTCCCGGCCTGTGACGACTTTTTCGAGAAAATCGGCGATCCCTTCGTTGTGCTGAAACGTGTGGAGCTTGGCCGGCTTTTCGGTTTGGTTGCGAAAGAGGATCTTGACACCGCGGTGGAGATAACTCTTGGCCTCGAGCTGCTCGGCTATCAGCTTGCCGTCGAATGCCAGTTTGGCGCCGAATATGTCGGGGTCGGGACTGAACGTGACGATCGTGCCGGTCCCCTTGGCGCTGCCGGCCTTGCGCATTTTATCGCTGGGCAGGCCTCGCGAGTAGGTCTGCCGGTAGAGTTGACCGCCGCGCTTGACCTCGACGACGAGGTCAGAGGCGAGAGCGTTGACCACTGAGGCGCCGACGCCGTGCAGTCCGCCAGAATGACGGTAGTTCTTGCCGCTGTCGAACTTTCCGCCAGCGTGCAGCGTGGTCATGATGATCTCGAGCGCGGGTTTTTTGTACTTGGGAATGACGTCGACCGGAATGCCACGGCCGTTGTCCTCCACAGTGACGGTTTTGCCATCGTCGTGCAGAGTCACCTCGATGCGGGTGGCATGTTTGTTGATGACCTCGTCGATGCTGTTGTCTACGACCTCCCAAAGAAGGTGGTGGTAGCCGGTTTTATCAGTGCCGCCAATGTACATTGCCGGCCGTTTGCGGACCGGTTCGAGGCCTTCGAGGACGGTGATATCTCGCGCGGTGTAGCTCGCTGCTGCCATGGTCTATGGGTCTAATGGATTTGCTTGGGCTCGGGAGCCGTGGCCAATACAGGTATTTCGACCGGTCTCGGGGTCAGCTTGAGGGCGGCTCGTTTGACGATCTGTTGGCCCTTGCTGGCACGACTCGTGATCTTGCGCTTGTCGGCGCGAAGTTCGTATTGTCTGCCACCTCGCCTGGTCTCGACCAGCAGGACGTCGCTCGGGCCCTTGCCCGAGATGAAACCAATGACGCGATCGCCAGCTCCGGGCTTGATGACTGTGACGCCCTTGCCGGGATTTTCGAGCTTGTTGATCTCCCCGGCCGTGCAGTGAAGGACGTGGCCTTGTTCGGTGGCCGCCACCACGACATCCGATTCGCTGGTGCCGACCACTCCGATGATGTGGTCGTCCTTGCCGATCTTGGCGTAGCGTCGCCCAGCCCGCGTGGTCGGCTGGATGAACGGTTCGGTGGCAAAGCGCTGACCAAAGCCATGCGCCGATAGGGCGAGAAGCTCGGTCGGCGGCAGCGCCCGCGGGTCGAAGGTAAATGATGAGACAATGCGCTCGCCGTCCTTGAACTTGAACAGTTTTTGCGCCGGGTCTCCATACCCGGTGGTGGCCGGGATATCGTTGATCTTGCACACGTAGGCGGTGCCGTAGTTGGTGAAAAACGCGACCGATTCCTTGGTCGAGCCGGGCAGGACGGCAATGACCTCGTCGCCCTCGCGCAACCGGGTGCTTTTGGGATCTTTGAGCTCGCGCAGGCGCTTGAGCCAGCCATCGCGGGTGAGTACCACATGGGCATCCTCGTCGACGATATAGGCGTCGGCGTCGAATTCGAGCTCTTCGGCGCCCGTGGTCTTGGTCCTTCGCGGGGTGCCGAGCTCGTCGGCGATCTCGGCCAGCTCGTTCTTCACCACCCCCCACAGCTTGGCCTCGCTCTTGAGGATCGCCGATATTTTGCGAGCCTGGGTCCGCTTGTCGGTGAGCTCCTTCCGGATGACCTGGATCTCCAGTTTGGCCAGGCGATACAGCCGGAGCTCGAGGATGGCGTCGACTTGCTCGGCGTCGAGACCAAAGCGCCGGATGAGCTTTTTGGCCGCGTCGGCCTTGCCGTCACTGCGCCGAATGATACGTATGGCCTCGTCGAGTGCGTTAAAAATGATCTCGAAGCCCTCGAGGATATGAATACGCTTTGTGAGTGCGGCCAGTTCGAATTCAAAGCGCCGCCGCGTGACCTGATAGCGAAAGTCGAGAAAATGCTGCAGAACCTCTTTGAGACCGAGCAGAGCCGGTTGTCCCACTCCCGACACTGTATCGGATGGCAACAGAGCAGTGAGGTTCATATTGAAGTTGAGCTGAAGCGGAGTATGCTTGCACAGATATGCCATGATCCGCTCGGGAATGGCATCTCGCTTGAGTTCCAGGACAATCCGTACATCGGTGGTAGACTCGTCGCGCACATCGACCAGCTGCGGTAGTTTGCGCTTGATGATGACCTCGGCAATTTTCTCCACGATGGTGTTTTTGTTCACGCCATAGGGAATCGAGGTGACGATAATGTTGTGGCCACCGCGCTTTTTGGCTTCGGTCTTGTACTGGCCTCGCACCCGGATGGCGCCCCGACCAGCTTCGTAGATCTGCCGCAGCTCGACCTTGCTGTTGAGGATTTCACCACCGGTGGGAAAATCAGGTCCCTTGATGTGCTTGAGCAAGTTGGTGATCTTCAGATCGGGGTCGTCGGCCAGTGCGACCAGAGCAGCGACCACTTCGCGCAAATTGTGCGGTGGAATGTTGGTCGCCATGCCGACCGCAATGCCGGTCGAGCCGTTGACCAGAAGATTGGGAAAGCGAGCTGGCAAGACGCTCGGCTCGTCGGCAGTGCCGTCGTAGTTGGGTCGAAAATCGACCGTATTCTGGCCGAGTTCACGCAGAAGTTCGACCGCTGGCAAGGCCAGTCGGGCCTCGGTGTATCGGTACGCTGCAGGACTGTCGCCGTCCAGCGAGCCAAAATTGCCCTGGCCGTCGACCAGTGGCATGCGCAGAGAAAATGGCTGCACCATGCGCACCATGGCGTCGTAGATGGCCGTATCGCCATGGGGATGATACCGGCCGATTACCGAGCCGACCACCTTGGCGCTCTTTTTGTACTTCGCATCCGGCGGCAGTTTCTCGTCGTGGTGCATCGCGTAGAGAATGCGCCTCTGTACCGGTTTGAGCCCGTCGCGTACATCGGGAAGGGCGCGCGCCGTGATCACACTCAGGGCGTAGTTGAGATAACGCCGCCGGGCTTCTACCTGCAGCGAGGCATCGAGATCGCCGCCGCCGAGGTAACCGTCGCCCGATGGCGGCACAGAGGGTGGGGCACCGCCGTTTTGATTGCCACCCGATCGCCGCGCCGTTTTGGCGGCTGTCGTACGTCGCTTTTTGCTGCCCATGAACTTTGCTTCGGTACCAGTTGCGCCCGCGCTTGGCTCAGGGTTCATGCCGCGGGCCTCTGGCGACACCTTACGGGGTTTTGAAAAAAGGTCCAGTTGGTCTAAAGATCGGCCTGGGCCGGCCTGGTTTGACGTGGTGGGCATGAAATGTCCTCTCGCTAGGCCGGTTCGGCCGCAACAACAGTTCTGGACCAATGGGAGCTTTGTCGAGCTAGCCTCCTGATATCACCCAGGTCTGACACTGAATTCCGCATCTCTCCTCCGGTTGTCGCCCGAGCTGCCCCAACAGGGCATGAGAGATTCCCTACTCCATATGTAGGGAGATCGAGCCATGTGATTCAGCCCACACGGCCCGACCAATCTCTAAACCAGATGGGCAATAATGGTCCGGCCATCCATCTATTGCTCCTTGTGCCACGGTTTGGGGGCTGTTGGAGGCGAATGATGGGTGTCGGGATTCGGGTCGGCGATCGGGCTCGCCGATATGTGTTTCGACTGTGGCGTATCTCGGCGGCGAGGCCAGGACTGCATTTGCTCTTGCATCGCGCGTTCATCGTCATCGATTGGTCGGTAATGGCATCGCGCGTTCGATATCTTTTGCCGGCTTTTCTCGGCGTTCTTTTTGCCCACTCCACGGCAGTCGTGGTAGACGATGAGCTCGATACACAGACGACAAGATGGCCGCAACACGTTCACGTAGGCGGCGTAGGCGTCTGCCTGCCGCCAAGTCTCCCACCGCGGGTACGGTACGCTTGGGCATAGTTCTGGGCTTTCTGGTCGGCGTCAACTTGTACGTATTTTTGTGGCGCGGTGATACATCGATACCAGCGGTCATGGAGCAGGCTGCCATGGCCAGTCAGAAAGGCGGTGATGCTGCGGATGATCTGTCGCAGGCCGGTGCCAGCGATGCTGCGAGGGGCGAGTCACATGATGGCGAGGGGCGATCCCGGGCCACTAAGCCCCATTTGGGGCAGAGACTACCCGAGCAGGCCGAAGCCGAGGGGCGTTGGGTCGACGGGACGGTCAAGAGCGGCGACAGTTTGGGTCGCCTGTTGCGCCGCGAGAACATGACTCCACCCGAGGTCGACGAAGTGATCCGCGCTCTGCGCGATCACATGGATTTCCGCAAAATTCGTCCCGGCCAGACCTACCGCGTTCACTTCGACGACGATGGCCGACTCATCGAGTTTGAGTTTCGCATCTCCCGCACCGTCACAGTGCGCGCCAAGCGTGCGGCCGATGGCAAACTGATCGGCAGCAAGGACAAGACCGCGACTCATATTCGCATTCAAGATATCGGCGGGCGCATAGACAGCTCGCTCTATGCCGCAGTCAAGCAGCAGGGAGAGGACACCGCATTGGTGTCCTTTTTTGTGGATGTATTCGCCTACGACATGAACTTCTACACCGATACCCATGCGGGCGACACGTTTCGCATGCTGGTCGAAAAGGAGTATGCCGAAGGCGAATTTTTGCGCTACCGGCGGGTGCTTGCCGCCCAGTACAGCGGCAAGTCCGGCACGTTTCACGCGTTCTATTGGAAGGCGGCAGACCAACAGAGCGGCCGCTACTACGACGCGCGGGGTCGCAGTGTGGAAAAGAGCCTGCTCAAGACGCCGCTCAAGTACTCCCGGATCTCATCCAAGTTCAACCCCAACCGAATGCATCCCATTCTGCACAAGCGGCGCGGCCACATGGGGGTCGATTACGCGGCGCCCACCGGCACGCCGGTATGGGCTGCAGCCAGTGGCAAGATCGTCTTCCGCGGCTGGCGTGGCGGCGCCGGCAACTGCGTCATCCTCAAGCACGACAACGGATTGCAAACTGTGTACATGCACCTGTCCAAGTTTCGCAAGGGACAGGGGGTCGGCCAGCGAGTCAAGAGCAAGACAGTCATCGGCTATGTCGGCTCGACCGGTATGTCGACTGGTCCGCATTTACACTTCGGGGTCAAGAAAAACGGCCGCTATGTCGACCCGCTTCGGCTCGAGCCGAGTCGGCGGGCCGGGATTGGCCGGAAATACCGGGACCGGTTCAACGCCGATGTCGGCCAGCTGGTGCGCCGGCTGGCCGATATCGAGGTACCGCAGCACCGCAAGCTCAAGACTGCGCAAGCGACTGTCCAGTAGACCGCGTGGGCCGGCCGGACGTTCCGGCAAGAATGCGACGCAGAGTCTTCGGGGGTGGAGCAACCGGGCGGCTGGCTATTCGATTGCAGCAAATGGCGCAGAAAATGCTGCGCCGCGGATTGGTCGGTCTGATTCGGTCTGATCAATCTGTGATCGACAGAACATTTTTCGCAGACTGGGCGAGGATAACTCGCAGACGTCTTGCTCTGCCGCGTTGCCTAGACCAAACTCTTAGGGAGACTATTCCTGCCGAGATCTGGAGCGCATCATGCAATAGCGGCAGGGCGACAAGCTCAGGGAGTAACCACACGTGCGCCTGATAATCGGATTAATCAAGGGAATCATCATCGGTGGATTGGTCGGGCTCGGTGCCTACCAGCTCGGCAAGATGGGAGCGTGGAATTGGATCACCTACGGTGTTGTCGGCGCAGTTGTCGGCGTTCTGGTCGGTCGTCCCATCTGGTCGGTGCTGACCGATAAGGACAGCACGATCTGGACCGTGATACTCAAAGCTGCGTTTGGCTACGGCGTTGCGGTCGGTATCTATGCTCTCGTGGTGTTTGCCTGGGGTGGAATGGACATCGCTTTCCAGGGTGAGACGCGAAACCTCTACGACTGGCAGCCACTTTTTGGCGGCATGATCGGTGGTGTTTGGGGCGCTTTTGTCGAGTTCGACGACTCCCCGGGCAAAGAAAAGCCATCGGACAAGCAGTAGATTCCGCTGTCAATGCCAGGCAAGGCCATCCGGCGGAGTTCCCGCCGGGGCATCCGGAAAATCGCTACTCCCACGCCACTTCTACAGCAATGCCGAACGAGTCGCGTGCGCTGTCATAGGTACCGCGACCGGCTGGAGTGGCGTCGTTTTTGTCGAACGGGTTTGTGAGGGTGATCTCGTTCGCGGTCGAGGCGACCTCGGCGCTCAGGGTGCGACTATAGCCGATGGACAGTGTCATGCCGTTCCAGTGGCCTTCGGCGCCCACGGCGAGTACGTGTTCGCCGAGACCGCTGTACACCGGCGCGTACTGCTCGTCATGCGAGGCGGCGAGGTGATGCGAATATCCGGCCGACAGCCACAAAAAACCGCTGACCAATTCGACGTCAGTGGTGATTGCCAGCGAGCCGTGGTCTCGATAATCGACGAGCGATCGGACTGCAGTGAGCGAGGCCGTGTCCTGTGTCTCGTCGAGTACAGCCACTCCATCGAGTCGCCACACGGGCGGTTTGTCGAAATAGAGCGCGACATCGCCACTGGCCTCGACGAGAAAGCGCTCGCCGAGGTAGCGAATGCCGGTCCGCACAACCAATGGGCCAGCGAGTCTGGCGTGGCTCGACGGGTTGTCGAGCTGGGCCTGGGGGAACTCGCCATTGTGTCGCTTGGTCAGATTGACCGCACCTTGCAGCTGGGCATTGGCAAAAACGCTGGCCGAGATGGCCACTTCAAGTGGAAGCTCGGGCGGTGCGATGAGCGCACTGGCATTTGCACCGGGGACGAAGCGATCGCGTCCACTGATGATGAGAGACAGATCGCGATTGGGTTCTCCGGGTGAGTCGCCGCGACTGGCGAGCCCGGCCCATATGTGGCGAGACTCTTCGAAGTGGATCTGGCAGATTGCCACCGAGAGGCCCAGCCCGAGCCACGACAGGGCGCGCACTGCGGCGCCGGCCAGCCACACTCTCCGCTCGTAGCTCAGCTCGATTCCGCCATAACGATGGGGAAATCGCCTCGCGATATCCATGTTCCGCATGGCATTCATGGTCGCCTGCGGTGGTCGTGGCAGCTGGCGCGAAAACCCGCCGGTCTGCAGATACGCAGCACCGACCACGAAGGGGCCCAACCCGCCCTGAACCGCAACTTGGGGCGCGGTGATCGGCGCAGCTCGGTTGTGGATCTGCACTGCATCGGAAGGCTCGACAGCCTGAAACGAGCTGTCATCGTCGTGCAGGCTGAGTCCCAGTTGTACGCGCAAATCGAGGCGGCGAGCCATTCCTGCCGGATTGACCAACAGCGCAGCGCCGTCGTCGGCACTGACTGTGATCGCACCAGCCCGACCGATTGCCCGGGCTCCCACTGCGTGGAACTCGAGCCCATCGGCGCGGCCGATCGCCGGAATAACCACGAGCAGTAGCAGCGCCCACGCTACCGAGCGCGTCGG
The DNA here is from genome assembly GCA_022360315.1 of Pseudomonadota bacterium. Taxonomy (GTDB): domain Bacteria; phylum Myxococcota_A; class Polyangia; order Haliangiales; family Haliangiaceae; genus JAKSDA01. The sequence continues at coordinate 51,960 of JAKSDA010000640.1, forward strand.
CCAGCGTATCGATGATTTCCTGCAGGGAATAACCACGAGCAGTAGCAGCGCCCACGCTACCGGCAGTTGCGACCGCAACAGGCGGCGCGCCGGGGTTCTTGCTTTGAACACGCGGTCACTATACGCGGACAGGAGCTCCGCTGTCAGCCGGTGCGGAGAGTGCTGTGCCGCAGCGCACGGGGTGAGTCTCCGATTGCTGTGAGGCTGATCTCGGGCCCGAGCGTCCAGGGTTAGCCCCGGGCCAGAGGGTTGGTTGCGTGCGTGGACTTCCAGACCACTGCCGGTGGCCGGTATATTCCCGAGTCATCATGAATCGATCGAAGACAGTTTACAGCATGGCAACAGCATCTCTTGTGGTCGCGGTTGGCCTGACTGCGTGCAAGAGTTCTGCGTCCAATAACTCGTCGCAGAGCGAGGCCCAACCCGCTTCGGCGCAACCTGCGCCAACCCAACCCGCGCCAGCACCGACTCAGCCGGCCGCGTCATCTCAGACCGCGCCCGACTTTGCCCTGACCAGTCAAGACGGCCAGCAAGTATACCTGGCCGGGCTGCGGGCAAATGGTTCAGCGGTACTGGTTTTTTACCGCGGCCACTGGTGACCGTACTGCCGCAAACAGCTCGGTGAGCTGGAGCAGAATCGAAACACATTTCAGGAACTCGGCGCGTCGATTGTCGCCATCAGTGTCGACCCGGCCGACAAATCGAAAGAACTGGCCAGTAAGCTGTCGATTGGTTTTCCGCTGCTCGAGGACAAGGGTTTAAAAGTCATACGCCAGTATGGGGTGGCCGACGAAAAGAACGAGATTTCTCTGCCCGCTTTGTTCGTGGTCGACCAGGGCGGAGCGATCACGTGGAAATACATTGGCAAGGGCCCGCCCGACCGACCGCTCTTGCCCGATGTACTGAACGCGGTCAAAGCCATCGGCAAATGAGTACAAGGCCGCCGGACACTCCGCCCGGCCGTTCTCATTCCGAACGTACTGTGCAATTTGCAAATGACTGAGGTCGAGTAGGCATACCGATCCCAGCAATCCGACCACCAGGACCCAGCAATCTCGACCCAAGGCCCACTGTCGTCAGAGACGTCCTTGGCAAACTCCAGCGTTCGGCAAGAACTCATATATCCAGAAGCGCGAGCGCTCTGTCGGGATGTGCAGCCGCAGACAAGCTCGCGCAGCAGTGTGTTCATGCGGGCTATTCGAGCTCGTCGATCCTTCGGAGGGAAGAAGCACCGGTCGGGCCATCGGCTCCTCGTTCTACTATGCCGTACATCTCGAACGTCGAGTACACGCCGTCGCAGTCCAGGTCGCCGAAGGCCCGGACAACGAATTGTTTTTCCGGGTCGATCACTTCGTATTGGTACGAATAGAAGTGCGGGTCGTCGACCGAAAACTGCAGAGCGACCCAGGGTTCTTTCTGCCAGTAGGAGGAGTTGGGCGCGCATTTACCGCCTTGTTTGCAGCAGGTACCCAGCGGTGGCGTCGGACCTGCGCTTTTTTTCGGGAAATGGGGGGCTACCGGGGTGAGATCAAGTTGCGGAGTATCGAAATAATGGGCTCGCGCGCCATCATACAGTTTTTTGGTGAATTGAGTGGCCTCGGTTGTCTTGGACTTCTTTTGGTACTTCACGAACGTGGGAATCGCTATTGCGGCCAAGAATCCGGCGGCCGCAGTTCCACCCATGAGGCCGCCCTGACCGGCGGCGTATGAGCGGCCCAATGGAGACCTGGGGTGCTTTTGGGCCAGTTTTTCGATATCTGCCATAGCATCGTCGTCGCCGTCAAGGACCCGGATCACAATGTTTTGAAATTCTTTTAACACATCGTCGGAGTTGGAAAACTGGGTGCCGAGGTGAAGTACTAGATGAACACCATCGGAACGCACGCCCAATCCCATACCCATCTCGCGAAGATGCGCTGCTGCCCAACCCATGACGCTGGCGATATGGGTCATTTTGGGCTGGTTCTGGAATTGGCCCATTTGGGGCTGGTCTGGGAACTGGGCAAATTTGGATGCGAACTGGTCGCCAAGTGTAATGCCCCGGCCCCAGGATGCGAAGTTCCATGCTCCAGTAGTCAGTTCCCCCGCCAGATCGTTGTACTCGACCTTGCCGCCGCGGTTGCTACCGGCCGGACGAATGGTGAGTACGATGGCCTTGTCCTCGGCGCTCAGCGAGCCGTGCACCACCCCCTGGAATGGTAGGTTCTTTATTTCGGGCATCTGCTCGGCTAGCTTGGTGAGGTCCACCTCGGCTACACAGCTCTGGTCGGCGACGCGGAGGCCGAATTGCGGTACCGCTAGCCCTGCCATGGCGCAAAGCGATTTGATCGCCGGACGCAGACTGGCACCGTTTCGGACCCCGTACTCGACCACGAGCCCGGTAGCTTTTCCGGCCGGCACGTACATGACCAATTCTCCGGTCACGTTGTCGATGATGTCTTTTTGCACATCGAGGCCCATAGCGCCGGTGCCGGCAAGTGTCTCGGCGGCCTTGTCCCTGGGAACCAGGCCGCTGAAGATGGGCACGCTGAGGCGAAGTACCCCGGCCGGTTTGGCCTTGGCCGCTTGTTCGGCCAGACTGCGCGGCGCATCGATCAACACCCGGAGCCGCTGGTCGGTGGGCTGCGCCATTAGCTGGCCGCGCGCGGTGAAGCCGCCGCGTTCGATCTGCACCGCAGCGCCGATTGTACCGGGATTGGCAAAGAAGCCCTGCCACGGCACGTCGCCCCAGGTCATTGCCTCGACATTGGCCCACAGTTCTATGTGTCCGCGAGCGAGGCTGGCCATGCGTTTGATCATTGCATCGCTTTTGCCCAGTTTGTCGAGCTGGGCCGCGGTCTCGGCGCATGCGTAGCGGGTAGATATTTGCTTGCAAACCCCCTTGCCCGCACCGAGGGTGTCGACGTCGCTATCGGTCTTGCCGTCGAGGGCAGTCACGAACGCCTCTCGGTTGGCGAGTGGCACGATGAACGTGGCTTTCCTGTTTCGGTCGACAAAGAGTGCCAGGCCTTTGGCCGGATCGATGCCATATTTGGCGTAATTGGCCTGGTCGAGTGGGTCGAAAGGCAGTTCTTTGCGCAACTCGGTGTGCACCTGGGCGGTCATTTCATTGCCATCCGGCAGTTTCTCGAGCGCGTCTTGCAGGGCAGTAACCGCCCCGAAGAGCCGTGTTCCGGTTCCCTCGGCGACCACCAGGCCGAAGGCGACGTCGGCCGGGGCCATGCTCCACAAAGGGTTGGTCAGCTCGGCATAGTTGGGGCTCTTATTGCCCTTTGGGCCCCCCTTGTGGCAGCTGGTGGCCACTGCAACCGCGGCGCAGCATAACAATACACTTGCGTTGGTGAACGAACGCATACGTTCCTCGTGTTTCTACCCGCTAAAAGGTGTGATGAGCATTCTTGGCACTGCAGATGCGTCTGAGGGCAACTCTCCGGCGATGTGGCCGCAGAAGTCATTGAACGCGGATTCGTCGACACGACGAGAGTCTATACTCAATTACCTTGAGCACCAACCATTACAGGTGTAGACCGCGCGATACAGCCAAATCGATCGGACGCGATCGATTGACTGGACTGTCAACTGTCGACGCGAGGCTCCGCCAGCACGCTGCCCCCAGGGCAACGTCCGAGGACAGCAACGCACCTGGAGCACCGAGCCCTGCGGCGCACCTATGCGAATAAGCGAGGAGCTGCAAGCGACCCAAGCGACCAGACCAAAGGTCTGCAGCGACCAAGCGACCTACAGCGACCAGACCAAGGTCTGCAGCGACCCAAGCGACAAGCGACCAGACCGAAGGACTTCCAAGCGACCTCACAGCAACCAGATCAGAAGTCTTATTTTAGTCCTACCTGATCAGCCTCCTCCAGCCTGGTTCATCGAATGGACGGCGACAGAAAGGGCAATGGCCGACCCACAGCATGAAAACCTCGATCAAACAAAACGCGGTAGAAATCGGCCCAGCTTCATGTCTGCTTGCTGTCGTGAGGGGGAAAAGTCTCCCGGTAGAGGGAGAGGGAGGCAACTCGGGCTTGCCTAACCCAGCCTGCTTCTGCGATGTTGACCCCCGTGAGCACTACCGTTGAACAGTACTTTCAGCGCATCGGGATCACTCCACCGGTAGCGCGTGATGCGGAAGGCCTCGTACAGCTGCAGCGCGCTCATTTGTTTGCAGTGCCATTCGAGAATCTGGACATTCATATGGGACGACGCATCGTCCTCGACGAAACTACAATTCTGGACAAGATCATTGCCAGCCGGCGGGGAGGATTCTGCTACGAACTCAACACCGCGTTTTGTTGGCTCTTGCACCGCCTCGGCTACCGCGTGGATATGCTGGCGGCAAACGTCTTCGGAGATGATACCTGGGGTATCGACTTCGACCACATGCTGCTGCGGGTGGAACTCGACCAACCCTGGATCCTCGATGTGGGGTTTGGCGACAATTTCGTCGATCCTCTTCGATTGCAACAAGGATTGGTGCAGGAGCAGGATGTCGGCGCCTTCCGGCTCGATCGTGACGGACCCTACTGGATCTTGATGCGCAAAAATACAGATCAGTCTGATTTTACCGCACAGTACCGTTTCATGCCAAAAGAGTACGCACTGGCCGATTTTCAACCGGGCTGCGACTACCACCAGTCACCTGCGTCCCATTTCACAAAAGCCACGGTTTGCTCTCTGGCCCGGCCAGAAGGTCGTATCACCTTGCGCTCCGATCGATTGATCCGCACCGAGAATGGTGTCAAGACCGAGTCGGCAATCGACAATCAGGACCATTGGCGCGCCGCATTGCGCGAGCATTTCGCAATCGTGCTCTAGCAGCATTCGGGAAAAATCGTTTTCCCGAATCTGCGTGCGTCCCGGCCGAGAGCGGCGATTGGCCGATTTCGGGCACATGGGGCGCCCGGCGGGAGTCCGCCGGAGGGCTTTGCCCAATAATGGTAGCGGCGTTCGGGATTTTTCCCGAACGCCGCTAGCCCTCGACAATTCGAGCTCGATTGTCAGTTCGACACAACCAATGCGTCACAGTGGCAACGCTGGTTGTGGTCCCAATACCACAAGTGGTATCGATAGCATCGAAAAATCAACTAGTTGCCATATGGCATCGAGGTTGCTTTGCCATTGGACCATGAACGGGAACAGCGCAGCATCCAGTGAGCGGACCAACGCGGAGGCAATTTCTCAGACGATGCGCAGCGCAGCCTGTCACAGTGCGGGGGAGCGCCACCGCGGCGCGCGCTCGGACTTCGAGACGCGTTGCTTGCCGTATTTGAGCTTGCTCCGCGGCACCGCCATGCGGCTGACTCAGCAGTCGGACGACGCCAGCGATCTGGTGCAAGAGACGTTGTTGCGCGCCTATGTGGCATGGCCGCGATTCGAACAGAGCTCCAACTGCCGGGCCTGGCTGCTCCGCATCCTCAACAATAGTTTCATCAATGCGTATCGCAAACGCCAACGACACAGTCGATTTGCCCGTCAATGTCCCCACGATACCGTGCGCGCTGTGTACGGCGACGTCAAAAGGCATATCGCCAACCCGGAAAGTCTATTGATCGCCAACGCGCTCGATGACGAGGTGACTCGAGCACTGGCCTCGCTCGGCGACGACCAGCGGAAGGTGATCGAGATGGCTGACCTGCGTGGAGTTCGCTATCGAGACATCGCCGAAACTCTCGGTTTGCCACTCGGTACCGTGATGTCTCGACTGTCTCGAGGGCGCCGGAAACTGGAGAGACAACTATCCGAATTTGCCGCTTCCAATTATGGTATTCAGCGCGCAGCATAAACCAGGTTTATCTGCCTTCAGCAATCCAAATCCGATAACGAGGTCGAGTTGTTTTTTTCTTAAAAGGCCGGAGTAGCGGTCCTCGAAGCGGCCCTGGACCAGGTCCTCGGCCAGCTTCACCAGCCCGCGCTCTACAAGAAGCGCTCGTGGTCCTGGGCGCGGAACGATGAAGGACCAGGTAGTGCAGACATTTGCCCGATGACTACTCCGAATCCTCGTCTGGGTCCGGTCGTGACGCCGGTGCAACGGTCGACAGGCTGGGCCGCTGGACCACGATCTGGCCGGTCTGCGTGGTCCGGGCTAGCTCGGTCTCCAGGCGCCGGTTGAGCAACGCGGCACACACGATCTCGCAGTCTACCGACTCGGGTGGCGAAAACACCGTACATGATTTGACACCGAGAATCCGTCCGCTGAGCGGATCCTCACAGAACTCGATCTCTTCCAGATGGGCTGACTCGGGGCACGTGATCGGTTTGCGCATGGCGTTCGAGTTCCTCTCGCCTGATGGTCAGGTTTATTGACTGGATTCAAATGCACGGCACAGCGCGGTACACAGGGATTCACTGTTACGCGATATCCATTGTGAGAATCCCTCGCGGGTAGCTCCGCAGAGGGTGGAAGGCTCCAGCGTACGAGCAGTGGCGCGGTAAATCCCGGTTTCGAGCACTTCCGCGCCGATGAAGCTATTGGGATACTTGAACTCGCATGCACCCTGGTCATCGTCGAGTGCGACAACTCCTGATTTGACAAACCAGATGTATCCGGCCGCGTCACCACGGCGATAGAGCTGCGCGTTCCGCGGATAGGAACGCACGATGAAAGGGCAGAACTGGCCCTTGCCGACTCCGGACACAGTGCCGACCGGACAGTTGTTACAATCCACCCGCCGCGTTACCTGCGGCCTCATGCTGACATCCCCGCGGCGACGTCGTCCCCTTCCGAGTCGCTCTCCTCGTCTTTCTCTGCTTCATCTTTTTTGTTATCTGGCTGCAATGCCATGTTTGAAAGGCCGTGAAAGTCAGCCCCGCGCACCAGGGCTTTCATAACATCCATGGTCGAAACAATGCCCTCGAGCTTGCCCGGTCCACGGATCACGAGGACCCGGTGAACTCCGACATCGATCATGAGCTTGACCGCGTCGATTGCCCTTTCGTCTGGGTGGACCGCCCATACACCTGGCGTCATGGCATGGCTCACCAGCTTCTCGTTGTCACCTTGACGCAGCGGATCGACCAGATCACTCTTCGAAAGTACACCGATCACGTTACCCTTGGCGTCGCGCACCGGGGCTCCGCTGACATCCTCATTGGCTAACTTCCAGGCGGCAGAATCGACCGAGGAATCCTCGGCCAAGCTCACCACGTCGACTGTCATGATATCGCGAACTCTTAGCATATCGGCTTCTTTCTCATGCAAGAGTAACGCCTTGCCGGAATGAGCTGCCCTTTCGAGCCTAACTGCCCGACGCTCTAGCAGCGTTCGGGAAAAATCCCGAACGCCGCTACCATTATTGGGCAAAGCCCTCCGGCGGACTCCCGCCGGGCGCCCCAGCCTGCGGTCCATCCTGTCACGGTGTGGGGCCGGCTGTGAGCGAAACGGTTGCAGGTTCGCGCGTGGCGGGCGCAAGTTCTGCGCACTCCGGTGAGCGTGACTGATGCGGCGACTGGTCAAGCGATCGGCAGTGGAGACTAGAATGCATGAGCTTGGGACACTTCCAGCGCAGTCCTCTTGAGCCAGGTCGGAGCGAGCTCGTGCCGCGTTGGTCTCGAGGTTGCATCGACAAACGGCAAGTGGACACGCAGCCCACCGCGCCTGCGTGTCCACTAGATCAATCACCACAGTGTTGGCCGAAAGGAACATCCATTACAGGAGGAAAGCAATGTCCATCAGAGATCTTGTTCGTCGCAAAAAAGCTCCCGTGAGCGCAGAGGAAACCAATCCGTTAGCCCTGTTTCGCTCGGAGATGAACCGATTTGTGGACAGCTTCTGGAGCGATTGGCCCAGCGGAGCGATTTTCGGCCAGTCGAACAGCTCGTTTTTCCCCAATATCGAGGTCAGCGAGACTGACAAGGCTGTGGAGATCTCGGCCGAACTACCTGGGATGACCGAAAAAGAACTCGAGGTCACCCTGTCGGCGGATGCATCCAGACTGACCCTCAAGGGCGAGAAGAAATTCGAGGAGGAGAAAAAGGAGAAAGACTATCACCATTTTGAACGCTCCTATGGCTCATTTCAGCGTGTGATTGCCCTGCCTTGCGCAGTTGATGAGAAGCGCGTTGAAGCCACGTTCAAAGACGGCGTGCTCGCGATGAGTTTGCCGAAGCTGCCCGAGGAAGCGCAGGGCATCAAGAAGATCTCAGTCAAAGGAGCCTGAATTCCCGCGGAGCCCGGATGTGGCTGCTACCGCGACCCCGATGGCCGCGTCTGGGCTCCCATCATCTTCACTCAGTACAGCGACCCGCAAGCAAGTGCCCGGCAGGGTCGATCAAGCGTCGGGGGCCAGACACCAAAACGTCTCGGACCGAGTGTACATGACTGGCGAGAAATCCAGTCATCGGCGACTGTGGGGCCAAAAAGTGGGTACTTGCTTGCGGGAAGCGGTGCTCCGCACTCGATACCGAAAGATATAACTCACGACAACGTCGAAGAGTCGCATCGGAAACCCAAGTCACACGTAACGAGTTCCATCATGCCTATTGTTCGCAGTTCGGCTCTATGGGCCCTAATTCTGCTCGTAGCATCACTCTCTTGTTCGAAGAACGGAGCCGGTGAGCCCAATGGGCCAGAGGCGCCAGAAGTCGAAAAGCAAAGGCCCCAGCTCGAGCGCGACGAGCCATTGCCGGAATTGGCGCGCGACCTTTTGCGCAAGTACATGGTCGAGCACGGGGACAGCATGGAGAGCTTGCTGTGGTCGGCTCTCATGCTCGAACACCAGATGACCGAGGTCGTGGTTGAGCAGATCCTCGCCCAGCCGCGTCTTTCGCGACCAAACGAAGCCGCTGGCGAAACTCTGAACGACTGGCTGCCGGCGGCGTTTTACGAGTTGCAGGACCAGATGTTCCGCACAGCCGAAGAACTCCGCTTTGCGGCCCGCCAGCGTGACGACATCGGCACGGCCAAGGCATATGCCAAGCTGACCGAAGCCTGCGTCAGCTGCCATGCACTCTATCTGTCATTGCCCAGCTCGCCCAACAAGCGCCGAGGAAACGATGACTGAGCCGCGTCGGTACAAGATCGTCACAGCCGTGGACCTCTCGGAGATGTCCGATGTCGTGCTCGAAACAGCCCTGGACAGCGCAGCGCGCCACCAGGCCCCGGAGATCCATGCGCTGACCGTACTCGCACCAGCACGCAGGTATCAAAGGCGCAAAGACACCAACCAAAGTGATGCCCTGGACGAGCTCGCTGCAATGCTACGCGAACTCTTGGGCGAAAAACTGGCCGATTTCGATCACCCGTTCGACGATCTCAAGGGCTGGCGGGTGTACACCCACGCCCGTCTGGGCGAGCCATCGCAGCAGGTCGTCGACCTGGCCTGGGAGGCTGAAGCCGACTTGATCGTCCTGGGGCGACACAGCAACACCAACCGGCGGCGCTTCATTGTTGGATCGGTTCCGCAGCGGGTCCTGCATCTGGCTCGCTGTGCGGTTCTGATAGCACAACCAACCGACTACGAGCGAGCTGGCGAACCGGTCGAAAGCGGCGAACAGTGCGCCGAGTGTATTGCAATACGCCGCGACTCGAAAGGCGCTCAGTGGTTCTGCGCGCGGCACAGCGATGTCCGCCTGACCCGCAGCATGTATATGGCCCACCATTCCACCACCATGCCGATTGGTGGCGGCCCCCTGCTCTAGTCCGCATTGTTCACCGAGAAAACACCGGCTTTTTTCTCATCAAAAGCCCTATTACCTTTCCTTGTGGTTTACTCTGATCATAAATCCCCATTTGGTTGGCTTAATCTCGGACGGACGAATTGTTTGTCCAAAAGGAAGTCTCTGAAGGTCTGGAACCATAACTTCAACTACAAAACTCCCACCTGCTGAAAGGTGAGAAGCCGCATTATGAAAACAGGCGACTTGCGCCGCTTGGGTTGTGAGATTCATTATTGTATTGAAAACTAGATACACTAAGGAAAACGATCCTTCAATTTTGGTTGTTGCAAAATTCCCCATAGTTACTGGTATATCTCTGCCGCGTTTTTTTTGCCGAAGCCTGTTGATCATAGCTGATGACAAATCGATTCCGTAGACAGAGATACCACGTTCTGACAAAGGTATAGCAATTCGTCCGGTGCCAATACCCAACTCAAGAGCGCTTCCTGTTCCAGCAATTTCTTCTAATAAACTGACACATGGCTCAATGGATTCTGGATCAAACATTTCAGGCGCCGATTCATCGTAATGATCTGCAACCATTTCACCAAAGTAATCTTTAATCTGCATTTTATAGTGACTATTGTAAAATTACGTAGATATTGTATCAAAAAAGAGTTCAACTTATCTATTGTATACCATTTCAAAGACTCAAAATCAGATATTCCGCGCCAAAAGGTGTCGATGTCACTAGCGCCAGCCGCTGTCCACAAATCAGGGCACACGTTGTAAAGATCCTGGCCAGCTTTCAGTGGGGTATGATCGGCCTCGACCATGAGACGCGTCATCCGACAAAGCAATTCGCAAAAGCAGCTCGACACCGAAGCCGTCCAGGCAACTGCCCCGGCGGCCCGGACGGCGCCTCGTCCCGGACCGAGCCATTTGCTGACCGCGGCACTCCTGGCCGCCGTGGGGCTTTCGATCGCCACGACCGGCTGCCGGGATCAAAAAGGCGATGGCCAGCCCGCAAGTCGAGCCCATACCGGCAAGCGCGACCGCCCGCACGCCAACAAAACCGTCTATGTGTTCGACGATGGAGTCAAAATCGCACGCGATGGACGAATCTTTACCCACGTCTCTCTCGATGACTACGAGGAGCGCAATCCGGCCTGGGATGGCAAAATGATACGGCTGGGCGGGGCGCGCGGCGAGACCGTCGCGTTTCAGATCGTCTTTCGCGCCGGCCCCGAGGCCCTGCCAGCAGTCGATGTCCAGCTCTCCGCACTGCGACAACTGCCCTCGATACAGGACAGTGGGCCGGACAGAAGGCCCACCATCGACGCCGGTCAGTTCGCGCGATTCCGCCAGTGGTATGTCAAGGTCACCCGGCCCAGTACGTCACCGCGGCAGAGCACCGGGCCTGGCGAGTATCCTGATGCGCTGATCCCAGCCGATGTGCCCGAGCACGGATTGCCCGTATCGGTCGCCGCCAACCAGTGGCAAGGCGTGTGGATCGACCTGACAATTCCCCGCGATGCCGCGCCGGCAACCTACCGCGGCACCGCGATCGCACGGTCGAGAGACACAGAACTGGCCCACTTCGATGTCACGCTCGAGGTCTACAACTTTGGTTTACCCAAACAACGCCACCTCCGGTGGCGGGTCGGCTACGGTGGATTCGGCGATTCGCTCAACGAGTACGAAAATATCGGCTATCACCCGGTATGCGGCAAGGAAAGCGCGGCATTTCGCGCCCGCGAGGCCCAGCTCTACCGTCTCGCCTGGTCTCATCGCCTGGCTCCCACCACTCACTACTCGACACCGTTTCCCACCCATTCCGGGACCGGCGCCAATTTAAGAATCGACTGGTCGACTTTCGACCGACGCTTTGCCGGCTATCTCAACGGCAGCGCATTTGCTAGCGGTGTGCCGCTCGATATGTTTTCTCTTCCAGTCAATTTGCACAGCTCCGGCGGCTGGCCGAGCGGAACTAGACAAAAACTCGACGACCTCGACACCGCAGCGATCACAACTGCCGTGGCGCAAACTGCCAGACATTGGCGCGACCGCGGCTGGCCGATCAAAAACACGTTTATCTATGCCTCCGACGAACCCGGCGCCGACCGCTACGAAGTTCTCGATGCAGCGTGCAAAGCGATCCGCCGTGGCAACCGCGATGTCCCGATATCGATCGCGTTCTATACTGAATTCGGTGACCACGCGGCCGAACTGGTCAAACGATTCACCGGATGCGTGACTATGTGGGACATCGCCGGCGACTACATGAATCTGCCGGCATTGGCCGGGCGGCAGGCCGCTGGCGATACGGTCGGCTTCTACCAGGGATCAGAGCCGTTTCAGGGCAGCGAAGCGCTCGACGCCGATGGCCTCTCGCTCACCACCTGGCCGTGGATCGCCTGGCGCTATCGGCTCGATACTCTGTTTCTCTATAATATGGTGGAGTGGAGCTATTTCCGGCTCAACAAACGCACCGTGCCGTGGCGCGACTTGCCCCGCGATATCTGGATCAATCCGCTCAACCAAAGCTGGCAAACCAATAGCCAGGGCGTACTGGTCTACCCCGGTCACCGCATCGGCTATAAAGGTGTGATCCCATCGATTCGACTGAAACAAGTCCGCCGTGGGATGCAAGACTACGAATACCTGTGGCTGCTGGCGCAAAAAGGCCACAGAACACAGGCCGATGCAGTGGCCCGCCAGATCATCCCAAAAGCTCTGCACGAAGCCGCGGCCGGCTGGGGCGGCCCCCATCACGGACTCGGATCATGGCAACGCGATCCTCGCCGCTGGGCAGAAGCACGTCGCAAACTTGCCCGGGCGATCACACAGTGAGAAAGTGAGGACGACCCCGAACAGCTGGCTGTATGTAGCTGGCCATACTACCATTGCCGGTATCAACTACATGCACTTTTCGTGCCATTGATTTCGCCAACCGAATGACATCGGCTGGAGTTGAGCATGTGGATTGGTGATAGTATGCGTCGGATGACTCGGATGACTCGGGGAGGGGGTTCAACATTAACTCAACGATTCGATTGATGAAGAGTCTCGTCGTCGCCAGCCAGAAAGGTGGGGTTGGAAAAACAACGGTTTCTTTGCATCTGGCTCACGCGCTTGCCGCCAGGGGGTATAATACACTCCTGGTCGACTGTGATCCTCAGGGAGCTATAGGCCTGTCTCTATCGAGAAAACTGACTCGAAGAGCTGGCTTCAAGGAGTACATCGACGGAAACGAGCCGCTCCCCCAGCTGATTATCAACACCCGGGTGCCCGGGTTTCATCTACTTCCCTTTGGCCATATTGCGCCCACGGATACCGAGCGATTCAGCAGTATTCTAGCCACGGGCGACCAGTACCGACGCCTACTTTACGATGCCGATCAATTGGGCCACGACCTGGTAATCGTCGACACGCCGTGTGGTTTTGGAGGTATAACGACTGGTATCCTTCGCGTGGCTACTCATATGCTGTCGCCGATCCAGGCAGAACCCATCGCATTGCGGTCGGTCACTCAGTTGCTCGAAGTCGTTCAATCTCTGCGCCGGCAGGGCGCAGAGGTCGAACTGGTCGGCTTCTTGATAAGCATGCTTCAGCTCAGACAGACAGAATCCTACTCAGTGGCTCAGGAAGTTTGGGAGAAGTTCCCGCCCGATCTGCTGTTCACCGCCAATGTGCCGCGAGATCCTGTCTTCCTTGAAGCTGTGGGCGCAGGAGTACCCCTGGGCATGCTGCGCCAACCTCCACCACCGGTAGCTCACGTCTTCGATTTGGTCGCTGCCGAACTTGAAGGTAGGATGGGACTATTGCAGACGAGACAGACCGATGGCCCGCAGCCTCTCCTGGATTGAATCATCGGAGTTGACCGATCTGTTTCGCGGTCTCGAGCGCGATGATAAGCGGTCCAGCCCCGACGTCGCTGATGTAGCTCAGCAACTCGAGGACATCGCTGCGACCAGAACGGCGAGGCCCGCGCAACCGTCTGAACCGAGAAGTCGAGGTGACGCTGTAGGTCAATCGAGATCGCAACCAGAGCCGCGACGAGGTGCGGTGACGGCTGCACCTCCACCGGTCGCGCAACGTCCGGCAGCCCCGCGCACAACGGCGCCGCGCCGAGCGCAGCGCCGCACAGCGCCGCCACCTGTCACCAGCTCGCGGCAGGCGGCCCCATCGATAACACCGCGCCGGGCCGCGCCGCCAGCTGCATCGCGCCGGGCCGCGCCGCCCCCAGCTGCACCGCC